>NZ_JBIYCV010000008.1:0-255858 GCF_044908085.1 Paenibacillus sp. RC73
CGTTGTTTTGGCATTGTAGAGATTCGCTCCTTAACATGATAGGTTTATTCTACAAGCCCTTATTTTTTCTGTCCAACTTAGTGTATCTGATCCAGAAACGATGAAGCTAAAAATAGGGGCATGTCATGAGAAGATGAAAGGCATTTTCGGCTATCGGAGGATGCAGGTTTGGCTAGAACGAACCTATTGCATACACGTGAACCATAAGCGTGTACAGAGGCTGATGGGCGAACTTGGAATTCGGGCTGTCATTCGGAGAAAAAGATCGTATTACGGCAAGAAAGAAGCTTATGTCCTCTCGGGAAATCATCTCAACAGAGAATTTATAGCGAACCAGACGAACCAAAAGTGGGTAACATGGATTGTCAACACTAAACTAGACAACTTTTTTATGGTGCCTCTGCTTGAATTCAGTAGGACTCAAGTAATCCAGAGAACCGTGAATCCGAATATGGTTAAACCAGTGCACATAGTCATGTAATTCTGTGGTTAGCTCAACAAGACTTTCAAAATGACGTTTCTTCACAAACTCCGTTTTGAACATTTTAAACGTGGCTTCCGCAACGGCGTTGTCATAGGGGCAGCCTTTCATGCTTAAGGAACGCTCAATCTGAAAAGCCTCCAGCGCATCGTCGATGAGCTTATTCTTGAATTCATTGCCTCGGTCGGTGTGGAAGAGCTGAATGTCATTCAGATTGACCTTAATCGAAGCCAAAGCACGGTAAACCAGCTTGGCATCCTTGTGTGGCCCCGCACTGTAACCGATAATTTCGCGGTTAAACAGATCCACAAAGAAGCATACGTAATTCCAATATGAACCTACTCCAACGTACGTCAAATCGCTTACGACGGCAGATAACGCCTGCTCTTGCTCAAATTTCCGGTCCAATACATTCGCTTGCTTGGCTTCATTGCATCTCGTGGGATGAGGCTTGTACTGAGCGACTGTATACGTGGAAACTAACCCGAGTTCCTTCATAATTCGTCCAATTCTCCGTCTGGATACCGTAAAGCCTTGCTGGTACAGCTCTTTTTTAATCTTACGCGTACCGTAGTTGTGGCGGCTGCTTTGAAAGATGTCCATAATCATGGAGGTAAGCTCATCCTCCGATGTCACTTCCACTTTGTTTTCTTCATAATAATAGGTGCTTCTAGGGAGCTTTAGGACGTCGCACATTGCTGATACCGAGTATTTATGTTTATTCTGGCGAATGACATTTACTTTCGTCCCATGATCAGCGCGGCTTGCTTTAAAATATCATTCTCCATGAGCAGTTGCTTGTTCTGTTTTCGAAGCTCGATCAGTTCTAATTCCTCTGGAGTTCGGTTGTCTTTCTCTTTGAAGGATCCAGATGTAGAACTCTGTTTCACCCATTTATCCAGCGATGAAGGATTCAAATCATACTCTTGAATGATATCCTTTCGCGGTTTACCACTCTGATAGAGTTGAACCATTTGTGTTTTAAATTCAGCGCTAAAGGTACGTCTTTCTTTTTTAGTCATCGTCCGTCTGCTCCTTCTAGGTTGGTCTGTAGTCTACTATATTAGACCACAATTTTTCTGTCTAGAAGAGTGTAGCCGATCCAACAGATATTACCTATCTCATGTTCAACGGACAAAAGCTCTATCTCTCCGCCATCAAAGATCTCTACAATAACGAAATCGTGGCCTATCATGTCAGTCGCAGAAACGACTTAAAGCTGGTGTTGGATACGTTGAAAAAGGCAAGAAAACGGCAAAATATCTCTGGGATTCTCCTGCACAGCGACCAAGGATTCCAATATACCTCTCGCCAATATCATAACCTGCTCAAACGATACGATATCCGAGCCAGCATGTCCCAAAAAGGAAACTGTTGGGACGATGCATGTATGGAAAACTTCTTCAGCCATTTTAAAACAGAGTGTTTTATCTTCACTCCTTTCATTCGTCAAAGCAAGTGAAGCACGCTGTACAACAGTACATACATTTCTACAACCATGAACGTTTTCAAAAGAGACTAAACAACCTAAGTTCCTACGAATACAGGACTCAGGCTGTTTAAATATGACTTTTTAATAACTGGCTACTTGACGGGGGTCAATTCATAATACCGAGGGCCTAATATTTCTAAATCTAAAGTAGGACTGAGTTTATGAGTTTATGAATTTTTGATCGCCTGATACTTTTTGAACATTCAGCTTAGTAAATCCCCATTACCGATGATATATTTGTATTAGAGCTACTAGTTTTTCAGGGGTGATCTTATATTTAAAACCATCACGTATTTAAAATCCGGTAACGAAATTCAGCACCGAGCGTTCAATGTAATTAATGATTTGGGAATCCCAAATGATTTGGCTCAATATAATCCTGTCCTATGTGGAACCATACCAATTTCAATTGATGTGGATGGTTCCGACTTAGATATTATAATGGAGATTCACAAATTTGAAGCTTTTAAACACCAGATTCACTCTCTATACTGTAAGCATGATAAATTTGTTTTAAAAGAAAAGAGGATACGAAATACACTAACAATCAAAGCGAATTTTGAATTTGAATTATTTGGTCAGCCTAGGGCAGTTGAACAACAAAATGCCTATCTCCACATGATGGTTGAGCATCACCTATTAACAAGTTACCCTCGCATAAGAAGTGAGATAATTCGTCTAAAAGAACAGGGAATTAAAACTGAACCTGCCTTTGCCCAAATTTTTGGATTAGAAGGCGATCCCTATGATGAGCTTCTTGTTTTAGGAAGAAAGCTAGGGATAATAGATATACCAACAGTACAGTAACAGCCAACAACAAAAAGAGGGGTTCGTCATCCCTCCTTACTATTTCCGCCAATATATCTCTAATAATCTTCCGCACTGACAGCACGTTCGATTCACATGCCTTGTGAATGAAAATAATATATATACCTCACTCAACTCTAATGCAATTTTTTGAATGCAGGAACATATTCAAATTCCCCTCAAACCCTCGTACATCAATACTTCTAATCTCGATATATTACTACCACGCACTCCACATGTGTCGAGACGGTGGAAAGGATATAGTTAGATCAACAGATAGTATGTTTATTTAAAAATTGAAGAATAGAATCATTTATGAATTGGGGTCTCTTTCTAAGCATATGCGGTCAATGACTACAATCCGGTGCAATCAGATAACGTGAGTCTCAGACAAGCAAGCATAAATCCTTTATCTGCCCTTCTGTAGCGAAATCATCATGTTCACCAGCAAAGATGAATACCAACTTCTACAAGAAAGGTTATTTTCATTTACACATAATTCTTGACGCTACCGTCTAAACTTATTGAGAAGGAAATTCCTAATCAAAACAATTATAACTTCTGGTAGAAACACAATAAACATAAATAGGGGTATGATGAGTGGTAAATTTGCAATGAAAACTTCTGCCCCCTGCCCCCCCTCAATCCAAAACCAAATTGGTACTGATAAAATCCATAATAATGCATTAGAAATGATTAAATATCGAAGGTTTTTCCAAAGAAAACAAAACAATACTGCAATGACTGCTGGTATCCCCCATGAAACTATCTTAGCACCATTACTTAATACCACAAATGCCGTAATAGGATAGAGTATTACTATTAATATCTGAACCAATCTATTATTATAAAAACTCAATTTTTCATCTCCCTCCTCTTATTTCAACAAACTCTCTTTTAGGATAATCATACATTATTATTCTATTTACTTCCAGTATTCTTCGTGTATAATAAGTATTGTATTTAAATTTATGGAAAATGGCGGTGTATTATGAAAAATTTAAAGATTTTTTTACCTGCTCTACTAATACTTCTCTTCTTTACTTCTTTTCTTGGTGTAACTTCTGTAAGTGCCTCTGAAGTTAATCCTTCTGTAAGTGCCTCTGAAGTTGATCCTTCTGTAAGTGCTCCCGAAGTTGATCCTTCTGTAAGTGCTCCCGAAGTTGATCCTTCTGTAAGTGTTCCCGAAGTTGATCCTTCTGTAAGTGCTTCTGAGGCCACATATGGCTTTGCGCCATCAGCGTTAGAGCCAGATTCAACCTACCCAGGAACCAATATCAGAGTTAGGGTAGGAGATGTGCTTTATTCATCAAAAGCATTAGGCGGAAGTGCAATGATTGTCGGACATGTTGGAATTATTGGACCTGATTATATGGTTTATCATGTAAATGCCGTAAATGATAATCAAGGGGAAGGTGGAAAAAGGGATACCATTTCTTATTACCAATCGAGGCATAATGCTAATGAATCAATCGCTGTCTATAGAGCGACTCACGGCCTTAACGCAGCTTATTGGGCAAAAAACAATTACTCTTCAGTAACAAGTTACTATATACCTTGGGCTTCTTGGGATAACTTTCAACTTAAAACTATAAACCCTAATTACTGCTCTAAATTTATTTGGCAAGCCTTCTATTATGGAAACTATAACACAGACTTTATTATGGGGCATTATACTCCAAATAAAGAGGCTTTTGTAACTCCAGGTCAAGTCATTAACAGTAATGATCTTACATATGTGGGTTCATTCAAAAGTCGTAACTAAAACATAAATATGCATTTTCAAAGCAAACGAAAAAACGTATTTTGTCGAGTAAACTTAAATACGTTTTTTTGTTTACACAGCTATTCGATCAGGTGAGTAATGAAAGTATTGATAATGACCGCCACTGTCCACAACTTAACCCCCTTCCATACCTCCTGTTTCCAGATATACACATTGAAAATAACCCAACGAATGGGGCATTCTGTAAACTAAATCTCTCTTTTAACCGATAAATACATATGCTGGACTGTTATTTAAATATCACATCTCGTAACTTTGTACCCAACTAACTCAGTGATACATATGGGTCTTAAAATGCTGCACTTTACTTTTGTAATCAGCCATCACATCTAGAAAGGAGTTATGAACTCACTTGAGCCTATTATCAGATGGGATCGGGTATGAAAGCCTACGCTTTTATGGTCCCTTTCAGCCGCAACACATCGATCAACTTCAAATCACACGTACCGTCAACGATCATAGCTTTTTACATATTAGTGGTATGCTCTCCGAAGAACAAGGAGCCGCATGTATCGGTCAAAATATGGAGCAAGAGCCGATTGTGATTCGTCAGTTGGATGATCAGGGACAATCACTGAGAAGATTATTCCATGGGATCGTTACGCAAATGTCTATGAATTGTACGCGGGGAGTATATACCTTTGAACTGAAGGCTGCTTCGCATTCCTATCAAATGGATATCAAGCTGAAAAAACGTTCCTATCAAGATATTCACCGCACTTATGATGATCTGGTCACCTCGATGGTTCGTAAATATGAGTATGGAGACGCCATTGATACCGTAACTAATTATGCCAAACTGGATACTTTTGTTTTACAATATGAGGAGACCGATTGGGCATTTTTAAAACGTCTCGCTTCCCGCTTTGGCTCCGTGCTTGTGCCAGAGGTAACCGCAGCTTCACCAAAGGTCTTCTTTGGGATGCCAGAAGGCAAGCAGTATAAGGTGGAACGAGATGTATTTTATCGGGTACGAAAAACGTTTCATGAGCTGGATACAGAAAAGCCCGGAGAACAACGTGCTGGCTCGTATGTCACCTATACAATTGAAAGTCTGCAATACTACGCGCTAGGTGATCTCATCACGATAGCCATTGGACAAGGTAAAGAACTGGTCGTCGTTCGGGCAGTGACACGGTTAGAGGATGGCTTACTGCGTACCCGTTATGATCTTCAAGCGGAACAGAATATTCGCTATGCCCGGTATGAAAACGATCAAGCCACCGGGATTTCGCTGACAGGAACGGTGCTCAAGGTACAGCAGGATTTCGTACAGCTTCAACTGGATATCGACCCGAAGCAAGATCCTGCCAAAGCCTGCTGGTTTCCCGTGGCGACAAGATATGTAGCCGAAGAACATAGTGGTTGGTACGATATGCCTGAAATCGGGGAACAGGTGGAGTTGTATCTACCTACACACCGCGAACAAGATGCCTATGTAACGGATTCGCTCCGACAACAACGCCACGCAAATGGACAGCCGAATGTGAAGGTATGGCAACATGTGCAAGGTAGCGGCGTAAAAATGTCTGAGCAAGAATTGACCCTTTCTACCTCGGATGGATTTTCAATTACACTAAATGAAGATGGTGGAATTACCGTTAGCAGTCTGGGGAATGTGCAGATTCAGGGTGGTCACGTGAAGCTCGATGCAGGTGAGGAACTGTCGCTGGAAGCTGGAACGGCGCTGTATCTCAAAGGTGGAGAAAGTAGCATGGTGCTGGATGGTGAGACAGATACCAAAGCTCCAGTGATATATCAGGAAGGGACGGTGAAAGCTCCCATTTTTGTAGCTGACCTCCCTCCTGTGCCTGAGCCACCATTGATGAGTATCAAAGCATATGAGGCCGCACAAACTGCAACAGCCAAGAGCAGCCAAGCCCCTACTCCTAAAGCAAAAATTACGACTCCAGCAGCACTTCAACAGGCCAATGCTTTGATGGGGACGATATCCAAACTGTTAGGTTCTATTCCCGTAGTTGGAAACATAGCCAGTGTGATGTTGAATGCTGTTGGTGGGCCAGCAGGTAAAGTAGCAGCAACGGTGTTACAAGCAACTGGAGCCATCCCTATTCGTAGTAAAGGAACGCCAACGGTTGGAGGCAGTAAAGAAACGGGGTTGCACCCGCTCAAACACTTGGCTGGTTTAGCCATGCAGGGGTTGATTAGTGAGTATGAGCATGAGCGAGCGAGACAAGCCTACTATAGCAAGTGGATTTTAGGAAAAGCATATACAAGTGCGCGTCATGTAGCGAATTCTGGAGGCCCACTGGAGCTGATTCAGAACCTGCTGAAAGAGTCGAATGCTATGGCTCATGCCTATCAGCAAGTTCCTGTAGATCTGAGACAACGCTGGAGAGCAAATTATGACAGCTACATGGCACAACAACCGAAACCACAAGTTGAGGAGCCTAAGTCCTTATGGGATCGCTATCTAGATCATACGGGTAGCAGTGCGATGATAAAAGGCCAAATAGCAATGGAACAGGCACATACAGTACAAAATGCGTCTACAAAATCAGCAAACAGCCTAGTTGAATTATACAAAGGCATAGAGCAGGCTAATAACGTAAGGTATCAAAATGCAGGAAACTCATTTGGTGAATTTTTAGATTATTGGTCATTTGGAATACCTAAAGGATTGTATCAGGCTTATATGGAGCGTGCACGTAATCAAGGTAAATCTGGTAGTGACGCTATCAATTTTGCTACATTCGGAATAACAGAGACTATACGTGGAGCGTTGACACCTAAAGATCCTTTGTCATCAGAGCATTGGTCCAATATCATTGGTGTAGCAGGGATCGTTGAGGGAGCCGGTTCATTTTTCAAGCCCAAACCTACACTAAAATTACCAGGTAAAGAGCCGGTTCATTCAAGTCCTAAAATCATAAATGAAAAAACAGAGTCACCCCAACTTCCAAACACAAAGCCCAATAAAGAGATAGAGATTGAGAGGACGGGACAAGGTGGTAAGCCTGTTGTAGAGAAAGAGAAATGGCTTGAAAGTCTACAAAACACAGAAAACTTTAAACAAGGGACTAAAGAAAATGGATTAAACCATATTTTTGATGGTGAAATACTCAAAAATGGAAATGCCAATGGTTTTCATTATGAAGGGATGCCGAATAGTAACGGTAAAATTGTCGGAAATATTGACCCACCTAATGAGTTTGGTGTCTATCAAGCCAATATTGAAATTAATGGAGTATTAAAAGGACCTAAATCCACATTTTTTCCAAAGGAATGGACACCACAACAGGTGATAGAATCAGTAAATGAAGCTTTTAAAAATAAAGTAATTATAAAAAACAATAAATATATAGGGAAAACAAGCACTGGAATGGGAATAGAGTTTATTTTAAGAAATGATAAGATAATTTCAGCTTATCCAGTATATTGAATTGGAGGGTGTTCGAATAATGATTAAATATAAATATAAATTGAACTATATGGACGAATTCAATATAGTTGTATTGGATTTTGACGAAGAAAAATCACTGGAGTTCGCAAATATGATAAGTGATCCCTTAGGATCTGATATACCTTGGAGATTTAAAGATTTGAAAATTGATATTGATAATTATGTTGATTTATTAAGGGGAAATATACCCGAATATAGACATGGAGGAAATGCATCAAGCGTTATATCCTATAGAGACTATACAATAATTGAAGATCCATTTTATGACGAGGAAGAAGATGAAATTGAACCGATCTGTAAATTAGAGACAGTTGAATTTGTGAAAATTATATTAGTATGGGCTTATGAAACTTATAAATATAAAAAAGAGAAAAAAGTGATTACTCAAGAAGAGGCAGAAATGGTTATGAATTGGATTGAACTAAAAATGGTAGAAGTTAAGAGTATTGAAAGTAACGGATAGACATAATAAATAACTGAAAAGCTTATTCGGGATTGTCAAGTATTTTGTGTGAACTCGTTTACAGACCCAACAACAAGATCGTACAATACAATCAGCAAACCAAACACAAAATGATTCAAACACTTGATAAACTTTCAAAGCTTATTCCAAACTTGAACCTTAAGCGAGGAATGAGCTTTTTGGCATGCCCAAGCTCAAAGGAGGAAGAAATAACCCCAATACTCTAAAACAATGACTTGCCATCCCTCTCCATCAGAGTTAACATACACACACTCAAACAACGGGAGGGAAATGTACCATGTCAAATTGGCCAGATTGGTTTCAGGAAGCATTACGCCAACGTTTTTATCAATTAGAACTAGCCAGTGAACAACAGGCTTCATGTTTATCTGAGGACAAAAATCTATTCACTCAAATGGATCAATTCAAAACCAACCAAAACGAAGATATCCAACGTCTGTTATCTGAATGGGAAGAAGCCATAGGCTATCAGCTAAGTCAGGACAAACAGTCCATCTATATGGAAGGAGTTAAAGACGGGATTCGATTGATCCTTCCCGTCATACAACCCACAGCTACTCGTTAGCCTACTGATAATGTTATCCTATGGTTTCGTTAGTCCAGTATTTCGTCTATGTCCATTCCACTTTTCAAGGTAAAAACAAAATGCGCTGGTGAGAGAATGGTTATCTTCTCCACCAACGCATTAAATAGGTTATCATCAAATTGTTCCAGTACATCCTGCTGTGTGCTTAGTACTTGGATGATTTCATCTACACGCTCCTTGATTTTCGCTTGCTGCTCATGCTCCTGCTCCAGTGTCAGCATCTGTTGCCGTAGCTCATTTAGCTCACTGGAAAGTCTGTTCGTTTCTTCATCATATACCGTTTCATCAATCTGATTCCGTAGCTTGAGATTCACTAATTCCTTCAAGTCGGATTTCAATTGTTGCATCTGTCCTTCGATGTCCAATAGCGGTTCTTGCCCTACTTTGCTGGAATGCACCGATTCAATATTGGCTTTCAACGTCTTCATGAATACTTTCTTATTCTCATACATCCGGTTGAACAATCGTACAAACGCGGAATGTAAAATGGGTTCATCGACTGATTTGGCATCACAGGCTACTTTACCTTTATTGACATACGTTTTGCATTGCCATACTACTTTTTTGGATGGATTATTGCTGTTCCAGGTTCGGCGTTTAAAAATGGCCCCACAGCATCCACAATATACTTTGCTACTGAGTGCATATTTACTGGAGTATCTTTTACTCTCCCCCATCACACTCCCTTTCAGCTTGGCCCTCCGTTCCTTTTCCTTTTGCACCGCTTCAAATAGTTCCTTCGAGACAATCGGTTCATGGTTGTCCTCAATTAAATATTGCTGCTCCTGTCCTTTATTCCTGATTCGTTTGTGGGTTAGAAAATCTACCGTTACCGTCTTTTGCTGAAGCAAAGCTCCGTAATATTTCTCGTTGGTCAGAATTAAGGTAATGGAGGAATCCCACCACGTATCGCCACCCGTGACTGTTTTAATGTGATCTCGCATCAATCCTCTGGCTATCGCCTGATAGCTTTTTCCATCCAAATACTCCTCGTATATTCTGCGTACAATCTCGGCTTCTGACTCGTTAATCACCAGTTCCCCCTGCTCGTCCTTATCGTAGCCGAGAAAGCGAGTGGTGTTGCAGAAGACTTTACCGTTTTGGAAGCCACGCAATATTCCCCATCGGCTGTTTTCAGAAATATTCCGACTCTCGTCTTGGGCAAGGGAACTCAGGATGGTCAGCAATACCTCACCTGTGGTATCTAGCGTATTAATATTCTCCCGTTCAAAGAATACAGCAACTCCGAGACTTTTCAGTTCCCGTACATATTTCAATAAATCCAGTGTATTTCTCGCAAATCTCGAAATCGACTTGACCAGTATGAGATCCAGTTTACCGTTTCGGGCATCCTGTATCATGCGATTAAATTGTGTTCTATTTTTAGTGGTGGTTCCGGTGATGCCTTCATCTGCGTAAATATCAGCCATTTCCCATTCCAAGTTGTTTTGAATGTATTGGGTATAATGATTGACCTGATTGGTATAGCTTTCCTTTTGCTCCTCGGAATCGGTACTAACCCGGCAATAGGCAGCGACTTTCTTCTTTTGAATCGATTGAATTCCTTCTACGATGTCCATCGTTTTAATGGGAACAACGACGACTTTTTTTGCGGTTGCGGCTTGTGCCATAGGTGTTTCTCCCTTCGATATCTTCTTTATACGGTCACATGGTATAATGCTTGCGGCACATCATCAAGTCCATTTCTGCCCATGTTATAGCTACTTGAAAGATTTTTTATTACGCTGGTCAATCGCTATAAATTCTTCTTCTGTAATGACATGTTGTGATCTCAATTGCTTCAACAGGCTCAGACTGAGCAAGTAATCAATAGATTTTCGTTGCATATGTATATGGCTCCTTTGAAATAAAATGGCTCACCTCTAGGGCAAGCCGATAGATATAATGCTTAGAATAAATTTTTAAGGCTAATGGTCTTTTCTATGGTCATGCTAGGATCGCTTACTAAGGTGGCTGTCAATGTTAAAGCTTTGTTGATCGTTCCACTACTGCTTCCTGCCTTTATGGTTACGCTATTTCCTGTGCTGGCTGTTATGCTTCCCATGATCGGAATTGAATCATCTTGATTCCTTAGGCTCCACTCTACAGACTGGTCAAACACTTCTGTTCCATGATCATAGATATGACTGACGTATGAGGCGCTTTGGCCTGTTTTGAGGATGGGATTACCAGTAATGGCTATCGAATAGATATGCGTTCCCGTTTCGACGACTCTCATTTCAATCGTACTCAGTATCGTAGGGTGATATGTTAATTTTACGGTGATACTTGCTTGGCCCAAAGCGATGCCCATAACCCGACCTTGCTGATCTACACTAATCACACTCGGATCACTGGATGTATAGGTAATCAGCGGATTGGCTATCTCATCCCCATTATCCGTAGCCGTTACTTCCAAAGATAACGTTTCGTTGAGCAGCACCTGAGCTATCGTTCCCTGATGAATATGTAATGCATATGTATGAGTAATCTCGTACTTCCATCTGTCAGCGATGTTATGTTCCACGTCATCATTAGCTGTATTTATGCTATCCAATGTGCAGCTTAACTGGATGATGCCATTCATCGTACGGTCAATTCCAACTATTTTAAACGGCTGATGAGTCATATAGAATCGTTGGTTCAATGCGATGTTTCGCGTGTCTGCATTGTCTTGTACAGTAACCAGGATGTTTCCCTCTGGCATGGAGATAACTTTACCTGTTTCCGTTGAAAACGTTCTGGCTTCTACCACAGCATCAAACCATTTCACCTCTCCATTCCAGTTCAAAGCCAGCCGTTGATTACACTTTCTCATTCTACCTCGACAAGACTGTTCATTTTGATCCACCTGACTGGTGATCAGATACCGTTCATCACGATAGTCCACAATATTACCTGTGTGTAAGGGTGTTGCTGCACGGATTATTTTTTCATCGGTCATTTGAATGGTATTTGTCGCATCCTGAATTAGAGCAAGCTGTCGCATACCATTCATATGTACAAGCTCGCCCTTCTCTCGCAGAAAGAAATCTATCATCGGCTCTAGGCTCCTCGTCACTCCTCCACCTCCAAACCAAAATCCTGCTTGCAGCGATACAGGTACAACTCCACATAATCACTCCATTCCTTCATATCCAAAATAATAAAGACATTCTTACTAATTCGAACATATCCATATAATTGCAATAAGGTTTCCAGTGGACAGAAAGCTCGATATGTTGTCTCTAGTATGTAACCATCTTCAAATGAAAAGCTTTTGCGATAAGGTTGTACATCTGCCATGATCAACTGGACAGGTTTCAAATCAGCATCATTCAAAATTTCCAGCTTCGTATCATAGAACATTAATCTGTCCCGACCTTGATTTTAGGTAAAGGAAGAGCAAGCCGGATACTTGTCGGAATGCCTGTTTCATAGGTGGCTGAGCGTTCACCTTCCTGCTTATTCATTAGGCCAATCGAATCCCTATTTTTATATAGATACACGGCATAATCGACCATGACATGATCGTATTCCACAGACAGTGTCGCCGCATTGCAATACCCAAGAATATTACCCTTGGCTTTATTCAAATAGTGGATCAGGATATCATCCTTAGATATGTCTGTTGGTTCCATGCCTAATAACCGTTTAAGTAAAATCAATGAATCACTCATGTGCCGATTCCTGCCCCTCCTTTACCTGTGCCTTCTTATTACGCTTCATGTTCTTGGCAGCTTGAACTTTCGTTACAGGTTCATCTTCCTTAGTCTCATCTTGTTGAGGTTCCTTCACTTGCTCATAATGCCCACTGACCTGTAACCGCAGCATTAACTCCTGATCTGTGACTTCCCATATACATCCTGTTTCCTGATTCAAAAACCACATCTTATTACCCTCCAAAAAAATAAAATAGGGCATCCAAAACGGACACCCCGAACGTGTTTCTTCTATTATAATGTGTTCTCATATCATCTACTTTCAATTAAGACTTATTCGCTGTAAGTACAGTGATGGCTTCGGGCTTAATACATTTGGCTCCGAATACTTGCAACCCTTTCACTGCATCCTTGTTTCTCTGGTCTGAATGCTTCCACCGAATCCACTTGCCCGGCAAACGAAATGGCACTTTTATGACCTGCGATGATTTTATACTTGGCTCCTTCTGTATTTGGCACATTGTTGGATTTATAAACGGTCATGCCATCGATATCCCCTACATAACCTGTGCGAATGATATTTGGGTCTTTCGTGAAACGAGCATCTTTCAGCAGCAAGCCATAATACCATGCAGGAACCACCACAAATCGTTCCGTTTCAGGCACATTATTTTCGTCCAGCAAAACGCCCAAATCAATCAGCATATCATAGGCTGTATCTTTTGTAGGAATTATCGGCGTTGCATCGTTACCCATCGTATTTTCAGCTTTGACCTCCGTATAAAATCCAGCCAGATACTGATCCACCACATTAGCAAGCCCATACGAAGCTTCCACGATCCCACCATCGAGTAGATTTACATTCGCTTGAGCAGCATCTACATCATCCACCTGAAAGTTGAAATACTTCGCCTGATCGATCACCAATGTTTTTTGTGTAGCATCCAATTCCTGTGGATTCCCGATTCCAGCTACCTTGTCATAATTTCCAATCGTCACCGCTCCAATCGAATTGATTTTTACTGTGGAGCCTTGACCTTGAATCTCACCTTCATAATCGGTGTTGACCACATTGCCATACACCAAATTCTTTTTCAGACTTTCATTTAAACGTGCGCTCCAAATGGTAGGAATAAAATGTTGTACTGACATATCTAATCACCTTGTCCTTTTCGTTTATTATTGTTTGTTTTGTAATGCTTGCTTGACTTGATCCCAATGCTGATTAATTTCGTTTGGCGACATGCTTTTAATCGTATCCAATGTGAATGTGCTACTCGTTGAACTAGCTGGGGGTGTATATCCATCCCCTTTGAGCCGTTGCTCCACTTGCTGTTGAATTGCCAATTGTAACGATTGTTCCAACATAGCCAAATTCGCTGTCGTCGCTTCTTCATCTGCACCAACAAAAAAATCCACTAACGGGAGTGGAAGTTTCTTTTCACTGGCAATTTTAATTGCTTGGCTGGTTAACCGTTCACGCTGCTTCTCTAACTTCATGTGCTCTACTTCAGCACGTAGCTTCTCAACTTCAATTTCTTTTTCATCCTTAGCCGGGAATCGCTTCTTGATCTCAGCATCCACTACACTTTCCAAATGATTGGCTTTCCACGTTTCCAGTGATTTAGCGGATCGTTTGTCCACAGTGCTATCGAACCAACTTTTTGCTTGCTGATTAGATTGAATAAATTGCTCCATCCCTTCTACGTTATACGGATTCAAACCCTGAAGATACGTTTGCCATTCCTCGTTTGTTTGGTTTTCTTCAATCAACTGCTTCATTTGTTCCAATTGCATTTTCATTTAATCTCCTTTATTGCCCATTCGACTCTGTAGAACCGAACACGCTTATGTATGTATGGAGCCGTTTAATGTCATGCTCAGGACAGTGTTGTTACGCTTTAGGAATCACAAAAACGAGGAAAAGGTACAAACATACCCACTCCCCACTTCTAGGTATTTTTAACCCTTATTTCATTTGGATTTTTGACAGCCTAAAGCGTAACACCGAGTCTGTTTGGGTTCGAGCTTTCGAACACGCATATGTATGTTGAATTCGTTTAATGTCATATCTGATACAATAATGTTACGCATTAGAAAACGTAAAAACGAGAAATAGATACAAACATACCAACTCCTCATTTTGGGTTGTTTTTCACCCTTAGTTTATTGGGCTTTTTAAACCTCTAAAGCGTAACATCAAGCCTGTTTTTTCCTCATCTGACGCATCCGTAATTTCGTCTTTTCGTTTGCATTCTTGTCCCTGCATTTATCACAATATTTCTGCCGATTCGAATTTGCTGAAAAAGTAGCCTTACATTTCTGGCAGTTCACCCTCGGTTGCACTGTTTTAAATTCAGATTCTATATTCCGCTCAGACTTATATTCTCGTTCTAACTTTTCATCTATGGGTAAAACCCCATTTTCAAAATAGCTACAACGGGGAAAAGAATCATCTTGAGCAAAAAATACACATGGGCCATCTTGTAAACAGCAATAGTTTGGGATACCATACTTCGCTCCCAAATAGCATGCACAATTATTCTTCACGAGCCGCTTAATCCTATTTTTATTCTGCATTTGATACCTCCTTATCCGTACCAACTAATCGTTGCTGCTCCGCATGAAACTTATTGAATTCCAGCTTTGGATTCTCAACAAACGGAAGCAACGTCAGCAACGTTTCCTGAGATACCACTTGCTGCAATTTAACGATTACATCTGCCATCCCAACCAAGTCTGTTGGCAAGTTTCTTGTGAATTTTACGGCGATATCCCGGTAATCATATTGCACGCCTTCTTTAATGTGCAGAAAGGTAAAGAAGTTGCGCAGACGTTGCTTGATTGCCTTTTCCATTAAGGCTTCACGCATAGCTACTCGATTCTCCAAATTCAGCAGCTTATTTCTCAGCGCCAAGGAAGACGTATTGCTGGCCCAGTTTTCATTGAAGTTGACCTGATCCATCATGTCGAAGATTTTGCGTTCAATATTGTCCAGCTCGTTCTTTACAAAAGAATCATTAATCTCCTTCGTAAGCCAACTCACCTTTCCCCCAGTTGGAACTTGAATAATGCCCATCTTCTTCATATTCAACAAGTCTTCAGCTTCCAGCTTGGCATTCTCAATCACGAGATAGGCATTGCGATGATCTGCGATTTCATTGACCAAATCAGAGTTCAAAGCGTTATAGGCATCAAATAAAGAAATCACATCATGGAAGCCACTTTTTCTCTCCGTATTGGCTGGACAGGAGATAAGCGGGACTCTTCCAAAGATGTGATTATGTTTGCCGATATATTTTAATTCAGGTGCTTGATTTTGCTTCATTTGATTACTTTTATCATCGTTGCCCATTGTATAGTGTAGGATTTCATGATCGGTATACACGTCCAAATATATTTGCTTATCAAATCGTCTCGTGAATTTATGTAGTCCTAATAGTACATTTCTTTCTGCCGTACCGTCCTCCAACACATAGGCATTCAATGGGGATAATACAGTGGCTGAAAACTGACCATCCGAGTCGATATAGTTCAATTCAATACTTTCACCGAATATTTCAGATTGTTTCCGAAGCTGTAGATTATGCTCTTTGTCCCAATGACTCATATGTACGTCTATATTATGTATGGCTTCATCCTGATCCGACTTGGACACATAATTTACTGGCTTGCCGAGCAGATAGCCCACTTCGTTATCTACAAACTTACGTGGAAAGTTGAAAATGAGCTTTTGGTTGCTGCGGCTTTCTTGCATCGCATAGTTCTTCAGAATGGCATGCTGACCATTATAGTAATCTGAATATTTTTGTTTGGCTATTGCAGCCGATTGGAGTTCGTTTAGACATTCTATAATGATCTGTTCGGTTATTTGCAAATAGGTTCTTCCTTTCAAAATAGCAAACTTCGATCATAAAATTTTAAACTTTTCACAGACTGAATCAATTGAACAGCCCCATATAAACTATCTGGTGCATCATCATATGTACAATTTCGATTATAATCCTTTATCTGATTATTATATCTAAGGTTATCTGCATTGAATAGAATATACCCCTTCTTCACTTCCGGCTCCAAGCTAATAATACGTTCATGCTTCTGCCCCTTGGATTGCACACTTTCTACGGGTGTATGTATATTCGCCTTCCATAACTCTTCTTCAAATTTCTGCTTCATATAACTCTGTGCCTGATTGACTTCAAATCCTAGCTTATCTACAGGATAAAGCTTTAATTTTTCAATCGCTACTTGAAACAAACTATCCGGCAACAGCTTATAAATATTACCGTCAACCACATACATCTGCTTTGTCTTCCTGTGTTGCCCAATAATTGAAATAGCCGAATAGTCATTTTTCTTCCCAGCTTTAATGGCTGGATCAATGTACATCGCCATTTCCATTTCCTCAAACTCAGGCAACCTATCCCAATACATGAGATTCTGAAATATGTATTCGTCTGTTGAACGCGGATCATTTTGTAATTCTTTATAGAAGCTTTTTTCTCCCATCGCTTGCTTCTTGCACATCAAATAATAATAGCCCAAATACTCGCTCCACAGGATTTTCGTACCCTCCAGCATTTCTTTTTCGTGAGCTATAAAAAAAGACAAGGCCGTATTGATCCTGTCCTCATCCTGCAAGTTATTATATTGTCGCTCCCACTCTGACCATAGATCATCACGCTCTGAAAATTGAAGCACTGCTGCTTTACGAACACTTCGCACACCTGGGATTTTACCCTTGAGCAAATCGGCCATAATATCTTCTTCATTCAAAATGGTTCCACAGATCAGAATATTCGTATCCCTTGTGCCAATAGGAAGAATGACATCTGTAAAGGTATTTTTAATCTGTTCTCGTTTGGCTTCGGATCGTGCTGTATCTTCCTTGAGCAAATCATCCATCAATACCAGCGTAGGACGATGATGCTTATAATGGATACCTCGCAAACTACCGTCAATCCCACGAATCATAATGCAGGAATCCAGTCCACCTTTACTCTTAAGCCATATTTCATTGTTGTTCCAGCGGCTCCCCTTATGAATCCCAAAATCCTCAATCAGCATCTGATTGGTTTCCAGCTCATCTTTGATCATATCCAAAAACGGCAATGCAATTTGTTCTGTCGCTGATATGATTAATGTAAACTGTGATTTATCATATAAAGTCGCATACAGCGGAAATAAAAAGGAACTAATCGTTGACTTTCCATGCTCCCTTGGGAGTCCAAAAGCCGTAATCAGTCCAGTATGGGCAAGCATATGCCTTAATTCCGTGAATAGCTCTTTGTGGAACTGTCCGAATGCTCGATCAAAATATTTAGGGAAATAGGCTAAGGCAAAAAATTCAATGTCCATCTCACCGATTAATTTACGAAGCTCAGAGAAAGAGAACGTTTCGATCAGTTGTTTCATTTTGGGCGGCTTGAAATGCTTCTCCATATACTGCTTAAGCAGTTCAGCTTGTCGTTGCTCTTCTTGCTTTATTGTTTCAATCGGTATAACTCCTTTCTCATATGTACCGTAAAATCATCACAAAAATTTCTGCACCCTTTGCTGGCGGCTCTTTTTCTACAAATAGAAGAACCCCTCCATCCGCAACAAAAAGAGTGGCTCATTACCACTCGATATTTGCCAAAGCTTCAGCCATATCCTGCTGCGTTGTTAGCGTATAGATATTCGTTGTCGCTACGTGATCATGCCCAAGGATTTGCTGGATGGTCGTCAAAGGAGTCGTTTTCACCAGCTTATAGCCAAGCGTATGTCTGAGCATATGGGGTGTCACCTTTACATTGACCCGATTTCCGTATTTGTTCAGGATCAGGTTAATCCCATTCCGTTCCAAAGACCCTCGCTGGCCAATACATAAATATTCTGAATCAACCTGTGGTCTGACTTCAAGATATCGGGTAATGGCTTTTCGTACATCCTTATTCAATGGTATGGTACGGAAGGAGTTGCCTTTTCCGAATACCTTCAGTATTCCCTTTCGTTCGCTTATTTTAATATCCTTCAATTGGATGCCAACCAATTCGCTTACTCTTATCCCCGTTCCCAGTAATAATTCAATCATACAGATATGCATTCGATTACCCATACGGTGAATTTCATTTCTCAGCTTCCACAAATCCTTTTCCGCTAACCCTTTGTATTGCCGAACAACCTTATTCCTGACCGCTTCGATATGTATTTCTTCCTTAATATAGCCTTGCCAGTGCATCCACTGTGCAAATACGTTGATACTGGCAATCTTGCGGTTGATGGTGAGTATCGCTTGGTTAGTGCTTTGCAGATATTTCTTGTATTCTACGCCATCCAACTCAATCCACTTGTCCAGTCCATATTCCGTTTTCCTTTGATACCAGACTATGAATTGCAATACGTCCCTAATGTAACAGGAAATAGTGTTCTTGCTTCGATCCTTGCTCCGTAAATATGCTTCAAACCCTTGAATATACTTCATATTCGCCCCCACCCTTCGCTTGTGTGTCACATCATACCGTTGATGTGGGGCAAAGTCCACTCCATACATAACCTATCTTATGCACTGATTCTGGCTACTTTTGGGGCTAATTCAGGGCTGAAACTGGCGTTTATCTATACAAATACTGACGGCATAACGTTATGACTGCGAATCATCCGGCTCTATGTATCCTTCCTCAATCTCTACAGATTCCTCAATAGCTTCATATTCGGCATCCACTACATCGGCTTCGATCATATCCAGAAATAGCTGCTTCCGTTCCTGTTCCAGTGCCTTCGTATTCACCACCAACTCACGGCGATCATTCCACTCGTTAGGTGCGCGGTTCTTCAAATAGAAGATCATCGCTGTTGGATTCGGGGGCTGATATCGTTTTACTTTTTCGATGCGTGTCTTCTTTTTTCCATTTTTGTCCTCTTCAATAATCGTTTTTATTTCTTCATATTCATACCCTGTAGCAGCTTTCAAAAGTGAATTTTCCACGTGTGAAATAGGGACAGATCTGCTCCATTTGACTAGTTCAGCCAGCATCGGATGTTTATCAATGTACTCGTACCAAGTCGTTTTACCTATGTCTAGTTTCCTAATAATGTCCTCTGCATTCATGCCTTCTTCGAACCATTGCTGAATCTCCGCTAGTCTAGGATATACATGGGTCTCCCACTTGGTTGGACGTTCCAATGCTTCAGCAAATTTGGGATGTTTCCTTCTATAATCGCCTAATGTCCAAATGTGGATATTTAATCGCTTCGCAATTTCCTCGTCTGTGGCTCCTTCACGTACCCAAACGGGAATATCCCTGAGTCTTGGCACAACAAATTGATCATACTTGGTTAGTATCTTTGGCTTGTTTCTTTTGGGATTGTCACTATTTTTGCTCATTCTGTTCACCTCCAGCACGAAAAAAAGGAACAGCCAACTATCGACCATTCCCCATATGTATTCTAGCTTACCCTTCTAACTCAGCCTCGTAAAACAACTTGATATCCTCAATCACCTTCAGAATCAGCCTATTGTCCTCCATAGCTTCCTCAGTTCCCAGCACATTTACCTTTTCGGCTTGCATGCCCTTTAGGAATCGAATCACCATATTCACTTTTGCCTTACCCAATTCAATCACCCTTTCGGTTTAGTCAGCACATGATACCTCTGACCTTGCCGACTCAGCAACAACTTCTTGATAGCCATATTGGTTACCATTTCTAAACTAAATAGTTGTATAATATTGTATAATGGGGTTACATCGAATAATACGATATATGAAGTGGAGGAATTTACCTATGCCTAAGAAAATGGATATGTATAGAATCCTTAGTCTAATACTTGCTTTAGCTGTTGTTATCTTATCCTTATGGTCTCTCGTTTATCCCGATGAAAATCATAGTCCATACAAACTCGCACAATTTTTCCTCGGTCTCATGTTTTTATTTACTGGCTTCTCTGAACTTAAGGCAAATCGAAAAACTTACGCAATAGTTTGCTTCAGTGTCTCCTTGTTTTCTATTTTGGTATTTATAACTACACTTCTTTTCAGAAAAGGTTAACTACGCGTTCTCTAATTCTGTCTCAGTAACAATTTCTGAATAGCCCACCTTCACTCCATCCCGAATTAAATACACGCCGCTATTATCGCCAACATGGGCAATATATCGCTTCATAATCACATCTACATACTTAGGATCAAGCTCACTGGTATAGCAAATCCGATCCGTTTCCTCACAAGCAATCAATGTTGAACCTGAACCACCAAATGGATCAAATACGATATCACCAAGCTTGCTCGAATTTTTAATTGGGTAGCTAATCAAGGGAATAGGCTTCATCGTGGGATGAAACTCATTCCGGAAGGGACGATCAAATTGCCATAATGTCGTTTGCTTCCGATCACTGTTCCAGTAGTGTCCACCTGTCGGTTTCCAACCGTATAATACGGGTTCATGCATCCAGTGATAATCTTGTCTACCCATTACCATCACTTGCTTTGCCCATATACAACATTGTGCCAGTTTGAATCCAGCTTCGATAAATGCCTTTCTAAAATTCAAGCCTTCACTATCTGCGTGGAACACATAAATACTTGCTCCGTCATCTGCTGCTTCATACATTCGAGTATAAGCTGCCAATAGGAAATTATAAAACTCGTGATTGTCCATTTTATCGTTCTCTATTTTCAATGCATCCTTGGTTTTACCTGTATAGTCCACATTATAAGGTGGATCGGTCACAATAAGCTGAGCCTTCTTACCATTCATCAATGTTGCGATATCCTGTGGATTAGTCGAGTCACCGCAGATTAGCCTATGCTTCCCAAGTAGCCAAATGTCACCTTTACGAGTGATCGGATGTTCAGGTAATGCTTCTTCTAGATTAAAATCATCTTCCTCATCCACGGATTCTTCATGCAATGTATCCAGCAACTTCTCCGCTTCAGACCAATCAAAGCCGGTTAGCTCAATATTATAATCTGCTTCTTTCAACTCATCTAATAATGCAGCCAATGCTTCAAAGTCCCATTCCCCTGTAATTTTGTTGAGTGCTATGTTCAGGGCTTTCTCTTTTGATTTGTTCACATCGACTATGACGCAATCGACTTCATCGTATCCGAGTGCCTTCAACACTTTAGCCCGTTGATGGCCTCCTACAATGGTATAATCGCTATTACAAATAATTGGTTCACAATAACCGAATTCTACTACACTATTCCTGATCTTTTCAAACTCTGGATCACCCGCTTTTAAATCCTTCCTTGGATTATATTCAGCATGTACCAGTTGATCGATCTTCAATTTCATCCATTTCATTTATATCACTTGCTCCTTTATGTCTACAGCTTTCTCATTATTTCTGGCGTTTTTTATGTACGGAATTAACGTTTCTACGTTTACGAATTTGATTTCCGATCCACTTGATCCCCCTTTCTACCTTCATTTTTAAAAAGACTGCAATCCAAATCCAGATGCAAAACACAACAACTGCTGTGACAACTCGTGATATTTCTATGATTATTGCTTGTAACATTAATAGCATTCATATTTCTCCTCTCTAAAATGAAAAGGAACCCTAGCCAGCAGCCAGAATTCCCGTGTAGCCTAATTTGTAATTGTAAAACTGCTCATTGTGTCACGTGACACATTTCAAACTTTGAAGGTTCAAGTCCTCAATTCGTGTAGTTTAAAATTTTGCAAATAATAGTCCAATTCAGCAAGATTAATTTGAATATGTAAATTGAAAATTTTTAAGTGGTAATCCTAGTCAATAACATGATTCTGATTATGTATATAATATTTGCTGAATCTATAAATAATCTATTTGTGGGATAGGGGAAACTCTCCAAATATTTTCCTTCGTTTCGCTTGAGCTGCACTTCGGACAAATATTTGCTGCCGCCGTTTCCCCTCCCACACCCAACCCCATTGCGGCTTATTAAGTTTACTTTTGCAATTCCAATCATCCCTTTACTCTCAAATTCATAGCTGGACAAATGTATCTAATTCCATCACTTCCTCTCTACGGGCTGACAAGCCCACCATATAAACTCGTATACAAACATGTTTCCTATTCTCCGTCCGTTTGTTTCCAATTTTATAATGCCGAATTCCTATCTTCGCTTCAATTTCTCCAATATAATAGCGGATTTTTAAAAGCTGTTTCCATGTTTCCAGTTTTGAGCACTCCTTATCACATATACACTCTTCACCAGCACATAATATTCGATCAAATATTATTTATATGTATTTCTCTCAAGAGTTAAAAAAACAGGAAACATGGAAACAAACTCAATATTCTCTATGTAAACAAACTATTTTTCCGTTTCCAATTGTACTCAAAACAGAAAACGGATAGGAAACAGGTGCATCAAACAGGAAACATTTATATTTTGATACCAAACCAACACGGAACTGAATTTCCACTTATTATTTTGGCCTTCTTCCGGTAAATCTTATCCTTAAGTTTTGCATCGAGATGCTTATTAAATTTAGTCGTCGTTTCAGATTTAAATCCACCTTGTTTACACCATGCAGCATACTTGGCATACAACCTTTTGCATTCGATTCGGCTTTCATGTTGTTTTGAAGCTTCACTTTCAATTTCACATTCCTCATCTATGAACAGCATAATGGTATCCGATTCCATTTGATACGTTTTAACTTGATCCTTAATCGTTTGTGAATATGAAAATCCACCTTGTTGTTCGAGTCGTCTTAAGCCTTCAAGTGCATAATTCAATAATGTCGATAAAGCGGATGGAGTCGTCAGTTTATGAATTAATTTCGTATCCTTTTGTTGATCCGTAAATTTTCGAGTAAAAGGAAACACCGTCAGCCTTCTAAAAAATCCGTCACTGTTATCACTACTTTTCGGCAACTCATTGGCGCTGAACAACAATTTACAAAATGGCTCAAAGTTAAAGGGATCTTTCCCCTTTTTCTCTGCGTTTAATCCTTCACCACTGGCAAGCACCTTGAGGTTCCCTGTAGAGTTCAATGCATCCGCAGGGATATCTGTAAAGCAATTCAGCACTTTTCCATACAACTCGGCAATCTTGAACCTTGATCTGTCTCCTTCTAAATCTTGAATTTTAACTTTGGATATATTCGCTTTGCCTATCATCGCTTCAATCGTTTTAATCAATACCGATTTCCCGTTGCTTCCCGTACCTGTGAATAAAAATATTTTTTCATACTCCAAGGTAGGAATCAGAAAATAGCCGATCATTTCAAACAATGTTGTATGCGTATCCTGTTCCAGCACAGATTCGATAAACTGAAGCATGACAGGGTCATTGGCCATAGGATCATATAGGACAGGAAATTGAATAGTGCTCCGTCTATCAGGCGTATGCTCCCTTAACTCTCCCGTTTTCCAATTCAACAGACCGTTTTTAACATTAATATAGTCGTCCAACAGATTTATTTCTGTTCCTGCAATATAACTTTGGGCCTCTATGTAATAACGTGCTTCCTTAATCCGACTATAGCGAAACTCATTGTCTAGCAGGGTAACGGATAATTGCTCCAGGTGACGCTCACCATCATTGACATATACCCCCTGATCATACCGATACAAAAACGTACCATCAAAAAAACATTTCATATGCTGATCTATAATATCTTTACCATACCAGATAGGCTGGAATTTCTTCTGATTCCCATTCATCTCAAAGTATTTCCTATAGTTAGGCTCAATCGAAGGTGGATTCTCCTCTGCCGACTTTTCGTCACCTTTGAACACATCTGAAATATCCAAATAAGATGTAGGCTTAGAATTACTTTGACTCCGGTGATATTCTTCCTCATGAGCTAACCAATCTATATATTGTTGGGTAATCCACTCTTGATACTCAGGATCATTCGCTTTCCGTTCTTCCTCTTCAATACGTTGTTCAAGTTCCCAATTCTCAAAAAACGCGATCTCCTTCTTGAAATACGCTCGTTCCGAATCGGTCATATATTTATCGTCCGTATATGTCCACCACGTTTTACCACCATTATACGAAAACTCCAACTCATATGGAGAATATTCAAACTGTATCCGATACTGCTTATCCACATCTTCCTTGGTGATCGGCTTCCAAATGCCATCCATCCAAGCTTCTACTTGCTTGCTATTCCTATTTTTCCGTACATCTACTCGTTTCCCGTTGATAGTGAATTGATCGGTATAACACATGTGCTTATCATCGTGCATTTGTAAAGCTGTTGTCATATTGTTATGATCCCCCTTATTAATAGATGTTATCGACTACATGTTTAAATTCGTTATATTGCTCCATGGCTTTCCTCAACGGAGGCGAATCCTTGAATATAAATACTTTCCGATTCGAATCCTTTAAATCTACTTTTTCATCCATTTTATGAAACCGATTAAACATCAACCATCCTGCCATTCGAGACTGGGTAATGACAATTGTATAGCTATCCATATCTGACCTCCAAATATATTAATGATTGGAATGTGAAAGGTAAATCTCCCACATCCCTCTCTACCGGCTGACAAGCCGCATAGTTAAGCTTGAAGCACCTTTTAACAGGTGTCACCCAAGCGCCAGTGTTAACAGGCGCCTATCATGACAGACTTATGAATCAATTTATTCGATATGGACTATCGCCTTAAAGCTTGATTTGTTTACTTTCTCAATCCTGATAAATTCAATTGTCGCTCCGTCAAAATCCAGTAAGGATAACCCCTCATCTCGACGAATGGCCTGATCTCTCGGAATTATACATTTCCTTTCTCCATGCTCATCTATAATATGAACATAGCAATGCTCGACCACCTGAATCCGCAATTTCTTGCCTAATATCTGGTCAGCAACCAACTGCGATTCTTCCTCCGACTTTTTTAAAGTGCTGAAACCAAGCGAGTAATTCCTCAATGTTCGTCTTGTACTTTTCCCATCCAGTAGAGAAGACGTATTACTGGTTTGTACTACGCTTTCCCGCTCAGCTTCATATCCAATAAAGAATTGTCCCATGATCTCAAATAATGAATAAACACCGTCCGGCACATGGAATTCGTCGCATTGAGAATAGAATCAACTTTTATTTTCGTAATGTCCTGTATCACTATAGTAAATGGCTTATTTAAAATACCTCTAATGAATTGATAATCGTCAATGATGGCTAATGTTTATTACTCGGAAGACGCTGAGATATACCTGCATCTTCTAATCTCTTGTTCCACTGATATAAGGTTTCATCCGAATGTGAAGCCAATAACCATCTATATAACATGTGGTCTGGCGTCATTTTCCATTGATGCCCAGCCTTTGAAATAAAGTCATCCGCATAAAACTGATGTAAATTCAATCCAATACATAATGCCATAACCGTTGGTAATTCTTTTGTTAACGCTTCGTTATTCCTATACTCACTAATAATCCTCGAACTTAATCCAGAACGTTCAGCTAGAATCTCATTGGTTATGCTTCTTCTTTTAATATGGTATCCCAGTGTTTTTGAAAAGCTCCCCGGCATATTCATTAGTTCATCCGAAACTTCTTTGGAGAAAGCACTTATTTTTGCGGTCTCCTCTGCACGCTCTTGTGCAGTTTGATTATCTATATAATTTGGATTGTACGTTGCCTCAACAAAATTGACAGCATTAACATCCCTACAGAGAAAGCACCTCCTATAAAAGGAATCATCGTACAATTTGCTGATTCGATTTGTTCTATCAAAGATCAAACAGCACTCATCAACATGCTCTAATGCATACTCAGTCAACTCAATTGAGCCATCTTCGTACCGTATTACGTAATGGGGATCGTTAATGCAAAACATGGCATTTACATAAACAACTTTATCTGAGAACACCATTTTCGAAAGCTCTTGCGACATTTTTGCTTCATTAAAAGCATTCATCTCATCAATTACAAATGTTTGATTCTTTCCTAATGCGCCACTTCGGAAGGAATATGGCGGATAGTATCTACCATCGACATATACAAAAGTCCCTGCTGCCTGCTCAAACCCAACGTCAATCGCTCGTAGTTTTGCTGCTAATTTGGATACGCCAAAAAAACTAGCGAGTTCCTCAATTGCAAGCTGCAGATTCTCAGCATTTCGCAGATTTTGCTTTTCATTGTGTAACCGTACCAATATTTCATTCAGTTTCTGTTTTGTAGTTTTTAAAGGCATTAAGATTCTTGGTGTTAGAACGTTTGCCTGCCATTCCATCCAGTGTAAAGCTTTATCAATCCCTACCGTATCCTTTCCGTATTCCTCAACTACTTCGCAACTTATTGAAATTACGTCATTATTCAGCAACTTCTGTAATTCGAAAAAGTTTGCATGGAGATCGTGATGAACACACTCATGAACAATTGTATTATTTTCAGAACCAATATTTCTCATAAAAAATACTTTGGGATTTACCAATATGGTTCCAACATCAATATTTTCTGTTCGCGTGTGTCTCATATCCTCCTCGAATACTTCCACCTGAGCCTCACCAAAGTATGACCTACCGAAAACGTTATCCGGCAAAGGTGCATAATGCATAGTTAGACACATATTGTCCATCAGCTCGGCCATGTCTAATGGCATAGGATTCTCCAGTGCTTCTGGATAATACTTTTGCAAGAATTTTTCAGCTTCATTATCCAGGTCTTCCGAATATAAATAAGGGACCAGGTACTTTGTTAGTGCGTTTTCTTTGCTAAATCTCTCTTTGCTGTAATCCCTAACATCAATTATCATGACTTTTCGAAGGCCTGATATTAGATGTCCGTAGAAGGATAGAATAAACCATTTAGACTGCCTATCAGCTTCATAGTCACGTTTACCCATCCCTTTTAAAACAATTTCAGCATTGATAGTAGCATTGAAAAAAATTTGACGGTGTTCGATACCATAGAATGTTATGCTTCTTACACGGATGTTCTCTACCTCAAGGTATGAGGGATCTAATACAGTATAAGAATTAAAATCAATCGATCTTCCTTTTTGAAGGATGGAGTTTGTTATTGCTCGATGCATTTCATCATAATAAATGTCTTCGAGGTAAGCTTCGAATGAATTATAGTTATTATGCACCTTATCCCCCCTACCGGATTCTCATCACATCTGGTCTCCGAATTAGTAATATTGCTCAATGTACTGATAGGCTTTATCAAAGACTTCTTTGTCTTTAATTTTGTATTTGACCCAGACAACACTCCGAAGAGCTTTCTTCACTTCCTGTTTTCCTGCAGTTGTACCCTGCCAACCATCGAATCGTACAATCTTAACGATATCATCTATATCGCCAACAATTCGTTCGACGATAATTGGTGTCTTTGAATTCCTCAACCCATCAAAAAGCTCTGTTAATGCCGCCTTGCCTTTATCCACTTCTTCCTCGGGAACTACTTCTTGTTCAGCTTCTGCAGCTTCCCGCGCAAGCTCTAATAGCAGTTTTAGAAACTCAATACTGGTTATTAATCCTTGTTCATGTTTCTCGCGGAGATTCTCAAGTTTTTCTCCTAATTTTACGAATTTGATATCATTACTATGTTTTCGAATTCTTGCGACCAAGTCAATTTCAACTTTGATCGTTGTCTTTCTCAAATCTTTTTGTTTTTCAATAAATTCATCGATTAAATCTGCATCCATCGTAAGAATTTCCATATCATCATGTACTTCTCCGACTTGCAGATTCTCGTGAACTAGTTCCAGTGTTTTCGCCCCAAGAGAAGCCCAAATCAACCCGCCTCTTCCATCAGTAGGTTTCACTGATTCGAATACTCTTGTCAGCCATTGATAATCGAATTTCATTGAATTCAGAAATGGATCTGGCGATAGCGCATCCCACGCTCGGTTGAGCACTTTATAATCGGCTCCAAATTCGTCTTTGATTTTATTGTTTGGCAAACATTCTTGTGCAGCAATTAAACCTTCCCAACCATCTATTGTACGGTCTACTCCCATGAAATAACTCAAACACTTACGCATTAGTGCAGGGATCTGCTTTTTGACTTCTTCAATATTCGAGATGACCTTTTTCATACTCGATTCATCAAAGTCCAAAGCTGTTGCTACATTATCAAAGATACCTATATAGTCAACAATCAAACCATGAGTCTTACCTTCATCATAGGTTCTGTTAGTACGGCAGATGGCCTGCAGCAAATTATGATCTTTCATTGGCTTATCAAGGTACATAGCCTGCATTATAGGTGCATCGAAACCAGTGAGAAGCTTTGACGTTACAATAACAAGCTTCAGTGGGTCGTTAGGTTCTCTAAATCTATCTAAAACCTTTCCTTCTGCGTCCCTATCACGTTTATACGCTTTATACTTATCCTCTTTGTCATTATTGGTGTCCATCACAATGGTAGTTGCTTCCGGACCTAGCAACTTATCAAGTTCTTCTTTATACATAAGACAGCATGCTCTGTCATAACAAACAACCTGACCTTTATATCCATTCGGTTCAATTTTCTCCTGGTAATGCTTCGCTATATGCTCACAAATCTTTCTGATACGCTTGCGGTCATACATAATAGCTTTCATGTTGACCCTTCGAGACAACTCTGCTTTATCTTCGTTAGATAAATTCTCTGTTAATGATTCAAATTCAGCATCGAGCTTCTCTCTATCCACATGCAGGTCCACTGGTACCGGTTCGAAATTCAATGGTAGCGTCGCATTGTCACGAATTGAATCAGAGAAGGAATACTTGCTCATATATCCACTCTTATCCTCAATTGCACCAAATGTATTGAAAGTATTTTTATCAATACGATTAATCGGTGTACCTGTAAGGCCAAAGAAAAACGCATTCGGAAGAGCAAGACGCATCTTACTACCTAGATCTCCTTCCTGAGTTCTATGAGCTTCATCCACCATAAGTATGATATTGTCTCTTGGGTTAAGTTCCTTTTTAACATCACCAAATTTAAAGATTGTTGTAATTGCAATCTTTCTCTGGTCCCCTAAGAAGAAGGATTCTAAGTCGTCCTTTGAGCCAAGGCTGACAAGATTAGGGATATCAGATGCATTAAACGTTGCAGTTATCTGCGTCTCTAAATCTATTCGGTCGTCAACTATAACTATTGTCGGATTGTTTAGTTCAGGTATCATTCTAAGTTTCTGTGCTGCAAAAACCATAAGTAACGATTTACCCGAGCCCTGAAAGTGCCAGATAAGACCTTGTTTTGGATATCCAGCCTTTACTCGTTCCACAATAAGATTCGCACCCTCATATTGTTGATAACGACATATGACTTTATATTTACGATACTTTTTATCGGTTGCAAATAATGTAAAGAACTGAAAAATGTCCATGATCTTCTCAGGTATAATCATATCTTCAACACTGATTTTCACATCGGCAAGACTTCCTTCACTTTTATGATCCGGAGTATGCCATGGACCCCACATTCCAACCGGCATGCAAACTGAACCATATCTGTAACATTTGCCTTCTGTAGCGAAATTAAATATGTTAGTTACAAACATGCCCGGTATGCTTTTTTCATATGCAGCTATATCACCAGCAGCATCCAACCATGTAATAGAATTACGAACAGGCGTTTTCAACTCACCAATCGCCACAGGGAATCCATTAATCAATAGAACAATATCTAGTCTCTTACCGTTCTCTTTTTGTGGATATACCCATTGATTGCTGACAACATATTCGTTCAACACTAGGTCTTCTTTAGTCATTGTTCCAAAGAATCGAATGGGAATCATTCGTCCATCTTTGCCGAATGGGTAGGAATTCTCTTCAAAAACCATCTTTTTAAACATTTCATTCTGCGTTACTAGGTTGTGCGGCTGAACCGTCAATATTAACGTACGCAGTTTATAGATAACTTCATCTGCACGAGATGGTTCTTCAGCAATTTCAGGGTTAAGGCGGATAAGCGCCTCTTTAATCATAGTCTCAACCATTACGTCTGAATATTCACGTGGCAATTCTTCGGCAGGGATATACTTCCAACCATTGTTTTTGAGCGATGTAAGAACCATATTCTCAATCGTATTGTCTTCATTAAACATCAGGTGGTCCTCCAATCTATATAAATATATCGATATAGATTACATGAAAAATCTTTGCTTTCGTAGTAAACGTCTCCTACGAGCTGATTAAAAGAAAATCAAATAGCATTACATGTCAGCCAAGATTCTCGGAAATAATTTTCTTGTAAGTGGAATCCAGCTCTTTAAGCGCCTGTTCCAGTTCAAATTTTGATTTGTCGCTCTGTGTAATAAATTCAGAAAATCTCTTTTGAACAGTCAAATTCTTTGGTAGAAGCATTTTCATATGTTTTAAATGAGACGGCCCAAAATGCATTTGAGCGATACCATGCATATTTGTCATTACCTGTGACTTAAAGAAATCTGATTTGAGAAATTCTCTAAAATAACACAAAGTTAAAAATTCTCTATTTGGCTTAAATCTGATTATTCCTGTATTCAAGCAGTACTTGTTATCTTCTTGAACAACAACTACTTTTTTGTCAAATTTAGCAGGTTCTATGGCAGATGTTACGGCCAAAATATCATTTTCATTACAAATAAAATGTTGATATTTCCCAAGTGAAAGTTCAGTGGATATAAATCGGTCACTATTATATCCGAATGATATTTGATTATCATTGATATTCGAACCAGTAAGAAGAATTGTACCACTTGCAGCAAAATCAACACTTCTTACTCCAGGACCTTCTTGAAACCAAACATAATCACTTAGCAGAACGTTTTCACTTGAACCCACAAACATCTCGATAAATTGAGACTTCACTAGCTGCTCGGTTGCAGTTATTAATTTCCTGTAGCTCTCCAGCGTAACGTTTACTGCCCAGAGGACCTTAGCTAGTTTTCTTTGTTCTGCTAAATGTGGAAGCTCGAATTCAAGAATTTTTAGATCACGCCAATTTATAGTTGGCGAAAGAGAGCCCACAGAAATCTTTATAGCTGCATCCAAGAAGTAATCCGAGCTTATAAACAAAGGGAAAAAATCTTTATCGATGACATCCTCTCTAGGTCTCAAAACCATGCCATGAGCAGAAAATATTCCAGCAAAAGGAGAAATAGCTACTTTCTTTTGATAAGCTCTACGCTTTCCGAAAAGAACATCTCCTTCTTTCATAACTAGCTTTTCACCTGTTGGAGCAACATCAGATCCGTAGCGTGTTACTTTCAAACTTCCTGGGTCGAGATGTTCAAGACCAATATAGCTAAAGCGATCTTCTTCAACAGGTTTTTTCTTTTCGGTGCTGTTGTATGCAATCTCTTCAAAGCGATATTTTGCCATTACGCATACCTCCATTTATCTGAGATACGAGTGGGAAAATCCAACCATTAAAGAGCTCGATAAATTGAGATTTTACCAACTCATCTGTCTTCTGCAGCAATTTTTGGTAAGTCTTTTTAGTTGTATCTATAGCCCATAGGATTTTCGCCAACTCACGTTGCTTGTCCATACCTGGCAGCTCAAATTCAGAATTTTTAAGGTTCTCCCATTTGACGCGCGGCGGAAGAGAACCAGCTGACTTTCCAACTGCAAAGTCGAACAAAGCATCGTTCTGAATTATGAAAGGAAGCAATTCCGGATGTATCCTTTCAGGTATTGACTCGATAACTGTGATATCTCCTGAACAATTGCCATCAAACGGGGCAACCGCAGCTTTTTTTAGATAAGCTCTACGACGTCCAAATAGAATGTCACCTTCACGAAACAATTTCGAAAAAGTATTCTCTTTTCCTTCATCCCACGCTGTCAATGCAATCTCTTCTGGTGTCAGATGTTCAAGGCCTACAATCGGGTATCCATCTTTACTGCTCTTGCAAGTTTCTCTGCGTTCTTTAGCAACATCACCTAAGAGTACCCTACTCATTGCCTTCGCCCCCCTTCCCAATCATTTCATTCAATTTCATGTATCGAAGTTTCATAATCTCTGAAGCGGTTCTCCAGCCTTCATAGTGTTCCTGTAAATTTCGCTCATCAACTTCAACACCCTGTCCTGGGTGCTTTACATATAGTGGAATACTCAATGAAAAGTTGTTTTCTTCCAAATCCTGAATTGTTACAACACGAGCAAAATCGCTATCCGTATTATAATCGTCGTAAATTTTAGCAATTTTTCGGATGTGCTTTTCCTCCAAAAAACTCTGTGCGTTTTTGCGTTCAACTTCTTTGACTGCATTGATGAAAAGAACTTTGCCGCGACGCTCAGGGCGCTTATTCATTCGACAAATGATGATACAAGCCTCCATTGGAGAGTTATAGAACAGATTAGGTCCTAACCCTATAATGCATTCAAGCATATCATTGCAAACGAGATTTTCTCGCATCGAGCTCTCTTCATTTCTAAATAGCACCCCGTGAGGGAACAGAATTGCACAGCGACCGGTTTCTTCATTAAGGCTCTTGATTATATGCTGCAAGAAAGCATAATCAGCGCGTCCTTGTGGAGGTACACCAAGGAAATTTCGACCGTATTTATCGCTAGCGAATGCTTCACGATCCCATTGACTGATAGAGTAAGGTGGATTGGCAAGGATCAAATCAAATTGTCTCAGCTGTCCCTTTTCAATAAAAGCAGGTGTTTTTAACGTATCACCGTTGACAATGTCAAAGTCTTTCACGCCATGAAGAAAAAGATTCATCTTGCCAATGGCGGATGTAAGTGCGTTAATTTCTTGTCCAAAGACTGATACATTACGCCATTCTTTCTTCTGATCCTTTAAGTACGCAATTGCTGAAATCAACATCCCAGCACTGCCGCAAGTAGGATCATATATGGATTCGCCAGACTCAGGTTTTAGCATTTCCGTCATCAAGTGTACTACCGTACGGTTCGTATAAAATTCCTGCGCGGTATGGCCGCTGTCATCAGCAAATTTTTTTATCAAATACTCATATCCCTGTCCGAGTTCGTCCTCCGGACAATTCTTAATAGAGAGTGTTTTAGTACTGAAATGTTCAATCAACTCTTTCAGTAATCGATCAGGAAGACGATTTTTATTCGTCCAGGCACCATCACCAAAGATGCCTTGCAGTTTGTTAGCATTTGCATTTTCTATTTTTCGAAAAGCATTCACAATTGCAACTCCAACATTCTCTGTTACTGCTCGAACATCACGCCAATGAGCACCTTCCGGCACGATGAAACGGTGATTCTCCTCCCACGTTAAAGCTTCTTCGTCCCCATTGTATTCTTTAAGAATTTGTTCGCATTCCTCATCATAAACATCGCTGATACGCTTGAAGAACAACAGCGGGAATATATACTGCTTATATGCTCCGGCATCGATATTTGTACGTAATAAAACAGCAGAACTCCAAAGGTAGGACTGCAATTCTTCAATTGTAATACGCTTACTCATTGATATATCCTCCTTCCAGGAGTAGTTTCATCATTTCTGCTTCGGCTTCAACCATCTCGTCAAAAGCTTTAAAATACTCTCTTCGAACCTCTACGGGAGATACAGTTTCTTGTTCTTTCTTTTCAATATAATTGTTGATTGCCAGTGTATAGCCCTTACCGCGAATATCATCTATATTGACGATCTTTACATATTCAATTACATCCTCGTAATCAGTGTAGTAATCAAACACCTTCCGAATGTCGTTTTCAGTCATAATGTTCTGTGCTCGCTGTGGAGTATAAATGCTTGAAGCATCAATCATGCATATACGACCTTTATGTTTCTTCGGCTTTTTATTATTCAGAAGCAGGATACAGGCTGAGACACCCGTTGAGTAGAAAACGCCTCCTACTAATGTAATAATGCATTCCAACTTATCAGATTCAACAAGTTCTTTTCTTATCTCGCCTTCTTTACCGCCACGAAACAATACACCTTGAGGAAGTACAACTGCACATCTCCCGTTATCTGTATCCATAGATTTTACCATGTGCTGCAACCAAGCAAAGTCTGCATTAGAGTCCGTAGGGCATCCCCATAAATTGCGACCATATATATCCGAACTAAACTGTTCAGCACCCCAATTCTTCAAAGAAAATGGCGGGTTCGCTATGACACAATCGAAGGTTCTCAGCTTGCCGTCTTCCAGGTAATTTGGCGATCGAAGCGTGTCACCTTGAGAGACCTTAAAATCATGCGCTCCATGAAGGAAAAGGTTCATTCTGGCAATGGCAGAAGTGGCGAGGTTCTTCTCTTGACCATAGATACGCCCATAAGTAAGTTTGTCACCCTTCATATATTGGATAGCTTCAATCAGCATCCCACCAGTGCCCGCCGCGGGATCGTATACGGACTCACCAACTTGAGGAGCCAAGAGCATAACTAGAAGCTTTACAATTGAGCGAGGGGTGTAAAATTCTCCAGCATTCTTCTTTGATAAGTCCGCGAATTTTTTAATTAAAAACTCATAGCTGTCTCCCATAACATCAGCAGAATAATTGCTATTTCCGACCTTTATTTTCGACATATGTTCTACAAGGTCCTTCAATCTTTCATCCGACAACTTTGTCTTGTCTGTCCAGTTTGCGTCATCAAAACTAGAAAAAACTCCATAGAGTGTATCCGGATTAGCACGTTCAATGCCATTCATAGCATTGATTATTGCAACTCCAACATTTTCGCTTACTTCACGAACGTCCTGCCAATGACATCCATCGGGAATGATGAATCGATGGTTTTCGGGAAAACTAGCAAATTCTTCATCACCGCCAGATTCCTCTAATGCGGCTTGTGTTTCCTCGTCATAAACGTCAGATAGACGTTTGAAAAATAGGATTGGCGTTACATAGCTTTTATACTCATCCTGATTAATTGGGCCGCGCAATATATTGCAAGCTTCAAAAAGGTGAGAAAAGAGTTTTTGACTTGTTGTTTCCTCAGTCTCTGAAGTACTGTTTTTTAATGCTTCATCAGCAGCATCCATTGCTGAATGGATCATTTCTTCTCTACCTCCCGTTTTTATTTTGGCTCCTACAGACTCTTCTTTAATGCTGACGCTCCCTGAAGACTGTACCTTTTCCATCTTTGCTGGATATATGTTTTCAAACTCAAGCAGTATCTTCAGAAGCCGCTCATCAAGAAATGTCAGTGCGTGCTTTCTGATATGTGTCGGCACTCCGTAGTAGGCCTCTGCCACACCTCCCGTAATTGCAGCCAACGTATCACTATCTCCACCAATAGAGACAGCGTTCCGAATTGCGTCTTCAAAATTGAATGACTCGAAGAATGCAACAAGTGCTTGCGGAACTGTTTCTTGGCAAGTCTCGTTAAATTGGTATGTTTCCCGAATTCCGTCAATCGTGAAATTCATGGGGTAGTAGTGCTTATCAATGTAATCGCGAATTTCTAAGATATTTTTTCCGCTACGAGCGAGATAGACTGCAACAGCAATAGCCTCGGCGCCTTTTATTCCCTCCGGATGGTTATGTGTTACAGCTGTCACTTTGTGCGAAAGCAATTTTGCTTCTTCGATAGAATTAGCAACATAACCGCAGGCGCTTACTCTCATTGCAGCACCGTTACCAAAACTGTTGTATGGTTCAGGAGAATCACTATATATCCATTTATAGAACATTCCTCCATACCCGCTACTCGGGTAGGGTCTTCCAATAACTTGCATGGATTTAACAGTTTGATCACTCAAGTCACTAAAATCACGTTTACAGATCATAAGTGCTTCACATATCGCTAATGACATTATCGAGTCATCAGTGAAAAAACACTTATATGTTAAAAAATCAAAATTTTTCGAGCGATGATTATCCCATTCAAATCTGGAACCGACAATATCGCCAATGATAGCCCCGATCATGCAATTTCCTCCCTGGTGCCGGGCCAATACTTTTAGTGAAGCCTCAGCATGCATACAAACTTTTTAAATAAATCCCCATTACAACACAGTTATTTATGTCAACATTTTATTGTTTCACATTCATAATAGTTTTTTGAAGACGTTCCATAACTTCATTCCATCTACCCTCAGCAAGACGAATATTTTCTACATATCTGGAACGTTCCTGCTCATATTCTTCTGCGATCACCTTTTGTTCATCAACCCTGAGCAACGGGATTTCTAGCGTCTTCAAGTCTTTATAGCTAATATTAATGACGACTGTTCCCTGCTGTTTGCCTGCTAAAACTTTGTTCCCCATCGGGCTATCCAAGAAAACTTTTAGGTACGTCCCTAAAAGCAGCTTTTCATTCGGTCTTATTACAATAATGTTTGATGACGCGATGCAAGAATACTTCTGTTCTTTAAAAACCGCTATTCTGATCACTGTCCCCCGTGCTGGCAATAATAAATCCCCATCTCTTAGTAAGTAATTCGCTACTTTACGCTCTTCCTCTTCGATGTGATCAAGACCCGCATAATCAATATCATAATCATTAAGGTTCGATATATTTACGACTCCAATGCTACCATTAGCATCTTTTTTGTTGATCGCCTTACCACGAAAAACTTCAGCAACATTACCTAATTCTTCTTTTTTAATACTTGAGTTCTGATAACGCTGCCAATCTTCATCCACCATCCCAAAGATATGATCAACATTCCAGTAACCCATTTCCATTAACTCTTCCAGCATAACAAATGTATCATCTATGAGAACCAGTTCATTGATTCCATTTTTTTTAATGTTGCTTGTAGCAGCATCGTACCTCTTAATCATTACATCTTCTGTTCGGCCAGTTGTGATCGTAAACATATACGTCTTAATAGCGGTAGATGCAAATATCCCAGTTGGCAGCTCAGCTATTTCCTCCAATTTATACATGCCTTGTATAAATTCTCTTAAATCTTTAATCGAGCCCGCAGCAAAAGTTATCCGAGCTGGAAGTACAATTACCAATACTCCCGAACTATTCAAGTGTAAGAGCAAGTTTTCTACAGCTATCATTTCATATTCCCTACAAATGAAATCTCCGTTGTCTTCTCGCCGTTCTCTTGCCCCAAATATAGGTACCGCCAGAATTAAATCAAACTTCCTTGCTGAGAACTCGTAATCATAAATACTTGTCTGCTCGATATTTACATTGATATGCTCTTTAAACATTTCATCGAGAAGAACTTTACTCACGCTATTCATGGTAGTTATGAAGAATTCACAATCAGAATGTCGGCTTACTAATTCAGTAAGGTACGGTACAAATTTTTCAGCTTCAGGAATCAATACCGTCTTAGTGTTTGGATTAAAATGTTTTTCAAATTCGGTAATTAGCACTTTCGGTATATAAAACATCTCTTTATGATCTGCAGATGCCAGTACCATTTCCCAATCAATATCTTCATCATCCATAGCCATAAAAGCACCAAAAAACACCTTTGAATCCGGGTATGGATTTTTCATTCCGTAACTATTCGATATTGAAATCATTACCTCATAAGCTTTCTGCTCAGTAGGTTTTTTTGAATTTGATGCAAACTCATCTTTTGTCTTCTTCAAAAGGAACAATGCACTAGGCAACTCTGACTGAGCAGTATATCCCCTCAATGCATTATATCGACTCCAAATATGGTTCATCCGCTTGTCGTTACGCACCTTTATCCCCCCTTTGCAAAACAACTCACCGTTATTATTATACATAAAATATAGCATCGCACATGAGTCGCGTCAAATGATATTCCATTTTGGTATGCGCATACCAAAATGTAATGCACTATTATATTATCTGATTTTTATTGTTTCATACGCCACAATCAAATAAATTTCGAGAAAACATGAAGTCTGACTTCGTGTTTCTTTTCGAGCATTATCAAAGCTCTTTCAAATAAACAGTATTTTGTTTATTTGAAAGGGCTCATTTTTTGTCCAAATACCATGAAGTCCGACTTCCTGTTGGGACAATTATGACTGAATTACTATTAATACATAGATTGAAACCTTCACACGACAGCCACCTGCAGGGTATTCCGGTGTTGTGTGAACTACAACTAAATATTTGCAATCGACCACCGGAAGTGAGGTTGCAATTCGAAATGGAGAAATCCTATTGAATTGCTACCGACCATCTGTGGTCTGGCTTGTAGTATCAAAAAAGCTCTCCATTTCGGCTCAAACCGAAGGAGGGCTTTTTATATGTCAATCAAAGAAAATCAGAGTAAACCAAAGAACAGTAATTATTACGAAGGTGAGTGGCACGTATTTATCGACGGCCAGCAAATCCCCGCTTCCGAAGAAGTCTATCGAGCCTACAAACGTCCGGCGTGGGCAGAACATAAGCGCAAGGAGCGAGAAATGCGCTGCCTAGATGAAAAAGGCAATCGTTGCACCAAAAGCTGTCGTGAATGCGATTTAGAGCGTGCGGAAAAAGGACTCCCGCCAATAGAACGGACAAGCAGTGTCCTTTCATTGGACAAGTTCACCGAGGATGGCTTCGAAGTATCCACCACAGTCGATATCGCTGAATTCGTAGCGAACAAGCTTCTGCTCGAAGAATTGTTCGCAGCCCTGGAGGAATTGGACCCTGAAAACCGCAGGATTATGGAACTCTTCAGTAATGGTAAATCCGAGCGGGATATCGCCGCTGATATTGAGCTTTCACAGAAAGCGATTAATAAGAGGAAAACGAAGCTGTTCGCCCAACTGAGAGAACGCTTAAAAAATCTTCGCTAGTTCCGGTACTCAAAACGACCTCTTCTGTCCTGTGGATAGTGAGGGGAGCAATCCCTACCATTCATTTTCAGAAGGTTCAATATGAATAGTGAAGATTATATGAAGACTCAGATCGCCCTAGGAAAGGAGGAATACCCAAATGAATATACTTCTTGATATCATCCATTGGATCACAAATAACGTAGATACACTTCAGCAAGTTCATGATAATACAGTGGACGAGTTGATAAGATACTACGAATTATATGTAGCGTACCGTCAAGTCCGCGAAACCCATCAAGAACCCAGTCCATCCGACCAAGAACAAGTGGATTCTTCCGAGAATGACGTCAACAAGAATGACAAGGCTTAAGTAAGCAGCTGCAATCTGTGAAGTCACTCAGCTGAACCTTAAAACTATTCGGTGGCTTGTAGAACTGTTAATTCCACGAGTCACCGATTCCCCTTTGTCTTTATTATGAGCTTTACCCTAGCAGCAATCTAAATAATTACGCCCCTGCTTGTGGGACTGGTCTACTCACTACAGTGCACCTGGTAGTAGGGGGCTGTCTGTAAAACTGGAATGTAAAAATAACTTCGACGCATTCCTATTAAAATGCTATTTCCACGCTCATCATAAATTATAGAGTGACAATGATATTTCTAGCTATAATCAATGCGCGTCAAGGTCTACATATCAAGGGAAATGGAAAATATCCCCTAACTGAAGGGGGACTAACACCGATGTATCTTGTATTAATTTTCCCTCACAAGCAGTGAACAACACTCCACATGCCTTATATATGTAAATAAAATATGTTCCCACACTCAGCCGTAAAGCGTTTTTTGAATGCAGGAACATATTCAAATTGCTCTTAAACCCTCGTACATCAATGCTTCTCATCTCGATATATCACTACCACGCACTCCACATGTGTCGAGACGGAGAAAGGATATACTCCCTCTTACCACCTATTATATGCTTTTTTCTACTCTACATTTCCCTCCCATATCACCTGCTTCCAAAAATACACATAGTAAATACCCCAATCAATGGGTCATTCTGTAAAGTTAATCTCTCTTTTAACCGATAAATACATATGTTGGATTTATCAATAACAACATTACTAGCTGGGGATCTCATAATAACATTTACCAAAAACAACTATAGAAGGAGACACCTATGGAAAACATCGTGACGTACGGTCATATCGAAATCATGCCTTATGAATTCGTTCGCCTTCATGAGCTTAAAATCTTAAAAACAGTCAATGATCATGCCCGAATGATCTGTACAGGCATCATCTCGGAGAAAAAGCGCGAGTTGTATGTACGTGCTTCAGATGAAGAAACTCAGGTCAAAGCTTTTGTTACAGACAAAAATGGCAATCGAAAGCCCCTTTTTCGAGGTATTGCCTTGGATGTGGAGGAAAAAGTCGTTCACGGCGTTCATTACCTGACCGTCGAAGCCATATCTCATACCTATGAGCTAGATATTAAGCGGCATCAACGCTCTTTCCAGAACCCCAAGCTCACCTATACGGGTCTGATCGAAAGTATTGTATCGGACTACTCCAAAGCCGAAGCCATGGATGTTGTGTCCCATAAAAAGCCCATCGGCACCTTTATCATGCAATATGATGAAACCGACTGGCAATTTTTGAAACGGATGGCTTCCCACTTCTACTCTCCACTCATTCCTGCGGTGGGCTATGGAGTGCCGAAGTTTTATTTTGGCTTGCCTATGGGCCTGAGCAAAGGAGAAATACAATCCACCAATTATAAGGTCACCAAACGGGTTGCGGATTTTCAAACCGCCTCTGAAAACCATATCCCCGGCGTGCGTGATGCTGATTTTATCCAGTATGAAGTCGAAACAGAGAAGCTGCTAGAGCCAGGCTATGAAGTAACCTTTCAAGGTCATAAGCTGATCGTAGCTGAGGTGCTAACAGAGATGAAAGACGGGGTGCTGACCCATACTGCCAAGCTGTCGCCACGAAGCGGCTTACGTCCTATTAAAGACTACAATCGCTCCATTATCGGTGCTTCCATTCATGGCAAGGTACGGAGCGTTCGTCGGGACAAGGTTCGCGCCCAGCTCGATATGGACGATCAGCAAGATCCGAACACGGATTACTGGTTTCCCTACTCTACCATTTATGCATCTGCGGATAACACGGGCTGGTATTGTATGCCTGAGGACGGAGACAGCATCCGTATCTATTTCCCCAGCTATAAGGAAGAAGAAGGCTACGCGATCAGCTCGGTTAAAAGAGAACCGCAGCCTTCCGCGGGAAAATCTTCTGCCGCTTCTGGACATGCGACTGCTTCTGCTTCGTCTGCCGGAGCAAAGTCTTCTTCGGCAATGTCCGCAGCAACTCCTGCGCCAGATCGAATGGCTGACCCTGCCATTAAGACACTGCGAACCAAATATGGAAAAGAAATCATGCTCGCCCCGGATCAAATCGTCATCTCCGGAAACGGCATGTCCATTGTCATTAACGATAAAACGGGCATTGATATTGTAAGCGGAAAAAATGTGAGTATTAGCGCGGCCTCCGATATCGTTATGAGTTCCGGCAACATCCAGCTTTCCGCCGGAAAAATTGAGCTGTCTGGTAAAGGCAACACGATTACGCTGGATGACAAAACCACCTTCTCCGGCACGGAAATTAAGATGAACTAACGGAAGGTGAGAACTAGCAGATGGATAAACAAGCGGCGTTACACCATTTTAAAGAGCATCACTTTACACCTTTGCTGGACATTCAGTTGGACATGCTGGAAGCCAAGTTTCATCGCTGCCAAGCTCAACTGATCTCCGACTTTAAAGAATCGTTTAGGGATTTGTGTATACACATTCTAGGCATGCAACAACAAGGTCAAAAAGAAGCGATTGGATATATCCACTATTCTTTCTTGCGCACTCAAATTCTTGAACAATCCTACCTATATATGGTCGAGGCTTATTCTGCTGAATGGTACGAAGATGATTCCGATTGCAAGCTAACCTATGACGCATCATGGGCCTACGCACCGATGAGTGCCATGTTGGAAGCCTTGGAGCAGGAGCGAAAAATATATATGGGGACGATCACTTCTGTGGACGTTGAACGATTGATGCTGGAATCCGCTCCTTTTTTCCACCAGTTTGTGAACTCCCTCCTGCGCTTAGGGTTGGCAGAAGCCATTCTAATGCCTGAGTATCTCGCTATTCATAAAACTGATCGTTTAGCCATCCGAACGGGCGAGTACAAGGATATCAGCGAGAATCTATATGTCGAAGATCAGGAAGCGCTTGTTCCAGATGATGTGAGCGAACAATTGATGCAATCCAGTGAAGAGGAACCCTATGTTTACGAAAACCTAAAGCAGCTCTCTCTTCCCCACCTCCACCTGATCCAAAAGGATTTGCGCTATAACGATTTTAGCCACAGTGACTTACGAGAAAGCCAGTTTCACACCTGCATATTGATCGGGAGCATCTGGCAACGAGCGAATCTGGAAGGAGGCAGCTTTCAGGGATGCCTACTGACCGACACGGATTTTAGATATAGCGATTTGAGAGGTGCTAACTTCAGCAGTGCTAGTGGACAGCCACATCGGGAACATGGAGTTCGGGTGCCAGGGCTATGTGGACTGCGTTTTGAACACGCCAATCTGGATGGGGCCGATTTTACGGATGTACATTCGTTTGAACATGCGTATTTTGAGGGGGCTTCGATGCAAGGAACTCTTGTCCCGCGAAAGTACCAACAACATTGGAAGCTGAATGAAGTACAGCGTCAATCCATCGTGTGGACAGAGTAAGGAGGAATGTGTATGCGCCATTATTATGTGCTGGTCGATGACAACCGGATTTCGCGCCATATCGAACCTATAAATACGGTTCTTTTTAAAACACCATTTGTTGGCATGCCCCCGGCTCAGGTTTTAGATGTTCATGCGACAGAAGATGCCGAGTATACAGACTGGCTACCATTTTCAACCTCACAACCGCTATTTTCCGATCCGATGAAACGGATTCTAGAGCTATATAATCCACAAGCCCGTTTTAAACAGTTGTATCTCGTGAACCGGGAACCTAGCCGCCAGGAGTTATATTGGATTCCATCTATTCCCTCCGTGGATGGTATTTCGGAGCAGACTGAATTTTATCCGCATGATCAAACGCTGAAGCGCCTTGTGCTGGATAGTCAAAAGGTGAAAGAACACCATTTTTTTCGACTATCCAACGTGAAGGAACCTTATTTCATCGTTAGCTTGGAGGCCGCTGAAAGCTTGCTTCGTCGGAGTTTGAGTGGTTTTCGGCTACAAAAGCTAGAACTCTTATAAGGAGGTTCAACCTTGACGGAGCATTGGGATGAATTTTTTTTGAAGCTGCATTATCAACAAACGTTGAAAGAGCAGTTAAGCGGGGCGGAGAACGATGAAAGCTGGATGCTGGTATCTATTGAAGAAGCGATAAAGGGAATTTTGAAAGGCTCACTAGCCCTTCCGGATGAACAGGAAATCCGGTTTCAAACCCTTCCTGTCTTCGAGGATCAACTCACCATATCCCTGCCGGATTCTCTTATTCCAGAAATTCGGGCGGGACAGACGGTAGATCCGTCGAAAAGCTTCGTTGTTCAGGACAAGCTGGGTGGAATTCTGTTTGGTCTGCACCAAAGTGGGCAAGAACTGAACCCCACGCAAATAGAACTCTATCAACAACAGATGATTGAACAAACGAGTCGGGCACAACCAAATATGAAGCTAGTGGATGAAAAGGCACTTTCTATTCAAGACACCATCATTGGCTGTTATGAAGCTATTTTTCTAGTTTCCCCGTCTCCCTATTATCAGATCGTCTTTGTTCATTCCTGGCGTGGCAAGGCTGTGATCGGGAGTTGCCAATTTAAGCTGGAGGATGCTCCCCTCTGGGTCCCCTTGACCTATGCCATGCTGCACACCGCGACATGGTCGGAGCTTTCTTAAATGTTTACCTGTTATCCAAGGAGGTACTTATATGTTTTTACCTTTACTTATTAAAGCTCTGGCCCAAGGTGCACTCAGCGGAGAACATTCCTATGTGGTGAGAGGAGCCAAGTTACAGTGCAGTCAAGGTACAGACCCTGGTGTGCTCAATATGATGTACAGCCACGGTGTCTTCATTAAAAATAAGCCTGTCCTGAGCGTGGACGATGCCGTTTGTGGAGCCAATATTAGCAAAATCAATGCTTTTGGTCTGTGTAAATTGAAGCATGGTCTTCCCTGTGAGCCGGAGATTGCGTTTGGGTCCAAGTGGACAGGCGGGAAAGAAGACGTATTGATTGAGGGGGCACCTGCCCTACTTAACAATTCGACCTTAATGTGTAGCTGTCAAGGTATACAAGAGACGATATCCTCCTTTTTTGGTGCAGACAGCGCGGGATCGGGTGGTGGAGGCATCATCTCCATTACAGATGACGGACAAGATGGCTGATTTTATCAAGCAAGGAGAGTAAGGGATGAACATCGTAGCGAAAGATCGCTTTACCTATCAGCACTTACATGTCACTTGGCCCTACGGCAAGCTGCACCTTCGTCATATCCATATGAGTCACGAGTTGGGGGAGCATGCCAGACTGACGATCACGGGCAGCTTAGAAGCCGATCAGGCAGATACAATCATTACCAAAGCAAGCAGCGACGATAAAGTCGAACTTTGGTATTCGGATACCAAAGACCAGAAGCATCCCTTATTCATGGGACAACTGTACTGCGTAGATGTACAGCACTTGCATCAAGAGGTCGTGGTGAATCTCGACGTCATTTCTCATAGTTTTAAACTGGATACGCAGCTCAAAAACCGCTCCTTTCAGCACATAAACCAAAAATATGTTGAAATCGTCGACGCAGTGCTGACCGATTATAAAGGCTCAGACAAGATCGATGAAGCTTTTGAGAAAAAAGAGACTGGTCAGTTCATCATGCAGTATCAGGAGACAGATTGGACTTTTTTAAAACGTCTGGCTTCGCATGTGGGAGCCCTTCTCGTTCCTAATATCGTTTCACACCATGCGCAAATTTGGATCGGTATTCCTCAGGGCAGACAGCATATTCAATTGAAAGAGGTTCCTTTTACGTTACAGCGCAAGATCGCTCCCTATCTGGATCAGGAGGCGAACGGCTGGAAATCGGCCACGATTGGAGATTACACCCGCTATACCTTTGAGTGGGATCACATGCTGCAACTGGGAGATGAAGTCGAGCGCAATCACGAAACCTACGTCATCACCAAACGTGAAGGCCAACTGATTCGTGGCTTGATGACTTGGTCGTATGAATGCGCGTTGTCGGCGGGCTTGAAGGTCCCTAAAATATATAATCGAACCATCATTGGTGCGGCTATTGAAGGAAAAATACTGGAGGTCAGCCGAAATCAGGTTCGATTGCATTTGGATATGGACGATCAGCAAAGTCCTCATGAGGCTCAGTGGTTCCCCTATTCTGCCGAAGGTAATCAGGTCTGGTATCTGATGCCGGAAAAAAACGCACAGGTGAAGCTGTATTTTCCAAGTGCAGACGAAGATGATGCGATGGTCATTCAATCCGTGCGGACGAAACCATCGGGTGCTGCGGCCCCTTCCTCTCACACCGCTCAAGGCGCCGTGGTCGAATCACCTGCAGAACGCCACCAGCGTAAAACAGCCGATCCCGGGGTCAAATCCTTTGCGAATCCGCAGGGAAAAGAAATTTCCTTGGGCAACTCCGAGCTGTCGATGAGTGCGCAGGAAGGATCGCTGTACATCTCCATGAATGCCCATCATGGCGTGAGCCTGAACAGTACCCAACGTATACAAATTCAAGCTACCGGCAGCCTTAGTCTTTCAGCAGGAAGCATCCTCCTGAAAGGAACCAACGGCTTACACCTGAATACAACCACCGATACGCTGGATTTGGAACAGGAAGTCAACAGCGTGAGCGCTGAAATCCAGCTCAAAGCTTCCCTCCATCAATACTACCCTGAGCCGCTGTTGTCTGATTTTGAGAAGCAGGTCGCTGAAAAAGGTATCCAAAGTGTGATGGGAGCACGCGTGAAGGAGAATGTAGGCTCCACGCTCAAGGGAGAATGGGATGCGGGTGTAGAATTTGTAACAGGCGTATGGGATATGGTTGTCGATGTAGCAGATATGGGAGTCATGGTGGCTACTCCTTTCGTCATGCCGGGTAACGTCACCGGGAAAGGTTTTCTGGAGCGTAATGAGACACTTGAAGGTATTAAGCATGCAGGAGGATATATTGCGGAAACGGTCACCTTTCAAAAATCAGGGAACGAACTTCTCAATGACGGGAAAAAGGCTTGGGATGGTTTTACAGAACCTCTTGTGAAAAAGTGGAACAATTTTATTCCAAACCCGCTGACAGACACGAAGCAAGAAAGTTATGATGCAGGGTATGACAGCATAAAAGCTGTGGAGCGTGGAGTGGATGTCATTACAATCGTCAAGGGAGGAGCCAAACTCACTAAAAATTTAGGAAAGCTAGGCAAAGAAGAAGCCTCTTTATCTAAAGGACTCAAAGATGTTGAAGAAAAGAACGGTGGAAAAGGTGGAACGCCGGGATTATTCGGGGATACAGCGAAAGCCGACTCTGCTCTAGCGAAGGCCGGAGATGGAAAATTCAAAACGAACGCCCTCCGCCTCCCGACCAATTTCGAATCCTTGGGGAGTTACTTGCAGAGTGTAGCCCGAAAGATGAATATCCGTATAACTAAAAAATCACCGATCCTCGCAACTAATGCAGGTCATTATAAGTTTCATGATCTGGGTCCCGATGTCCCGCGTTCCAAAGCGGGTGCGAAGGTTTCGCCTGAGAGACAAAAACAGATTGATGCGTTAGAATCAGGAGAGTACACAGGTAAGAGCACTAAAACGCTGGAGAAACACGATTACATTCCTGACGATGTAAAAGACATAGTTAAACAAGTTAAAACTAAAGGTACTTTAAGAGAAGGAATTGATTCCAACGGTAAAGTAGTTAAAAGGTGGATAGTTCCAAACGGATTTGAAAGTGTTGAGGATTTACTTAAAAAAGCGAGGGATGGGAAAGTGGATGTTACAAAATGGGGCTATACTAATGTGCAAAAATTAGAAGAATCAGTGAACAATCTTCAAAGTAATTATCTTAACAACCCTAAGTATAAACGTCCTAATGTTTTAAATTCAGGCAATGCAGGAGCAATATTTAAAGGCGTGGAATTCGATCCATTAGGTTTCCCTATATTCGACAAAAAATATATCAAATTTGAAATATCCTTACTAGAGAGTCACACATCAAAACATCTACTGAATATGTCTCGACCTAACCATTTACAAGCTTCAACAAAGTTATACTGTGAAAAGCTAAAACTGGAGGCAAAAGCAGCGAATTTGGATTTAAACACATATTTAGAAGATGTATTAAAATATGATAAGAAACAAATACGTGCCATTATAAAAGGGGATGATAAAATACCTGGCTTTACTTGGCATCACCATCAAGAAACAGGAAGAATGCAGTTGGTAGATGAGAATGTTCATGGTAAAGTAAATCATACGGGTGGAAATAAAATATGGGGTAATGGCGATTAACCTCTAATAAATTAGAAGGGAGAACTACAATGGGATATGAGCTAAAATGGTCTGATAATATAAATTTAAATGAAAGCAAATTGAGAGGTCTTGAGGAGCGATGGAATATCAACTTTCCTAAAGAGTACGTAGAAATTGTGCTAAATCATGATGGATCAGTACCATATATAATAGATCAAAATGGTGAAGAGATGACGGGCGTTGTAGAAGTACCTGGGAAATTCACATGGTCTATACAACTATTATCTTTAATAGAAAAAGAAGTTCTTGGAGAAGTAATTTCTCCAATTGAACTAGCGTACGATACTTTAAGTGAGGCGTTACCGAAAAATATATTTCCCTTTGCTATTAATGGATCTGGTGATAAATTTTTATTTGATTACCGGAAAGATAAAAATGAACCGGAAATTTTGTTTCAAAACCATGAGGATTTAATCTTGGAAAGTGAAATAACCGAAGAGGAATTAGAAGAAAAATCACTTGAAGACTGGCAGGACGAAACATTAGATTTTGTATGTGAATCATTCGCAGCTTTTCTTAAATTAATTTCTCCTAGAGACTAAAAGGATAACTCTTTAAAGCTACTGCCTAAACATAGCTATAAATAATTGAACTCAGTATTAGATTCGGGAGTGAATTATCAGAGAAATCATTATTAAATATTATTTATTAGATTCATTTACTTCTTTATTTAATACGAGTCACTCTAAAATTTTGAAATTCCATTCCAATTTGAATTATTAGAGGAATGGAATTTTTTTCAATTTAAAGAAATAAAAAAAAGCCCCCACCAATCTACCTACCAAAAACAATCACTTGCCCCTCCCCATTAGAGTTAACACGGGAGGGGAAGCACTCAATGTCAAATTGGCCAAATTGGTTTTAAGAAGCATTACGCCAACGTCTTTATCAGTTAGAATTAGCCAGTGAGCAACAGGCTATCAGCTAAGTCAGAACAAACAGAGTCCATGTATACCACAGATATCTACAAAATCCACTTTTTCATTTAAACCTGCTTTAATATTTAAATCAGGACAGAATCATTTATGTATTTCCTTCAACTCAAACTAGACTCGTATAAAAATGCACCCCCTAGCATTCATCGGACAAACCAGGAGGTTTATTCCAAAGTCTACTCTAGAGGGTGCTCTTCAAATCCAACAAGGGAATTTGTGTCCTGGTAGCCCTTTACCCCTTACTCTTTACCCTTTTACCGACCCGGCTGCGATCCCTTCAACAATTCGGTCACTCATGATGAGGAACACCAGCAAAATGGGCAAAATGCTGATCATTAACGTAGCTCCGATAGCTCCCCAGTCGGTCGTATATTGTCCGATAAAGTTCTGGACACCAACGGTTAGCGTTTTGTTTTCGTCCGAGCTAATGAACGTATTGACGAAAATAAACTCATTCCAGTTATAGATCATGTTAATGATGGCTGTCGTTGCCATGACCGGGGTCGTCATGGGCAGCACAATCCGGAAGAACATCCGGTTGACAGTGCAGCCGTCCATAACGGCCGCTTCTTCCACTTCCCGGGGCAATGCGTAATAGAATCCCAGCAAGATCATCATCGTTGTAGGCAGATTAAAAGCGATATACGACAGGATGATGGACAGCGGCGTGTCTGTCAGATGCAGCTTGAGAAACATACTGAACAACGGAATCAAGGTGGCATGGACCGGAATCATCAGTCCGACCATAAAGAGTCCGAGGACCAACTGGCTTCCTTTCCAGCGCATACGTGTAATCGCAAACGTTACAAAGCTGGCCAAAAGCACCGTCAGCGCCACGGATATTACCGTAATCCACACACTATTGATAAAATACCTCCCAATATTGCCGCTGGTCCACACATTCATATAATTTTCCCAATGCGGCTGGGGCGGGAGTGCAAACGGTGGAAGATTAAACACTTCCTGATTATTTTTAAGCGAGAAAAGCATCAGCCACAGCAGCGGTAAAAGCTGCGTCACCGCCAAGATGATCAAAAGTGTATACAAAGCGGCATAACCGACCCGAGTTAACATTCTGTCACGGGTAGCGACTCCAAGCGGATAGCTGGCGGCTGCCTGGGTTTTCATATCCGTTCCTCCCTCTTCCTGTCCTTTGTTACCCATGATCTATTTGCATGACCGTATTATGAATACTGGATGGTGTCACTCGAAGCCGTAACCTTGCGGATCAGCCACGTAGCGACCAGACAGATGAACAACAGGGCAAAGGCTGTAGCGCTGCCATATCCGAAATCAAAGCTGCGGAACGCCTGGTGGTACATGTAAGAAGCCATCACTTCACTGGCTCCGTTCGGCCCACCGTCAGTCATGACGTAGATCAGGTCAAAATATTTGAGCGAGCCAACAATGGACAATATGATCGTGACGTTAAGCACCTCGCGCAGCAGGGGCAATTTGATACGAGTCGCAATCTGCCAGGCACTGGCTCCGTCGATCCGGGCAGCCTCCACCAGCGTTTCGGGGATGTTTTTCAGCCCGGCATAATAGATCAGAATATAAAAGCCTGCATATTGCCAAATGATCGGGATGAACAGGGCAGGCAGCACCAGAGACGGATTAGCCAGCCATTCGGGCAGATTGTGGACTCCGACCGACGTCAGTAAGGAATTCAGCACTCCATTCGTCGGATGATATATTTTGAGCCACAATTGCGCGATAGCTACAGAAGACAATAGCATGGGGATCAGATAAATTTTCCGCAGCAGATTCGCTCCCTTGATTTTTCCTGACAAAATCATCGCAATGACCAGATAACCGATCAGACTGACACCTGAAAACAAAGCCAGCAGCAGCGAGTGCCAAGCACTTTGCCAGAACGCCGTGTCTGTGAACAAACGTTGATAGTTGTCCAGCCCTACGAAAGTCATAGAGCCTATTCCATTCCATTGATTCAGGCCGTAATAGGCAGTGAGCACAATGGGCACATAAATCACAGTGAGTAACAGCAGCAGGGAAGGCAACACATACAGAGCAATGACAAGCTTATTGGACATGACCTTTTCCACGGCCCAACCTCCTTATGTGCTCAATTTCAATTTCCTTTCTGAATGGCAGCCTTATGCTGATCGGCAAATTGTTGTGGTGTCACGGCTTTACCAAACAACGCCTGAATCATATTCAAATGTACCTGCGCCGCATTCGGCTTCATCTGTACATCGGCGAACAATGTAATGCTGCTGGCTTGATTCAGCTCATTCAGCAAATCGACATACAGCTTAGGCAAATTTCCTTTGGAGGTGTCCACCTTCGTCGCCGGAATAACTCCCGCCTGCGTTACCGATTGCTCACCCCATTTGACCACGAAATACTCAACAAAAGCTTTGGCCTCTTCCTTCACCTTGGAATTTTCCGAAACGAACAAGCCTACTCCCGGACCTCCTACCCAGCTGTCCACGTTGCCCTTGCCGCCTGCAACCATCGGAAATTTAAAGAAGCCCATTTGGTCTTTAAATGTTTGCGGGATTGCGGGATTGGTCGTAAAATTCGGTAATTCCCAAGTACCCATTAAATACATTGCCGCCTTGTCGTTCATAAATTCGGATTTTCCTTCATCATTAGACAAGCCGTTAAATCCTTTGTTAAAGGCATTCATATCCACGAGCGTCTGGATTTCGGATGCCGCCTGAATTAAACCAGGGTCATCGAACGATCCTGAGCCGTCAATTGCTTTTTTCAGCGTCTCGTTACCTGCTATACGATCCGCCAGATACATATACCAGAGCGAGCCGGTCCAGCGGTCTTTATTGCCCAGTGCAATCGGTGCAACTCCATGATCTGCAAGTGTTTTCACTACTTGCTTAAATTCGTCAAATGTTGCAGGTACTTTCAGGCTGTATTTTTGGAATATGGATTTGTTGTAGTAAATGGGTGAAATATTTAATTCGATCGGAAGCGCATACGTTTTTCCATTCAGCGCATAGGCTTCGGTCGTTCCCGGTACGAATTTGTCCTTTAGCTTGGAGCCATTCAACAGGTCATCCATTGGCGTAAATAATCCGCCTTTAACGTAAGGCTCCATAAAGCCCGCTGCCCAGGTAATACCGATATCCGGCAATTCATTGGAAGCCGACAGCACTTTGAGCTTATTTTTGTATTGTTCATTTTCCAGCACTTCCTGCTGAATGACGACATTCGGATGATCCTTTTGGTATTGATCTATAATCTGGGTCACAAGCTTGCTCTGCTGTGCCGAGCTTCCCTCTGGCCACAGGTGCATCATTTTGAGCGTAATCTTCCCGCCTTCTCCATTGGAACCCCCTTTGCCATCCTTACCAACACCACAACCGGATAGCACCAGCATCAAGGATAGCATCAGGGTCAACCCAGCAACCCATTTTCGATGTGAGCGCTTACGTAAACCATACTCGTTGGACATCGTTAGACCTCCGTTGTTGTAATTTTATTTTTTGTAACCGTTATCATTTGTAAGTTTAGCACTCCATTCCAGCTTCCAACAGGGTACACTGATTGGGTATAATTCCACTTTTATTGGGTTATGAGCTGCCTATGCTGTCAGTGAATATCCTGTGGCCCTTTACGCATCTGCTGCCTGTAGCGGCTGGGACTTACCCCCTCGGTCGCTTTGAACACTTTAATAAAATATTTATCTGTCCGGTAGCCTGAACGCTCTCCGATTTGCGCAATCGTCAACTGGCTATGAAGCAGCAGCTCCTTGGCCCGTTGGATCCGCAGTCGATGCAGATATTCGCTGAAGGACAAACCGATTTGCTCCTTGAACAAAACACTGAAATAGCTGGCATTCAGGTGTACATGCGCGGCAGTCTGCGCCATCGTAACGGATTCGTGAAGATGCTCCGCCATATAGATGAAGGCACGCCGTATCGGATCACTAAGAGTAGCCGCTTGGAGGTCAAGCTCCAGCAGAACAGGGTCAGCCAGCTTTTCGAGCTTCTCATACCGCTGTCTTTCCTCCTCCAGCCGGAGCGCCTCATCTACCGCTTTCAGCAGCTCCTGCTTATCAATCGGCTTGAGCAAATAATTGACAGCTCCCAGACGAAGAGCCTGCTGGACATAATCAAATTCTGCATATCCCGAGATGACAATGATCGCCGGCCGACGTGAATCCCGTTCCAGGGAACGGATTAAATCCAGTCCGCTGAATTCCGGCAACCGGACATCCGTAATCAGCAAATGAACCGTTTCCGCCCGCAGCATTTGTAATGCTTGCAAACCATCTGCCGCTGTCACAATCCGGTATTTTCCGGCGGCCCATTGCTCCAGTGTCTGGTGTATCCCCTGACGTGTTCTCTGTTCATCGTCTACAATGACAATGGTTTTGGATGAAACACTCATTCCTACCGCCCTCCGTATTCATCAGGAATTTCAAAAGCCACCACAGTTCCTTCCTGCACAGCACTATGTATCAGCAAACCATTCGTTGGATCAGATGCACTCTCATAATAGAGGGCAAGCCTGCGCTGCACATTAACCAGCCCCATACCAGTCCCCTTGCTCTGGCAGGCCGATCCCCCCGTCAGCGCTGCACGCACAGCCGCAAGTTCCTCCGGTGTCATGCCAGGTCCGTCATCTATGACCGCGATCTTGGTCCAGCCCGGTTTTACCGCAGGAGTGACACGGATTTCAACACAGCCGTTGCCGATACGATTTTCGATGCCATGCAAAATGGCATTCTCCAGAATGGGTTGGATCAGCAGCTTAGGAAGCGGAATTTGGGCCGCCTCCAGAGGCATATGAATTTGCCAGCTCAGACGTTCACCCAGACGCATCTCCATCAGTTCCAGATAACGGCGGACTTGTGCCATTTCTCCCCCGAGTGTCACCCAAGAGTCATGGTGAGCCGGTTCGATAATATAACGAAACAGCCGTGACATGGACACCATTAGCCCGGCAAGCTCCTCCTCTCCTTTTTCCTGTAGCGACCAGTTAAAAGCATCCAGCGTATTAAAAAGAAAATGCGGGTTGATCTGTGCCTGCAGCGCTTTAAGCTCGGTTTGGCTTTGCAAAACCTCCTTCTCGCAAATGACACGGATCAATTCATTAATGTCGACAATCATCGTGTTGTACTCTACATTCAATTCCCGCAGTTCGACCGCTGATGCCGGTTCTGGATTCAGGGTCAATGCCCCTTGCCGTGAACGACGCATCGCCTGAATCAAATGACCTATCGGTCTGGTAATCAACGTAGACAGCATAAAAGACATGAATAGGAATAACACTGCACCAAGAGACGCGGAGATGATAAGTGTAGTCCGTAAAACCGTAATTCCGTCTGTGACGACGCTAACCGGAATCAGGATCAGCAGCGACCATCCGGTTCGCTCCGATTGCTGGACCGCCTTCACATATTCCCGCTCTCCAATATGAACCGTCTGTGTCTTGCTGTGCAGTACACCTGACAAATCCGTCTGGTTCAAAGGTTCACCCGACAGCAGTTGGCCCTGACGATCTACAAGCAACATGGTTTCATCCGCTTCTTCATTGACCGCTGACGCATCATTCAGCCTGAAATAACTGCGCTCCATGCGGGTAATCAGATATCCTCCGCGTGAAAACCAGCGATCCACCAGGCTCACCTGCCGAATCGCCAGCAGCGACCGGGAGTCCTCGGGATCAATGCCGATCCAGACTAATCTTCCTTTCATCTGATTCGCTTCCCGGATGTCCGCTTGTCCGATGCGGTCCTCCAAACTGCCCTCCCTAATCGGAAACAACATCTTCCCTTCGGCGGTATACAGCTCCAGCGAGCCGACACTCGGCATATAAGCCTGATAGCTATGCATCATTTGCAGTAGTGATTGACGCTGCCGAAAAGACACCTTCCCCCCGTTGCGCTCCTCCAGCAAAATATGCTGAACAGACGGATGATTTGCCACCTGTTCCGTCAGGCTGTCCATTTGGCCGATTAATGCATCCAGCCTGCCGCTCGCTTGTACCGCGGTCTGACCAATATGCCGCTCGGCACTGTTTTTCAACAGGTGAGAGACATTGAGATAAATGAATGCCCCCGCCACACTCATCATAATGAGCATTACCAATATAAAGCCGATAAAAATCTGATTACGCAATGTGTTTAATGGTTGGAACCTTGAACGCATATGCCTTCTCCCCCTGGACCATCGCAGCAAAATGGATAATGATAACGCTTTCTATTTTCTATTCTATCGCATCGTTCCCCTATGTTGGCGTATTTTTAGTAGAGATTAATTAAAATGGCAGGAATGATAGGAAATAGAAAGTCACAGGGTAATCAACAACATGAGGGTACTCTCTGAATAGATTACGTTCGATAAACACACAAATTTGCAATATGGTTATTCTTATTTGCCACAGGCAGTTATACGTATTAAATAATTCCATATTTTGCTGGGTTTATTTATTACACTGTAGTAACATGGAGTTATAAAATTGTGGGAGGTTTTATATGCCAGATTTTTTGCTTGTGCTATTCTTGCTTAACTTATCTTTATTTCTTTTGCACGAAATGGATGCGATAAGACATTCTGAGTGGAGATTGTTTATCGTACTTAAAGATATGGAAGATTCTAAAGCCTATAAAGTCTTCACATTTATTCACCTCCCTCTTTACACAATAATACTCTCTTTACTTTTCAGCCAATATCAGACAATTATTTTTTGGTTCCTAGATTTATTTTTATTCATCCATGCAATCCTGCACCTATTTTTTGAAAAGCACCCCCGTAATGGATTTAAGAATACGTTCTCTAGATCAATTATTTATCCAATGGGAATTCTTGCGGTAATTCATTTATTATTACTATTTATAAGATGAGTGAATGCGAACACAAAATGTTTGAAGTTATACTCTAACGGGAAACGTTAAGATTAGTTTAATAATCACGTGATCACCTATACCTAATGGCGGTCATATTTTTGTTCAAGAATCAACAAAGTACGATAACAAACCCAATAACAAAAAATAGGGGCTCGCTGCCCCTATTTACCATTCGATACCGGATCCGCTTCCACTACAGCTTCTTATTGAACTATCCTGCCCGTTCGTATTATGAGGTCAACCATTTCTTTCTGGTTGATCCTTAGCTGAACTCCGCCTCTACCTGAAATTTGCTGCATGCTCATGCAGAAAAGCGTCTAGCTTGCGGGGCTCTCTACCGAGCAAACGCTTTACAATGTCCGTTGGTCTTTCCGGAACCACCGTAGACATAGTTTGAATTTCCACAACGTGATTCGCAAGCCAAGGAGGCATATGCCCGTGCTCGATGAGATTGCGGAGTAGTGCTTGGGGCTCCATGTTGATGTAGCGTATCGGCCGATCGAGCAGGGTGGATAGTTTACTCGCGATCTGAGGATAGCTGAAAATATCCGAACCGGTAAGCGTATAGATTTGGCCAGATACCTCTCGATTGGTCAGAACTTCTGCGGCGACATCTGCGATATCGCGACAGTCAATGAAGTTACAGGGTGAATCGCCCATGGAGCCGAAGAAAGCATTTTGGGTTGTGACCGTTGGTGCAAAGCGTAATAAGTTTTGCATGAACGCATAGGGGCGTAACACGGTGTGGGTGACACCCGATTCGCTAAGGGTTTTCTCGATTTCGTGATGCCAGCCCGCCACTGCTACTGGAGAGCTCTGCTCAAAGGCAGGACTGGATATCTTTACGATGTGCTTGATGCCAGCTTTGGCGGCAATCTGAATAATCGAAGTTTCCAATTCAATTTGTCTTGGACTATTGGATATTGCAAGGAAAAGTTGGCTAGCTCCTGTAAACGCGCGGCGCAGTGATTTGGGGTCGGAAGCATCAGCCGATGCGATCTCGATAGTCGACCAGACTTTTTCTCCAATCTGATCACGCAACTTCTCAGGCTCTCTGCTCAGCGCCCTGGCGGGTACTCCAAGATCAACCAAACGTTCCAAAAGCGCACTGCCTATCGTACCTGTTGCTCCAATAATAACTATCATTCTTATCTTCTCCTTTTGGATGAAAAATTTGTAGTGACGGCAAGACGCCACCGCCATGTCACTATCGTGCTTGCTATGAATCCGGACAACGGGAAATCGATCCAGACACGACCGACCCAGGCCAAGTGATTGCTCGGAATCATAATTTCTAGTAAACCAGATGTCGCCCATGCGGCGAATAGACCAAATGTTGCTCCCACCAACGCGAACAGCCCAACCACAACCAAGTGAGGTGCGCCGATGATCCACCCTTTATGGCCTCCTCTACTGCGCAGCCAAAGGCCAAGCATCAAAGCCAAGAAGGCCGATGTTCCGCCGATTGTGGTCAAGGCCCCTAATTGAAGCCCCTTGTCGGCAGTGACCAATCCCCCGATACCTGCCATAATGGCAGGAGACGCATAGGCCATTACGACTTCACGCCACAGTACAAAAGTCTTTGTGCCAGAACCAGCAGACTTGATTTCGTAAACACCATCTGTCTGATTGGGATACTCCGTCGTCTTGTTCATTTAATTGCTCCTTTATTCTTTTTAATCGTTCAGCGGCTGCTTTCAGTGACATATAATTAGGATCCTAACTATATAAGAGTGAAAATGGGCTAGCTTCACTAGCCCATTCTACTCATTACTGATGTGTTTCTTTAGTTCGTTTTGGTTCGTCCGTAAGTGCCGATATACCTTGTGTAACTCGGCCTAACAGATCGAGGAATACGCTGCGCTCCTCGATATCCAGTAATCCCACCATGGCTTCCAGCCGAGCGAAATGCTCAGGAGCCATTTCACGAAGTTTCTTCGCTCCTTGCTCTGTCAATATGACCGCTTTCTGACGTCCATCCTCTGAACTTGATCGCCGGGATACTAGCCCATCTCGCTCAAGAGTATCGATAAGACCAGTCACTGTAGCACGTGTCACACCTAGATGCTCAGATAATTGCGAGGGCAACTCTTCTCCTTCGTTATCTTCAAGGTCTGCCAATAAACGATATCGCCCTGTTGATAAACCGAATCTGGAGAAATGAATCTCTGCGGCATGTCCAAGCTTGGCTCCCGCTTCCATTAGCCTAGACGCGACGAGTATAGCCTGTGCATCTAGGTCTAGGTTATAGCGATCAATCTGACGCTTGGATTGTGCAAGCGAGGGAATAGCATCAATGTCGTTGGTTATTTTATTATCCTTGTTCATATATATAGTATGGTTCCTAATCATTTTTGTGTCAACACATTTATTACCACATCTTCATTTTTAGGTTTTTTCCTTTTTCTACAGTAGCAAGATTATCAAATCGTCTCTAAATTTGTGTAGGCCAATGAATACATTTCTTTTCTGGTGTTCCGTCTTCTAGCACATAGGCATTCAAAGGAGATAACACTATGGCAGAAAACTGTCCATTCGAGTCGATATAGTTCAATTTGTAGCTCTCGCCAAAGATTTCAGATTGTTTCCATAGCTGTAGTTTATGCTCTTTATCCCAATGATTCATATGTACGTCTATATTATGTATGGCTTCGTCCTGATCCGAATGGGACACATAGTTTACTGAGCGGCCTTATCCTGGTTGCTCAGTGAGCTCTCGTTCCACATATGTACTATTTGAACTTTTTTATAAAATTTTTTTGGTCCTTTGTAAACATATAACCACGTTGTTCGTAGAACCTGTGAGCATGTATTCGACTTGGGTGAGATAACAGTTTAATCCCAGAAAATCCATGGCTCTTTCCCCACTGTTCAAGACGCTCAATCAACAGGCTACCTACACCTTGATTTCTATACTTTTCTTTTACAACAAACCCCAGTACGTTTACTAAAGAGTCAGAAAAAAGTAATTCATACGGGCTCCCATGAATATATCCTATTACCTCGTTGTTTTCTTCACAAACAAAAATAATATCATTTGTTTTCTTTGTTATGATTTCAATCTTCTCTTTTACTTTTTCTTCAGAAAATAGATATAGTTTTGGGTTAAAGTCTTGGTTTAACAAATAAATATCATGATAATCAGTTACCCTAATTCCCCTGACATTTTTTTCTTTCATTCTTGAACGCCTCCTATTTTCATCACGAACACCCGAAATAAATGTTAGACGTCTTTGTACATTTTGGCAAGACTATACGCTTGCACTGATCTGCCCACTTGCTTAACGGATTGGATCAATTGGACAGCCCATATAAACTATCCGGCGCATCGTCGTATGTACAGTTTCGATTGTAATCCTTAACCTGATAGTTATATCTGAGGTTATCCGAATTGAATAGAATATGCCCTTTCCTAATTTCAGGCTCCAGACTCATAATGCGTTCATGCTTCTGTCCCTTGGAATGCACACTTTCTACAGGTGTATGTATATGAGCCTTCCATACCTCTTCTTCAAACTTTTGTTTCATGTAGCTCTGTGCCATATTCAATAAGTCTTCGGCTTCCAGTATTTTCTGCTCCCGGTATTCTCGCCCCATTTCTTACGCAATCCCCTGATTACTATAAACAATGATCACCATTCAGGCGGAAACAATTTCTAGCTCTATAGTCATACTCCTCTCAAAGATCTTATGCTATTCATATTCTATAGAACTAATAGTTTTTCCTTTACTTGAAACAAGGTATATCGCTGGGTAGACAAATACAAAAAGGGATGCTCGCATTGGGAGTATCCCTTTCTTTTACTCTTCCTGTCCATCAATCATTTTTTCGACATACTCAATAGATACACCGTATTTAGTAAGGGAATTTACATAAAATCTGCACGTGCTGGTGTAAATGCATCTAGCAGAATACCGTCATCCTCTAGTGGGATACAGCCATGAAGAGTATCGGATGGAAAATGGATGCTGTCTCCTTCTCTAACGGTCTGCACATCCTTTGTTTCGCCATTATCGATCATGAACTTAAAACTTCCCTTTATTACATAAGTGACTTGTTCATGGATATGCTTATGCAATGGGATCTCCCCTGTTTGGGCTTTAGCAAACATCACTTTGACATACATAAGCTGGTCGCTGTGGGCCAGCACTTTCCGGGTGGTATTACTGTCAACGGTATCAAGTTGAATATCTTGGTCGTTAAAAAACATGGATAATTCCTCCTCATTTAGAACACAAATTATTGAGATGAGTTATTCTAAAAAACTTCATAAATCGATTTAGTTTAAAACCAACGGAAAATAAGCCACAGTACTCCGGAAAGGGTAGTAAAGTCGGGATCGGCGAATGTCACCCCTTCGGCACCCAAAAAAGAAAAGAGCGGCAAGGTGAGGGCCGGCAGCAGACAGAGCAAGAATCCATTAAGACAACTGGAAATGACAGCCCCTCTGAAACCACCGCTGGAATTGCCAAATATCGCGGCTGCACCACCAGCGAGGAAGCAGGCCATGATCCCCGGCACAATGACAGGCAATCCGACAAGCGGAAAAAGAAAGACGCAGGCAACGCCTGTGAAGAAGCTGACCAAGAAGCCGACCAACGCGGAATTGGGTGATTTGTCGAACAGTACCAGAACATCCACACCAGGGATTGCTCCAGGTGCGAACACTTGGGAGAACCCTTTGAAAGCGGGTACAATTTCAGTCGTGAACAGCTTAACACCTGCTTTTGCTATATACAAGCCGGCAGCAAAAATAGCTGACTGTTCGAGGATGAAGACGATGTATTCTTTGCCATCAGATAATTTGCTGACATAATCAGAACCAGCAACCAGTCCGGATACCAGTAAAAGCACAAGCATCGTCAAGGTCGTTGCAACATTGGGGTCGCGCAAAAAACTGATGCGGTCATTAATTTTTACATTTTCGGTGTCATTTTCACGGTTACCAAAAACTTTTCCTAAATAGGTGCCGAGAATGTAAGAGGTCATGGAAGCATGAGCAATCGTATATTCATCAGATTTGATAATGTTTTTGCTGGCATTCCGAAGCAGGTAAGGGAACACTGCCATATAGCTCCCGATTACCAAAGAACCGACGATGATCGTAGTCAGCGAACTGAGACCAAGACCTTTCATAACGGCTGTAGCGGCAAAGCTCATGAACAGAATCAAGTGAAGAGACAAATAAATGCACTTGAACTTGGTCAGGCGTGCAAGCACGATGTTAAGGATCATGGAAAAGAGTAGAATGAGCGCAGCATCCGCCCCGATCTGATCAATGGTCAGTGCCATGATAGCTTCATTGCTTGGTACGACACCTTTAAGTTTGAACGCATAAGAAAAAATTTGGCTGAAGTTGGTGAGAACGCCTCCTAAAATTCCGCCGCCGACTTTGATCATGGTGAAACCCATGAAAGAAAGGGTAGTTCCCGTAATGATCTCGGATACTTTCTTCCTCTGAAATATAAGGCCGAGTAATGTCACAATCGCGATAATGATGGATGGCTCCCTGATAATACTCATAAACATTTCCATAGTGATCTCCGACTTTCTTTTATTAATTTTCACTCTTACTAAATCGATTTAGTAATACTTGAAAAAAATTTCCCTTCCGGGAATGTAAAAAGAAGCAGAATTATTTTTTGTGAATTAAATCACAACTTACTCCATACATTATTCGTTTAAGCTCCATTCCTCCCCTCTCTTCAATCGCAACATCACTAAAATCAGGACATACATAAATGAAAGGGTATTCATGACTCGAATCATAGGATCATTATAGCTCATTATTTTCTTTTTACAATAGAATTCATAAAAACGTTTCCAATAAGATAAAAAGACTTATTCAAATTATTCAGTTCAATTTTTGTACAGATTCTCTGTGGTTAATGGCCGGATCCAATCGGATGATTTCTGACAGCTCCTCATGGTCCTGCTCTTTTTGATCGATTTTCTCCAGCAGCAGCCTCGCACTTCTTTTCCCCATTTCAAAGCTCGGCTGGGAAACGGTAGTGATCGGCGGATTATAAAAAGACGCAAAGGATACATCATCTATGCCAATCAAGGAAAAGTCATTAGGTATAGTCAGACGGTTATTTTTTGCATAAATCAGCACCTGCTCCAAAATCATGTCATTAGTAGCGATGATTGCGGTGGGCGGGTTCTTCATGTGGAATAGTTGTCCAATAAGATTTGGCATTTCATCCAACCTGCCGCTTTTGATATAGTTTTCATTCACTGGGATGTCATGTTTGCCCATCGTATTTCTATAACCGGACAGCCGCTCACTTCGTGTGGTGATCGCTTTTTTGCCTAAAGGGAACGTGATGATGCCAATATTTTTATGACCATGCTCAATGAATGCTTCAACCGCAAGCTCGCTGGCTTTTTCATTATTCAACAGCACCGTGTCTACGCTGACTTCATCGATTTTTCGGTCCACAAACACGAAAGGATAGCCATTCTTGACAAGAGAAACATATAATTTCTTGTTCTCTTCCGTCGGAAAAATGATAAGTCCATCCACTTGCCGAGCAATCATCGACTGGACATACTTTTTCTCTTTGAGCGAATCATCATCGGTATTGCAGACAATGACCTGGACATTTTCCAGTTGGCATTCATCTTCAATTGCACGCACGACTTCTGTTGTAAATCTCGATAAAATGGTTGAAGAAATAACACCCACAATAAAGGTCTTCTTCTGCTTGAGACTGCGTGCCACCTCATTGGGAATATAACTGAGATCCTCAATCGCTTGCTCGATCTTCTTCTTGGTGTTTTCACTCATATAGTTGTATCTCTTATGCAGAAACTGCGAAACTGTGCTCTTCGACACCCCCGCACGTTCTGCAACTTCTTTCATCGTTGTGACCATGGTTAACCCCCTCTCTTTTTCTGCGTGTTAGGCGTGTTCATTTTCAAATATATATTCTGCAACCTGTATGTAAAGCGAATTTCACTTTATTATATACCTTCTTGTACAGGAGGAAAATATAATAAATGAAGTGTTGAACTCCCTTACGAATCTTTTACAAGAGGAACTTTCGCACTTAGCTTGACCATCCGTTGTTACAAATCTATTGAATTAGAACGAAATCTTAGAAATATACGAATTTTATGAACTTGTTTGATGGAATATTTGAACATAAAATGGAATTGTAATCGGTTACAAATATATTAAAATAAAGGAGGAAGCAAAAACATGAAGAAAAAAGGGTTGAAAAAGACATTTTTCGTCATTGCCTCCCTCGTAATGGGCTTTTCACTGTATGGCTACACTCCCGCTTCGGCAGATGCAGCCAGTGTGAAAGGATATTACCACACCGCAGGAAACAAGATTGTAGATGAATCCGGGAAAGAGGCGGCATTTAACGGCCTGAACTGGTTCGGTCTGGAAACTCCTAATTACACCTTGCATGGACTGTGGGCCCGTTCAATGGACGACATGCTGGACCAGGTGAAGAAAGAAGGCTACAATCTGATCCGTCTGCCATACAGTAATCAGTTGTTCGATTCCAGTTCCCGTCCAGACAGTATTGATTATTACAAAAACCCTGATCTGGTCGGATTGACTCCGATTCAAATTATGGACAAGGTGATCGAAAAAGCTGGACAACGCGGTATTCAGATTATCCTTGACCGTCACCGTCCAGGCTCAGGTGGACAATCCGAGCTGTGGTACACGTCCCAGTACCCTGAGACTCGTTGGATCAGCGACTGGAAAATGTTGGCTGAACGTTATAAAAACAATCCTACCGTCATCGGTGGAGATCTGCACAACGAGCCACACGGTCAGGCAAGCTGGGGGACAGGCAATATCTCCACAGACTGGCGTCTGGCGGCACAGCGCGCTGGGAATGCGATTCTGTCCGTGAATCCGAATTGGCTGATTCTCGTCGAAGGTGTGGACCACAATGTACAAGGAAACAATAGCCAATACTGGTGGGGTGGCAATCTGACAGGTGTAGCGAACTACCCTGTTGTTCTGGATGTACCGAACCGCGTCGTATATTCTCCGCATGATTACGGCCCTGGTGTGTCCTCGCAGCCATGGTTCAACGACCCTACCTTCCCGTCCAACCTGCCAGCCATCTGGGATCAAACCTGGGGCTACATCAGCAAGCAAAACATAGCTCCGGTGCTGGTCGGTGAATTTGGCGGTCGTAATGTCGATATGTCCTCAACAGAAGGTAAATGGCAAAATACACTCGTAGACTATATTCGTGCCAACAACCTGTACTTCACCTACTGGTCCCTGAATCCGAATAGCGGCGACACAGGCGGGCTGCTGCTGGACGACTGGGTTACCTGGAATCGTCCAAAACAGGATATGCTGAGCCGGATTATGAAGCCTGTCATCTTCGCAGCGGAGCAAGCGACAGCAACCGCTGAATAAGCCTGTTGTCCATGCTTCGCAGGTGAATGATAGCAGCCCATCCTTTCAAAAGCTTATTCCAACTTAACATGAGTGGGAATAAGCTTTTTTTGCATGTTCAAAACTATTGGATATTAAGCTTCTTACCAGTAAGAAAAGATATATTATTTATAGCCTAACACGCTATCCAACATTTCCCGAACCTTTTGTTCCTCCCCACTCCCCTCTGTTTTTAATCTCAAAAAAGGAACCTTGTATTTCGCCAAAATACTGTCTTTCTTGCGATCTCTCTCCAGCTGCTCTGGCTTATTTTCATGGTAAGCAAACCCGTCCACTTCAATAACCAATTGAGGCCTTTTGTCCAGCTTGTGGTACACTACAAAATCGAGCGAAGCGTTGTTTTTTATGTATTTCCGCTCACCCTCATCGAGCAGGTCTGTCGAGCTCAGGAAATTTTTGAGGTATACCTGTCTCTGTATGTTCAGAATATGGTACTCTTCCCTTTTCAATAACTCCTGCAAAAAAACATTCGCTATATTCTCGGACTCATGTTTGGAAATCTTTATTTTTTTATCGCGAAGTCCAATTAAAACCTCAGAGTATTCTTTATACAATAAATCAAAAATAGATACGATTTCGCTTTTGATAATGTTCTCGTTCAAAGTGCTGTACTCCATATATCGGATCAGGTTGCCTACATCGCTGTTCGCTTTGGTGAAAACATTTTGCCCTGTCACTAGCACGAATTGCTGTTGTGCTCTGGACACGGCTACGTTAATTTTGCAAGGATCATCGACAAAGCGAATTCCCTTTTTACCTTGAGCACTCTGGTCAAGCACGGTGGAAAGGATCATGAGTGGTTTTTCACGTCCTTGATATTTGTGGATAGTATCACTTTCAATTTCCTCAGATAACACTTGCCCTGCTTTGATGACCTGCTTTCGGTAGGGTGTAGCAAAACCAATTTCCTTCTTATCTTTCACCGTTACAAATGGGTGCTCCAGTACCTCCTCCACAATATCCAGCTCTCGCTGGTTGAATTTCCCTAGTTTCTCCCCTCGCGTCACTTCACGCATATGATTTCCTTTAGCCGTATGAAACAAAATAAGCGGCTCGACATTCTCTTCGTGTGTGGTAAAAGGAATCAGATCGTCGTCATAGTACTGTGCGTTACAAAATCCAATAATTTGGGGATGGCAACGATAATGCTCTCGCAGCATGACTTTGGGTAAAGCTTCACCATACAGCGACAGCATGGAGGACAGGATATTGTGCTGGAAATAATCGAAATGATGAGCAACATCGTTCTTACTGAGTTTGTTCTTGATCTTTAAGTCCACGATATGCGGCAGTTGCTTCGTATCCCCTACGATGATAGCATTTTTACAGCATGACAAAGCAAGAGCTCCTGTCAGTAGATCCACCTGTGAGGACTCGTCGATAATGACATAATCAAATAGAAAGTTTGGTGGCGCACAATTGCGTAAGGAATGGGTGGTACTCAACACCACAGGAAAATGCTGAACAAATTCCTTATACTTTCTTTTATAGGTGCGGTGTTCAAAATTCAAGCTTTGTCTTGCGTGGTATTTGCTGTGTAGTTGATGCTTAAATACAGTCGTCGAAATCCGCTCATGCTCACACAACAATTCATCAAATGTGGCTTTATCCATTTCCTTTTGAATATGCTCTATTTTTCGCTCGATGTACTTAATTTTAGCGGCATAAAATTCTTTTTGAAGATTCAACAAAACATCATTTTGATGTTCACGTAAGCTCACAAAATCGGTATAGCCGAATTTGAACGCTGCTTTGGCCTTATACAGCCAACTGTTCAGCTTTCCTTGCGCCGCAGCCACATGATGATGAGCCAGAAACGAAAGGATACTTTGCGGACTTTCCCGATAAAACTTGCGATATACTTGGTATAAGAGTCCTGGCTTAATTTCCTCGGAATCCTGATTCTCATAGTAATGCTCATAATGTTGCTGCTCCAATTGGTAGGCCGCTAACTGCTGCTTTAATTGGGCCTGCTCATTTTGAAGCTCCATCAGCTTATGGATCTGATCATCCAATTCTTTGATCCGGTGCATCAATTCGGGCACGGATTGCTCGCTTTTCCATTCTTCAGACTTGTCATATTGGGGAATATGCTCAAAAAAAGCTTTCTGATTTTCCGCATTGCCCAGCGAAGCAACAAAAAAGCCATACCCCGACTTCTCCAGCTTATCCTTCACGTTTTGCACCGCTGCATTGTTTCCTGAAACAACTGCTACTGTCTTATTTTGCATGATCGTCAGGTTCGCAATAATGTTGAGAATGGTCTGTGTTTTACCTGTACCAGGCGGCCCCTCAATCACGGAAATATTGCTACTGAGTGCATGAATCAAGGCTTGCTTTTGACTCAAATTAAATTTAAAAGGAAAAATCATATGATCTGTCTGCGGTGCATTCCGAGTTAAGGCAGTTTGATTTATAAAACAGCTAAGAGCACTTTGGAGATGAATAAAAGCATTCAACCTTACCATTTGTTTACTCAAAAAAGAATGAGACTCGGATTCGAGATCGTTTCCATTATCTATCTGGGTATGCTCTGATATTTCCGTCCAATATTGAAGAATGCGGATGGCATTAGCATTGGTTAAGGCGCGATGGTGCAGTGTAAGCTGATCAGCATCTACAATCAGTGTTCTTCCCCATGTAAGCCATATTTTCACCTTTTGGTCGAATAAAATGACTTGCTTGACATCTTTCAAAGGCTTTTCTTGTACAAAAACTTCCTGTTCGGATACATCTATCACTTTCGGATTTTGGCTTATTAACGTATGCAACTGATCTAGCGGATAGTTATAGGTTTTACTAGAGTCATTTTGGAACGTCACAGTCGCTTTATTCCCTTGTATCGCGAATGAAAGAACTTCTGCAGTACGATCCCTATCTTTTAATATCAGTAAAAACTTCTGTTCATCCATTATGTTTCGATCCCTCTATATCTTCGATTAGTATGCTTTTATGTAAAATCATGGTGTTATAGGTATACCCCTCTTCTTCATTTCGACATTTTCCTGTATCATCCTTTTTTTGAAGTATTATTTTTGTCGCGATCAACTTTTCCATGCTTCATTCACAAATTAGAGTAGATTCACTACGTCACAATGAGATTGACCTTGGTAATGAGGGAGACAAGCTGATTTGACTATCCCTACTACGATCTCAGGAATAATGAAGCTTCCCATCCCAATCGTTCGTGCAACAAAAAACCGTTCCCCAGTTGATGATCAGAGCGTGCAATCCTGCACACTTACCATTCAACTGGAGACGGTTATTTGTCGGTACTCTAACTTTGCAGATAATCCCTCTCTTGCAACCGCTATTTCAGGCATTTCCGACCCTTTTATCGACTATCACAACGACGTTGAAGTGGCTTTGAAGCAGACTGACTATCAGGTTGGCCCGAATTTGTACAAAATCTTCAACGTTGTCTAATTTCAGTACGTTTATCAAGATAGGCCTCCTCATAAATAACGGGGTACGTATTGCAGGATGCTTAAGATTCCGTCAGCCGCCCACTGCCCCGGAGCGCTCTCCTGATGGCCTCGACCGCTCCGATCGCGCCCGCTTCGTTGCCGAGTGCCGCCTTGCGAATGTCCACAGCAACAGGACTTAATGCGGAGACACGTTCGGCCAATTCGCCAGCATATTCCGCATTTTTCTCCACGACGCCGCCACCCAGCACAACAAGCTGTGGATTAAGTGTGATGGTCAAGTTGGCGATGGCAACGGCCATCAGATGATAAGCCCGGTCCAACACGCGGGCCGCGAGCTGACTGCCCTCTGCAGCCGCCGCGAAGACATGCTTGGCCGTGACCGGACCGCCAGCCGCCTGCAACGAGAGCATCGGGCACAGCTCCCCTTTTTCCAGACAACGCGCCGCCTGTAACGCGATGCCAGTACCGGAAGCTTGATTCTCCAACGCCCCGAACCTCTCCAAGACACCGCTCTTCCCTGCGGACAGCGTCTCCCGATCCATTTCGATCACGAAGTACCCGATCTCCCCAGCGGAGAAGGTCACCCCTTTATACAGCTGCCCGTTCAGGTACAACGCACCGCCGATGCCAGTGCCGACCGTAATCATTATAAAATGTTCACAGCCAGCCGCTGCACCCTTGCACTGCTCCCCAAGCGCCGCCATGTTCACATCATTGTCCAGCACCACAATTCCTTCATAGTTGTGCGCAATCCACGGGCGAATATCTTCTGCGGGCCAGTCCAGTGCTGGAGCGCTGGACAGAATACCTGTCTGCTCGTTCATCACTCCCGGCAAGCCGATACCCACTCCGGCCAGTTTGGAAAGTTTGGTTCCATGAGCTTGGCAAAATTGCCCCAGCTCGGCAAACAGCCATTCCATAAAGCTTTTCGGGTCCCTGCTCAGCTGCGTATCGAGCTTGCGTTTGCCGCGAATGCTCCCGTCCACCCCAGCGAGGCAAAACAAGGTCTTGGTGCCGCCGACATCAATCCCCGCGATCCACGCGGTAGGTGTGTCCGGCTTAGCATCGCCCGTCATCCATGATCCCTCCATTCCAGCGTGGTGCCATCAATTACGATGGTTCCGGATGCGGTACCATACACATAGGACACCTCGACCCGCTGACGCGCAGGATCGATCTCCCACGCGGTCAGGCGGAGCGGCTCGCCGTTATCGGCCGAATCCTCCGGCAGACACACCGTAAGAATGCCTGCTTTTCCTGAAAAAGCGGCTTGTCCCTGTAACACAGGCGTCTCCGCTTTGGAGCCGTATATTTTCGATACCCAGCCCTGCTGTTCGCTGACCGTGAAGCGCCCTTCCGTCAACCCGGCCGTTGTCCATTGTATAGCAAGCTTGACAGAAGAACCCGGATAAACCAAGGAAGCGGAAGCGCCCAGACTACCCGTCTCGCCCTCCAACAGCTCTACTACAGCTTCCGGGTGCAGATGAAACCGTTGCTCCATCTCGTGCTCCGCTTCGGCTTCCAGCCAATCGACTAACAGCATAATTGGAACCTCCGAACCAAGCAGCACCCACCTGCGATGTGTTACAGGATCGGACAAGCGAGTATAACCGTCATGGGAAGCATCAATGAAGTGATAACGGCTGTTGCTCTCCCAGCGGTATGTCTTCGCTTCGGCCGCAGGTGTGCCCCATTGCTGCGTGGACACATACGGCGTCTGATCCTCACCGTCCACCGTGATCGTATTATGCGCCCGTGTGCTTTTGAAATAATGGCGCCATTCCCCTTCTTCGTAGGTATACCGTCCGGTATCTGTGAAAAAAAGCTGCTGCTTCCACATCCATTCCAGATTCAGCGCATCGGCATGACCGTGCGCCCCGCCCATAGCGGCGGCGTCAAAAAACAAATACTGCTGCTCATCCCGCATTACATAGTACCCGGTCTGTGGAAATGCTCGGCTCGCCGTTGAAGGCTTGTAAGCAGCCTGAAGCTGCATATAACGTTCGTATTTCTCCGCTCCCAGCAGCCACAGGCTTTCCGAACTTTCCGCCCCCCGGCAGATCAGTTCGTCATCTTCGAGAATCGCGCCCAACAGCGTCAACCGCTGCCGCCCGTCACCAACCCAGTCGGAGTCGCCGACTCCGGTAGATTGATGGTCTGGCCGAATAAGCCCCTCCGTGAATGCCGTCATTTTGCGAAGTTGCTCGCCGAACCATTCCGAGAAGGGATAACCGGACAGCCGGCCCAGTAAATAAGGGGTACCGAACATTTCGATGCTGGCATTGTGATAATGGGTCGTAAGCTCAATCTGCACCCCTTCGGGGCCAACCTGATGCAGCAGGCAAAGCTCCAGCCGCTCGGCCGCCAACTGCCGCCAATACGGCGCGCGTGGATGCCAATGATAAAATGTGGCGATCATGAACAGACCTTGCATATGCATAATGGCATGATTAATTTCGGTACTGCCCAGATACCGGGTGAGGAACTCAGCATGCTCTTCCAGCCCCTGCAAAAATTCGGCGTGAAACGGTTCCGTCAGTAGTGAGCTGTCCTCCATATATTTGTAGGCAGAGATCCAGGACTGCACGCGCAATCCGGTTTCCAGCAGCCGCCAAGGGCCAAGCTTCTGGAAGAAAACGGCTTCTTCATAGGACGGAACGACTGGAACCGGGTTCTGCTTTCGCCAACCGCGATAATGGTTGATAAACGCGGAGACGTACTGCGGATTGCCGTTCATCAGGTATGCTTTGCCCAGATCCGGCATATGCCAATGCCGATTGATTCCCCAGGTGAACTCCGGGTCCTTGGAGGGATTATGCAGCCAATCTACCGGATCGCCTAGTGGAATCCAGCGGCTCAAGTCATGGGTGTAAGGCACGATAAATTCATTGACCACAGCATGATCGGCAATGGCGATTGACGCTTCGGCTTCGCCGGGAAAATGGCGGGCGTAATACTCCGCAGTCCTGCGCAATTCGAGCTGCGGCAGGTAATAGTCGTTCATTGCTGATCCTCAAGAAAATCTTCGCGGAAGGGATTGAACACATCCAGAATGACGGAGTCTTCCAGCGCCTTCACGCCATGCAGAACGTTATAACCCGCGTAGAAGCTATCTCCCGCCTTGAGAATGCGCGTCTCGTCGCCGACTCGGACCTCGAAGCTTCCTTTTACAATATAGCTGACCTGCTCATGCTTATCGTGGGAATGGACTTCTCCGACTCCGCCCTTGCGAAAGGTGACCTCCACCATCATCAGCGTTCCACCCATACCGAGAATTTTGCGGGAGCTGCTTCCGTCAATGACATGCGTTTTGGCTTCCCCATTTTCAATAATCATGCTTTTCTACCCCTTTCAGATAAAATAAGCGGCCGAACCGCTTGGGGAATCGGCCGCGGGACAGCCACAGGTTATTCTTCTGTGGACAATTTGCCCTGTAGCTTGGCAGCATCAAAATTGGGATCAGCTACAATATTGGTAGTACCAGATGCTCTTAATTTTTCCAGAGATGTATTATACCTGGTATCCAAATCCTTGATTATGGCATTCACATCACCGCCGGTGAATACAAATACGTTAAAGGCTTCTGCCCATTTCATGCCTTCCAAAGAGCTTTCCGTAATTATACTTGGATTAGCTGGATAAATAGCGTCAACCCGTTTTGGCAGGAATCCTTCAATGCCCGGAATACTCGGCTTCTTGCCTGAGCTCAACACGGCTGGGATTAAGGAGATTCCATAACCCTTTTCATAGTATTCACTTTGCAATTCCTTGCTGTACACGTACTCCATAAACTTCCAGGCCGCTTCCTTATGGGCGGAATCTGCGCTGATACCAATGTAGGAACCGCCGATAATTTGCGATGCCCCTTTAATGGTTCCGTCAATAGACGGCACGGGAACCGCTCCCCAGTTTTCGGTGGTCGGGAACTGGTCCTTGTACACTCCGGGTTCAGCCGAGTGGTTAATGTACATCCCGATTTTACCTTGGGCAAATTGCGCGCGTAGCGGATCGATATCCAGATTCTCCACTCCCGGCAGCATACTGCCGTCTTCTTTCATTTGCCGCAGCGCCAAAGCGATATCCTTGTACATGCCAAAATCAAACTGGCCTGTTTTGTAATTGTAACCGTCGATGCCTGTATTGTTGCTGACGCCTGCAATCGTATTCGCCGCCCGCCAGAAGCCGTTTCCGCTCTTGAACGGACTGGCAAAGCCGTAAATACCTTCGCTTTTGCCGACCTCTGTAATCTTTTTGGCCGCAACCACCATGTCGGCAAGCGTTGTGGGAGGAGTAGCGATGCCTGCTTTCTTAAAGATATCTTTATTATAAATCAGTCTCCAGATTTGCCCGGTGTTGGGCAAGGTAAATATCTTGCCGTCGATGGTGTTCTTATTCTCGATCAGGCTGTCTTTGAAGGTCGCCTTCATCTCGTCGCTCATATAGGAGTTGATCGGGGCCAGATAGCCTTTCTTGTAATAGGTCTGGAAATCGTTGACTTGCAGTACATCCGGAGCCTGCTTGCTGGCAAACGAGATGTCCACCGCCTGCGGATAATTGTCGCCCATAACGTTCATTTCCACTTCAATATTATCTCGGTTTGTCTGGTTAAACTTGTCAACCTTTGCTTTCATGAAATCGGCATCATGGCGGTCAGGCGTCCAGTAAATGATTTTGGTTTTCGCTCCCGTAGTTCCTTTGGAATCGGCCGGAGCGTCATTATTGCCACTGTCCGATGAACAGCCGCCCAGGCTCAAGGCCAGGACTGCGCTCAGTGTTAGGATAATCCACTTCTTAACCATCGTTATGCCCCCTTTTGTTTTTCCGGACAACCTCTGCGGTTACCCGTTAACGTAATCATAGTGGTTCCGTTTTCACGGGAGTGAGGGACATTTTAACTTTGTATGGGGGAAAAAATGATTGTCCCGGCTTGGTGTTCATTTCAAATACATCTGCCTGAAACTGGTGGGCGTCATGCCACAATACTTTTTAAACAGACCGCTGAAATACGGACGGTCCTCATATCCGAGCATCTGTGAAATTTCCTGAACCTGTACTCCTGCAATCAGCAGTTCCTTTGCTCTTTCCATTCTCATCTTGGTAATATATTGGATCAGGGTCATGCCTGTCTCCTTCTTGAAGGCGTTTGCAAAATAACTTGGACTTAAATGAACCGCCCGAGCGCAATTGTGCAGCGTTAGATTCTCCTGGAGATGCAGGCGGATGTATTCCCTGGCCCGATGGATCGCTTGCGTAACATCCCTGAGCCGCTTCTTCTCTACAAATTCACAGCCCATGCTGCTGAAATGATTGATGTAGCTCTTCCAGCCGCCGAAGGTCAACGAACGGTTCTCTTCCAGCGCCATTAAGTCAGCCTCCAACTGAATGCGTTCTTCCTCGGTGATCTCATCACAAAACGCCCGGTACATGGCGAAAGCGAGCCCTGACAGTAAGCGGATCATAGCCAGTGGCTCCGGAAATTTTTGGGACAATGTCCATTGGTGGAAAATGTCGTCAATCATGAGGTGACAGCTCGTTTTATTACCGCATCTCAGCGCATACAGCAATTCCTTTTCCTTCTCCACAGGGTAGTCTGGAGCTGCAAAATCCTCCTGCGCCAGTTCCGTATACCGGAATACACAATTGCCCTCGCTGTAAAAACGGTAAGCCAGCGCTTTGGCGGCATGCACAAACGCTGCATGGATTTCTCTGGGTCCCCGGGCCATCGTGCCCAGGCCAATCGAAACGGTTTTTTTGCTGAATTTCTCCACATTTCCCCGGCAAAGTTCCAGCAACTCCGAAGTCTCCATCCCATCTGGCGGATTAAAGATGGCTGCCAGCCGCTGCTTGCTCTCATGCAGCACAACACCCCGGGTATGCAAATTCAGCGTCTCGTCCAAAATATTTTTGATCGCAAAGGGAATGATTTCGTTGTCGTCAAGATGCAGAGTGTAGCCGTATTCGGTATAGCAGTCCATTTCGATGGCCATGACCATTAGTTTATCGGCTTCCAGATCAATATGGAGATCGCTCCAACGGCTATCGCTTAGACGGCCACCTGTTTCCTGGCGAAGCAGACTGGTCAAATAATCCTGGCGGAGCTGCAAATGGCTGGCGTCCATTTTTTGCTCCAACTGCTTAAGCTGCTCCGACTTGGCCCGTTCGGACTCGATTACCTTTTTCACTTTCAGCACTGCTTCCAGAATTTCCGGCGGAGTGAACGGTTTTAGCAAATAATCGGAAGCGCCAAGCTTAATCGCTTCCTGCGCATAACTGAAATCGGAATAACCGCTGATAAAAATAAATTTGGCGCGTAAACATTGGTCAGAAGCGCGCCTCATCAGTTCTAGACCGTTGAGCTTCGGCATCCGGATATCACTGATGACGATATCCGGATCTTTCTCCAGCAGAAGAGTCCAACCATGCTCGCCATCACCTGCGGTGCCCACAACCTCAATATGGTGATCCGACCATGGAATGGTCGCAGATATTCCTTTTACAACGGCTTGAATATCATCCATAACACACATCGTCAAGTGATCCATTCTGACCTCCTACATGAACGGGATTGTGATGGTAACGGTCGTCTCGATGTCTGGAATACTCCTGAACGTAATGGATGCCGATTCCCCGTAATGCAGACTGAGCCTGCTCCGGAGGTTGGAGAGCGCATAACCCTTGCGGTCGGCATCATGCTCGTACACAGCCTTTTCCATCTGCCCGGCATCCATTCCGCAGCCGTTGTCGGTCACTTGTAGCAGCAGGAACTCGCCTTGGCGGTACACTTTGATGAAGATATTGCCAAGAACGGCCTTGTCTCGAAACCCATGCAGAATGGAGTTCTCCACCAGCGGCTGAAGTAGTATTTTCAACATTGAAATGGAAAGATATGATAGATTTTCAACATGGATCGAATACGTAAATAGGTCCTCATAGCATTTTTGCTGCAATTGCAAATATTGCTCGACATGCTTAATTTCCTGTTTCAAGGTAGTGATATCGTTCCCGTTGTTCAGTCCTAGCCGGAACAATAGCGACAAGGAGACAATCATCTCACTAACATCTTTTTTCTCGCCGCTTTCGCTTTTCCAAAAAATAGTATTCAACGTGTTATATAAAAAATGAGGGTCCACCTGCGCCTGAAGCGCCTTGACCTCGGATTTGCGCTTGTCCTGCTCCGAAGTCCGCACCTCCTGAATCAGCAACTGAATCTGATCCAGCATTCGGTTAAATGTATGGCCAACACTGCTCACCTCATCCTCATACCTGCTGTTGAACCGCACATCCAGATCATTGTATTCCACCTTAGCCATCAGGCTCTGTAGTTTATGAAGCGGTTTCAATAAAGCGGAGGCCAGCAGGTTGGACAAGATAAGCGCGAGCACAATGCAGAACAGCATAATCCAAATGATCAGCCAGCGGATCTTCTTCAACGGATATAGCAGGTCGGCCTTGGACTGAATGCTGACCATCACCCAATCCTCATTCATGGATAGTGTGTTGTAATTGACCAGCAATTCCTCTCCCTTGGCATTCGTATAATGGAAATCCCCTTCTCCTCCCCTGCTAAAATGGTCGATAAACTCCCGTTCTGTATTAAAATCATACTGCCGGGCTTCGGGCTGGATCACCATCGTTCCATCCTTTTGTAGCAAAAAAAGCTGAACCTGATTATTCATCAGATCCTGCTCCAGAATGGCCCGCATAGCTTGCTCTCTCATATTCACAACCATATATACATTCGGAATATAATGATTGTCCAGCACCGTCGGCTTTAGCAGCAACGACAGCACGTTGCCTTTCCACTGAAACAGCTCGTTGCGATGGGTCCCGATCCACAGGGTATTCCAGCCTATCTGCTTTGTATAGGTTCCATATTCTTCCGAAAAGTGCTTCGTCCGGTCGGGAAAATCTTTGGTGGAGAAGAAATCGCCGATTGGCGTACTCAGATAAGCTGTATCAATCAGCGGCTCCACCAGCTTCAACTGGGCAAACGAAGTCTGCAACAAGGACAGATTCTGATAATAGTTGACAGCATTATTGCTGCGCACATCCTTCATCACCTGGTTGAACGTTTCATTAAGCATAAAGGAATAAGACGAAACTACAATATGCCTGAGATGTTCATCCATCACCTGCACTGATTTTTTTAAAATTCCCTGCTTAAGCTGCAAGGCATTGCGCTCGATGCTGCGAGCGGCAAAGAGATAAGAGCAGATCCCCGTCACGCTGATGCACAATATGGCCAGGAAAATAAATAGCAGTTGAATTCTCTTTTTCAGAGAAAGCTTGTAGAAACTGAGTCTCATTGGCCACCACTCCTTGAAGCCCATTGTATCAACAGAACCCAAGTTACTCTACCCCTTGACAGCACCAGCGGTAACTTGCATAAACGATTTACTGGCGAACACATAGACCACCAGAAGCGGCAGAATGGACAGGCAGGCGCCAGCCATCATCAGTTGAACCTCCGCGGCAGCTCCGATACCGTACCGAAGATTAGCCAATCCTACTGGGAGCGTCTGCAATTCCGGATTACTCATCGTGAACACAAGCGGCAAAATATACTCATTCCATGAGCCCTGGAAGGCTGAGAGCCCGGCAACGGCAAGCGCAGGCCGCAGCAACGGGAGCACAATCCGCCAATACACCGAATAAAAGTTGCAGCCGTCAATCATCGCTGCCTCGTCAAGATCCTTGGGAATACCTCTGAAGAATCCAATCAGCATGAAATAACAGGTGGCATGTGTGCTGACCAGTATAATGATGATGCCCCACAGCGTCTTGTTCAGACCGAGCATGACCATCAAGTCAAATTGCGGACGCAGCACCACAGCCCCGATCGAGATAAACAAGGTGGATGCCATGAGCAGAGAGTACGCCTTTTTGCCGATAAAATGTACCCGGTTCACTGCATAGGCGGACATGGACGCAACCAGCAGAGTACCGATTGTCGTAGCCACGCTTACAAAAATGCTGTTCAGGGTAAAGCGGGAGAAATTGGCGTTTTTCCAGGCCTGAACATAGTTGGAAAAGTGCCAGCTTTGTGGCCAGATGGTTGCACTGCTGGTCAGCTCCTGATTCGTCTTGAACGAGCCGAGTACCACGATGACAATCGGGAATATCGCTAGAATGGCCGTCATGAGCAGGAACACCCAGAGCACTGTCTTGCCAGTCCAGTGCACCAGCTTCGGGGATAAGGTATGGTTGGTATGAGTATGATTCATTCTGTTCTCCTCCTGCCTGCTTCTAGTAAATATCATTCAGCTTCTTGGAAATACGGAAGTAGATGAACGTAACTCCCCCTACAAGCAACGCTGTAGTGAAGCCGACGGCACTGCCGTAACCCAATTGCTGGAGCGACTGGCTTTCAGCCGACACCGGAAACAGCAATTTGAACAGATACAGATACATCACCTCTGTTTTTCCATAAGGACCACCTTCGGTCAGCACCATGATGCTCTCATAGCCCTTGAGGGAGATGGTAATGGCCAGCATGATGATCATCTGCATAACAGGTCCCAGCATCGGAATCGTCACATACTTAAGCTTCTGGAACTCATTAGCACCGTCAAGCGAAGCCGCTTCGTAAAGGTCGTTGGGAATGCCTTGAAGACCAGCGAGGAACAGTAGCATGTAGTTGCCCACAGCGCCCCAGATGGCGATGATAATGGTGGTCATCATGGCTTGATCGGCACCAAGCCAGTTAATCGGGGCAGAGACAAGATGATACTTGAGCAGCAGTTGGTTCAAAATTCCGTTGTAGGAGTTGAAGATAATAAAAAAGACGATCGCCATCACCGAGGCGCTGAAAATCGTGGGCACATAATAAATCGCCCGCAGCAAGGAACGCCCTTTTAACTTACGATTCAAAATAATAGCCAAAACCAGAGACATTGGAATGGTGATGAGCAGCTTGCCGAGAGCGTAAATCCCGGTATTTCCCACGGAGGACCAGAATTGCTGGTCTCGCAGAACTCGCGCAAAATTATCGAGGCCAATAAAAACAGGCGTCCCGAATCCCTGATAATCATAGAACATATAGCGTAGTGCCCAAAGCAGAGGATAAATGCCAAACACAAGGGTCAGAAACAAACTCGGGAATACAAACACATAGGCGTGTACTTTTTTCAGTTTCATCGAATGCCCCCCTAGAATCTTTAATTTGATTATAGAGGGAACGAAAAACAGGACGGGATAGGGAAATCAACTTTTCAAAGGGGAGAATGTTACTTTAGCCGGATCATCTCCCAGATGTAGCCCTGTGAGACGTGCCACAAACAGCCCCTCTTTTACTTCAAAGAGAGACTGTTAGGCTGACCCTATTCTATTAACCAATCTACTCCGATGCAGCTCTCAGCTTTTGATGATCCTGTCCCCACTGATTCATTAAATCCAGCAATGGAATCAGACTGATCCCGGCATCATGAAAACTTAACTCATGCTGCGTCCTAGCTGCTCGACCTTGCTCAGCCAATCGTTGCGCTGTTGATCTGTTTTCTTATTCATGAGATCAATCACAGTAGAATGCACCGGTTTGACACCGCATAAATGCAGCGTGGAATCCTTCATCATTCGATGCCCAGGCTGTCCCTGGAAAAATCGGTAATACCAGCCCGGTCCGTCCATCGTAGTAATGAGGCGGGCCGTTCTGCCTTTTAAGAGCTTGTCAGGCAACGACTTTCCCTTTTGATACTTAAACGCAAACCCCGGCATAAAGGTACGGTCAATGAAACCCTTCATTAATGCGGGCAAGCTGCCCCACCAGATCGGAAAGACGAAAACGAGATGCTCTGCCCACTTAATGGATTCCTGAGCCTTGATTAAATCCGGTTCCAGCGGCAATTTATTGCGATATCCACCTAATAGATTAGGATTAAAGTCCAACGCGGACAACTGCAATAAACGCACCTCAGCCCCCGCAGCCTCCGCTCCTTTTACATAGGATTGAGCCAGCGCTTCTCCATAACTGCCAACGACCGGATTTCCCTGAATAACCAATATCTTTTTAGACATTCGAGCCACTTCCTACCCTCATATTTTATTTTTTTAGTTAGAAAACACTAACTTTATATTTAAAAAGAAAAGGTCACTACTGACCTTGACTTAATAAAGCGGTTAAACGTTCCTTGACCTCCGTTGCAAACGGAATAAGCTGCTGGGGCAATTCACCCTCCAGACTGGACACGGACAAGCGTGTAATGGCCCCAATAATGAGCACACCAGATAGCAGGGCATCCTGCTTGGGCAGTTCTCCGTGCTGAATCCCCTGCTCGATAAATTCGACTAACGCATCCTGCGGCTGCCGGACATTCGAGCTTTGGCTGGCCTCTACATACAGCTCATGATGCTGTGATAACAGAAGCAGACCATACTGGTCTTCATCGTGCATCACAAGCACCTCGTCCACCAGTTGATGAAAACGACTAATAAAGCTCCCGCTCTGCTTGCGATAGAAGTCAATCAACGTAGTGTAGCTGTTGCAATACTGCCCGAATACTTCCAGGGCCATCGCATCTTTACTCTTAAAATGCTTATAAATCGCGGCATCCGTCACACCGGCAGCCTCCCCGATTTCTTTGACAGAAATGCCGTCGATGCCTTTGGTTGCAAATAAGCGCATAGCTGCTTGCATAATATCCTTCTTCTTGCTATCTACATGTGTTTTCTTGTTCATAAGCATATAGTAAGTGATAACTAACTAAATTGCAAATGATATTTATGCAAGGCGAAAAAGGATAACTATCGTCTTGTTTTATTAATATAAAAATGGATATGTAACCAAATAAAAACGGACGTTCTAAACCGTGAATAAGAGGAGTGAATCAAATGAGCTGACTGTTTCAGCCCAGGAGGATGGAAAAGCAACCGATTGGCATAACTGCATACTACCCATATAGATCTTAAAAGACCGATCACAGATATTCATGTCTGTAATCGACCTTTCCTTGTTTATGATTAAGGTAAAATAGCAAAGGAACGTACCGGAAATCCGGGGGAATCCTGAATGCTCGGAACGATATTATAAATAACAGCACCCATCGCGGGCAGCTTGTCCAAATTCGTCAGCACCTCAACCTGATAACGATCCTGTTCCAATATGTAATATTCCCCTACCAGCTTGCCTGCTTTGCGATAGGCCACGGAGGAATCGGTATCCAGCGTTTCATGTCCGATCGCAGCCACATTCCGTTCTTCCACCAAAAAGCGCAGCGCTTCCAGCGACCAGCCCGGGCAGTGTGCGTCTCCGGCTGCATCCTTGTTCGAAAAAGCTTCCGAATCAGGCCAACGCTTGCTCCAATCACTGCGAAAGGCTACAAAAGCTTGATCAACAATTCGTCCATGCTCCTTCTCAAAGTCTACAATATCCGCAACCGTAAGCTCATAGTCGGGATTAGTGGCGACAGCTGCTGCACGATTGATAACGACCAGTGGCAGAACCAGTTCCTTCAAGGAAAGCTCATGTAAATAACGGTTGCCCTTCACAAAATGAACTGGCGCGTCAATATGAGTACCATACTGACCCGGAAAGCGGTATTGCTTCACAAAAAAACCATCGTCATGAGTAAACAGCGTGTCTACCTGAACATCATCGAATACCGGGAAATGAGGAATTTCAGGATAAAAGGCGTGGGACAAATCCACCCACTCTTTTTGCTTCAATAACTTCAAGATATCTGCTAAATGCTCTGCCATGATGCCCATTCCTCCTCAGCTATATTACAAGGATTGTACCTGAGGATTCTGCGAAAATCCACAAAGTGACTTGTAATCAGAAATATATAGATCAAAATGGTGCTATTCATCTATATATTTCAGCTTGGAGCGGCTGGTATGAGTAACAGGACTGCCCACGCAGTCAGCCAAAATCTGCGATAAAATGAGCGGTTTCTTAACATTTGAGATTCCTCCTCTTAGATTGAAATCGTTAACATTTTCAGCTAATCTATGTTCACTTCCATTTGTCTAGTGTACGACCCATTGCTAGTATTGTGGTAAATATGCTCAATTTTGTTATATTTACCAATTTTGATTGTAGCATGAAATTTGTTCGTTTCCCAGTATTTTTCCACGGAAAGCGCGAATTCAGAATACGGAAAATAATGATTTTCCGAGTAGAAAATACAAAAACAATTCCATATATTCATATATACAATTCCCATTTCATGTGATTGTTAACGTTTCCATTAGTGTAACTACGATATTAATGGAAAAAAGTAGGGGTACGCTGTATTATGTAAAATTTTCGACAAATATTTTAGTATGTAACTTTTATTATATTAACAAATACTGGAACAAGAAGTATGATAGAAAAGTAGAAACCATAGGAGCACCCGGGACTCCCTTCGTTCGTCTACTCCACTAACCCCATATACGGAGGTCACTTTATGAAAAAGAGATTTTCACTCGGCATTGCAGCAGCTCTGCTGTTCACTACCCTTGCTCCTCTTGGCACACCCGCTCATGCGGCAGGCGATATTGGTAAGGAGGTGCTCGGCAGCAAGAACGGATGGGCAGCCTTTACTACAGGCACAACAGGCGGATCTGCAGCCTCTTCTTCCAATATTTTCACCGTAACAAATCGCAAACAACTTGTGGATGCCTTGGGTAAAAGCAGTAATACAACTCCTAAAATCATTTATGTCAAAGGCACAATCAATGTCAATGTCGATGACAATAACAAGCCGTTAGGATTAAACGATTACCAGGACCCTAAATATGATTTCGATGCATACCTCAAAGCATATGATCCATCTACGTGGGGTAAAAAGGTTCCGTCCGGTACATTGGAAAAGGCACGTGAAGCTTCACAAAAAAGCCAAGCCAGTCGTGTCGTCATTGAAATTCCGTCCAATACAACGATTGTCGGTCTGGGTAGCGATGCCGTCATTAACGGCGTAAACTTCCAACTGAAAAAAGGGACGGACAACGTCATTATCCGTAATATTGAATTCCAGGATGCCTACGATTATTTCCCTCAGTGGGACCCAACTGACGGTAGTACAGGCAACTGGAATTCGGAATATGACAGCATTACAATTAATGGCGCCACACATGTATGGGTAGACCACAATACCTTCAATGATGGATCTCGCCCCGATAGCGGAAACGGCACCTTTTACGGTCAAGAATATCAGCATCATGATGGACTTCTCGATGTGATTAACCAAGGCGATCTGGTTACTGCTTCTTACAATCACTTTTACGATCATGATAAAACGTCGATTATTGGCAACAGCGACAGCAAAACAGCAGATGAAGGGGCTTTACGTGTAACCCTGCATCACAATTATTATGAAAACACAGTACAACGCACACCACGCGTGCGGTATGGACAAGTCCATCTGTACAACAATTACTATACAGGTGATGTAAAACGCTCCGAATATCCTTCGCTGTATATATGGGGCGCAGGCAAATCCTCCAAAATCTTCGCCGAAAACAATGTTATCGACGTTGCAGGTTTGTCCGCAGCTAAAATCGTAACTGTCTTTGGAGGCACCGCCCTGTCCGACACAGGCACTCTCCTGAATGGACAAGCCGTAAATGCAGGCTCCAGCGCGGGTCTTAGCTCCTCTGTAGGCTGGAAACCATCGCTGAACGATAAGATTTCTCCATCCGCCAGCGTGAAGGCAGAAGTCACTTCCCAAGCCGGTTCCGGCAAGCTGTAAAAAACTGCCCCGCTAGCTCAAATAGCCACAGGCTCTCACAACCTGCGGCTTCACACCAAAAAGGCTGTTCCCACCGTAGATTCTTCCACGGAGAGAACAGCCCTTCTTTTATTTTGACTCGGTTTATTTACAAACTACATTACACCTTAACCGCCGTATTGTTCTACCAAAACGGGCTTTTCAAATGCATTATCCAGCTTGCGAAGCTTGGCCTTTACCGCTTCTGGCGGCTCAACCGCAGGCGCATCCGGATGCAGTAACCATGATTTCACAAAATGCGTATCGGATAATTGAAAGAGCGGAGGCTCTTTCTCAAAGTCAATCTTCATCGCATAAGCACTGCGGGCTGCAAAAGCATCCCCTACAGGCGGATGAAGCAAATCAGGAGGTGTACCCGGAATTGCTGCCAGCTTCTGACCGTGGCTGTCCAAACTTGGCATGGAAGCGAGAAGTCCCCATGTATATGGATGTTTCGGGTTATAGAAAACTTCATTAACTGTACCCGTTTCCACGATTTGTCCGGCATACATAACAGCAACACGATCCGCCATCTTCGCTACAACGCCAAGATCATGGGTAATAAAGATGATGGAAGTGTCGATCTTCTTTTGAAGGTCCTTCATCAGCTCCAAAATTTGAGCTTGAATCGTTACATCCAGTGCAGTCGTCGGCTCATCGGCAATCAGGAGCTTCGGATTGGCAGCCAATGCCATCGCGATAACGACACGTTGACGCATACCACCACTGAACTCATGCGGATACTGGTTAAAACGCTGCTCCGGATGTGGAATACCTACCAGATTAAGCAGCTCAATACCACGTTTATGAGCAGCATCCCTGGATATTTTTTCATGCTTGAAAAGCACTTCCGTGATTTGCTTGCCGACTTTCATCGTCGGGTTAAGCGAGGTCATCGGGTCCTGAGAAATCAGTCCGATTTCCTTACCGCGAATTTTCTGCATCTGCTTTTCCGTTTTATTAATCAGCTCTTGTCCGTCAAAAATAATTTGACCCTTTTGATAAATACCGGGAGGGGTCGGAATCAGCTTCATCACAGCCTGTGAAGTTACACTTTTGCCTGAGCCGGATTCGCCCACGATCGCCAGCGTCTCTCCTTTATTGACATGAAAGTTTACGCCACGAATGGCCTGCACTAGTCCCTGGCGGGTCTTGAAAGATATCGTTAAGTCCTTCACTTCCAAAAGGCGGTTCATCTCATCACTCTTTCATTTATTATTAACCACTATTATTGACCACTATCTAAAAAAACGACGTTCAAGAGTCAAGGTATATACGATTAATTTTACTCAGTTTAGTACCCGCCAGTCAAGCTATATCTGCAATAATACCTAAAACCTGTCATATTGTGTTATATTAACGGAATGTTTATCCAGAAAAACGATCATTTTTAACCATTTTTTGCACTCATTTATAACATGCGTTGAATATAGCTGAACCGTGCTCCACCCAATGGCGAGCGTGTGCAGATCAGTTCTCCGTTCAGCCGGGAGGCAATTTGGCGGCAAATAGCCAATCCCAGACCTGTAACACCGTTCGAGCCGGTATAGAATCGTCCAAACACCTCAGCCGCCTCTTCTTCGGTTAAACCTTCTCCGTCGTCATCCACATGGATTATCCATACAACCTCCGGTGTCGTTCCCGCCTCCAAATGGATGACAACCTCCGTGGAGGTATGTCGAACCGCATTTTGCAACAAATTCAGCATCATACGGAATAATTGCTCGGCCGGAACAGCCACATGCAGGCCCTCCCCCTCCACGCGAAGCGAGATCGAGCGTTCGGCAGCCACCGGCATCAACAAATGAACAGCGTCCTCTGCCATGCTTCTAAGATCAATCAGAGAGACAGGCCATTCTTCGTTCAACGCCTCCAGCCTCGATAGCTGAAGCAGCTTTTCCACCATATCAATTAATCGCTGGGACTGCACTTTAATGATACTCAGCCCCTCATCCTGGGATACCACCTGATCCTGAATGGCGTAAACGTAGCCTTGAATGGACATTAACGGTGTCCTTAGCTCGTGAGATACATTTTGCAAAAATTCAATTTGACCGTGGTGATGCTGCTGTATACGGGTAGACATGGAGTGAAAAGTACCGATCAGCTCGCCAATCTCGCTTTTGTCCGCTTGTGGAAAATCACTATCCTGTGGTTGATTCGGCTCGTAGTTGCCTACGGCCTCCTTCAGACGTTTGAGTGGGCGCACCAGGCGTGAAACGACCATCAGTCCAATGACGAGAATGACGACAAAGCTCGCGACAATGGATAGCAGCGTGGTTCTCATTAATGGCACATACAGCGCTCTTAAAGAAGACAGCGGTGAATATACAAAAATACGAAAAGGCTGCCCGGGCAGTTCTTCATTTGTAAACAGTATCTTTTTACCTTGGAGCACAGCAACCCCTTCATGTACGGTAGCCAGATCATGGGCAGACGGATGAACGGATGCAAAAAAAACCTGACGGATCAATAGCAAACTCTCTATCTTCTTGCCCTCCATTCCAGAAACACTGGAGTCGATGATGCGGTTATCCGTGCTTAAAATAAAATAATCGGCAGACAAAAGCATACCTTTGATAACATAGTTAAGCTCAGCGTTATCCAGCCGATCAAAGCCTCCGTCGCTCATAATATGGACGGCTTTGCGTGCCTGCTCATGAAGCTTGGATTTAGCCTGATTTACAAGAAGGTCGTCGATAAGCCTGATGAATAAAACCACCGTAATACAAACGGTAATGAGCATTGCGATGGATAGAGACAGCAGTATTTTAGCTCTCATCGTACGCATGGCTACTGCTCCTGAACCGTTGCTTTATATCCGAATCCCCAAACGGTATTAATGACGAGCGTAGAGTGGCATTCCGCCAGCTTTTTACGAATCCGTTTGACCAGATCGTCCACGACCCTCACATCACCTATAAAATCATAGCTCCACACCTGCTGAATCAGATGCTCCCTGCCAAAAGGTCTTTCCAAATGATTCGAAAGAAACAGCAGCAAATCAAATTCACGCGAGGTTAGATTCAGCTCTTGACCGTCCACCGTTACCTTACGAAATTCAGCGAAAATACACAGATTGCCCGCACGACATACATTTCCGACTGCCTCTGCTGCCTCCTTATCGTCCGGTACAGATGTTCCGGCCTTGGTCAGCCTCAGCATGGCTTTGACTCTGCCAACCAGCTCCCGAGGATTGAATGGCTTAGTTAAAAAATCGCTGCATCCCAGCTCCAGCCCGTGAATACGGTCAGTTTCTTCCCCTCGAGCGGAGATCATAATAATCGGCATTTCCGTAAATTCACGCAGCTGAGTCAACAGGGAAAGTCCATCAATTCCGGGCATCATGATATCGAGAACGAGACAATCCGGATGGTCGGTACGGATATGCTCTACCAGTGTTTTTCCACTGGAAAAGGAAGCCACCTCGTAGGATTCCTTTTTTAAATATTCAGATATTAATTGCAAAATGAACACGTCATCATCTACTACCACTATTTTTGTCATGACCTTAACCCCTTGCCGTTGTTCTGGATGATTTCATCCTCTCTATAAGCTTAACAGAAGCCTAGCAAAATAGACAAAAGACGGGTATACCGTCCCCGGTCCCGTCTTTTCTTATCATGAATCGCTGCTGTATATGCCAGGCGAGCTGGAGGCGAATTGCGCTCCAACCTTATTTCTTGGTTGTTACCACTTTAGCTGCTTTTGGAGCTGTTTTCACTGCTGTTTTTGGAGCTGTTTTTACCACTGTTTTTGCATGAGTCACTTTGCTAACAGGAGCTTTATGAGCCACTTTTTTAGCTACAACATGGTGTGCACGAGTTTTGTGAGCTGGCGCTTTTGTTTTTACGGCATGATGTTTTTTCACATGATGTTTAACGGTACGATGCTTCGCTTTTACTGTTTTTGCTTTGTGGGCTACTTTTTTAGCAACCGCCTTTTTGACTGGAGCTTTTTTCGCTTTTGTTGTTGATTTATGAGCTGTTGCAGCTTTTTTAACAGGTGCTTTCACCACTGGTGTTTTCGTCGCAGGTGCTTTTACTGCTGGTGCTTTGGTAGCCGGGGTCGTAACCGCCGGTGCTTTCGTTGCTGGTGCAGTTGTAGCTGGCGTTGGTGTCGCTGTAGCGGCGAATGCACTGCTTGCTCCTCCCAGTACGCTTACTACGGTCAATACGGCTGCTGCGTTTTTAGTCCATTTTTTCATGATTGTATCACCTCTCCTTTAAAGTATCTTTAGCTTATCAGGAGAATTCGGGATAATTGTGGAACAAATGTGTGAAAAGTATATGAAAAGGCGTGCAGCCCCGTATTCAGAAAATACGTGAGTCTGCACGCTATAAGTTTTACACAATTACATTCACTAACCGATGGCAATCCAGGAAACAATACCGTAGTTGTGCGCGGTTTCGTTCCATTTGGTTACTACGATCACCGCTCCATTCGGCGTCTGCGATTTCAGCGTCGCATGAAATAGAGGATGGTTCGTCATCGCTACCAGCGTATAGTCCGGGTTCATAAAAGGCTCTGCGAATACAATGGTCACTTCCGTCTCTCCTTCGCTGCCCTTCAAAAGAAACGGCGCTCTGCCAAACTGCTGCAATGCAGACTGATTGGCACAAGTACGAACCGGGGTGATGCTCAGATGCTCCGGCTTCACTGCGTTCAGCTCCAGCTCACGCGAGCCTACGGAGCCTTCCACCAGATGATGCCCTTCAATGCTTTGCTCTGCCAAGTGATGGCTTTGTACCGCAGCGGTCTGTAGATGCTCCGATCCTACAGCTTCCGGGCTCAGCACCTCGCTGTCGACGGCCTGAGCTTTCAGATGGCTTCGAGATACACTATCTACCTGGAGTCTGTCGCCACTGATACCTTCCTCCGGCAAAAGCCCCGCGAGGTGAATATCTGTGGATAGCTGAGCCAGCGTCACCGCCCCTGGCTTCAGGTGATACGTATCAATGACTTCCTCGCCAATATGTCGGCCTTCAATGGACTCCTCGGCCACATGCCAGGACTGTACCGCTCCATTCACGATCTTGCTGGACGTAACCGCTCCTTCCTGCATTGCGTCTTCCGACACCACCTGCCAGCCTATATGCTGCGGCTGGATGGCACCTGCTTGCAGATGCTCCGACTGGACGGAATCCAATGCGATATGCCTTGATTGCACCGCGCCTTCTGCCAGCGCTGATTCCTGTACCGACCCATCAGCCAGATGTTGGTGGTGTACTGCTTGCTCCATCAGATGTACGGAGCTTACGCTGGCTTCCGCCAGATTCGAAGCACGCACTGCCCGAAGCGCAAGCTTCTCAGCGTTCACGCTCCCTGCCTGGAGCGCGTGAACAGATACACTTCCCGGCGCAATATGCCGGGTCATCACCGCTGAAGCCTGCAAATGGTCAGAGGTGACGGCTTCCGGGGCCAAATGGCTCGATTGAATCGCTTCTTCTGCCAAATGGTTTCCTTGCACCGCTTCGTCCGTAATGTGCCACGGCTGTACCGAGTGGGCGGACAGCTTGGCGGCCGTCACACTTTCCTCCGCCAGTTTGTCGGACGTAACAGACTCACTTTGCAAAGCATCGGTTGATATCGCCTGTGATGCGATATGCTCGCCCTGAATGGTTCCGATGTGCAGATGATGCGGCTGGATGGACTCCGGTGCGATATGCACGGACTTCACAGCTCCCTCTGCCAGCGCTCTGTCCTGTACCGCTCCAGCTGCCAGATGCTGGGGATGTACGGCCTGCGCAGCCAAATGTGCAGGACCGACGCTACCTTCCGCGAGGTTCATTCCTTGTATCGAGCGCGCCGCCAGCTTTTCCGAGGTGACGCTTTCCGCTTGAAGCGCGCGACCGGATACGCTATCCGGAGCCAGATGTCTCGTAAGCACCGCCGAAGCCTGCAAATGGTCAGAGGTGACGGCTTCCGGGGCCAAATGGCTCGATTGGATCGCTTCTTCTGCCAAATGGTTTCCTTGCACCGCTTCGTCCGTAATGTGCCACGGCTGTACCGAGTGGGCGGACAGCTTGGCGGCCGTCACGCTCTCATCCGCCAGTTTGTCGGACGTAACAGACTCACTTTGCAAAGCATCGGTTGATATCGCCTGTGATGCGATATGCTCGCCCTGAATGGTTCCGATGTGCAGATGATGCGGCTGGATGGACTCCGGTGCGATATGCACGGACTTCACAGCTCCCTCTGCCAGCGCTCTGTCCTGTACCGCTCCAGCTGCCAGATGCTGGGGATGTACGGCCTGCGCAGCCAAATGTGCAGGACCGACGCTACCTTCCGCGAGGTTCATTCCTTGTATCGAGCGCGCCGCCAGCTTTTCCGAGGTGACGCTTTCCGCTTGAAGTGCACGACCGGATACGCTATCCGGAGCCAGATGTCTCGTAAGCACCGCCGAAGCCTGCAAATGGTCAGAGGTGACGGCTTCCGGGGCCAAATGGCTCGATTGAATCGCTTCTTCTGCCAAATGGTTCCCTTGCACCGCTTCGTCCGTAATGTGCCACGGCTGTACCGAGTGGGCGGACAGCTTGGCGGCCGTCACGCTCTCATCCGCCAGTTTGTCAGACGTAACAGACTCATCCTGCAAGGCATCGGTCGATATCGCCTGTGATGCGATATGCTCGCCCTGAATGGTTCCGATGTGCAGATGGTGCGGCTGGATGGACTCCGGTGCGATATGCACGGACTTCACAGCTCCCTCTGCCAGCGCTCTGTCCTGTACCGCTCCGGCTGCCAGATGCCGGGGGTGTACGGCCTGCGCAGACAAATGTGCAGGGCCAACGCTGCCTTCCGCGAGATTCGTCGCTTGCACCGAGTGTGCTGCCAGCTTTTCCGAGGTGATGCTTTCCGCTTGGAGCGCACGACCGGATACACTATCCTGGGCCAGATGTCGCGTAAGCACCGAGGAAGCCTGCAAATGAACCGAGGTGACCGCTCCGGCTGCCAGATGTGTCGAATCCACAGCCGCCACAGCCAGGTGGCTGCTTTGTACGGCTTCATCTGTAATGTGCCCAGACTGCACTGCATGGGCAGATAGCTTGGCGGAGGTTACACTTTCCTCCGCCAGTTTGTCGGACGTAACAGACTCACTTTGCAAAGCATCGGTCGATATCGCCTGTGATGCGATATGCTCGCCCTGAATGGTTCCGATGTGCAGATGATGCGGCTGGATGGACTCCGGTGCGATATGCACGGACTTCACAGCTCCCTCTGCCAGCGCTCTGTCCTGTACCGCTCCAACTGCCAGATGCCGGGGGTGTACGGCCTGCGCAGACAGATGCGGAGGACCGACGCTGCCTTCTGCGAGGTTCATTCCTTGTACCGAGCGCGCCGCCAGCTTTTCCGAGGTGACGCTTTCCGCTTGGAGCGCACGACCGGATACGCTATCCGGGGCCAGATGTCTCGTAAGCACCGTGGAAGCTTGTAGATGTACCGAGGTGACCGCTCCGGCTGCCAGATGCGCCGAATCGACAGCTGCCACAGCCAGATGGTTGCTTTGGACCGCCTCGTTTGAAATGTGCCCGGACTGCACTGCATGGGCAGACAGCTTGGTAGAAGTTACGCTTTCCTCCGCCAATTTGACAGAGGTGACCACTTCATCCTGTAAGGCCGAGGTCGCCACGGCCTGGAATGCGATATGCTCTCCCTGAATGACCCCGTTTTGCAAATGCTCCGATTGGATGGATTCCGGTGCAAGATGCTCGGACTTCACCGCGTTCTGAGCCAGTGCCGTTTCCTGTACCGCTCCGGCTGCCAAATGCTGGGTGTGTACCGCTTGCGCAGCCAAATGTGCAGGACCGACGCTGCTTTCCGCCAGGTTGGGCGCTTGCACGGCCCGAGCCGCCAGCTTCTCCGAGGTGACGCTTTCCGCCTGAAGTATATGACCAGATACGCTATCCGGGGTGAGATGCTTGGTCAGGACCGATGCAGATTGCAAATGGTTGGAGGTGACGGATTCAGGAGCGAGATGATTCGCTTCCACCGCTTCAACAGCCAGATGATTGCTCTGTACAGCTTTATCCGTGATATGCCACGGCTGCACGGAACGTGCGGACAGCTTGGAGGAAGTTACGCTGCCCTCTGCCAATTTAGGAGCTGTAATCGCCAGATCATTAATTTTATCCGTAGCTACGCTCTCTGGCGACAGTTTCAGCGAAGTTACCGCATGATCCTGCAAATGATGGGAGTACACCGCTCCACTCGCCAGATGCCCTGTTTGAACAGCGCCTTCACCCAATATGTCTGCGGTAACAGACTGCCCTTGCAAAGCCGAGGTTCCCACACTTCCGTTCCCGATATGTTCACTTAGCACAGAACCCACGGCCAAATGCGCCGAACGAACGGACTCAGCCTGTAATGCCTTACCACCCACACTTTTGTCCGCCAGATGGTTTTCACGAATAGCCCCGGATGCAATGTGTACATCTGCAATTTCTTGAGGCGCAATTTTATTTCTGGTTACCGCCCCTGCGGCAATTTTGCTTTCCGTAATCGCTTCGTCAGCAATTTTGTCAGGCTTAATAGCGTTCGAAGCAATGTGATTTTCCTTGACCGCCTGATTCGCCACATGGTGATCCAGAACTGCGCCCTTCCCTAATTTCTCGCTCGTGACAGCCCCGGACTGTAAATGATGCTCCGTAACTGCACCCGTTACAATATGATTTTCCCGAATAATTTCGGACTGAAGATGTAATGAAGAGACCGCCTCCGGAGCAAGCTGAGGGCCTTGTATAGCCGCTGTGGCAATATGTCTGGTAAGTACCGCCTCATCGGCGATTTTGTGCGGTAAAATGCTTTGATCCGATATTTTGGATGAAGTCACGGATTGATCGACAATTTGCAGCGAGCCTACAGATTGATCCGCCAACTTGTTGGACTGGATACTCCGGTCTGCCAAATGACGAGCTGTTACTTGGCCCGTTCCAAGCTGCTCTTCCCCAATGGAGCCGGGACTCAGATGCTTTCTTTCAATCGCTCCAGCCTGAATATGCGCACTGGTGACGGCCTCATACTCCAGATGACGCCCACTGACAACTCCTTCTTCCAGTTGTTCCTTGCCCACAATTCCGTCGGAAAGCTGCTTGCGGTTAATCGAACCGGGTGCCAGATGCCGGGCAGTGATGGCATGCTCCGTTAAATGTGCACTTTCAATGCTGCCAGCCTGAATTTTAGAGCCATCCACAGCCCCATCCCGCAGTTTGGACGTGGTCACAGACTGATCTCCAAGCTTGGAGCTGTCGACGGCCTCATTGGCCAAATTGTTAGATTGGATTGTGCCGCTGCGAATTTTATCAGAGGTGATCGCCTGATCCTGAAGCATTTCTGAAGACACAATCCATTGCTTAAAGTGTCGGCTTTCAATCGAGCCATTCGCGATATGATCGCTGCTGATAATCTTATCGGCCAGCTTTTCCGGGGTGATACTGCCATCACGAAGCTTCTCACCGCCAATGGAACGATCCTGCAACTTGCTGCCTGCCACCGATGCGTCCGACAGATGCTCCACCGTAATGGAATCCGGGGCAATTTTCGAAGAAGTTACTGCACCGTCAGCTATTTTAATGGTATGAACAGCATAATCCGCCAGAGTTTCCGTTTGGACGCTCTCTTGCTTCAGCTTGCTGGAATCTATGGAGGCGGGAGCGATCTTCTCACCGGTTACAGCCAGATCACTTAAATCGTCTGTATAGATGAAAGCATTGTTTACATGTGGCGCCTTTTTATTGTTCAAAATTTCTTCGACGTCAATCGCTTCAGGCAATGGCTCAGACGGGGGCTCAGACAGAGGCTCAGATAGAGGCTCAGATAGAAGCTCAGGCTCTTCGGGCACATCCATCAATACTTGAGTTTCCTCTGCTGCACCTGCATCTTTATTCTCCGTCCCGTCCCCGATTGGGACTTCGGGCTCGGCAATGGTCTGTAGCTCCGCCTCCTCTACCATTGGGGGAGGCGGAGAAGCAACCTGATGAAGTCTTGCTTCTGTCTCCCTCTCCGCAGGCTGTGGCTTCAAGCGCTGTATCATACTTAATTCATTCATATCCGGGTCAATTACACGATAGAGCGGCTTTTTGCTTCTGGTGGTCTTTCGGCTCTTGTTCTTCAAGCAGCTCTCTCCCTTCTCATATTTATCGTTACGGCATCATATGCAGGCTCTTAGGCACTTGCCACCCTGCATACGGGATTCACTTTTGTCCAGGAAAGGCTCTATAAAATCCACGTTTGAAAAAAAATTGTTAAAAGTTAAAATAGTAAGGGTGAAGATTGCTACAAGAAGAGAGGAATTACAATAAAATGATTATCAAACCAAGAACACGCGGCTTTATCTGTACCACTGCTCATCCAGTGGGGTGTGCCCGACATGTTCAGGAACAAATTAACTATGTGCAAGCCCATCCTGCTATCGAGGGACCTCGCAATGTGCTTGTGATCGGGGCATCTGCCGGATATGGCCTGGCTTCCCGCATTACGGCTGCATTCGGAGCGCGGGCCAATACAATCGGCGTATATCGTCCTAGTAATGCTACAGCTACACGGACAGCATCGGCAGGCTGGTACAATTCCGCTGCATTCGAAAAGGCTGCTCAGGAAGCAGGGCTTAAATCCTTTAGCGTGACAGGGGATGCCTTCTCGGATGAAATCAAAGCCAAAACGGTGGACGTCATTCGCGAAGAGTTGGGGCAAGTCGATTTGGTGGTGTACAGTGTCGCTTCCGGTCGCCGCACCAATCCCCGTACAGGTGAAACGTTTAGTTCCGTGCTCAAACCCATTGACAAGCCGTACACAAATAAAACAGTCAACTTCCACACTGGCGAAGTGAGCAGCGTTACACTGGAACCAGCGACAAATGAAGAAGTGCAGGGGACTGTAGAGGTTATGGGCGGCGAAGACTGGCAGTTGTGGATCGACGCCTTGCGTGAGGGCGGTGTGCTGGCTGATTCCGCGACCACCTTCTCCTTTTCGTATATCGGTTCAGACATTACCCAAGCAGTATACAGAGAAGGTACGATCGGAAGTGCAAAGGATCATCTGGAAGCGACAGCACATCAGCTGAATGATCAACTGAGAGCCACAGGCGGACGCGCTTTCGTCGCAGTCACCAAAGGACTGGTCACTCAATCCAGCTCTGCTATACCAGTCGTACCTCTGTATATTTCCGCTTTGTACAAGGTAATGAAGGAAAAAGGATTACATGAAGGCTGCGTGGAGCAGAGCTACCGTCTGTTTTCCGAGCGTCTCTATGCTCCGGAAACTCCTGTGGATGAGGAAGGACGTATTCGCATTGATGATTGGGAGCTACGAGAAGATGTTCAGGCTGAGGTAGCGAAAATATGGGACGAGCTGACGACAGACAACATCTACGAGCTGTCTGATCTTGAAGGATATCGCCGCGAATTTTTTAAACTGTTTGGCTTTGAATTTGAGGGTGTGGATTACGAGGCCGACATTGACCCGATCGTGGATATCCCTGCCGTTCGCTAAGTCATTTTAGTACCGTTATTGTTATATGTTCAGACAGCAAAAAAGCTGCTCTCCGTCAGAGGGGTATTCCGCTCTGCATGGAGGACAGCTTTTGTTTGAAGCAAACATTGCAATTTTAAGATTCATTTGATATTGTACAAGTAGGCATAGCAAAATCCCTCTTTCCAATAAGAGGGTAATCACAGTTGGACAAGTCCTACCTTGCCTGACCGTATTTATTTGCTTAGCCTATTACATCCAACTCATAAGGAGATGAACAACATGGCAAAAGACGTTATGTGTGAAGTGAACTCATGTACACACTGGGCTCAAGAAAATAAATGTAGCGCAAGCTCCATTTATATCGTAAGCAACAGACCTACAGACACTCACAAGTCCGAAGAAACGGACTGCAAAACCTTTGAAGCAAAATAAGGTTGGTTATTTCTGTAAAGCATTGGTTTACCCTAAAGGAGCCCCTAGCCGGGTTCCTTTTTCTTTTTATATTTTAGCAAGAATGATAATTATTATCAAGTCCTTTTTTAACAACTTGGAATAAAATAATAACACGGAAGACAAAAAAAGAAGCGTCGCTCTGAACGATTCGCTTCTTGTGCTTGATTCTTTGTAATTGTTCCTGCTTGGTTGGCTTCATTCGCACATGCTGCGATATCTCGCCATAATGACCATTTGTTTTGCGGCTCTGTGCAGAGCAGTAGTTTCCGGCGTGCTTCGCCTTGCTTAGCGCTTTTTGTGTTTGAGTACGTGCCATATGACTTTCACTCTCCTTGATTGGACTCCATTCATCATAGCATCTGGAATCCCCATCGTGAAGAGTACAAGTGTATGAGCTCACTGATTTCATTAAATGTCGGAAAACGGATTGTCGCCACTTGAGGCTGCTAAAACAAAAACAACGACTATGAAAATGATGATCAATGCATAGATCAGTGTTCCGATAATGCTGCATACCAATCCGGCAATAGCCATACCCCTGCCTTGTTCGCCATGACGGTTAATTTCCTTCAGGGAAAGACTGGACAAAATGATACCGATGATGCCGATAATGAACCCCAGATAGGGAATGACGACAGCTAGAATACCGAGCACCATCGAAGCAACAGCTTTACTGTTTGTAGGCGGAAGCTGTGGGGGCGGATTAAATGGGGCGTTATAACCATTCGTCTCCTGAAAAGGATCGGACGATTGGGGGTCTTTGTATAAATTACTCATTTGTCTGATTCAGCTCCAATATGTAAAATAACAATATATACGTTCTAGGGTACCACAATCTTACAAATCAGGACAGTACTTATTTCAAAAAATGATGGTTATCTTTTAAAGCCATATGCAATTCTGATTAAAGTTCACAATACATTTTACCGCAATACGTCTGTACTTAATTGTCGAGATCATTGGCCTTTATATAAAATGTAGTCAAGAGCTAAAGAAGCTTAGATGCACTAATATCCTCACTCTTTGGCAACAGCCGCTTTGAAGAGCGGTCGCCAATAGGTTGTATCATGAAATGGACTGTTACCTTACCAAAGTAGGGCAGCGGTCTATTTCTTTTTCTTTTGGTACAATTCAACAATAATGTTGACGATCGGCACCCAAACCTTCAGCAGTCTCACGTAGAGGACCCAAATTAGCACAATGATCTAGAAAATAGACAAGAGCCACTGTCCTTATAATTATAACATCAGGTCTATATGAGTATACGCAACGATAATAGTAATCTTCTTTTTCTATATCTGTCCATTCGCCAACTCGAATCCAGCAGCAAAAAAATCAAAACCTCTTATCCTTAAATTTGATTTTATCAAGGTACTAAGTAATATTCTCAGCTAAATCAATTTGATTTCGCAGGCTGTTCTTTTATTATTGGAAAATAATATAAAACATTAAAATATTTTCATTTCAGCATCGAGGAATTTGCGTTATTATATAAAAGAAATCAATATACTACATTAATGTAAAGGAGTGTTAATTATGAAAAAGCTAGTATGCTGCTTGTTAATGGTTTTATTATTATTGAATGTAACAAGCTATGGGGCAGTAGCTGATTTACTAGGCACTGCCAAAACGGCAAAAGCTGAAGGTTATGAAAGCGTTATCACTACAGAAAGTACGAAGAATACAAACGAATACAAGGCAAGAGATGCTTTTTATTCTTTATCTGATTCTTCTGTAAATCGTGCTACCTCCGAGCATTTTCAAATTATTTGGGGAAACAGAGATACAACTGGAACAGTAAATAGGGATTTTGTTCAAGGCAACTTGGCCAACCTCGAAAGTATCCGTTCATTTTACATGGATAAATTTGGATTGGGGGATATCGGAACTTCTCCAAATTTAACTGGAAAATATAAAACGAACATTTACATTGCGAGCACTGGACTGAAAAAGATTGACGAAGATTGGGCTTATATGTCAGTAGACAACGATGCATTTGCTTACATGGTCATGATGCCGGCTGCGATGCGTGTAGACCCACCAAGCTGGGTAGTTCCTCATGAATTAGGCCATGTATTTACCTATCATAATGGAGGAGAGGTCCCTTATGAGTGGTATGAAGCGGTAGCTAACTTCTTGCGTAATGAATATTTGGGTAGCGATTACTACAGTTATGGTGGAACGGTATATGGTCCAGACTCTGACTTTTTTGCCCCCTTTATACTGAATTCGGAATCACATTTTCCACATGTAAAGAATTGGTACGATGCATGGCCTATTCTCCTGTATATTAATGAAAATCCAGATCACATCAACGGACTTGGCCATCGAGCAATGTTGGATTTATTGTCTTACGGCGGAAAAGATACGACCTACTTTGAATCTATGGAAAAGGTAACTGGAGTTTCTACTAAAGAATTACTGGGTGGAATGGCAAGAAGATTGGTAACTATGGACTTCAAGAGCCAACAATATTATTTGAAACATTTAGATGAACTTTTGAGAACTAACGGCAATTATGAAAAGATATATACAACACTGAAAAGTGGTAAAGGCGGCTGGATGACCGTCCCTGAAAACAAGGCTCCACAACAGACAGGCTACAACATTGTTCCTTTAGATGTTGATTTGAGCAAAGCTTCCGTTACCATTGATTTCCAAGGAACAAGCACAGCAAAAGGCGCTGATTGGAGAGCTAGCATTGTTACCGTAACGCATTCGGGGGATACCCGATATTCTACAATGTGGAACAAAGGGAAAAATTCATTGAATTTGCAAGGAGATGAAAAATCTGTTTATTTGGTTGTATCCGCAACTCCAGATGAAATTAAACATTTTAATATTGAAGAGGATGGTGAAACTTATCCTTATAAAGTAAAAGTAACAACAAAGTGATTGTGGATAATAATCATATTGTGGTTGAATGAAAAGCTTATCTAGGGTAAATATCAGAGTTTACGAAAAAAAGTGAATAAATGCCTGAACAATGGCACTGGTATCAAAATACCAGTGCCATTGTTGTTAGTATGCTCTGAAAATAATCTTTGGGAATTGAATACACAGCAGCTTCACTAATGTTATCCATCGGGATACATCCAAAGGTAGTTTCTGAGATATGGGGTCATACAAGTGTAACTATAACATTAGATACTTATTCACATTTATTAAACAAGAAAGCGATAGAGACATCACTAGAAATTGAAGAAAAATTCTATGATCAGAAATTCGACCAATAAATTTTAAAAACAGTTAATTATTAGCAACAAAATATGGATACATAATCACTTTTCGTAGTGATCGGGCATACAGTATTTTACCTATTACTGATAAAATGCGCTCCCTGAGAGCATCCTGCCTAGGAGGTCGGAGCTATGGTATATCGTGCAACATCCCGCAGAAGGTGTTCGCCTCACAAACGCTTAAATGCTGACATGCTCAGGAAAATATCCGCCGCCATGCTGCCATTTTACAAAGCTATTGCCACCCGTCGTTCTTTCGCCGTTCAATGGTCACGTGCTGTAGTGCATGGCAATTTGGATCGGATGAAGGCCCTTCTCTGCTCGGTAGCGCCATTTGCTGCCAAGCAAGGACTGGGCACGAATGGCATCGGCTATTTTATCTCCTTCTTGGCCCAGCCACCAATGCTGTATTATACGAACGGAACGACGATTCCACCCGGTACGGTGCAGTTTACATTTGAGCCGAGGGTTCACCGCGCCATCGCCAGAGCCGTTTTTCCGCTGTATCTCGAATTGGCACGCAATCGATGCTTTGCTTCTGCTTTAGCCAAAGCCATCAACCAGAAAGACCAGCGTGCGGTTACTCTGATGATCCGCAGCTTGATTCCATCCACTGCACTGAAATCCGTACAAATCGAGGATCATGGCTTTGCTTTGCTTTTTAAGTATCCTTACAGTAAATATCCATACCGAAATCTGCTCATTCAGGAGTTTTCTTAAAAAGGTCGCTACAGTCGTTACAGACGTTTTTGCTTGAGTTGATCGATCAGCTCTTTACCCAATTGTATAGCCATTTCCGTCAACATTCGGATTTCGTCCTTCGTTACATGGTCCATATGCGCCCCGCAGCAAATTGCAAAGTTACCCGCAAACTCTTTTCGCAAACGAACGGCAATTTCTTCGGTAATATAAAATTCCTTGTGGGCTTGCAATTGAACGGTTTGGATCGGCTCCAGTCTGGCGCCTGCTGTAATCGTTCCCAGATGCGGCTGATCGCCGCCGGAAATAAGTACGACCATGTCCTCTCCCATAAAATAGGCATCCAGCACAAGGCGGATACGCCCGCTTTCTTTTTGCAAATGAATCATATGATTCTCTCCTGTCTAAAAAATAGTATTGTGAATAGATTCACTTTATATGTTTCTATTCATTCTATCGCTTCCAGACCTGTTCCACAATTCAAAAAGACCCACAGCAGACCTCCGAAAATGGTGGCTTGCTGTGGGTCTTCTGTTGTTATTTTAAAAGAAACATTCCGTGTACCTTATTAACGGATCGTGATGGTATGCGCAGCTTTTCCGCTTGCACCATTATTATCTGTCACCGTCAGCTCCACGGTATACGTTCCGGCTGTGGTAAATTTATGCTTTACCTTGGAGCCGGACGCTGTATCGCCATCGCCGAAGTTCCAGCTATAGCTGACGATTTCACCGTCTACATCACGTGAGGCTTTTCCGTTAAACTGAACGTTCTTGTTCTTCTTGGCTGAATCATTCGCCTGAATGATTGCAACTGGTTTCTCGTTAGAGGTCGGTGGATTCGGATCAGGGTCCTGCCCTCCACCCTTCGTTACATACAATCTTCCGGGTGCTTCCGTCTCCACTTCATTTCCTGCTGCATCCCTTACCCGGATCACGATGACTCCGCCTTCCAGGCTCAGAGAAGAGGAAGTGAAGTAAGTTCCTTCATAATGACCTGACGAAGTTTCGTTTAATGGAATTTCGTTTCGGGCCAAGGTGGTCAGATTGAAAGGCAATTCCACACGGAAGGATGCCTCCAATCCGGACGTACTGTCGAAGGATACCTGCACCGGTTGCCCTGGAGTGATACGCACATCCTCAGCAGGACTGATATTTTCCAGCTTCGGCAAGGCTGTATCGACATACACCGAACGGGTAACCGTAGTTACGTTCTCGGCAAGATCCTTGGCCGTTACCGTAATTTGATTTTCCCCTTCATTGATGAGCAACCGCTTGTTAAAGCTGCCGTCGCTTCCAAATTCGGTTGGCTCCCCGTTAATCGTCAAGTTGGTGAGGAACTCATCATACACCGTACCTGTTACACTGACGACACCCGCATTTGTACGGGCTCCTTCATCTGGCGAAGTCAAGATCAGACCCGGTTTAGTCTGGTCAAGTATGACGACCACAGGCTCGGAACGATCTGTTGCTTTGCCGTATACCGCCGCCTGAACACTCAGTGGATTGGCACCCGGCTGAAGATCGACTGCCAGACTGAACTGGCGATCCTTCACCTTGGTTGTACCAGCCAGTTCATTACCGTTAAAAAGCTGGATATCCGCTCCGTCTGCCGGGGAAGTACCTGTAACGGTGATTGTCTCTTCCTTCGTATACGTTGCCTTGGTCGGTGTTGTAATCGTTGGCGCATTAACCGGATATCTGACGATCGCCCGGATCATGTAATTGCCCTCATCCTCCGGTGATTGGCTCCATGCGCCGCTTACACCTTGCCAGCTACGAAGCGCATTGGGTCCACTCTCGTCTGTAGCAAGACCCGGAGCTTGCGTGCCTGCGCTTGGCTGCGTATAGACGATATAGAAGTCGCCTTGAACCGTTACGGGTTCAGGGAATTGTACGGTCGTCCACTGTGTTTCATCCCGAACGGCTGTGCCATCAAATGGACCAGCCAGCAGACGTCCCGGTGCGCCTGCCGCACCAGATGCATCATATACGGAGTATTTGAACGCCGTTCCTCCCGGATTCGGGAAGGTTGAATTCCAGAACAGAAGCGACGCTCCTGTCACTTGAGCCACCTCTGATTCAGGTGTCATTCTGACTGCCCAGGAGTTGCCTGCCGCGTTAAAGGCTCTGGCATTTTCTCCGGTACCGTCATCGTAAGCGATGCCCCCCTGGAAGCCGATAAATGGCTTCAATGCGACATTCGCTTCCACACTGCCGTTCGGAGGTGCTGTGACCGTGACACTGTCGCTGTAATAATTTTCTGCTGCAATGGATAATGTATATGTCCCTTCCAGCACATCCAGCGTAAATTCTCCAGCCTCATTGGTTTCTACCGGAGCAATGCGTGCATCCTCCAGCACAAGCACTTTCGCTTTTCGGATCGGTTCACCGGATTGCTTATCGGTAATGACTCCGTGAATCGTACCATGAGGTACCGCTTGGAGACTAAAGTTCGCTCTGATTACTTTATTATTCTCAATCGTGACCTGCTTCGTTTGAGGCTCATAGCCATAGGCTTCAGCCTTCAGCGTATAATCGCCTGCTACGTGAATGAAGCTGTATTTACCTGTGGTCGGATCGGTTTTCACCGAACGTCCGGTTTCCAGTACGGTAACTGTGGCGCTGGCAGGAAGACTTTCGAGACCGACACGTCCACTGTCCACCGTTGTTTCCGTCGGCTTCACTTTTTCCTGGAATTCACTCTTTTCGGTGCTTGTAATTTTGTACAGTGGGAATTGTTCTTCCGCTTTTTCCAGTTTGATATTCGACTCAGGTACTACATCCTTGGTCACTGTCGAAGCTGGAATGCCCAGTACACGGAAATCGTCAATGTACCAACCGTTTTTGTTCACACTGTTATCCGATTTCAAGCGGAAGCGAATTTGAATCTCATTGCCGGTATAGCTATCCAGATTGTAGTAAACTGGAGTCCATTTTTTCCCATTAGTGTTATGAGAGAATTTGCCCAGCTCGGTCCAGGTGTCGCCACTATTTTTGGACACTTCTACATAACCGAAGTCATAGCCGGACTCAATTTCAAACCAGTGGTTGAAGGTAAGTGTTGCGTTCCGCACACCATTCAAATTAATTTTTGGAGAAACCAGCGAAAAGTCAGCTCCGCTCTCATAGTTACTATCGAGATCGGTTGCCCATACGTTTGGTCTGGATACTGCACTTTCTGGTCCCACTTCTGTGGGGATGCCACGTTCCCATTCATCCTTGGTACCAGAATGAGTCCAGCCGTTATCCGAGTTGCCATCAAACGAATCGCTATACAGCGTATCCGGCACTTCTACTCTCAGTGAAGCCTCATTCGACTTGGCTCCCTCGTTACCACTGTAATCCTCGGCCGCCACTGCATAATGATAGGTCGAGCCGCTGACCGTGATTGTATCGGTGAAGGTCAGTCCAGAGGTTGTACCCAACGAAGTATAATTTTTGCCCGATTGGGTGGAGCGATACACCTTATACTGCTTCACGTCTTCATCGGATGAAGCATTCCAAGCCAGCGAGACGTTGCCGACTGTATCCGCTTCGGCAGTCAGATTACTTGGCGCGGCAGGTGCAACGGTATCCGGCTCCTGAATCGACAGATCGTCGATATACCAGCCATCTTTTACAACCGTATTATCACTTGTAAAGTTGAACAGAAGGTATACCTTCTGACCTGCAAATGCTCGCAGATCGAGATATTGTGTTTTCCAGCCGTTGCTGGTGCCTGTAAATGATAATACCTGCTCAAATGCATTCTGATTGTTGGCGGTGGCTATATACACCTTGCCCAAATCAGAATTGTTTTCAATATCGTACCAATGCTTGAAGCTGAGCAACGCCCCTTTGGGACTATTGGTCAGATCAATCGGAGGAGCGAGGAAATAGCTGTTAGAGTTGGACGCATATTTGCCTTCGAGATTGGTCGCAAGGACCTTCGTTCCCGAATGTGCGCTTCCGGGGCCACTTACCGGGGTTCCCCATTTCCAGACACTACCCTGTCCACCGACATTGATACCAGCAATATCCTTTTCAAAATCCTGTGTATAGCCAGGTTTGACGCCTTTGGAGACATTAACCTTGTACACTTCGGTTTCAAAACCGTTATTGCCGTAATCATTCACGCGAATATAGTATTCCAGACCGGCGCTATCCACCAAGAAAGTCGGGATGGACGCTTGATATGTACCGTCTTTGCTGTCGCCGGAGGTCCGTTCCAACGGAATATATACATAGTTTGACGTACCCGCTGTTTTGGCAAAGGCCTCAACTGCTGTCACCCCGACATTATCCGTTACATGAGCAGTCAGAGGTATGTCAATGCCCTCGAATGCCGCAGCAGACGGTGTATGCTCCAGAACAGGCGCTTCCAGATCATCTCCACCTGTTACAACTTTACCGGATACGGAGCCCAAGCCCTGAACGACAGAGCCGACTGCATCCAATGCATTAATGACACCATGTCCGTAGCCATTGTTCGGAGAGGTCGGATATGTGCTATCCGTGCGTGGTGTAGCTGTATTTTCCAGAATTTCTTCCAGTTGATCCACGGTAAGCGAATGATTCGCTTGCAGCAACAGAGCCGCAAGTCCCGCTACATGAGGGCCCGCCATGGAAGTTCCGTTATATCCGCCTTTATAAGCACCGCCAGCAACGGATGATCGAATATTTACACCCGGTGCAGAAACTTCGGGCTTCACTTCGCCATATGGCGACGGTCCCAGCAGTGAGAAGCTAGCCAGCTTGTCATTAAGATCGGTTGCTCCAGTAGCAAAGGATTCCGGATAGTTAGCCGGATTCGCTACCGATCCAGGACCGCCCGGATTGGAAAGGGAAGTATTACCTGCGGAGAATTCAGGGAATATCTGTGCATCCCGCCATGCTTGAACCACAGGTCGGAACCATTCATCGAGGCCGGGTCCGCCGCCCCACGAATTGTTCACCACGTCCGGTGCAAGCTCGGGATGAAGATTGCCTTGGGCATCCCTTGGCGCAAGCAGCCATTGACCGCCGTCGAGTATAATTGCATCCGTCGTTTCCGGATTAAAAATCCGAACGGCAATCCACTTCGCGCCAGGCGCAACGCCGACCCGGTTCGTTCCATTTTCCTCGGAGCCGACCATCGTTCCCATCGTATGCGTACCGTGGGAATCCGCTTCCTGATCGACCGGCAACGTCGCATGACTATGCGGATCGTACCAGCTCAGCTCGGGATTCACGACATTGCCTGCCGCGTCCAGACCGCGCCATTTGCGATGCAGGGCCGGATGAGTATAGTCTACGCCTGTATCGAGATTGGCCACGACGATTCCGGTTCCGTCGATTCCTTGTTCCCATACTTGCGGTGCATTAATATGTGATATATTCCATTCCACGGTAGACGGGTCTACAGCGTTCTTACCTGCATTGTCTGGCTTCGCCGATGTTTTACTATCGTCCTTTTCCAGCTCTACTGCTTTCTCTGCCGTTGCAGATTTTGCAGTGTCTGCTGTCGCTGTTTCAGCAGTTTTGGCTGCTGTTCCCTCTGCCTGCTTGTCAACTGTCACCTTTTGCAGATAACGTGTTTCATTCGGCAAAATTTTGTCTACCTCAGGCAGCTGCGAAATATGGTCCAGCACCTCCTTGGTGCTTGTGACCGCCAGGGCATTGACAATAAAGTAGCTTTTATATTCCTTCACTCCGCCGCTCTCTGATTGTTTATCCAAATAATTTTCAAGCCCGTATTGGGTTCTTGAAGCGGTTTCACGCAGAGAGCTGATCACATTGCTGCGAACAGCCATTTTGGCGGCAGAGGGTGTTATTTTCTCAAGCGAGGCCTTTTGGAGAGCATTTTTGGAAACCTTGTTCGTGTCTACCTGTTCTTTTAATTTGACCAGATAGGTTACATAGTTGTTCTCCTCAAACTGTTTGGTCAGTTTAGGGGATACCTTCGCAGTCGTTACTTTGTGCGCAGCTGATTTCAACTCCAGCTTGGAGCCATCCGGTGTGTTATTCGCCAAAGCGGGTTGAACAAAAGAAAAGGCCATAAGCAAAGATAGTCCGATAGATAGTGGTTTCTTAAATCGTTTAGGTTTAATCAATTACTTCTCCACTCCTTTTACTAGGTTTAATATTTCTGGTATAACCTGTACGAGAGTAAGACCTCATGCCTTCTTGCCTTCACATCAAATCTACGGGCTGTACAACATGATATGGTTGGCAACCACCTCCTTCATAGAATATAGAGGTCAGCATTTTGCATCATTCGATCCCCAACGCTCGAAAGTACAATTTGAAATCGCTCTTGGGATTGTTGCAAAATGCTCAGGTATAAAACGATTTGGATTTTCTTAGGTGAGTTTATTTCATAGATGAGTTTGTGAATCAAAGATAACATGCGATGAAATTCAGCAGATACCAAGGAGAACAAGCAGGAGAATGTCGAAGAGAGAACATGCTATAACACGACATGTTATATCGTTACATTTTATATTAAAAATTGATATAAAAACATATATTATGGATAGTATAAAGTTATCAAAACAGATATACAAGTGATTTTTTTGCAATTTCCTTGAAATTTATAATTTTTGTATTTTCTATGTACGAAAACCCCTTTGTAGCGGCTGCGTTAATGTTACATTACACGGTTAGCAGGTGTATGCAATCTCTGGACGAGCCGCTCCAAGGGATTTCCGAAATCTTTCTAAAGAACGATCAGATCATTCTAGTTAAGTACCGAATTGACCGCAGCCAACGCGTCGATCAGGCCATATCCATAGCCGTTATTCGGTGAAGTTTTATATTGGCTGTCTGTCAGCGGCGTCGCTGTTTTCGAAATAACATCCTCCAGTTGGTCCACTGTCAAGGATGGCTTGGCCTGAAGCAGCAATGCCGCTAATCCGGCCGTATGCGGGCCTGCCATGGAAGTACCGTTCCAGCCCCCCTCATATACTCCGCCAGGAACAGAGGAACGGATGTTTACCCCAGGAGCCGATATTTCAGGCTTCACTTCGCCATATGGAGAAGGACCGCGCAACGAGAAGCTGGCCAGCTTGTTGTTGACATCAGTCGCTCCAGTGGCATAAGCTTCCGGCAGATTCGCCGGATTGGCTACAGACCCAGGACCGCCCGGATTTGACAGAGTCGTGTTACCTGCAGAGAACTCAGGGAAAATCTGTGCCGCTCTCCACGCTTTGGTGACAGGACGATACCATTCATCCAGCCCAGGTCCGCCACCCCATGAGTTATTCACCACATCCGGTGCAAGCTCAGGATGCTTCTTGCCATTTTTGTCTACTGGAGCCAGCAACCATTGACCTCCGTCCAGCAGAATGGAATCTGTCGTGCTCGGGTTGAACACTCGAACAGCAATCCATTTGGCACCGGGAGCAACCCCGATTTCATTCGTACCGTTACTATCCGAGCCAACGCTCGTACCAATCGTATGTGTACCGTGTCCATTTGAATCTGTTGGCAGTGATGCTCCGTTAACCGCATCATACCAGCTCAGCTCTGGATTCACGACTTGACCGGAAGCATTCAAGCCGCGCCATTTTCTTTTCAGCGCCGGGTGAGTGTACTCTACGCCTGTATCGAGATTGGCAACGACAACCCCTTTGCCGTCGATGCCTTTAGCCCAAACCTGTGGTGCTTTAATTTTGGAAATATTCCATTCGGCTCGGCTCGGCGTTACAGCATCCTTATATACGGATTCCTCCACGGATTTTTGTGCATTCTCTTCCGTTACAGCCGTGTCTACAACAGCTTGTTCGGCTGTCGCTTCCTCGACTGCTGGCTGGGCATCCTTATCTATTTCAACCTTTTGCAGCTCCCGCGTTTCATCCGGTAAAATTTTGTCTACCTCAGGAAGTGTGGCGAGATTATCCAATACCTCCTTGGTACTCGTTACCGCAAGCGCGTTCACGATAAAGTAGCTCTTGTACTTTTTGACGCCTCCGTTATTGACTTCCTTCTTTAAGTATTCTTCCACAGGCTGTTGAGATTTTTCAGCAGTATCAATGAGAGAGTTCACAACCGTTGTACGTACAGAAAGCTTAGCGGCAGCCGGAGAAATCTGGTCTGCGGAAGCCTTTTGGAAAGCATGCTTGGCAACCGACTCTGTATCTACCTGATCTTTTAATTTGACCAGATAGGTGACGTACTCGCTGTCACTGAATTGCTGGTTCAGCTTGGCTGAAACCTTGGCGGAAATGGTCGAAGCTCCTGCCGCGGTGGTTGTGCTTGCATCTCCGTACACCGGAGAAATCAGAGAAAAAGCAAGAATAGCAGTAAAACTAGCCGATAACGTCTTTTTGATATTTTTCGACTTAATCAATACTTTCCATCTCCCTTTACTTGGTTTTATGGTTCTCAAGAATAACCTGCCGACAGCCACGTGAAAAGCTCACAAAATAGCCTTTGGCCCTCACCTCCTTCAAAAAATATAGATTCTAGCATGGAATCCATAGGTCATGATTCTGTGGTGAACAACCAAGAGGGCAGGACCGAAAGAAACAGTAATCCTTCGGGCAAAGGTGACCGCTGATGCTCGTACAGCACCATTCTGCCTACCTCGTTCCCATGTAAATTTTTAAAATTCAGCTTATATCGCTTTGGAAAAAGTAAGAGAAAAACGTGAAGAAAAAGTAGGGTATGAAGCTAGAAGTTATCGAGGGGTTTAATATCTGTGCATTAAAAACCAAATTAAAACAAAAGAATGATACAATTGGTATCTTTTGAATCTAGTATAATGTCATAAAAACAGATATACAAGCATTTTTTTGAATTTTTTCCCTTTTTCTTCGAAAACAAAAAACCTCTTCCGTTTTTACGAGCAGGTGCTAATCTTGAGGGCGCACTGCTAATCGTAAAAATAAAAGAGATTTTTCAGCATTCGTTCTGCACTCCAATAGAAGAGTTCAGAGAGGGCTATCTGCCGCTGTTTACAGGTATGGGAACCGGAACAGCTCCATCCGAAATGGATGGTTTTGATAGTGCTTGCGATCTACCGCATAGAGCAGCACATTCCCGAAAAGCCATTTGGCTGCACCCGCGACATGCATCCCGATCCACCAGTGCTATGGCTGCCGTGAGGGCTTCTCCTGTATGCTCGAAAAAATGCTCATGTCCGATCATGTCGTAGCATCCGGTTTTGTGAAGTAATGCCAGAGGCTGTGGCTGAAGGCCGGAAACAAGCACCGTTCCACCGGATTTCCGATATTTCTGAATCAATGTGGTAAAGTTAGATTCTCCTGTCATATCCATAAAGGGAACCTTACCCATACGCAGCAGCAAAATCCCTTGCTGGCGGTTAGCCTGACCTCCCATCCCCGAATTTTCCAATGCCGAAGCGGCACCAAAAAATAGAGGGCCTTCCACACTATAAATCGCCACCTGTGGGCAATCATGCTGCTCTGTTACCATATGCGCGCCGACTTTTTCATGCTTGACAGAAGGATCGGGTAGTACCTTATCCACTGAAAGTGTACTGCTCATACGCTTGACGAACAGCACAACGGCCAGAATCAGACCTACTTCAACAGCCGTAGTCAGCGTCGTAAATACCGTCAGTAAAAAGGTGACAACCAGTACAATAGAGTCAGCTGTCCGCGTCTTGAGGATGTGTGCAAAATGTTTGCGCTCGCTCATATTCCAGGCGACCACCATCAACACCGGGGCCATGCTCGCCAGCGGAATATTGGATGCATACGGAGCAAAAACCACCAGAATAAGCAGCACAACCAAGCCGTGTACAATACCCGACATGGGAGACACGGCACCACTGCGGATATTTGTGGCTGTACGCGCAATCGCCCCCGTCGCAGGAATGCCGCCAAATAGCGGTGTGAGCAAGTTGGCAACACCCTGTCCAACCAGCTCACGATTGCTGTTATGCCGGTCTCCTGTCATGCCGTCAGCAACCACTGCCGAAAGCAGGGATTCGATAGCTCCCAGCATTGCGATGACAAGTGCGGGCGGCAGCAGCTTCACAATCAGGTCCCAGGTCACGCCTGGAACATGCAGCTCAGGCAGAGATGCCGGAATTGCGCCGTATGCGGAGCCGATCGTTGCCACCTGACCCGGAAAAAGCCAGACTGCCACCAGCGTGGATAAGAGCAGGCCCACGAGTGAACCGGGTACCTTGGGCCATTTTTTAGGCACCAGAATGAGGGCGGCAAGACAGATACCCGCCGTCAGAATACTGTACACATTCAGTGAAGGCAGGCGATGGATCAGCTCTGCCATAGAAGGCAGAAACGTTTCATGCCGCTCTACTCCGCGCAAGCCGAGAAAGTTAGCAATCTGACCGCTGAAAATCGTCACGGCAATGCCCGCCGTAAAGCCAATCGTTACCGGCTTGGGGATGAACTTAATTAACGCGCCTAGCCTCAGCACGCCCATTAAGATGAGCATAATCCCCGCCATAAAACCGGCTATGAGTAAATTCTCATGACCGTACTGCATGACAATAGCCAGCAAAATCGGAATAAAAGCGCCCGTCGGTCCGCCAATCTGAAATTTGGACCCTCCCAACAGTGAAACCAAAACTCCTGCCACAATGGTCGTGTACAGCCCGTATTCCGGCTTTACTCCTGATGCAATGGCAAACGCCATACCGAGCGGAATTGCCACAATTGCCACGATACTTCCGGAAATCAGGTCCTTTCGCAAAGCTCCTGCGTTATATCCCTCGAACCTTCCCATCCACTTCATCCTCTGTAACCCTTCTTTTCTGTAGTAGCATTACTTCTCGTTCCGAATACCCTCCAGCAACGAGATCGCTTCGACCAGATGATTGTCAAAAATTTGCCGCGCCACCGCAAGCAGTTCCGTCAAGAGCGGGTCCCGCAACGAGTAAACGACCGTCGTGCCTTCCTTGATGCTGCTCACCAAATTTTTGGCGCGCAACACGGCCAACTGCTGCGATACGGCAGAGCCTTCGGAACCGAGCGCAGTCTGTAGCTCATTTACGTTCCGCTCCCCTTCACTTAACACCTCCAGAATGCGGATGCGCAGAGGGTGAGCCAATGCTTTGAAAAAGTCGGCCTTAAACTTCTGGAGATCCCCTTCCATGCTTGCTCCGTCCCCCTCACAAAAATTGTCCTGTAAACCATCAACAATCTCTGAATATTTGAATATTTAGACAATAACAGGTTTGGGTCATTTGAACTATGATCTAACTCACACTTCACTATGATTAAAGTCACATCTTTCCATTCTCCCTCTTTTCAGGGTTGACAGCTTCCACAGGTTTCCATTAACATAGCAATTAACTTTAGGAAAAGGGGGCCGACAGACATGACTGAGCTTTACATGATGGTGACAGACAGGCAGCATGACAAAACCATATATATGAATTTTCGTCTCATCGGCCCCGTTCGGGCGACATGATGGGTGACATCGCGCTGTCTGACGGCGTGATTAACCAGGCTTTTTTCTGTATTTAATGCTATTGGAAGAACAGGTTATTTTACGTATTAATGATGTATAGATCATGACGTGTAATGACACTTTCGGTGCAGGAAGCCGTAGACGACAAGTCTGCGGCTTTTTTTTATTTTCTTTTTTAAAGCTTAATTTGTAAGTAATTTTAGATTTCAGGATTTTGCAAAATCCTGATTTACATGAAGAAGGGAACTATCCAACCATATGAATATACAGCACACAACAGACTCGTTCTTAGAAAAGGGACCATACAGCCATCTTATGAAGCTTCCGGCTGGCGATTTGACCGTATATGCTTCTCAGCAGCTTTTCTCCTCGCTGGATTACAAGGTGTTCGAGATGGCTAATAACAATTTACAAATTCCCGGTATCCGCTATATGGGCTATACTCCGGATGTGCATGTAGGCGTCGGAACCTGCATCGGCACGACAGCGGTATGGGGAATGGAGGACGGCTATGTATCTCCCTCCATCGTCGGCAGCGATATCGGCTGCGGCATGCGCGTACACCTGACAAATTTGCACAAGGATGCCTTGAAGGAAACCAAGCTGCGCCGCAAGCTGGTCAAGACCATTGATAAATATTTGCCGATGGAAGCCCACCAGCGGGGACATTATTCAGATATCCGGCTGGAGCATATTGTACGCAAGGGCCTGCATGGGTTACCCAATAAATATATTCCAGACAGCTACACGCCTAAAAAATCAACCTCACTCACCCATGTAGAGCACAGTAAATTCTCATTTGATGAAGAGGTACTTAATCTCGTCGAAGATCGCACGTGGCACCGGGCTCACCGACAGCTTGGCACGCTGGGTGGAGGCAATCATTTCGTTGAAATTCAGGCGATTGAGATTGCCGAGCACAACCGTGAAATAGCCGAAGCCTGGGGAATGTTCGACGGTCAGGTTGCCGTCATGGTCCACTCCGGATCACGTGCCTGGGGTGGAGCGGTCAGCCAAACCAGCTCGTCTGCCATTGCCAAAGCAATGGGTCGCCTTGGGCTTGGTACCTCTGATCCAAGGTTGGTATTTGCCCCTCTGGAGCATCCCGAAGCTGCGCAGTACATCAATATGATGTACTCGGCGCTGAACTATGCGGTGGTGAACCGACATTTGATCGCTTTTTCCGTGCGTGAAGCCTTCCGTGATGTCTTTGGTACAAAGTGCGAGTTGCGCACCTTGTACGATCTGATGCACAATTATGGTTGGGAGGAATCCCACCCGGATCACGGTAACGTGTTTGTGCATCGTAAAGGGGCTACCCGCGCCCTTCCAGCCGGACATCCCGACAATCCAAAACCTTACCGGGAAACAGGACATCCGGCCTTGATTCCCGGCTCTATGGGGACGTCCTCCTATATTATGGTCGGTCTGCCGGGCGGGCAGGATAACTTCCACTCCATTTGCCATGGAGCGGGCCGTATCCGTTCACGCTCTGCGACCAAACGGCTCGTAAGTGTGGACGATTTTGCCGGAGCACTTGGTGTAGGGACAGACGACGAGATTGTGGTCAATCAGTCATCGCTGGAAAGCATTCTCGACGAATCTCCCCAAGCCTACAAAAATGTAGATGATATTATTGAAAGTGTCACCGGGGCAGGACTCGCAGCCGTTGTAGCTAAATGCAAGCCGCTGGCCGCCCTGAAAGGAGCCAAATAATTGAGTATAGACATCCCAGCTATTTACGAATTTGATGAACGTACAGATGGGCGTATTACCGGCTATGCCGCTTATGCCCGTCTGATCGACGGCATCAGTGAGGCCCTATATAACCGCTATGGCGTAAAATATGAGCTGTATGCCAGCGACGATCCCAATATTGAGTATTGGGACTTGCTGGAGGAGGACATTCGTTCAGGCAGCCCGGATCTGGAGCATGTGGCACGGGTCTTTGATCGCCTGGAGGAACGTACCATCCAATATGACGATGACGGGCCCACTCCAGAATACGGCGTGCACCTGTCTATGCGTAATAATGTATTCGCCTATCCCAAGTGGGGCATCGCGCTGGCGCGGGTTCCCTTTTTCCGTGAAAATGGCGTATATAATGAAGATTACGTATTTGCGACAGGCGATCAGGAACTGCAAGGCTTCCTCGCGGGGGTACGCGGGCGTGAACGCAAGCAGAACATGAAGCGGGTCACCGTCTTTACGGACACAAGCCGCGGATTATCCCGGCAGGCGGAGCCGATTACCCGTGCCATTACGCGGGATGACGTTATTTTGAAAGCGGAAATCAAGCGCGATATTTTCCGTTCACTCGATCAGTTTTTTGAAGCAGATCGTACATTCTATCAGACTTATAATATTCCATACAAACGCGGTATTCTGCTGTATGGCCATCCGGGCAACGGGAAAACGACGCTTGTTAAATCTATTGCGAGCAGCGTACCAGGTCCGGCCGCCTACTGGCAAATTACGGAGTATACAACTAGTGAATCAGTCAAAGAGGTGTTCGAGGCGGCTACCCGTCTGGCTCCGATGGTGCTGGTCATTGAGGATATTGATTCCATGCCGCAGGAGGTTCGTTCCTTTTTCCTGAATACGCTTGATGGCGCTACTTCCAAGGAGGGCATCTTCCTGATCGGAACGACCAATTATCCCGAAAAAATTGATCCGGGTCTGATGAACCGGGCGGGTCGTTTCGATCGCGCCTATGAAATCAGTCTGCCGGACGAAGCGCTGCGACTGGCGTATCTCAAGCTGCGCAACTTCCTTATTTTTGCAGGAGAGACAGGTACACAGAAGGCAGCAGCGATGACTGACGGCTTCTCCCTGGCTCAGCTCGGCGAGCTGTATGTCAGCACTGCTCTGGAATGGCATGAGAGTGGAAAAACAGATATTGAGCTGATTATTAAAGGTATGAGAGGCGAGCTTGATAAGAGCCGTAAGCAGGACTGGTTAAAAAATGTGGCCGAAGGACGCGTTGGATTCTTCTAAATCATCATAAAAAGGAAGAACCTCTGATGCCCATAATGGCGCATTTAGAGGTTCTTCTTTTTTCCAGCTTCATTTTTATTCTGTTTCCCCGCTCAACCGATTTAAAAACTGAATAGCTCGTGAACTGGTGGGCTGCTCCAGAACCTTATGTGGCGTCCCCTGTTCAACGATCACACCCTGATCCATCAAAATCACATGGTCCGCGACCTCAGCGGCAAACTTCATTTCATGGGTGACAATGACCATGGTCATGCCTTCGGCAGCCAGTTGCTTCATAACTTTAAGCACCTCACCTACCAGCTCGGGGTCAAGCGCAGAGGTCGGCTCGTCGAACAATAGCACCTCAGGTTCGACCGCCATTGCCCGGGCAATACCGACGCGTTGCTGCTGTCCGCCCGACAACTGATGGGGATAGGATTCCGCTTTGTCAGCCAGTCCCACCTTTTTAAGCAGCTCCAATGCGCGTTTGCGTGCCTCGTCCTTGTTTTTCTTTTGAACGGTGACTTGTCCCTCCATTACGTTTTGAACTGCTGTCATATGCGGAAACAGGTTGTAGGATTGAAACACCATACCCGTTCGCTTGCGCAGCGCCAAGATGCTTTCCTGCCGCAGCTTCGTTCCTTTGGCAAAATTCAGTGCAATATCCCCCACCTGAATCTCACCCTGATCGGGAACCTCCAGCAAATTCAGACAGCGCAAAAGCGTTGTTTTTCCAGAGCCGGACGGGCCGATGATTACCAGCACCTTCCCTTTATCCAACGTCACATTAACACCCTTCAGCACTTCCAGCGAGCCGAACGATTTGTGTATATTCCGAATTTGGATCACCGTACAATCTCCTTTATCTGACGGAAAAACGTCTCAGCCGCTTCTCCAGGTAATTTTGCAGCACGGTCAATACGGTGCTAAACAGCAGATAAATAACCCCCGCCTCGGTATACACCAATAACGGCTCATACGTGGTGGCTACAATCTGGTTAGCTGTTCTGAACATTTCCACATAGGTGATCGTCGCAGCTAGCGAAGTATCCTTGACCAAACTGATGAAAGAATTCGCTAACGGCGGTACGGACACACGGGCTGCTTGCGGAAGCACGATACGTCGCAGCACTTGCCAGCGCGTCATCCCCAAGGAGTAGCCAGCCTCCCATTGACCTTCCTGAATGGATATGATAGCCGCACGCATAATTTCGGAGCCATAAGCCCCCACGCTGAGCGTAAAGCCGATCACTGAAGCAATGAAAGGGTCCAGCGTAATGCCAACTGAAGGCAAGCCGTAGAAAATAATATACAATTGCACCAACAACGGTGTTCCCCGAATCACCCACACATAGAAGCCGGAAATCAGCTTAAGTACTTTCCATTTGGACAGTCGAGCCAACGCCGTAACCAGCGCCAGTATCAAGCCCAGAGCAAAAGAGATAAGTGTGAGCGGAATCGTGAAAGAAACCCCTGCTTTCAGCAGAGGCAGTAATGAATCGATAATAATTTGTATCTGGCGATCATCCATTGTGCAGACATCCTTTAAAAAGATAAGTTTGCGAAAGTCCGGTTCGACATGGCGAGACTCCGGTTATTCGTGTGTTATTTGGATACGTCGGATCCAAAATATTTCTCGGAAATTTTCAGATACGTACCGTCAGCCTTCATGTCAGCCAGCGCTTTGTTGACTTCCTTGATCAAGTCTTCACTGCCTTTATTAAAAACAGCCGCGCTGTGTGAAGCATCTGGAGATTCATCTACCTTTTTGATGGGAGCGTCAGGCTTTTGCTTCTTCAAATCAAGATAGGACAAACCATCATTGACGGTCGCATCCACTCGTTTGGATGTCAGGAGATCAATCGCCTGATTGAATCCATCCGTTGCCACAATTTCCGCGCCATTGCTCTTCGCGATTTGAGTCAGGTTACTGGTCAGGGATTGCCCGGCCTTTTTACCTTTCAGATCAGCAAACTTTTTGATGTCATTATTATCCTCGCTCACGATCAGCACTGCCTTGGAGACAATGTACGGATCGGAGAAATCGTATTTTTGCTTGCGCTCATCGGTAATGGACACTTCATTGAACACCGTGTCAAACCGTTTGGAGTTCAATCCCGCGAATATACCATCCCATTGCGTCTCGATAAACTCCGGCTGTACGCCCAGACGCTTACTTACTTCAGTTGCAATATCGATGTCGAAGCCTGTCAGCTTACCAGCAGCATCATGGTAGGTAAATGGAGCATAGGTACCTTCCGTACCGATTCGCAGCTTGCCGCTCGCTTTTACAGATTCCAAAGTAGCTATGGCGGTTGAATCTGCTTTTCCATTAGTAGACCCGGCATCCCCGGTAGAAGCATTATTTGAATTAGTACCTTTATCGTTGTTGCCGCAGGCCGAAACCAGCAAAGCCATTACGATCAGTACGACTGGTAAAAATCTAAATTTTTTCATGTTAACCACACTCTTTTCCTTTTTCTTGATAACCTAGCACTTAGCTGGCTCATTGAATAGTACATCATTCATTTTTACACGTCAATGCTTTTATCCAATAATCCCTATGCAAAAGGTGAGCTATAGCATTTCTGGGCTCAAAGTTATCCTAGGTTGACTCATTCATAGACAGACTATTCATTTTATCTATCCTCACAGTAACTTTTTTCTGTACCTTTACGTCCAAGGTTTCGTATAATTGATTTCAATATGAAGATTAGTAATATTTACCTCGTTTTCGATTGAAAGGAAGGCATTATGGAAACCCAAAATTCAACCCTATCCTCTGCTTCACCCGAAGGAAGACGTTCAGCTTGGGCCACCTTCACTTCGCCTTTAAGGCAATCCAAAGCGTTCACTCTTCTGTGGCTTGGACATTGGATCGCTATGCTGGGAACCTCAGTCACCACCGTCATTTTGCCACTGGTTATCTATTCCCTGACGGGCTCGACTACAATCATGGGCCTGGCGATGACTGTCTATATGCTGCCTAACGTGCTTATTCTGCCCTTTGCAGGGATGATTGTAGATCGGATCGACCGAATCCGTCTGCTTCTGTTCACCAACATTGCCCGCTTTGGGCTGATGTTCGCTGCGGCGGTGCTGATGTTTACCGACGGGATGAAACTGCCGTATCTGTTCGTTGGCCTTGCCTTATACGGATTGATGGACGGTATCTTTAATCCGGCTTATTCTGCCCTGCGCGCACAGGTGTTTACGCCGGACATTCGCAATGCGGCTAACGCGCTCAGTCAGATTAGTATTCAAGCCGTCCGCCTTCTCGGCCCTCCACTGGGCGGCTTCATTGTATCCTTCACCTCACCAGGGGTCGGCTTTGGTCTGGATTCTGTCGCCTATCTGATATCTTTTGCCTGCTTCTGGATGCTGAGCAGTCATTTGGCCTCGCTCATCGGTGAGCGCCAGGCAAATGCAGAACAACAGGATCAGGAAGGTCAGCATTTTCTCAAAGATTTTATTGCGGGCTTTACGATTCTTAAAAGTCATCCGTGGCTGTGGATTACGATTCTGGCTTTTTCCTTCATTAATATTTGTTACTCAGGCATTATTGCAGTACTCATTCCGTGGCTGTTCAAGGTTCATCATAGCTACAGTCCAGTCGTGTATGGCGTTGCGATGGCAAGTAGCGGCGTCGGCGCTATGCTGGGTGCCTTTGTATACGGGTCGCGCAAGCACTGGAAGCATCGCGGCCTGCTCGCTTACCTCGGGGCTTTTGTCAGCGGGCTTGCTTTATTATTGTTGTCTGTAGTCACCTGGATGCCGGGACTGATTATGAGCATGATGCTTGAAGGGTTCGGCATTATGATATTTGCGATCATATGGGAAACAAGCCTTCAGGAAATGGTTCCCGCCGAATCCTTTGGCCGTGTAGCCAGTCTGGATCTAATGTTTTCCTTTGCCTTACTGCCTGTAGGCTATCTGGCTGTGGGTGCGATGGCGGACAAGCTTGGCGGCATTTTCACTATCGGTCTGTTTTCAACCGTTGGCATGTGCATCGTGTTGGGCGTTTTATGTGTGCCTCATATCAGGCGGTTTCAATAAAAAAAGCTGCTCCTGCAGGTTCATTTGCGAACCTTGCGGGAAGCAGCTTCTTTTCATTTTGTAGCCTTATGCCCTATAAGGGCTAGTGGAATCGATGTTTTATGTGTTAGCCCCTGCTCCGTCCAATGGAACGGAAGATCAAGCTTACGATAACAACCAGCACAATCGCACCAATTAATGCAGGGACAATGTAGAACGATCCGATTTCAGGACCCCAGTCGCCCAGAATCAAGCCACCCAACCATCCACCGATAAAACCAGCGATAATGTTACCAATCACGCCACCCGGAACATCACGACCTGCGATAATTCCTGCCAACCAACCAATAATACCTCCAACAATCAATGCCCATAACCAACTCATTTTACTTCACCTCATTTAAGTTTTTATCGTTGTGTTCTATTATTAACCACTCGAACTCCTTTTGAACACGTTGAGCACAAATGGTTAATATTACCTAATGAACAGAACAATGACTTAGGAGCTTGATACCATCCTACGTGCCTAACTGCTTATTTATAACCCTTGTGTGAAAAGCGTGTATAAAATACAGTCATCCTTGTATTCCTGCTTTTTTTGTGCCATCCTCACATTATGGCTTCATTGAAGTCGCTTCATGCATACGTTGCAAAAATAACAGATGATAAGGAGTGACCCCAACTGGAGTGTCGTGTCGGATGCGCCGCGTGCTGTATTGCTATTACGATTTCATCTCCTATTCCCGGCATGCCTGATGGAAAACCGGCTGGTGTCCCTTGCCCACAGCTCACTTCGGATAACCGTTGCCGATTGTTTGGCAAGCCTGAGCGGCCAGCCGTATGCAGTGGATTTCATGCTGATGAGGATACGTGCGGAAGCACAAACGAAGAAGCATTTGAGCTGCTGAGAGAGCTGGAAGAGTCTACTCTACCGGGTAAAGCTTGAGTAGATACTCGTTCTATATATGAAGGAGGATTTTTTCACTATGAATTTCATTGAAAAAAGAATTGCCGAATTGAAGCAGTATCAACCGGATCTGACCGCCCCGAAGGACATCGAGCAGTTCTGGGACAAAACACTGGAAGATGTACAGGCTAAACCCGTGTGTGCGTTCAAAACACCAGTGGAAACGCCGTATCCTCATATTCATGCCTCACGGGTTACCTTTGAAGGTGTAGATGATACGCCGCTGCATGCATGGTATATACGCCCCCAATTTGCCGGAAATCAAAAGCTGCCGTGTATTGTCCTTTTCCATGGCTACACAGGTGGCAAGGGCTATCCTGAGGATTACTCGTCCTGGCTGATGCTTGGCTTTGCTGTATTTGCCGTAGATGTACGCGGTCAGGGTGGTGAAACAGGAGATCGTTTGGATGATCCTCATGGTACGGTTAAAGGCTGGGTAACGAAAGGAATCCTGGATAAGGATACCTGCTACTACAAAACGATAACGACAGATGCCCTCAGAGCCGTAGATTGGGTGGCAGAGCAGCCGGATGTGGATGCGAGCAAAATTGTAATCTCTGGGGCTAGCCAGGGCGGCGGACTTGCATTAATGGTAGCTGCACTCAGTGATAAAGCTGCTGTTACGGTGGCTGACATTCCTAATATGTGCCATATGGATTTTGGTATGATGAATTCTACCAGCTCGCTGACGGAAGCTGCCGAATTCGCAAACCGATTTCCAGAGCATTTGGAGCAGGTGCTACATACATTAAGTTATTTTGACGTGATGAATCTTGCTCATCGCATTCATATTCCTGTCATGGTATCGGTGGGACTCAAGGATACCGTATGTATGCCGGAAACGATTTTTGCCGCATATAATCGCATTGAATCGCCCAAAACGATTGAAATTTATCCATTTACCGGTCATTGGGTGGACGGCTTTCAAAGACGTAAAACTGCTGAGTTTTTAGTGAAGGCATTCAATTAAATTAGTTTCCGGTGCACAAAAAAAGAACACCACGCGTCAATCTGCGCAATGCTCTCTTCTCTGCTGCACCGGGGCTAGTCCCGCTTGAGGGGCTTAAGGAGCAGATCCTCGAATCTCACTCGACCTTTACTAAATTATTACGATGCGGCTCGCTGTTCTGCTGCCGAATCCCCTGTCCATTTTTTCACCCAAATCCAATCCATAATGATCAGACCAAAAGGAATGAAGGACGCAAACATAATGAATAGAGGCCGCCGTAGGGACCAATTCAGTGCTGTTTTGCCATAGATCAAAGCGACGAGGAGCAGCAAAAAGCTGATCCGGTATATGTTACCGATCACCATGACTGTCTGGGTCATGCCCGCAGCTTGCAGCGGCTGATGGGTGAATAGTATTGCCAAATACGCTATACCTTGAATCCAGAGCATGAGTCGGACACGCCCCAAAGGTGTTCTTAACACAAATTCGTTCCCCTTTCCAAAAGCAAGGATGTTCTCTCATCCTGCACTTCTTTCATTATAACGAAAAGATTCCTAAACTCCAACCGATTCAGCTTCAACTCCAAATAATCCAACTTCAAGTTTTGACCAAATGAGTTGTGTCTGATACAGTTGTGTAAGAGGTGATTGCAAAATGCTTAAACTGGGTATACTGGACCAGTCTCATATTCCTGAAGGTGGTACTGCTCAGGATGCCTTATCCCATACAACTGCGTTAGCGCGTGAAGCCGACAAGCTGGGATATAGCCGTTATTGGGTGTCTGAGCATCATGCGTCCAAAATGCTTGCACACTCCAGTCCTGAGGTGCTGATCGCACATTTGGCTGCGAATACGTCACGTATTCGTGTCGGCTCAGGCGGTATTATGCTGCCACACTACAGCGCATATAAAGTCGCTGAGAATTTCCGGCTGCTGGAGGCGCTTCATCCGGGTCGAATTGACCTGGGTCTGGGACGTGCTCCGGGCGGTTTGCCGCTGGCAACACGTGCCTTGCAGGAAGGTAAGTACCAATCCGTCGAGCAATATCCACAACAGATTCTCGATTTAATTGATTATTTCCATGATTCTGTGCCTGCCAACCATCGGTTTGCCGGACTTCATGCGGCACCGACGATTTCGACCATTCCTGAACTGTGGCTGCTCGGTTCCAGTGGAGAAAGCGCAAGATTAGCCGCGATGATGGGCGCATCCTATGCCTTTGCCCAATTTTTCGGCACACCAGGTGGGGTAGAAGCTACCGCACGTTACCACGATCAGTATCAGCCTTCCATCCTGGGCGATAAGCCCCGCTCCATGGCGGCAGTTACTGTGTCATGCGCCGAAACTACAGAAGAGGCCGAGCAGTTGGCTTCCAGCGCCAGCCTGTTTTTCCTGTTGCTTATGCAAGGCAAAGAAATGACTTCACTGCCATCAGTGAAAACAGCGCTGTCCTATCCGTACACGGAGTTTGATCGCGAGCGACTGCGTCAGTCAGCATCATGGCGCGTTGTCGGTACACCCGATCAGTGTAAGGAGCAATTACTGCGCTTGGCTGAGCAGTATCGTACCGATGAGCTGCTAGTTGTCTCATCCATTCATGACTTTGATAAGCGCGTTCAGTCCTATCGTCTGCTGGCCAAAGCTTTTAATTTAGCTTAAACACGATTGAACCTAGAAATACCTATATTTGGAAACGTAAAGAACCCCCGCCTGCCTGTAATGGCAAACACGGGGGTTCTTTGTTAAGGGACGGTCCATTAGGACCAAGCCCTCTGTGCTATGGAAGTAGTTCAAGCACCACTAAAGTCGAATATCATATGGTACTTTAGTAGTATGAACACCGGAACCAAAGTTCTTAAATCGCCCTCCTAAAGTTCCAGTACACATATACCAAAGGCGCATACTATATAATCCAATATTGAAAAGTATGGACCCAAAAGTCCCATGTTCATTACTCATTCCGGGCATGATCCCTGTTGTGCCTTAAGGCTCTATACCCCATACCAGCTTGCCCTGTTGATAAACGGTTGCACGGTCCCAGTTTGCGAAGGCAGTTTGGCTGGAACCATACGAATAATCATTGGTTTCATCAAAATTGCTCCAGTTCGCAGCATGGATACGGGGTTGAATTTCTCCGCTTTCCCCGCCGGGCTGAATAGTACCCGCTCCATCAGTAAATGAAATTTCCACATATTTATCAGCCTTGGCCTTCGGCTCTGGCAATGTTACAAAAGTCGATTTTACCTTTTCATTTCCAACCTTGGCCCAGTCTACAAATAATTGCTGACCTTGTTTGCTTTCATCTGTGTAATAGTAGCGAATTTTCAAATCACTCAGCTTGACAGCCGTTTTTCCTGTGTTTTTGATATTAAATTCAGGGCGGATTGCGTTATCCTTGGTATTCGTGTCTCCGGTGCGATACTGAAGCACAATCCCTTGATCGTCCCCGCCTGGTGTGCTTCCTCCGTTGCCGTTATCGCCGCCGTTGTTTCCACCACCGTTATCGCCACCATTGTTTCCGCCTCCATTATTGTTGTTGGAGCCTTCCAGAATGGCTTGTTTTACGAATTTACCGGAAGCTGACAATTGTGAATCAGGCCATCCCCCTTTACGGTTAGCGCCAGGTAAAAGCGCAGCAGAGGTTTCATTTTTATCGGCCAACGACCAGTTTGCCCAACTGATTCCACGACTAGCCAGGAAATCTGTCCATACCTTAGACTCATTCAGGAACGGCCCCCCGTTACCCGAAGCATCACTGGTTCCCCATTCCGTAGCAAATATGCCCACGCCCTTGTTCAGCGCGTAATCGACGCGATCCCGCAGGTATTGTCCGTGCGTACCCGCATAGAAATGCACGGTGTACAGCGTATTTTTGTCTGGAAGTGGGTTATCTGCTGCATCGTGTACATCCTGACTCCACATGCCTGTACCTGCAATAATAATATTGTCCGGGTCCTTGGCTCGAATAACCTGGGATACCTCCAACGCATAAGGACGAATTTGGTTGTTCCAGTTCACGTTCCCGTTCGGTTCGTTGGCAAGCTCGTAGATCACGTTTGGCAAATTCCCGTACTGAGTTGCAAATTCATTAAAGAAAGCCTTGGCTTCATTTTTATGAATGTTCGGATCACCATCCGAGAGAATGTGCCAGTCAATAATAACGTATAATCCCAGCTTCTGTGCTGCTTCAATGGCTTCCTTCACTTTATTTTTTAATGAAGGATTGGCAATATAACCATCTTCCTCGGTGTATAGCGCAACCCGGAACACGGAAATGCCCCAGTCGTCCCGCAGCCATTTCATCGAGTCCTCATTCACCAGATCCCCAAACCATTGGACACCATGAGAGCTGATCCCTTTGAGCTGCACAGGCTTCCCGGTTTTATCCACCAGCTTACCATTCTTCACTGAAAGTTGTCCGTAACGCTCCACGGGAGTTGTCCCGGCAGCCTCTGCGGTCTGCGCATTCCAGTTAAATCCGTTCGTTAACGTCAACAGTAACACCGCAGTTAACATCACCGCTACTCTTTTTGCGATCCTTGGCAGGACCCATTGCCCATTCATCATTTACACATTCCTTCCTTTTAATAAAGTGGATAAGCTTATCAGTACGTTGTTCTCCGCCTTTTCGCTCCCCTCCTTTATACAGCAAGAGGATCAGGTCCAACATTAGGTGTCACTTACCTGTATATGGATGTTACTACTATTATAGTTAGTTCCATGTTATATTTCGACTTTATGGTGGAAAATGAACAGGAAGTCACGGTTTCGGGACAAAAGACCCACCTGAAAATTGCGAAATTTGACGAATTTTGCCACTACGAAAAAGGATCCTAAAACTTCTAAAAAGCCTAAAAAAAAGACTGCTCCCCCATGCCCTTCGGCCCGGTATAGCAGTCTTATACATGATCATGTATGTGAATCGGATCGTGTTAAAAATATCGTATTAACGTATGATCTGCCTATTACCCCTGAGCGGCTGCCTGAGGTTTTTTGATCGTCTGATCTTCCTTCGTATCGCCGCCATCCGTCACTTGACCTGTCAGTATAGTCTCAGATGAGTTGCCCATTACCTTGTCGATCAGTTGCAGCCAAGGCTCTTCACTTCCACCACAGCTCTCAATATCACCGAGCAGGGAGTCCAGCGTGGTTCCTTCTTCCGGCAAATCAATAACTAAACTGTCTTCGTCTACCTGGATGGTGCAGCAGGTTTTCATTGTAAATCCCTCGCTTAATTCTTATTTGAGCATGCACACGCAAGCTCAGATAGGATGAATTCCCATGGATTCCGGGATAAGCCCCTTTGAATCCGTTTGAAATTATAAACCTATTGTTTTGAAATTGCAATGAACAAACCTTGAATTTTTTCAGAATTAGCGAGGGACTACATGAAATTTTTCAATAAAGGCTAGATCCGAGTAACAATTTGATCCACCAAGCCATATGCTACCGCTTCCTCAGCCGTAAGGAAGTGATCTCTATCGGTATCTTTTTCCACACACTCCAGCGGTTGCCCGGTATGATCTGCCAAAATACGGTTCAACTGTTTCCGGCTCTTGATCAGACGCTCGGCGTAAATCAGCACATCCGAAGCTTGTCCCTTGGCTCCGCCCAACGGCTGGTGAATCATAATCTCACTGTTGGGCAGCGCCATCCGCTTGCCCTTCGTGCCTCCGGTCAGCAAAATCGTACCAAAGCTCGCTGCCATGCCTGTGCATATGGTAGATATATCATTTTTCACAAATTGCATCGTATCATAAATGGCAAACCCCGCTGAAATGGACCCGCCCGGACTGTTAATATACATCTGTATGTCCTTCTCGGAATCCTCGGCGGTAAGATGCAACAGTTGCGCTACAATGACATTTGCCATTTGATCCTCAATCTCACCCGACACCATAATGATACGATCCTTTAATAGCCGGGAATAAATATCATAGCTTCGCTCTCCGCGACTCGTTTGCTCAATTACATAAGGAATGGTGCTCATTTGCCAAAACCCCCCTCTTGTTAAGCGGCCATCCTAGCCTGCATGCCATGGGAAGGATTAGAGTTCATTTGAGCGCCAGAAGAATAAAAGCTCTGATACAGCACAGATCCGGCAATCGCTATTGGCTCAGCCATATCGTTCAAGCCAAGCGCAATCCAGCGTTGTGCGTCTCCTGCACAAAAGGCCGCCAAATAAGCCTTAAGCCATTCCCGCTCCTCTTCATGCTCAGGTAGGGTTACAGACTCCAGCCCATTTCCCTCTTTGTGCTTCTGGGCAAGCAAAGCGCGGGCCCGGCTTAAGGCCGCTTTTACCGCACCTTCCGTCGTATTCAGCATCTTTGCCGTTTCCGACGCCGTATAGCCCCATACATCCCGCAGCACCAAGATGGTCCGCTGCCATGTTGATACATGTGTCATTAAATATTGAAGCGCCAGTTCCAGATCTGGTGTGTAATTTTCTTCATAACTCGGTGAAGGCTCATCATACTTTCGAGTATAATCTCCTTCGCCAGGCGCAGACAGGCGCTTTTGAGCATTTTGCCTGCGAATATCATCAATCCATCGATTCCGCGCGGAACGTATTAAATAAGCCTCGCCATTTTCCAGCTCATGCAGTTTTTTCTCAGATTGCAGCATATGCAGAAAAGTCGCCTGCGCCAAATCCTCCGCATCCCATGTGGAGCCTGTCAACGAAAGACAGTAGCGATACAACGCAGGAAGTACTTTTTGGAATGGTTCATTTCCCTTAGAGTGGGAAGATTCATTTTTCATCCGTTCGGATATCACAAAGGCCATATTTGGGGCCCCCCTTTGTTCAGTCCATTTGAGTTTGAGTGTTTCATTGAGGTAGACGGAATTACATATCAAAAGGATACGGTCGTTTAATGGTTTTATTGTAACAAGTAAAATAAACAAAAAACAGCTGATTCACGAGGCCTAGTTCGTTGCTACGGCAACTCCATTTACTTATAACTCCCTTCAACACATCTACCTCTGTCAAAATGAATGTCGATTTTTCGCAAATAAAGGAAGTTTCAATTCATCAAACGAGTGTCTAATAGCCCCAGCGACTTTATTCCTACTTTTGGACATATGTAAATTTTTATTTAAAAGAATACGTTAAAGCATCCTACTTCCATATTGAGGGCTTTGTCAAATTTTGAGACTAATCCACAATCATCCGTCCGGCTCCGCCGCCTTGCCAACGCCCTGCTGTACGTTTCCCCCGTCCAGCGCCTTCCAGAATAAGAACCAACTGTCTGTGTAGCTGTACCTGGGAATAGTCTCTGTATTCCGCACCGCTTCGGTTTGCAATGTAATGCTGGATTGATTCTCTGTCCACGGCTTCCAGGTTCAGGCACATGAGCGCAAACATACAATCCATCGGATCGGTTGCGCCACTTTTAAGCAGCTCGGATGCAAAATACCGCATCGTTTCCGGGCGCAATGTACTTTGATGCAAGCCTGCAAAGGGAGCATGGATATCGCTCCATGTATTGAATTCGGTAGCCATATCAGCAAAATCCTGATAATCCGAGCGAAGCACGGCTCCATCTTTGAGCTTAAACCTGCCCAGCTCCAGTTCATCCAGACCCAGCTCTGGCTCATCCTCCAGCACAATATCCGCATGATGAACAGTGAAATCCGGTCGATCCGTTTGTTCCATAAATAGCAGCTTCAACACCGACAGCCGCCCCATAGCCTTATATGGTACTTCCTGCTCTTGCTCCAGCAGGTACAGCCTGCCCTTGTGCTTTACAATGCCTCTGCCAATGGTCAGCGTGTGCTCCCCGACAGTGACGTTCATCCCGGTAATAATGCCATCCGAATAATCCTGATACCGGATATCCAGAAAACTGCGAGGATAATCTCGCAGATTTTCCAGCATCTCGGTTTTAAGAATACGGCCTTTCTCAAACTTCGGAACGATATGGGTTAACATGGTTTCCCTCCTTTCACAATTCTTCTTTATTCAGGGGAACAGACAGCCGATTCACACCGGGCGCAGGAGGTGGAACAGTAACTCCATCATCGGTGGGCTGAGCTTTACTTCCTCCGAGTAATCCAGTAAACAGGCGAAAATTCTTTTCTAAAAATCTGCGTATATCCATCGTGCTCCCCCTGATTGAAAACTGCGATTCATTAGGATTTTAAGATCTATTTATCTACCTTTACAGCCCGGCTCCCCGCTCGGCCTGCTCACGCAGGATATGATTCAGCTCGCGTTTATCCACGACGTAGGTACGAGCGATCAGATCGTGAAGGGCTTGTTTTCTAGCTGTAAAGGCTGTCATGATAAAGCCGATGCACAGAATGATAGCGGATATAAACTTACTCCAATGGCGGGCACTGGCACGTCCAAAGCTGAGCCTCTGGTTAAACTCATCTACCACGACGATCCCGAGAGCCAGCTTGCCCACCGAGGCTTTGCATTTGGAAGATTCCATAATCGCGTGATACAGCCACAGCGCACCCCAATTAAGCAAAGTCTGTCCAACCATCTTTATGGTAAAAATAGGGGGCGATCCGTCTGTGAGTAAAGAGGTTTCCACCGAAGAAGACCCCCAGTCCCCAATGGCTTGAATCACAAACCAGATCAGACCCAGAATCATAAACACGAACCACATCAACAGATTGTCAATAATACTCGCCAAAACCCGTTTCCAAAAACCTGCGTATAACATACTATATCCTCCATATATTGTATTTTTATTCCACGGTGTCTCCTGGTATTTCGCACTTCATAGTGTCTTCGTATCGCGCTGTATGCTGCCTCTGTTGGCCTGTCCTACTTCGTACCGTCAAAGAAATCCAGCTCGGAGAGATCGTTTTCGAAGGCAAAAAAGCGTTTGGGTCCCAGATGCAGCAATTCATCCCGGCGGGTAACCGGCACCACATAAAAGCCCCAACGGCTGTCGCCTGCAAAAACAAAATATTTCGTCTCACCGTTGCGAATAGAGTCGGTATCATCCTGCGGAATATCCCGCCCGTACAGCACGGCGATTTCCTCATATGGCATCGGCTCAAAGGCTTCTGGCCGACTGCGGTACACATGGCGCTGACGCAGCTTGCCACCGTTCGCCGTCAGGAAAAATTCCACCTCGGCCGCATGGGACGGCCTGGAAATAGAGCCGCGCACGCGGTTGCTTTCCAAGCTCGCAATCAGCTCCTTCTCGCGCCCCGTATGCGTCCATGCGCTGACGGTGTACGGAATAGCTGGAATATGATTGGTAATGACAGGCTCAATCGTGCCCATTTTTTTGGCGTTCAAGTAACGGATAGCGCCGCGCAGACAGGCCATTTTCAGCTCGGGCACCCGACTCAGGTCCTCCGCCTTCTGACGGAACTCAATACTGCGCCCCGGCACAAATTCCTTGAGTGCCTCACGGAACACATCAATTCGGCAGGACTGCCCGGTCAGCTTGATAATCGAGTAATCCTGCAAGCGCCCCTCCTGATAAAAATCATCCAGAAACTTACGCACAATATTATAGATATCCGCCTTGAGAAGCTGCTGTATTTCACGGATATTGAACACTACATCAGGCAATCCATATTCATCACGAAAACGTCCATTTTCGATGACTGAAACCAGCCAACGATCCATCACGGCAATGTTCAGATCGCTTTCAGATGAAAATACCTGCTCTGATTCGAAGCGGCTGCGCAGGATGCCTGTGCGTAAGAAAAATTCCTTTTTCATATTTTCCGCCGCGCTCCACAGCAGATGAAAATTGCTTAGCACCCGCTGATATTCATCCCGTGTGGCATGCTCGTACTGCTTGAATGCCGTAGGCAAGATGGCCTCTGCCTCTCGATAACGTTCCTCCAGTCCGGCATACACAGCATCTACGCCAAACTCATCCACATGGCGGTACAAATCCCCTGAAGGAATGCCGATCAAGGCATCAATATCAGTGTCAGGCAATCGCGTTTCCGCAGCATAATAGCCTGCAAACACAATTTTCATGAACTGCATAATCCGATACGTCAGATTGTTTCCGCCAAAATTGGTATCCCCATTTTCATACGTGGTGTGGATATCCAGCTTATAGGCAATACGTCCATCCTCAATGCGAAATCGGCAGGATGATAAATCCGTTGTACCTCCACCACAATCGATCACAAGAGCCTGATATTCCTCACCATCCGCAAACGTCCCTCGTTCCATCTGGTCTGCCAGTGTATTGTACAGCACAGCCAGCCCTTCATCCAGTGCATCCTCTGCTTCAATCCGATAATCCGGTAAAATATCGCTAAACATCTCGATAAACTGAGGCTGCAGCTTGACGGGTGCTGAAAAATGAAGGTTACGAAACCGGCACTTGAATTGCTGCTCGGCTGTGGCAATCACATAGCGTATAAAAGCCGCCAGAATTTCGCTGCGGGAAGCAGTCGCCGTATTCCCCTCGGAATCCATTAATTCCTCGGTTCGCTTATAGTCGTTGACCCAGCGCTTGATACCCCGTAGTACCGTCGCCCGGCTGCCCGCTACATCCGTTCCACGCAGTGCTTCCTCTCCGAATACATATACGATATGCTCCGGGTTAGAGCAGTCCGCGACACGAATGGCGGTCGGCAACACTTCGATCCAATCCCCCTCCGCTCCCTCCGGGCCGGGGAAGGACACATAGTTGATCGCGTTTAGCCGTACCGTGCTGCTCATGCCCGCATCCGGGGCAGTAACATAGGAGCTGTCCAGATATGCGCCTGCCGTGGTGTTCGAGGTGCCAAAATCAACCGCCAATACTGCATCTGTCGTTTCAGTACCGCGAATGATCAGCTCTGCCACCGGAATACGTTGGCCTTGAAGCTTCAATGGCAGCATCGGCTTATCTCCATAGTAGAGGTTATAAAAATATTCCGATTCCTGTCTTCGCAAAAACAGCAGACTGTAATTATGGTTGGTCGTCTCTCGCAGTTCAGCGTCGAGATGGCGGGAAAGGTAATATACGCCTGTCCGCCCCTCGTCCTTCACCAAATTCAAAATACCGCACAGGTCGCCTACCGCATTCACCAGCAGCACATTAGACGCATTCAGCCAGGGCAAGTCGGATTCAATCCGGTAATTGTCCATTCGACCTGTACGCACACCCTGATACAGCGTGATTTTGGCGGGAACCCGGATACCGCCGCTCTCCTGCCGTCGATCATTCCAATTTTGCCGCAGTGCCGATTCGATGCGCTCGAAGCCGCCGGGGTTGGGCCGCGTGATGAGCAGGTGCTCCTCTGCACTCCGAAACCGCAGAATCACACGAATCAGTTCCTCACGTGCCAGACGATTAGCAAAGCCCTCGACCAGCCGCTCCTTATCGCATATTCCGCGCAACTGAAAGGTTGTCATTTGCTCTAGCTCCGCCCGCGTGTATTTCGCCGTGAAGCGAATGCCTTTTCGATCGGTGAGCGGGTCAAGCAGTCTGTATGTATAGGGTCCGTTCATCGTTCACATGTCCTTTCTCTGCCATTTGGCCTTAATAGAGGGCAATAGCGTCTATTTTCATCGTCGGGTCTGCCTCCAAAATACCGAAATGACGTGTCCAATACAGCTCAATCGTAAAACGCGCCGGAAGAAACAGATCCAGAATTAAATCTGCTTTGGTCCGTGATAACTGCGTTTCCTCCTGACCGATATAGATGAGCAATTCGTCCTTTTCCTCACAATTGGTATAAATGATCGAGCGGTGAAAAACGCGGCGCATCGTTTCTTTTAGCAGATGTACAGCTTCCCCCGTCTCATACAGCCGCAGCAATCCTTCGGCAATCGCATCCTGCTCATCACGGTTTAACTGTGCAAAGCTTTCCCTCACCTTCGGGCCAAAAATGCCGTTCCCGATGTCACGCTGAACAAACCGGATATGGTACTCCCGCCGATTCATGCCCTGATACAAATCAGTTTCTGCCAGAAAATGTATCATAATATCGAACAGCGATTCTCTCAGCTCTAGGTACTCCTCAGCATCCGGCGGAAACAGGTCCCGAAAAATAGAATAAAAGCGGTAGTATGGATTGATTTCCACCACCTGCTCCAGCTCGGATGTATTCAGCTCGGTCAGACTCAGCTCCATATACGGGGAGTAGCTAACAGCGGGTACAAACCGGAAGCTATTCACATCTAACTCCTGTTCCCTCGCGCGCATAAGCAAATCCCAGACGTAATTCACAGCCATTCTCCTTCACATTTGTATTCCGGGAAATACATCTGCACTTCCGACACCAGAAAGCTCATCAAGTCGGACAAAATATAAGCGGGAAATGTTGGCGAAGCATCCGCAGAAGCGTGTCTGAACCCCAATCGCATGATCTGCTTGCCTTCTTCGGTCCGCACGTTGTCACTGACAAACGGATTTAACGGATACGTCTGAGTTTTGGATAAAAGCTTGCTCACATCATTTCTGCCTGTGCCTCCCCAAATGTCCACACGCTCCAATTCCAATCCCTGTGCAGCTTCAAAAGAGTGTACAATGCGTGTAATTTCGGCTTTGGCCCGGACGATCACAGCCTGTTTACCTGCATAGCGGCCCAAAAAGCTGTCCTGCCGCCGATTGGACAACACCGGATAGGTCTGACGACTAAGCCGCGTTGGGACGGGCTTCGTAACCTTCAACACATTCCATTCGCCGGACTTATCACGTGGCGTGACAATCGTCAGTTCCTCTTCCGTGCGTTTGATATACCGGATATCGCCTTCCACTCCGTCAATCAGGTAGCCGTGCTCAGGTCCTGTTTTACTTAAAGGAAGCACATGCTCATAGTTCACATGATCTATAGCTGGTATTGGGAAACCACTGTTTTTCAGAGACAGTCGTTCAATGTTCCAAAGTGGAAAAACATCCACCTTCTTAAAAACGTCGAATTCCTCCAATGAGATCGTAATTTCGTGGATTTCCTCATCAGCGTCAGGCTCGCCTTCTCCTCCAACCAGTACACAATCGACAAATTTATAAGCGTACGGGTGATTAATCGTTTTCCACGGCATGCCATTTTGCATGAACATCAGATACAGCTTCTCAATCTCTAAAATATAAGAACGGTTGTGTTCCAGACGAAAACGAATCGGATAGCTTCCGGTTTCCGTTACCAATGTTCCCCCGAAAACCCGTTTGCTGCGTACAAGCGCGGTGATCTGCTCGGTCTCCATCTCCAGAAAAAGAGTAAACAACGGCAACGCTCCGCCTTCCCGAACGACCTCTGCCACACGGCTGATATCCATCACCTTGTCCTTGGTATCTGTCGGCAACACCGGAAATAAAAATTCATGAATCGGATCATAGTCCTCACGTGATGTCAATGACACGTACACGTCAAACTTCTCTTCCGTATTCTCAATTTCCTCAAATACCCGCCGTTCCAGCTGGCGGGTCATTTCTTCCTGGTATTCGACGAGGTTCATAAACACCCCCGCCATCATATTTTTAAGCAAACGTCTCTGCTCCAAATCGTCCATCTTGCTCAAACGGTCCTGCACCAGCTCTTTCACGACGCCTCACTCCTTTCCGGCTCCAGCATTCATTGAACATGAAAACCTCAATTCCCGTTCGCAGCCGCCTGATCCTTGCTGCCTGAATCAGACGTACCTGCTTCTTTGGAAGTGGAATCAGCAGTTCCTTTCTCCTTGTTGACAGCTGCCTTCGTCGAAGAAGCATTTCCATCACTCGTACTGCCGTTCTTTGTAGCTGATGAAGCTTCCTTCTTCGCGTCCGCTGTATCCCCTGAACTCGTTGTCGCAGCATTACCCGTAGCTGGCGCAGCCTTGGTTTGCGATGTTGTAGCAGCTGGCGCAGCAGCCGAAGCCGCAGCTTCGTCCGCTACGTCCCCGGTGCCTGTATCGTTCAGCGCTCCGTCAGATAGTGACGCTCCATCAGCAAGCTGACCATTTTTCTGCTGGTCCGCGCTCTGTTTCTCCTCTGCCTTCGCAATACTTCGCTCCAATGCCAGCACACTTTCTAGCTTGCCGATTTCCTGATAAATCTCCTGTGCCCCGCTATAAGCGTCAATGGCTCCTTCATAATCGAGGTCCTTCATCAGCCGATCCCCTCTGGCCTGAAGCTTGCCAGCCTGAATTTCCTTGAGCTGCTGCTGGATGGCCGTCATTTTATCATTAGTCTCGGTAATCTTTTTCTCCAACTCTTTTTGCGCAGATGTATAACCGGATTCCATCGCAGCTTTATTCGCCTTCGTATACAGCTTGAGCGCACTCGCGTAATCTCCGCCCTGAAATTTCAAATCTCCGTCCTTCATCCAGCTCGCCGTCTCGGCATAGCTGTCCAGCTGGTCGATTTTTTTCTCAATATCCTTCACATTGAAAGGCGGGTACAGACCGGCACTTTTCCTCGCTTTATCGTAGCTCGCTTCGGCTTTGGCAAAGTCTGCTTTTTCCACATATCCGTCTCCGTCAACCATGAGTTGAGATACTTTCTGCTCTGCCGTATACAGTCGCTTGTGAATCTTATCGTTAATTTTAACTGCCGCGTTTTTCGCTTCACTGTAGGACTTGAGCGCCTTCGCATAATCTCCTGCCCTGGCGTAATCATCCGCGGCCTGAGCCGATTCGACCATCGTTTCCAACGCAGCCGCCTTGTTCGCAGCCATACGGGCCAGGGTAATCCATGCTCCTCCGCCTACAATCACAAAAGCGAGCAACGCAATCAAAATCCGTTTGATCAGCTTGCGGCGGTTCTTAGGCTTTTCCTGAAAAATTTTGTTCACATAGATGGCGGCAGCCGTATAATTGTTCACCGCCCGACGCTGCTTGCTCAGCAGAACCTCTTCCAGCGTATCCGTCAGCACGACCGGGTCCTTTGCTTCCTCCAGCGCACCCAGCATTTCCGCCAGTTCAACATCTTCCCACATCCCGGATGTGGCAAGCAGCATTACATCTCCATCTGCAAGCTGCGTCTTTTTGGCATAATGGGCATGAACTCCATTCGGATTTCCCAGGTATTCCAGCAGATTGCCCCGTTCCTCATGCGTGCTGGTCGCTTCGTCGGGAATACGTCCGTCATCCGCCAATGACTGAGCCAAGCTATGATCCTTACTGCGAAAATTAAGCCGTCCATTGCGAAAATGATACAGCCTCACATTACCGCACGAAACATATACCATTTTGTTGTAGTTGGTCACCACTATGAGCAGACTGGCCTTGAGCCGCACACGGCGGCTTTCGAATTGCAGCCAATCCTGCGCTTCACGCAGGTCTCTCATCAGGCGCCGCTTGGACATGGAAGGCTTCTCCATGAAGTTTTCCAGTACCGTTTTGACAACCATTTCCGCGCTGCGCAGCTCCTGATCCGAATCCAGACCGTCTGCGAGGACATAACAGGCCATGTCGTCCGTCTCCATGAATGCAAAATAGTCCCGGTTGTCTATGTAAGAGCCCGCTTCCGACACAAAGGCGGTACTAAAATCGCTGTTGTCCTTGCGCATCGCTACCCCCGTCTTTCTGGTTTCATCCTATCGCCAACATAACCACTGTCGCGTTATCCTGACTTTTAAAGCCTTTATCATTAATCGTATCGATCATCGCTTCCGCCATTTCCTGCGGTGCTCCACCCTTGCGCATGATCTCTTCCAGCTCAATCTCAGTCAGTGCCTCCTGAATGCCATCGCTGCACAACAGCACATGATCGCCTGCGTACAGGCGAATCGGTGCCGCACCAAGCTCCATGCTCTCAAAGCCCTCATAGCCCAAATAATTGACCAATTGATTGCGAACCGGACTCGTTTTGGCCTCTTCCGAGGTCATTTGCCCAGCCAGCACGCGTTCCTCCAGCAAGGTTTCCGCCGTATGCTTGGAATTAACATTCTGAAAATGACCATTGCGGTAAATCGTAATCAGGCTATCGCCCACCGCTCCGTAATACAACTGATAGCCACAAATAATGACCGCCGCCAGCGTCGTTCCTCCACCCTGCCCATTCAAATTTTGCAAAATACCGCGATTGCTCTGAGTTGCCGCTTCTGCAAAATAACCGTTCAGGTTCGACGCATCCTCCAGTTTGACGAACGCCTTCGTAAAGGTTGTCACCGCTAACGTACTGGACATGCGCCCATTAGCCAGTCCGCTGATGCCGTCTGCGACAACCGCCAGCGTACCGACAGTTGTCGTCATACTTGCAAAATAATCATCCTGCTCGCTTCGGCTCCCGATCGTTTGACCATTTCCGATCTCAATTCCACTCACGGTACGGCTGCCGGGACTTCGCGTCAGCCGCATGCGGATCATGAGAAGAACAGCGAATAGCACCGCAGCTCCGCATACAACAAAATAAGGCTGCATTTCGTTACCTCCCTGCACCATGCCCACTTCCGTCCTAGTTTTCGTTGTCCCACTCAAAATGGGCACCGCACAGCGGGATAAAGATAAATTTGCTATGTCCCAGCTGAATCACGTCATAAGCAGCCAGCTCTGCTGGTGAATATACTGCCTCGTTATTGTGATACGCCAAGCCTGACGAATCCCCCGGCAGCAAGTAGAAATTACGCTTCTTCGGATCATACACAATGACCGCATGATTTCTGCGGGAAATCGTGTTGTCCCCAATAATACGGACATGCATTTCCTCGGCGCGTCCAATAAAGTTTTTCTCGGCCATAATGCGGTAGTCCTGACCCACCTGCGCTCCTTCGATGCATACCAGCCACCCGGTTACCGGGTGAATCCCCACAGTCTCGCCCAAATACGGCATCGTTCTGTCATCGTCTCCCGCACCGTTGGTTTTTGCCGTTGGTTCAACACTTTTGGGTGCGGCTACATTTACCACCGTATTACAATAAGGACACGTATTTCCATGCTTTCGTGTACTGAACATGTGTCCGTTCGGGCATCTTGTCAAACTCATAATCGGTTCCTTCCCCCATTGTCATGATTGTCTTTTCAGCTATTTAACGAGCAGCCTCGTATTGGCAATATATAATAAATCACCTGAGTAAATCCGGTACGGCTCACCGCTTTCCAGCTTCTTGGTTACACTTTCGTTCGCAGGTCGCAACCCCGTACCATTGCCAGAATCCACATCCTCCACAAACCAGTCACTGTTCACCCGATTGAGGACTGCATGTTCCACGCTTACAAGAGATGCATAATCTGTGCCTGCCAAATCAATATCCGCCTCGGAGCGACCCGTTGTTTTGCCGATCAGGAGCGAAGTTTCGCCTTCGATATACCATTCTTTAATGGACTCACCCTCTTCATCCATCAGTATCAGCTTGGCAATCCGATTGCGCTGTGTCTTTGGCTTCGCTACACGTTCAACTGACACCAGATTACGCAATATGTATACAAGCACGCCGATTCCGATACCTATCACGACCACGGTTTTCAAACCGCTATAGCCTGTACGACTAAACATATAATAGGCGATCGCCAGCATCAGCCCGAACATGGCAACATCTATGATGAAAACCCATCTGTTCTGCGCCGTTTTCACTGCTTGCTTCCCCCGTTTCTATCCTGAAATCATCACTTTTTACGAATACCGAAAAACTGATTAAACATCGCCGAGGTATCCGTCGGATCACCGGATTTTTTCGTTTTTTTCCCCGGTGAGCCTTCCTTCGTTTTCGGATGAAAACCGAAAAATTGCTCAAAATCAGTTCCTATATCAGCCGGATTAAACCCTTTGGCTGCGGTGCGAGCACCGCTGGAAGATGCTGACCCTCTTCCTCTATCTTGTTGCGGTCCGCCAGCTCCCTCTGTTTTTCGGATGAGCTCGGCATCGTATGCCTGCCGCAATGCTTCGTCACGCAAGGTATTGTAAGCCTCGTGAATCAGCTTGAACTTGCGCGTTGCTTCCTCGCTTCCCTGGTTGGTATCAGGATGATACTTTTTGGCCAGTTTGCGGTAAGCCTGCTTAATCTCTGTCTCCGAAGCATCCCGGCTGACACCGAGCAGCTCATAATAATTGGTCATTGTGTGATGTTCCCCTCTCCGAAAAAAACAAATATTAAGAGACCCGGGGGCCTCTTAATATTGATCCACCCTACGCTTGCACGTGGAGTGAGTGTGTGTTCAAGCTGCGCTTAACGTCAGGACGTCAAGCTTAAACCGGATATCCGCCGTCGATGGTAGCCAGCTCGGTTTTGTCTTTCTTTTGTTTGATGAAGAGTGTAAACGCACCTACACCTTCTGTGTCGCCAAAGTGCTCGTTGTAGTCTACAACGAATGCATTCGGGAAGTGGATTTTACGCACAACTTGGTCAGCTGCGATAACTTCCAGTGTTACTTTACGGTAGCTGTCTGCTTTTTCAGCAGGAACCAGGGACCACAAAGCCAGTTTCAGCGTGTCATCCGCGCTGTCGCCGTCTACGGCTGTGATAATTTTACCGCTGATGCGCAGCGTGGAGCCTACGTCAGTGGAACGTGCATTGGAGTCGTCCGGTGTATCGGTGTCATAAATAACCGTTTGGATGTTATCCAAGCCCAGCTCGATTGTTTCTTGTCCTTCAACTTTCAGTCTGAATCCCATGTGTGTTGCCTCCTTGAAATTAGGTAATATGATGGCGGGAGAAGCAGGGCTTCTCCGCAATTTATGTATAAAGGCAGTTCTGGATAGAATCGCCTCTAACATCTTTCGTAGCGCTCGGATCATGATTTGACCGAGCTGGTTCCTTTAGTAATCATGACTTCCAGGTTCTTCACATTGCCGTTGAAGACCAGATCGATATGGCACATATTGCTTTTCTCATCAATAATGAAGCTCATATCGTCTCCGTCCTGAATGATCGAGTTAACAGATCCTCTGCTGCCCAACCACTTGCTCTTTTGGCTGCTCGGATTGTTACTGAAGAAGCGGACGATATTTTCGTGCTTGAAGTCTCCTGTCTGGTAGCGCAAAATACGTTCAATGTACGTGCTGACCAGCGTCTTGTAGATGGAGTCAAAGCCGTCCTCAGACATCGCCATGCTTCTCGCCTTGTAGACGGTAATCCGGCGGATATCCTTATCCTGAATCTGAGCATTCTCGGACGAGAACACAAAACCGAAGTTTTTACGGTTGATGGCATCCTTGATCGTGTTGGTGAACCCGGTGATTTCCTTGGCCATCGTCGTCACCGTGCGCAGACTGTTGTCTCCCGCTTCAATGTCAAAGCGTACGCCAGGGAAGTTTTTGTTGACCGTTTTGAATGTCTCACGCAGGTACTCAGGACACTGATAAGAAGCGACCAAACCAGCGGCAACATAGGCTGCACCCACATAAACGCCTTCGATCCACAGCTTGAGAATATCCTCTTTCTCCTTGGAGAGCTCCACACCGCTTTCGGTCTGTAGCATTTTGCTGTCGATAATGACACCCGATTTGTCCTTCGGAATAATCGTGAAGTTCGGTACGCAAGGAATTGCAAATTCGCTGTATTCTCTGCGAACGAGACTGGCGCATTTATCGACATATTTATCGATGCCTGCTGTCGCCATACTGTTGAAAGTCGTTTCTTCACCGGATTCAAAATTAAAGAACATTTGAATTTTGTAATCCTTCACGACTTGCAGCAGCATCGAGAGCGATTCCATAGAATTTCCGCCCTGCTTAACGACCTTCTCGTTGCCTTTGAAGCGTTCACGTGAAACCTTCACCTTACCAGCTGCTTCCAGCTCGACGGATGGGACGATACCGAACCAGATCGTGTCGCTGAATTCATTTTTGGCATTCACGGTATTCAGGTATGTTTCCAGACGCGGGATATTGCTGCTTTTCACCAGCATGTCCAGCTTGTTATTTGCCACCAGCATGGTTGGTAACATACCTTTACTCTTCGTTGCATATTGATCGAAGAACATTTTGACACCGAGGATTTTTTCCACAAGCGGCTTAACCGCCTTTACGAAATCATCCTTGGCATTTTTATAGAACTCCAGATACGTGTTGTAGTTCTGAACTTCAACTGCTGTATCGACCTTGGTCTGAACAGCTGGCAGCGGCACAAACGTGCGCACCACCAAATCCTTCACATAGTCGGAAGGCGTATCCGTAATAGAGTTGTAATCTTCCTCGAACACCTGTGACAGATCGCCCGTGCTGTTCTCATCCAGCAGCATCAGCTCGGTGCTGTCACTCTTCGGTGCTTCAATGATTTTCAGCTCGCCGCTTTCCCCAATGGAGAGCATACCCACCTGGATCAGCTCACCGGAGTTTTCCTCCTGGGCACCACCGAGCAAAAGGCGGGTTTTGATATCCTCAATCGCCAATGGCAGCATCGCCATAACGTTGTTATAGTTCTGGCTTGCTTCCTCGAACATGCCATTCAGCTTGTCGCCCATGTCGAGTTTCTTCGGATCGCCATCATCCAGCTTGTCATATTCACCATACATATAGTGAATTTCTTTGCGGACTTGGCGAATATCGTCCATAACCTTTTTCGGAGAAATCATGTCCAGCAGATTTTCAAACTTGAAATCTACGTTTGTGATTCCTTGACTACGCTTGGTGTCAATGAGCGTAAACAACATTTTCAGAAAATCATTACTTTGGTTCACACGAATTTCAGAAATGCTGTCCTCATCAATCCCTTCCGGCTTTTTGAGGGTATAGACCACTTTTTGATTAGCCGCGTTAAAAAACGAATACACAGTCGGCGAAAATTTATCCAAAAATTCGTCGAAGCTGCGCACCAGAAGGTGCTGGTTAATTTCCTTGATTTTCTCATCACTCAAGCTGTCAATGCCCTTCACATCACCTACAATTGTGATCAGGTCCAGCTTTTCCGGGTTGATTTCTTCAAAAAGCATTGTCCGGTTTGTTTGATAAATGATTTCCATCGCTGTCGGCAAACGAATAAAGTATGGATATACGCCGAAAGCCCCATACACGGACACGGGATGTCCAATTTAGAGCAGCCGGGTTTCCACGCTTAGTTCTTTTGCCTCCTCCCCCCCTACATAACATTCAAATTGGCCAAAGGATTCGGCTCATACTGCATATGCAGTACAGGCATGTAACCTCGAAAATTAGTCCGAAGCGTTCATTTAACTTTTAATTACAAAATTAACAAACGGAGATATGTTGTTCAGATAACAAGGAATATTGCGTTTCTGCTATTCCGTGATCCTACTGCTATCCCATTTTTTGCCGTTGATACGAGAGCTATCATACAAAGTACCCGTTAGTTTTGTCAATTTCTGTAGCCCCAGATTGAAACAGGGCAATTCGACTCATTTTATGCGTAAATACGTAATTTTCATGATATGTTAGACCTGTTTATTCAGGGAATTATTCACAAATGGAACTCAATTGCCGATAGAAATCCATTGGATATATCTGTTAAGCGTAAAAGTATCAAATTCATGGCTAATGTGAGGGTTAACAGTCTGTTTTTATCCTTTATCCCTTATATCCCAAGGATTAGGAGAGTGGGCGCGCCCGCATTGGCCTCGTCGATGGAGGGGCTTATGTTCAGAATGAGGAAATTGGGAATCATTTCTTTTATGACTTTTGTACTATTTTTTCAAATTGGCTCAAACGGGGTCATTGGGACTGTAAATCAGGCCAATGCCGTATCTTTGGGAACTGTTCCGGTCGAGGGTTATGATGCCGTTTTTGTATTGGATACCAGCTATTCCATGAGGGATACCGATCCCGAGGGCATTGCGGCCGAAGTTATCAATATGTTTATGGATTTGAGTGATGCAGACCGTACACGCGTCGGATTCGTCGCTTACAACCATCATGTAGTCGCCTCGAAGTCGCTGACTTCTATTGCGGTAGCAGCGCAAAAATCACAAATTCAGCAGGAAATCAGAACGCTAAACCGTTCCGGTTATACAGATTTGGGACTTGGATTGCGTAAAGGCTCGGAACTGCTTTCCGCAGGGGCTTCTAAAGGACGTCAGCCTTTTATGATCCTGTTATCAGATGGAGAGACTGATTTTGGAGCCTCTTCCGGTTCCCGATCCAAAGGAGACTCAAGTAATGACGTGTCCTCCGTTATTAAATCTGCACAGACTAAAGGATACCCGGTGTATACGATTGGTCTGAATCATGACGGGACGGTGAACCGTCAGGAACTGGAGCGAATCGCTTCGCAAACGGGGGGAGCTTCTTTTATAACGAGCAGCGCCGAGGATCTGCCAGAAATATTAAACCGTATTTTCGCCAGCCAAATTCGTTCCAAGCTCGTTCCAGTCGCGGCGATTACAACCACTGGCGAAATGCAGGAATTAACCGTGGATATACCGGACTCTAGTATGGAAGAAGCCAATCTGGTACTTTTGTCGGAGCATCCTCTTCAGGAAACACAGCTCTATTCCAATTCAGAAAATGTCCGCAGGTACAAATCGAGCCGATATGCAATTTTAAAAATTGAGCATCCACAGGCAGGCAAAGTAAAGCTGAAACTGAGGGGCATTCGCGGAGATTTGGTCAAAATCAATTTGCTTGGCAGCTATCGACTGGAAGCCGAGGCCACCATGACAGGAATTAAGGAAACACAAGCCACTGGAAACAAACCCGTGCAGCTACTTAAAGGACAAGCCATACCGTTCAAAGCTCAGTTGTTGCTGCCGGATGGTCAAAGGCTTACAGACGAAGCCATATATAAATCACTTCAAGCCCATATCATGGTTACACCCGTAAAGGGTGGTACAAGCAAAAAGGTACCTATGACCTACAAGTTGGGATTCTTTCAGGCCGAATACGCGTTCCCTCTAACGGGAGATTATACGTGGCAGTTGTCTTTGGACAGCCCGCAATGGTATCGCAAGGGAGCAGTCCATACCGTCCATGCGGCGAATGCAGCACCGCAGGCTTTAAAGGACCTGACGATTCGTCTGGTGAAGGAAGACGGGAATGCCCGCCGGAGTTTAAGCGAATTTTTTGCTGATCCTAATCATGACAAGCTCACCTATAAGCTGGATTCAGGAGCCTCCGGGGATGCGGTGAATGCTGAGATTAACGACACAGATCTGCTGTTATCCGGGCTTCACACGGGCGACTCCGAGCTGAAAATTACCGCTACCGATTCGGAAGGAGCATCCAGTAGCGCTACGCTGACCGTTTCCGTACAGTCCCGGTATACAGCCATCAAATGGACGGTAGCTGTTAGTGTCGTAGTAGCGGCACTTCTGTACTGGTTCTTGCGGCCAAAACCGCAGTTTGCGGGAAGAATCGAAGGATATTTCCTCGCGACAGCAAGTGGACAGGAGATTCCGGTAAAATCCTGGCCGCTTACCTCCTTTCCGGGACAGAAGGTCAGCTTGCAGGAGTTGTTCCGTACGCTTGACGTTCACGAACCGCTGCCGGAAGCGGAGCGGATTGTCTTTTCCGCGGGTAAAAAAGGGACTCTGGTGGTCAAACATGATACACGCTGCGCCTTGCAGCACGGGAAAGTCAGAATTACCCGCAATAAAAAGGCCGTGCTGGAGTACAGCGACAAGCTGTACATTACGTTCGAGGACGGTGTTACTGAAATCGAGCTGCGGTACAAGGCGATCAAGCCCAATACCTCCGTGTACACCGATCATATTCAAGCTCCGACAGGATAACGTACTTCGGAAACAAAAAAGGGAAGCGCCGTCTCTTACGATTAACGAACCGTAAGAGTTGGGCGCTTCCCTTTTTTTATCCAATATTCCGCACGCAGTGCGGCTTTAAACCATCTGAGCGAGCGGCAACGCTTGTTAGCCTGTACCTCCAGACCACGCCGAATCACATACGGCAGCAGGGAAAGACCTGCATTTTCGATCTGAATCCGGTCAGCCTGATCTGCAAACAATCTGCCCGGCACATCCGGTGGAGGTGATCCTTTTCGGCAATAATACAGCGTGGCCGCCAGGCTGTAGATATCTGACACGGGTCCTTGCTGCGAGCGGTTAGAGTAGAACTCCAGCGGAGAGTAGCCCGCCGTGGTGAAAATCGGATGCTCTTTGCCTTCAAAATGCACAGCCGATCCGAAATCAAGCAGCTTGATGTTGCCATTCCCCCCGATCATAATGTTGCCCGGCTTAATATCCCGATGAATAATGCCTTTATCATGAATGTATTCCATGGCATCAATTAAAGGCAGCAGCGCATGGTACAAAAAAGCAGGATCGGATGTTGGAGCATCCTCTTCCTTCATCACCCTGTCCAGCGTCTTGCCGGCACAGTATTCCATGACCAGATAAGCGGTTCCATTTTCTTCGAAGTGATCTATATAACCGACAATACCCGGATGGCTTAATTCCTTGAGCATTTGCCCTTCACGCAAAAAATAATGCATAAACTCCACGTATTTGAATTGCATAGATGCACTGCAGGTCACCATTTTTCGATCCGATCCCCGCAAAGCGAGCGCATTCGGAAAAAACTCCTTAACAATGACCTTTTCACGATTATCCAACAGCCTTGCCGTATACACGATGGCCAGCTCACTGCGGGACAAGGCGCTTCGAATTTGATATGTATTTCGCAGCTTCGTATTGCGGGCAAGCAGATTCCCGCTTGTATCCACGATCATGACTCGTCCTCCTGTCAGGTTCTTAGCTTATGTCTTTTGTATATATCGGCTTATCACATATCTTTTTATTATACCGTATAATCGAATAATGGAAAAACAAATAACCTGCCATAATCTCCCTCAGAGAAATGATGACAGGTCTTTTGGCATTCATCTGGTACTTTGTTCTCAATCCCTTTTAACCCAGCTTCGTTTCAGGCTTCATGCTGCGCATGCTGTTGGTATCTTTCTTTCGTTGGCTGCGCAGATTGCCTTGATCCGGGGTCCGGATGGTAAGCGCAATCAGGAACGATACGACACACAGCACAGCAATCGTGGTAAAGGTCGGGATGAATCCGCCGAGTAAGGCTGCGATAAAGGATCCCGCCAGCGCACCAAGGCCAAAGCCCTGATACACGATACCGTAGTTTTTGCTTTGATTCTTCAGACCGAAGAAATCAGCTACGATGGCAGGAAAGACTGTAATGTTACCACCGAAGCAGAAGGCAATCCCTGCTACACAGGCAAAGAACAAACCGTAATTCAGCGGCACCAGACTCAGCACTGCAACTGCGACCGCTGTTGTTAGCAGCGCACCCGCTACTACTTTCAGACGACCAACTTTATCCGACAGCGCACCTAATATGATCCGACCCGCCGTGTTGAAAATAGCGACCATAGCAACCGCATTAGCGGCTGTAGCTACATCCAGCCCCGCCATCCGTACGCCGATATCCTTTACAACTCCAATCAGATACAAGCCACTCATACAAGCTGTGAAGAACATGACGAATAGCAGATACGCCTGCTTGGTGCGCAGCATTTCTTTAACAGTGTAGTCACGCTGCACAACTCCATTTTGTACCGAAGGCTTGTTCACGACTGCAGCTTCTCTCACCAGGAAAGAACCACCCACAATCATGATTAGCACGATCATTCCCCAATACAGAAATGCCTGCGATACGCCAACGGACTGAATCAGCGAACCGTTAATATACTTGAATATAAGACTGCCTGTTCCGTATGCCCCAACCGAGATACCGGAAATGAGTCCTTTTTTCTCAGGAAACCATTTAATCAGATTCGACAGTGATGTAATATAAGCCGTACCATCCGCAAATCCTACAACAATACCCGCCAAAATGTACAACAGGGACAGGGAAGTTACCTGTGAGCTGAGCATGAGTCCAGCGCCCAACACGACGCCCGCACACAAAATCAGACGACGTAGTCCCCATTTATCCTGTAGCTTGCCTGCGAATAACGTAGCAAATGCCAGCGCAAAGCTGGTAATCGAAAATGTAATGGCGACCGAGCTGAGATTCCAGCCAAAGCGGTCCACCAGCGGTTGATTGAATAAACTCCATGTGTAAATCGTTCCTAATCCCATTTGGACGATGATCGTTCCAAGCACGACCAGCCAACGGTTTCCGCTGTTTGTTTTCATATGAATCTCCTCTTTTCATTCCGGCTCTATAGCTTCAATTCGTTATCATGATGACCGGGAATCCAGTACGCTTTGCGTCTTGGGAGAAGCAAGTCTGTAAGGATTCTCTCTACATGGATCATTATAACGTTGCATGTTAGCCAGAAATCGTTTGAGGAATGAAATGCACCTATAGCGGAATGAAATGCCTTTATAGCCGCATAATTTGCCGAAATTCCTTGGCCTTGCTGCGGCTTACCGGAATCTCCGCGTCCAGACCCCGCAAGCGCAGGAGATACGTATGATTGAACCAAGGTACAATTTCACGGATCTGCGACAGATTAACCGTGTAGGATCGGTGACAGCGGAAAAAGTCCTGCTGCGGCAGTCGGGCATGAAAATCCGAGATGCTCATCGGCATCGTATATTCCTCATGTCTAGTAAAGACAAGAGTGACCTTTTCCTGTGCGCACGCATAATAAATATCGTTGGCATCCGTTACGATGATTTTGTCGTTTTTCAGCAGATTGATACGGCCCGGGGCGCTAACGATGCTGGTTTCAGCAGGTCGGGGCTGCGCAGGCTGGGCATTCTCCTGTACCTGAACGTTTCGCTGCTCATAAGCATTTTCCAGCTTGCGCAGCATGGCGGCGATCCGCTTTTCATCATACGGCTTGAGGATGTAATCAAATGCCTCCAGTTCGAAAGCCTGCGCGGCATGCTCTTTGTAGGCGGTCGTAAAAATAATATAAGGCTTTTTGGCAAATTTGCTAATGTTCTGCGCCAGCAGCATCCCGTCCACCGAAGGAATGTTAATATCGAGAAAAATAGCGTCCGTCTCATGGTCCTGCAAAAAACGGAACACGTCCAGCCCGTCCTCAAAGCTGTCCGTCACTTCAATATGGCTGTGGGTCTGAATAAGATACTCCAGCTCTTCACGCGCCGGAATTTCATCTTCTACAATGATGGCCTTCATGACTGCTCCTTTGGTATGTCAAAATAAACTTCGGTGCCTTGCTCATGCTTGAGAATAATAACCCCTTCTCCATACATGAGCTTGAGTCGTCTATGCACATTATACAAGCCAATTTGTTTGGCTGGAACCCGATCATGATACAGGTTATCCACGACATCATCCCGTATGCCTACTCCTGTATCTGCCACAGAAATCCGCACCTTTTCTCCCCGATCCTTTACGGAAATGGTCACTGTACCCGGTCCCTTTTTCTTGAGAATTCCATGATTAATCGCATTCTCAACCAACGGCTGAATAATAAGGCTTGGAATGCGCACAGACACCTCGTCCATCACATACTCCACCTGAAGCCGGTTCCCGAAGCGGGCTTTTTCAATTTCCACGTAATCAGACACCTGCTGAAGCTCCTTATGAATTTCGATCAAATCATCATTCAGCTCCAAATTATAACGCAGATATCCCGACAAATTAATGATCAGCTCTCGTGCCTTATCCGGCTTGGTGCGCGTCGTAGAGGCAATGGCGTTCAGTGCGTTGAACAGAAAATGCGGATTAATTTTAGTCTGGAGCGCCTTCAACTCGGCTTTATTCGCCGCTTCCTTAATTTGCTCCACCCGCGATACTTCCATTAATGTGGAAATAATTTGGGACAAGCCAATCGCCATCGTTTGCAACGGATACGTGATTTTATAAGCTTTGCGGTAGTAAATTTTCAGGGTTCCGGTCACCTCTCCCCGTTCCTCCAGCGGGATAATGAGCAGAGACTGGATTTGGGGTGTTTTATCGTCGGCAATATGGTTGCGAATCGTGATTTTACCGCTGCGGATCGTCGATTTGGTCACATCGCTAATGATCTCGTCGCCGATATGATAACGTTCCTCGCCAAAACCAACGTAGGCCAATACATCTCTGGTATCCGTAATCGCCACCGCGTCCGCCTTGATATCCTCCTTAATGATCGAACAAATGGTATGCAACGATTCCGCATTAATGGAGCGAAAATAAGGCAAAGTCTTGTTGGCAATATCTAGTGCCAGCTTGGCCTGTCTGGCCGCGATATTTTCCTTTTCCCCCTCGACACTCTGAATCAGCAGAACGATCAGACCGACGCTGACTTGCCCGATAATCATGGGCAAACCTATTTTAGAGACGATGTCCAAACCAAGCTCGTACGGCTGTGCCATCACCAGAATAAGGAGCATCGTTAATGTTTCGCAGATCATCCCGGCGGCAATACCGACCAGCCACCTCTTGGAGCGGTCGACCCGGCGCCCAATATATCCCGATACCACACCTGCCAGAATACTCGTAATCAGACACGGAATTGAGGTCACTCCCCCGATATCAATCAGATAACGGTGAATACCCGATACAATACCCGTAATAATCCCGACCCACGGTCCAAATAAGATGCCACCCGCCATAATCGCAATAATCCGGACATTGACAAGCGAGCCTTCGACTTCAATCCCGGTGTACGTGCCAAACAGTGCAAACATGCAAAAAATCATCGTTAATAGCGTCAGCTCTGCCGGGGAATGACTGTTCTTCTGCAAGGTCTCCTTAAACCGGGGAATACGGGTAATAAAAAATAGACAAATCAGCAACAACGCTGCGCGTTCAAATAGCTGCATCAGCGTTTCCAAAAAGCCGTTCACATGCGTTCCTCCTAAATATAAACCCATCATTAAGCCTTCTCTATCCCACTCACTATTCACATATTTCAAGATCAATCATGTCATTCCGGGCACGAATACTCGCCTTCCCGCCAATCGGATATGTAAATTGTGGTGTGGTATGTCCGAAATCGGCATCTGCAATCACCGGAATAGAGGTCAGTTCCTTTTTCGAGCTAATGATTTGCCGCAGCAACTTTTCCGTCATATGAGATGCCTGCTGAAAACGTCCGATGATGATTCCTCTCACCTGATCGAATCCCGGCTGGTGCAGCAATGATTGCAAATCTCGATCAAACGTAGCAGGAGAGCTTTCATAATCATCCTCAACCAATAGAATCGTTCCTTCCAGACTCGGCATATACGGCGTTCCCTGCAACAAATTCAGGGTGCAAAGGTTTCCACCCACAATCGTACCGTATGCTTCTCCTTCGTGAATCGCATAAGGCCCGACATTGCGGTGAAAGATTCGTTGATCCTGATCCAAATACCATGTATCGTCACTCCACTCTGGCGAAGACTGGATTTGAATACTGCCCTCTTCCAACATCATCCTTTGAAAATACGCTGTCGTATATTCATTTCCTTGCTGCATGCCAAATGTCAAAAAATGAGGCCCTGCATACGTGATAAGTCCCGTCTTTGCATATATGGCATGGCTTAAAGCAGTAATATCCGAATAACCACATAACCGTTTAGGATGAGCGCCAATCAGTTCATAGTCAAGGTGGGCAAGGAGCTGATTAGCATTATACCCTCCAATGGCAGTCAAAATGCCCTTCACCTTCGGATCGGCAAAAGCTTCGTGTAAATCTGCTACTCTGGATTCTATTGAGGAAGATGTAAAATCATCGCTTTCCAGCACATGCTGCGAAAAGCTTACCACAAATCCGAGTTGCTCCAGCTTTTGCTGGGCAATTAGACGATTTTTCTCAGAAACGATAGACAAACTTCTGGACGGCGAAAGAATGCGTATCTCGTCTCCAGCCTTTAGTTTGGGCGCTTGCTTTCCCATGATCATGGTCATTCCCCCTATATACGAAGCATTTAAACTGCCACAAATTATACCATCAACTTCCATCTATATAAACTGAACTTAAAAGTTACCTATTGCGCCACTGCACAGTCGGATAGTGCTTCCCATCGCCACCGCCCCCCGGATTTCTCGAATAAAGCCTCTGATCAGGGAAGAAATCCGGGGACAAAAGCGACCGCTTCGCTTGTACAGCACCATTCCGCCTACTCCGTTTTCCATGTACCTTTTTTAGTTCAGCCTATGTAATTATAGCTTTTAGAAATATACTCTCAACTCTACATCAGCAAAAAACCGGGGATTACCGTCTGATAGCGATATTCCTCGGCTCATTAGCCCGATGATGAAGCTATCTGATTACTTGCTTTTGCTGGTTTCGATATGGTTACTGTCCTCATTCTTTTCTTGTACCAGCTCTTTCAATTGGATAATCAGCGTCTCCAGCTCACCGAAGCCAGCCACCATGTTGGAGGTTATATTTTGTTGCTCCTCCACACCAGCAAAAATCTGTTCCGACGCCGCACTAACTGTTCGGTTACACTTTAAAACGCTCGGTAAAGCTATACAATCCAGCCACAGCTTGTCTAACCTGTTCAAAAAGAAAATCAATACGTTGCCTTGTCGCATTAATATCTTTATTTTGCTCTTCACTTTTTTGATACTGCATTTGATTCAATACCGACACCACTAACAGCAAAAGCCCAATTAATAAAACAATCACAAACTCGTGAACATAGCGCAAAGAACTGGTAACAGGTGGACCTGCAGGCGTACCGATCGAAATTTGCACAAAAATATTACACAGATTTAAGATCATAGCCACCAGAAAGTATCGGTAAGACGGATACAGCAAAAATAAAGAGCAAATCAATATGGTGGTTTCCAATCACCTTTAATTACCAAGTCACAAAATGACATCATCACTAGATGGATGTAATCGCATATTATTTAAACGCAAAAAATCGCCCCCTGATCAGGGAGCGATTTTACATTTATCTTTGAATAGCCGTCTTCGGCAGGAAGACACTCATCTATCCGATGACCTACAGCATCAGGCCTCCTTGTTTTCGGAAGCCTTTTCTGTACCTTCTGTTGCAGCTGCATCGCCTGCCACAGCAGCATTTTCCACCTCAACCGCACGCGGAACGATAATGGAAGCAAGCAACTCTTCCTCAGGAACGTGCAACGTTACTCCTTTAGGAAGTTTCAGGTCGCTCGCGCTCAGCTTGTCACCGACATCCAGTGCGGATACATCCACCTCAATGGTAGATGGCAGGTCAGCAGGAAGACCCTCGACTTCGACTTCGTTTTCCTGAATTTGCAGAATACCGCCCGTTTTTGTACCTACAGGTGTACCCTGATAATCAATAGAAACACGCACGCGAAGCGGCTTGTTTTTGGAAATTTTCAAAAAATCGGCATGCAACCACTGGTTGTCACGCTGCTGATAATCCTTAATGATGACCGGAATGGTTTCTCCACCCTCTACGGTGAGGTTGAACACCTCCGAACGTCCGGTTCTGACTACTTTATTAAATTCTTTGGCATCGACATGTACAGGGGTTCCTTCAAGCTCAGAGCCGTAAACCACAGCTGGAATCCGTCCTTTTAACCTCAATCCACGAAGTGCCGAACCCTTCTTCTCTGTTCTCGGCTGGGCGGTCAGTTGAATACTTCCTCCATTAGAACTCATGATATACAACCTCCTTCAGGTTACCTTACAAATGATTATTCCTCAAGAATCTTGCCTGTTCACCAGTCGCACTACAAGGTATAAGCCAGCAAGCTGGCAAAATCAAACAAGTCCATAATTCTATATTACCCCTTTTTTCTGAAAATGACACACGTTTGCATAAAAAAATAGCATCTCTCGAAATAATCGAAAAATGCTATTCAATGTACGAAAGACAACCACCCCTATAAAGCTATCCTGCCCGGTTGTCGTTGACCAGCAGCAAATATTCTTCTCTGCCACTGTGAATCAATACCTGCATCACAGATCGGTTCAGGTCTACATCAATATACCGATCGGCCTCAATATCCTTGGCATCCCACTGATTGAGGCGGACGATATAGCCGATACGCCGCACATGAGGAGCCACTTGAATAAGCGCTACTGCGCGACCGTCATCCAATTCACTCAATTCTACATGTCCGTCCCGGCATCCGGTGCCCCATACCCACACATTCCAGCCAGAATATTGTCGATCCGCACGCTCGTAAATCAACTCAATGGTGCGATACAACGCCACTTCTTCGTAGTAACCTGCGATTTCTTGGTCTGTTCCCTCATCCGAACCTTCCAATCCGTTCTCCGCCAGCTCGGTCGTCTGATCCTGTCCGGTCAAAAAGGATGGCTGAGCGGGTTCCTCCTGATCATACAGTACCATCATCGACCAGCGCGAAACGGTCACACGATGGCCTGCTACTTCATACCGTATCTCATTTCCAGCCCCGTGAGCATCCACAACGACATGCCAGCGATCCGATTCCACAGGCAGCAGTATCGTCTGCTCCGTATCCGAGCCGTTATAAATCACCACAATCTGATTCCAGGCATCGCCGTTAGCATGGTGCCTCAATGCAAAAGCTACCACATGCCCGCTGCTGTGCAGCACTTCCATATGCTGCTTCACCAGCTCCCGATGATCCATCCGGAATGCCGGATGACTGCGCCGTAAAGCGATTAGTCCCTGATAGTAATCAAATACGGGACGAAATCTCGCTTTGTTCTCCCAGCGAATAGCATTCACCACATCCACACTACGGTAGCTATTATGGTCTCCATATTTGGAGCGCAACAGTTCATCACCTGCATGGATAAAGGGAATGCCCTGGGAGGTCAGCACCATGCCGTTTGCCAGCAAGGATTTGCGTACGGTTTCATTCTCCAGCAAGTCATGCTCATTCACTTCCCGGTACGGGTCTGCATCCGCCACGGCTTGTTCGGCGGCTCTCCCATCCTGCGGCTGACCCTGCTTCCATTGAGGAAAACCGCAGCGTTCCCGCAAATGCCGCACCGTCAAAATTTTATCCCACAGATTGAGATTATCGTGAGCCGTGACATAATTGACCGTTTCCGAAGGTTGGGCTGTAAAATCATGAATAGCTCCAAAAACACCTTTAAGCACCAGTTCCTCCTGATCCCATGCCCCCGTGGCAAAGCCACTTGCGGTACCATCACTGTCACCCTTAATAGCAGAACGATAGTTGTCATTGAAGACGGCAAAGCCTTTGTCCCGTTGTGTTCCTTTTAACGTCAGCAGAGGCTGCGGGGATTCTCCCCCCGTCCAAGGCTCTCCATAGATAAGCAGATCGGTACGAACCTCAGAGCGAAGCTCCTGTGTAAGCTGCTCCACAGTCGGCGTATCTATCAGTCCCATCAGATCAAAACGGAAGCCGTCTATATGATATTCCTCTGCCCAATAGCGCAGCGAATCCTTGATATACTTGCGAACCATCGGGCGTTCGCTTGCCACCTCATTACCCACACCCGAGCCGTTGGAAAGCTGCCCATGCTCATCCGTACGGTAATAGTAACCCGGTACAACAGGGTCGAACGGCCCTTTTTCCACCGAGAAAGTATGGTTGTACACGACGTCCATAATGACACCGATGCCAGCATTATGCAGGGATTGCACTAGCAGCTTCAACTCCCGTATACGTGCCTCCGGGTCAGCCGGATTGGAAGAATAAGATCCCTCCGGCACATTATAGTGCTGGGGATCATAACCCCAGTTATATTCCGTGCCCTGTTCCGCAAAATCATTTACCGTATGGAAATCAGCTACTGGAAGCAGATGGACATGTGTAATGCCCAGCTCCAGCAAATGATCCAGTCCGATGCTGTTGCCCACCGAATCTTTTAGTCCCGTATACGTAAAGGCTGCAAACCGTCCTTGTGCGGCAGATAAGCCTTTTTCTCCAGTATTAAAATGTGTATCCATTGAAAAATCACGCACATGAAGCTCATATATAATGGCATCCGTAGCCCGGGCAAGTGTGGGTCCAGCATCCTCTTTCCATCCGTCCGGATGGGTTTGAATCAAATCAACGATTGCCGTGCGCTGTCCATTGGCTGATACCGCTGTCGCATAAGGATCGGCGGCATAATGAAGGGTACTGTCTGCCCCGTCCAGCCTGTACATGTAATAATACTTGTTCCAGTCGCCTTCCAGCTCTACGGACCATACACCATGCTCATCACGGCTCATCGGAAATTCCCGGCCACCGCTATGGTCCTGAACGTTACCTTCCTGGTCATACAATCCAGCGTTGTCATACAGCGCTACATGGACCTGCTTCGCAGTCGGTGCCCATACTTTAAACATGCTGCCCGCAGGCGTATAAGTAAGACCCAAATCATGGCCTTCATATGTGGGATATGTTGTGTGCTCAAGCTCCTTGAGTTGATTGAAATCAGACATTCCTGTTCACCACCCATTTCGTTACATCGGCTTTCAGCCTCTGTTCATCCATCATTTATGATGTATACGACTTGTCAGTATACCTCAGGATTTTGCAAAATTCGATTCCAGTCGCTCCAAGGTACAATACATAGACGGAAAAAATCATTTCGATCTATATATTGCTGATTACACGTCGCTTTGTGGATTCTTGCAAAATCCTCACCTACTAGGCTATCAAAATAAGACAAGCTTGAAAAGTTGGATGATTTCAAATACGGATGCTGCTTTCATTTCACACGCACACTCCATTTTATGACAAAACCATGAACAGGCTACAGCAGCAGCCCTTCAAGCACCATAAATAATTCCCTTTATCCCTTCACACACGTCAGGACAGCCTACGGTTATCCATCTGAAACATATCGTCCGCAATCCGCATGGTAGAGCCTCGGTGGGAAACAAGGACAATCGTTTTATCCTGCTGCTGTTCCTTTAATGATTTTAAGATAATCGCTTCGTTCAGGCTGTCCAAATTGCTGGTAGGCTCATCGAGCAGCAGGAGCGGAGCATCATGAACAAAGGCTCTGGCCAGCCCCAGCCGCTGACGTTCACCACCGGACAGCCTGTCCCCCAATTCTCCAACACGGCTGTCATATCCTTGAGGCAAGGTCATAATAAAATCATGCACCGACGCCCTGCGGGCTGCTTCCACAACCTGCTCATGCGTAGCATCAGGTTTTCCAATTTTAATATTGGCCGCAATCGTGTCATCAAACAGGAACGTATCCTGATCCACATAGCTTTGCAGACCTCTCAAATGCTTCGTTCCGATTTCTTTCAAATCATGTCCAGATAGCAATATCCCGCCCTGCTGTGGGTCCCTGAACCGCATCAACAGCTTGAGCAAAGTGGACTTGCCAGAGCCGCTTTTACCCTGAATACCTGTAATCCGCTTGTGCGGTATCGTGAGACTTACATCATCCAGCACCGTCTGACCATCATATGCAAAAGTAACCCTGTCCACCTTCGCCCCGGAAAAAGCAACGCTCATTCCCCCGATATTTTCCTCGACCTCCGGGGTTTCCTCCAGCAGACTCAGCACGCGTTCCCCGCTCGCCAGCGTTTGCAGCAGATTGTTGGACAAATTGCTAAGCGCAACTACCGGGCCAAACGAGCTAAACAGGGCAATGACGGAAACAAGCATCCCTGTAAAGCTGACCTGCCCCTTGGACATGCCATACAATCCAGCCAGTAGCATCAGAAATGAAAAACCCACGACCGCTGCATCCGTTATCGCTCTTGTGATGCCTTCATGATGCTTCAAGCTCTTCTGCTTGGCATCCAATTGATCCGTGCGACGGTTAATCTCCGCCAGTCGTTGTTCCCCGCGCCCGTATTGCACAATTTCCTTCATACCACGTAGACTATCCAGGAAATAACTGCTCAGCTTGCCGAAGCTGCTCCGGTATTCCATCCCCTGACGTCTGCCCATACGCGACGTTAACAGGGGAATGAACAGACCGACCGTTATGTAAGCAAGCGCAGCGAGCCAACCTAACACAGGTTCATAGGAACCGATAAAGAATACCATCAACAGGGAAGTAATGATTCCGATCATAACAGGCGCTATCGTATGTGCATAAAACACTTCCAGCAGCTCAATATCACTTGTAATCAGCGAGATCAGATTCCCTTTGTCCTTGCCTTCGAGCTTGGCTGGCGCCAGTCTGCGCAGGGCTTGAAGCACCTTGTCACGCAGCACAGCCAGCAGCTTGAATGCGAGATAATGACCACTCATTTGCTCGCCATAACGGAACACGCCGCGCAGTACAGCACAAACCACGATGAGCGTGAGCAGGAACGTCATGCTGTAGCCCGTCGTGATGCCCGTTGCTGTAAGCAGGGCAAGGGCTCCATAGACAATAATGCCAATAGCACAAGCAAATCCAAGCACTCCAGTAACGATCGTTATGAGCAGAACGGGTAAAAGAGGCCCGGCCAGTACCAGTAATTGGGCCATAATCCGCATTCCGTGTCTACGCATATACAGCACCTCCTTTTACAAACTGCTCTACCTGGTGTTGGCTGAGATACATCTCGGCATAATGCCCTTGCTGGCTCATTAGTTCAGCATGTGTGCCGGACTCTGCCACTTGGCCGTTCCGCAGCACATAAATGCGGTCGGATTGGACAACATTTTCCAGTCTATGCGCGATGAGAATAACGGTTTTGCTGCCTGCCAGCGCATGTATAACCTCCATAATGCCTGCCTCGCTCTCACTGTCTATGTTAGAGGTAGCCTCGTCAAAAATGTACACGCTACTATCATGCAGCAGCGCTCTTGCCAGCGCTAGCCGTTGGCGTTGTCCCCCTGACAGGTTCGCTCCCTGCTCCTCCAGCTCTACTTCCAGCCCTCCCTGTGAGAGAACAAAGTCATACAGCTTCACCTGCCGCAACGCTTCCAGCATCTGTTCCTCATTCGCGTGCTCATTGCCCATTTTCAAATTAGCTTCGACCGTGCCCTTGAAAATATAGCTGTTGAAACCGATCCAGGTCATATGCCGCATACGGCTTTCTTCTGAAATGGCGGCAAGCTCGGTTCCTCCAACGGTCAGACTTCCTTGATAACCCTCATGATGACCAACGATTAATCCGGCTACTGTACTTTTACCAGAGCCAGATTCCCCGACAATGGAAACAAAACTGCCCTGAGGAATTTCCATAGATATATTTCGCAGGGTGTCCCTTTCGTCGTAGGCAAAATTCACCTGATCCAGTCGAATATCGGTAGTCTTGATGCTTTTTTTTCCTTGTACTAGCTCCTCTGTACTCAGAATTTGAAATATTTTGTCACTCGCTGCCATGCCGTTCATGGCGATATGAAAGTAGGAGCCCAGCAGCCGCAGCGGAATGAAGAACTCCGCCGACAGCAGCACAATGATCAACGCTCCCGCCAAGCCGATATGACCAGCAGAATATTCGCTCACTGCGACCAGAACGCCCGCAGCGGCACCGCCAAATGCAATAAGGTCCATGACTGCCACCGAGTTTAGCTGCATGGTCAGTACTTTCATTGTCATTTTGCGAAAATCCTCGGCCGCCGTGTTCATTTCCTGATGTTTCTCCTGGTCTGTCCCGTATATTTTAAGCGTGGTCAGGCCCTGTACATTTTCCAAAAAGCTGTGACCCAGATTGACATAGCTGCCCCAATATTTTCGAAACAGCTTTTTAGCCATCCTCATAATGACTATAATCGACACCGGAATCAGCGGAACGCAGATCAACAAGATAATGGCAGCCTTGAAGCTGACAAAGGATAATGTGATGAACAACGTTACGGGTGCAAGCAGACTGTAAAATAACTGGGGCATGTATCTGCCAAAATAGGTTTCAAGCTGCTCCACTCCTTCTACAGCAACCTGAATAACCCCCGATGTGGAGGTATGATCCGTATACGCTGGCCCCAGCTTCAGCAGCTTGCCGTAAATTTGCGAGCGCAGCGTTTTTTTGGCATTCACGGAAGCCCGATAGGACAGCATACTGGCTGCATAATTGCACAAGCATCGGACTGCAATCGCAGCAACGACAATGGCCGTCACAGATAGAATCAGCTTACGGGTAACTTGTCCCGTCCATGCCTGTTGCAAAACAAAGGACATGGACAAAACAGCGGCTATACTGCCTAAAAGACCGATCCACTGCACAAGCACACCCAGAACGATATACTTTCGGGAATGCTCCACCAGACCAAGCAGACGGCTATCGACCATTTTAGACCTTTTCTTCGTGGTATCAGCAAGTGCAGCTACAGATGGAGTTGGGGATGGAGTTTCCCCTGTAGTGCCTCTCACCGTTCCGACCCGGAATATAAAGTAATAATATTTGAAGAGGATGACCAACGCGATAATCACTTTGGCCCACACTGGGGGGGTTAAAATAAAGCCGGTGATGAGCATGGCTGACGCCAATCCCAGAGTCATGATTTTCGTGGACAGCTTCAACGATCTCGTTTGGACGAAGCTTTCCAGATGCTTATGGTACAAAGAGGTATTCGAAAACCATTGGTGAATCCGTTCAGACCCCCGCATAAAGAAAAAGGCTGCCAGCAGCAAAAACGGCGTAGTCGGCAGCAACGGTACCACCACGCCAATGACTCCAAGCGCCAAAAATAGAAACCCTAAGGTAACATAGATCGGTTTCACTGTAATCCTCCCTAAAAAGATATGATGATGATCCATTTGATGGATAATGATAATCATTATCAATATAAACAATTTAGACAGGTTGTTATGTGATGTAAATCACGCATAAAAAAATCCTCTTGAAGCACATCTCTACAGAACACGCTTTTGTGGGTGTTGGTGTAGATGTATTGGCTTCAAGAAGATTATCGAAAATAACGCGCGATATTACGTTGTTTTATGAATTTATAATATCATATTGCTCCAATACCTGCCGATGTAGCGGGTGGTCTGCGGGTATGGATGTATAGCGTGTCAGCGCCACACCCAGTCCTTCGCTGCGGATCACCTGCTGAAGCTCGACTGCCTCAGGGTCCTCCGCAATATCAAATTTACAGGCAGCAGCCATTCCTAGCGCCAGATGATCCGTCAAGATGCCATACTCCTCCGCTTGCAGTGCCGGACGTACAAGACGGTCATTGGGAGACAGCTTCCGCAAGGGTGAACGTCCAACCCGAGTGACCTCGTCTGTCAGATTAGGGTTGCGGAAGCGATCTAAAATTTTGGAGATGTACTTCTGATGCTCTCCCTGATCCAAACCGAAGCGCTTCACAAGCACCGCCCCTGTTTCCTCCAGTGCCCCTTGGATCGAATCCACCACCTTGTCATCCTTCATCGCTTCCTGAATGGTAGCATAACCCGCGGCATAACCAAGGTAGGCCGCCACGCAATGCCCCGTATTCACCGTGAACAGCTTGCGTTCAATGTAAGGCTCCAAATCCTGCACGTAAAGGATGCCTTCGATCTCTTTATGGTCAGAAGCCATTTGCGATCGATCCACCACCCACTCGTAAAAAGGCTCTACCTGCACGTGCAACGGGTCCTCATGATGCTGGATCGGCACAATCCGGTCTACAGCAGCATTGGGAAAATAAACCGAAGCCTCCGCCTTGGCACGAGTCGCCTCATCCAGTAGCGCAAAAACATGCTCTTTCAGTTGGGCGCTGCCTCCGATTGCATTTTCGCAGGCGATCACATGTAGCGGCGCTGCCCCGCGTTTTACCCGCCGCTTAATTCCCTCGGCAATGCCTGCTGCAATATGCTTGAGGATGCTGACACCCACTGCGGTCGTTACCAGATCAGCTTGGTCTACCGCATCCGCTACAGCCGCTGCATCTTTGCCATCAATCGCGGTTACATTCGTGACCATCTCCGCATCCTTGGTATCATTCGCCAACTCTACAGTGTATTGCTTGCGCCGGCGTAACTCGGATACAAGAGTGTCGTTAACATCCGAAAAGACAACCTCATAACCTGCCCGCGATAGAATCAATCCGATAAATCCGCGACCGATATTTCCTGCTCCAAAGTGGACGGCTCTCATAGCTCCATCTCACTTTCGAACAGATCGATAATTTCCTGAGGGGTCACCGCGTTGCGGAGTTTATCCATGTTTTCTTCCTCCGCGCATACCACAGCGATACTCGTCAAAATCTCCATATGATCGCCGCCTTGTGCTGCGATGCCGATCACCATATATGCTTTTTCTTCCCCAAAATCTACACCTTGCGGGAACTGAATGATCGAGATGCCTGTCGACTGAATAAACGTCTTGGATTCCTTCGTGCCGTGTGGAATAGCCAACCCGTTCCCGATATAGGTAGACACGATCTCCTCGCGTTCCAGCATCTTGTCAATGTACTCACCTGTAATATGTCCGGCATCCAGCAGGATTTGTCCGGCCATGCGAATCGCCTCATATTTGTCTTTGGCGGTTGCGTTCATTTTTACTTTGTCTATCGTCATAATGCTCACGGTAGGTTCCTCCCTGTCCCTAATTTACTGTGAAAAAATTCAGCCAGTTCACTCGATATATAATTGGCGATATGCTCACGGCTACCGTGTTTCAGTAGCGTAACCATGTCTTCCCGAAGTAGTAATGCACTAATCTCGCTCAATACCTCCAGGCTTTCTCTCGGCAGCTCGCGAGGTCCCAACATAAGCAGCACGCAATCTACCTGTTCGCCTGCATCCGCCAGCAGCGGCTCTGCCAGCTTATACAGCGTAAGCGAAGGCTCGCGAATATAGTGGCTGCGCGTATGAAACAAAGCTATGGAGGTATCAGGGATCACCTGACTACCCTGGCGCTCTCTTTCCATGAGCTGTGCAGCAATGCCAGAAGGCTCTGTGACGTTCCCCCGCCCCGCCTCCAGCATGCAGATAGCCTGTACGGTAGCGCGCATATCCATCCCCTGATTTTCCAGCGTATACACTTGAAATTGCTGTACAATGTGTACAATTTCCTCGAGACTTTTTCGCAGCCCCGTGAGCCACTCCATGCCCTGACCGGGCTGGACGGCCTGCTCCTGCTGCTGATCATTGGGATGCTTGAGTGTAATATGCTGGATAAAATGTCGCAGACGGTCACTCTCCTCCTGCGTCAGCAGCGGGCTGATCTTGAGATAGCGATCCGGTTCCAGCGGTAGCTCCACCGTCGAAATGATCAGATCATAATCCTCTTTCGGAATCCGCGCCGCCTCGTACCATGAGGCCCTATCCACGATTTTGATCTGTGGCAGCTCCTTGGCGAGCCTTGTTGCCAGCAGCCTGGATGATCCAATGCCGCTCGTGCAGACGACGATGGCCCGCACCTCCCGCCGCAATTGTCGCAGCCGCTCCAGCGAAGCGCCGAAATGCATGACGAGAAATCCGATCTCTTCATCCGGCACTTCCATTTCTGTCATGCCCGCCGCAGCCTTCTTCACCGAGTCGAACAAGCTGCCGTAATCCTTGCGGATTTGCTGGAGCAGGGGATTACGGATGGATCTGCCTTCCTTCAAACGTTTGAGTACCGGAGCCATATGGGCAATCAGTCCTTCACGCAGAACACGATCCTCTGCCAATGGCGTGTCTGTCTCTTCCTCTACACGACGAATCAACTCATGAACCGACTCCAGCAGTACGAGATCATCCAGCGGCAGCAGCCGGGTTGAATGATCCTCGGCATCACGGAATAGCAGTCTGAAATAAGATCGTTCCGGCTCTGGAAAATCAATATCCAGCGCCTCTGACAATTCCGTGCATATGCGTTCCACCATAGCTGTGCGCAGCATGATATTCTCATCCGAATCTGTTTTGGAATACGAGAGACGATGATCCACAACGTATCCGAGCCGCAGACGTGCCAGCGAAACGCAAATTTGAATCAACAGCTCCATATATTTGCTTTCCACCATGTTTTTCAGCCATTTCTCATGGGGCTGCCAGAGGGCATTTTCCACGGTCAGCAGGTTCTCTCTGCCAATCATCTCCAGCAACTTGTCAGCGACACGTGTCACAGGACGAAGCTCCTCCCGGCTGGAAAACAGATCCGATTCATCCAAATACTCTAGAGCCAGCTCGGAAATCGCCCGTCTTTTGTCCGTCTCCCGGCCTGTAATCTCGACGCCGTACCCGCGTCTGCGCACAAGCACGAGTCCCCGTTCCACGATCCAGCCTTGCAATTCGTCCAGATCATGACTGACAGTAGTTACTGCGACCTTCAAATCAGCAGCCAGCGCCAGCAGCTTGATCGGCTCCTGTGTATCCAGCAGCATACAGAGAACCACGATCTTTCTTTCCTCAGCCGAATATTCGTCCGACTTCGTATGCATCAATTGCTCCCGCAGACATACAAGCTGAGCCGGGTCGGCATCCACATAGATACCAATCCCTGATTTTTTCTCCAGCTTTACCTCATGAGCCGCTAACCAATGCTCGACTGCACTGAGTTCCCGGTGAACCGTCCTTGTGCTGACATTAATCTTCGTGGCAATTTCCCCGGCCGTTACCTCTTGGGACTGCTCCAGAAGATATTCCACGATGTCACGTTGTCGTTTCGTAATATTCATAAGCGCATACCGTTCCTTCCCAAGCTCATCCCTTCCGCAGAACACACGAACTGCATACAAGGCGGCCTGACTACTACAGGGGATTAAGAATCGGATTTCAGACGTTCCACCAGCGCTTCGTATTCAGGACTCTTCAGGAAATTATCAATAGAAATATGCTCGGCATTTGGAGCCACCGTTTTAGCCCGGTCCGTCAACGTTTTTTGCGTAATAACAATATCCGCATCCTGCGGAATCTCACTGATTGCCGTGTTCGTTACCGTGACATCCACATCCGCCTGCTTCATTTTTTTGCGTAAAATCGAGGCGCCCATAGCGCTTGAGCCCATACCTGCATCACAGGAAAAGACGATCTTGTTCACATCTGATTTATCCTTGACCGTTTGAACTTCACCAATCTCCGCAGCCCGATCAGCTTCGCGGTTATCTTCCGTTACAGTGGTATTTTCGCCTGCAGCCTTGCTTTGAGTTTTCATATCCTTCATGCGGGATGCCGCTTCCTCAAGCCCCTCTTCTTTTTGCTTACCTGTCTTGAGTAACACAGCAGCAACAGCAAACGATACGACCGCAGCAGCAATCACACCGCTCAGCATTGGCAAATATCCGCCTTTTGGCGTCATCAGGAAATAAGCGATGATACTACCCGGTGAAGGAGCTGCTACCAGTCCGGCACCTGTCAGCATGAAACAGAACGTTCCCACCACACCCCCTGCTATAGCAGCAAGAATCAGAATCGGCTTCATCAAAATATAAGGGAAATAAATTTCATGAATCCCGCCGAAAAAGTGAATGATAACCGCGCCGGGAGCCGACGACTTCGCAGGGCCTTTACCAAACAGGCAGTAGGCCAGCAAAATACCGAGCCCTGGTCCAGGGTTCGATTCAAGCATGAACAAAACGGATTTGCCTGTTCTTGAAGCCTCCTCCAGCGCAATCGGACTCAATACTCCGTGGTTCAGTGCGTTGTTTAGAAATAATACTTTTCCGGGCTCAATAATGAGGTTGACGAGCGGCAAAAGCCCTGCGTTCACGAGGAACTGTACCCCTGCTGACAACACTTGACTGATAATTTGTACAAACGGTCCGATTGCCACATGAGCAAGCAGCGCTAAAATCGCCCCGATAATCCCTGCCGAGAAGTTATTGACCAGCATTTCAAAGCCTGATTTAACTTTGCCGTCAATCGCTTTGTCGAATTTCTTCAATATCCATGCAGCCAGCGGACCCGCTACCATCGCGCCGAGGAACATCGGAATGTCCGCCCCGACAATGACACCCATCGTCATAATGGCCCCGATCACACCTCCGCGCTGTCCGTGAATCATTGTGCCACCCGTATAACCGATCAGCAGCGGCAGCAAATAATTTTTCATCGGATCAACCAGTTGTGCAAAACCCTCATTCGGGAACCATCCGGTCGGAATAAAGAGTGCCGTGATCAATCCCCACGCGATAAAGGCCCCCATATTGGGCATAACCATACCGCTGAGAAAACGACCGAAACGCTGTACGGCAACGCGAGCGCCTCCGTTTGAATTGGACTTTGCGTCCACTGTGCTCATATTCATATCCTCCTTATAGGTCAGTATTTTGCATCATTCGATTCCCAACGCTCGAAAGTACAATAGATAAACGAACTAAACCGTTTCGATCTATCTATTGCTGATTTGAAATCGCTCTTGGGATTGTTGCAAAATACCCAGGTAATAAGCATCACTACCTTTTCTTAAAATTCATACTAAATGACAACGCTATCTTCATCAACGAAATGAAAACGTACTTTCGTCATGAACGTTGATGACAACATTTAAATTTAAGATAAACAGGCGCGAAATCATTAGGCATAATTCCTCTTAATGTGGCCTGAAACGTTAGAATTTAGTCGAGAAACCATGCGTCATCTATACCATTTCTATACAAGGAATATCCTCCAAACAAGGGAAAAAGAACGTAATTACGCTTGCCAAAAAAGACAGCAAAAAATAGCCGCTATGCCCAATCATCGCGACTATTTTTATACAAAACCGAGTGGACAAACGCCACTCTTATTCAGTTATCCAACCTACTTTGCCCCATTATTACTCATTGGCAGTCAACTGCTCGTACTGATCCGCAGACAGCAGCTTGCTTAATGATTCCTCTACATCTCCTCCAATCTCCACTTCGATCATCCAGCCTTTTTCATAGGGAGACTCGTTCACCAGCTCAGGCGTACTTTCCAGCGCTTCATTCACCTTCAACACCGTTCCCGTCACCGGAGCGAACAGGTCGGATACTGTCTTTACCGATTCAATAGTACCGATCTCTGCCCCCTGCTCAATCGTTGCTCCCTCCCCAGGCAGCTCCACAAAAACGATATCCCCCAGCTGATGCTGTGCAAAGTCCGTAATACCGATTCGTACCGTTCCATCCTCTGTGCGCTGAACCCACTCATGTTCCTCTGTGTACCAAAATTGCTGCTTCACTTCACTCATCCTGCTCGCCTCGCTTCCATATGGATTACATCGTTTCGCCTACCCGTCTGTGACAGGTTAAGATTATGACAACAAGAACTCTCATGTCAATAATACTAACAAAAATATTTCACATTTCTCCATATATCGTTCTAGCTAAAAATACGGCAGGATATAACAAACGCTTACATATCCTTATTTATGAATAAAATGTTTTATAAAATGATGTTGATGACATTTTTGTTGACATTTCAAATAAATTTGCGTATTAATGGGTTATAACAAGTGCTTTTAGAAATACCCGATAACTGTAAACGCGGATGAACGTGGAGGGAGAGACTGCCAAAACTCGCATAGCTGTTGCCGCCTGTGAAAACAAGGTAGCAAGCGAGTCGGATCAAGCTGTTACCGGCAGGGCCGGATGACGTATAGCTGATCCAAGGGCAGCGCCGAAGGAGTAAACCTGCACCGCAGGTGAATCTCTCAGGCAAAAGGACCTCTGCCGGACGCATCTCTGGAGAGCATTCGCCATACAGGCGGATCACCCAAGGGGAAACCTGGTACACACCGGGGTAACTCTCAGGTATCAAGGACAGAGCTGAAGAAAAGTGTGTGGACTGCCGTCCATACGTTTTTTTCAGCCTGTCTTTTTTGTTTAGCTGATCACACTGGATAGGAGTGAAAAAATGACTAACTTGCGAAAAACGTCGCTGTATTCCTCCTACGGCACGCTGCCGGGGGTTCGTTGCATTGATTTTGGCGGCTGGGAGCTGCCTGTACAGTTCAGCGGCATTCAAAAGGAGCATGAGGCTGTCCGACAACGTGCGGGATTGTTCGATGTATCGCATATGGGTGAATTCCTGGTCGAGGGCCAGGAAGCCGAAGCATTTCTGCAACAGGTGACGACGAACGATGTCAGCCAATTGGAGCCGGGCCAGGCCCAATATTCGCTGCTGTGTTACCCGGATGGAGGTGTAGTAGACGACCTGCTTGTTTACCGCAAAGGGCCGGAGCGTTACATGCTCGTTGTGAACGCCTCGAATATCGACAAAGATTGGGATTGGTTGCTTCGCCATGCTCCTGCATCCGTTCATCTGGAAAACGTATCAGATGCGGTAGCACTGCTGGCATTGCAAGGACCTGAAGCTGCGCGTATTGCCGCAGCCGTGACAGACACGGACATTACGAAGCTGGCATCCTTCCGATTCAATGAGGATGTGCAATTGTTCGGGGCAAAAGCGCTCGTCTCCCGCACCGGATACACGGGGGAAGACGGCTTTGAATTTTATGTGCCCACGGCGGATGCACCGGCAGTGTGGGACGGATTGCTTCGCATCGGTGAGCCGTATGGTCTGGTTCCCGCCGGACTTGGAGCCAGGGATACGCTGCGCTTCGAGGCGCGGCTACCGCTGTACGGACAGGAGTTGTCCGCTACCATTTCGCCACTGGAAGCTGGTTTAGGCTTCTTCGTCAAGCTGAATAAGGGAGATTTTATCGGGAGAGAGGCCCTGCAACGTCAGAAAGAACAAGGTATTCCCCGCAAGCTGATCGGACTGGAAATGCTCGACCGCGGCATCCCGCGTGCCCATTATCCCGTTTTTGCGGAAGGACAGCACATTGGCGAGGTCACAACGGGAACCCAGTCGCCCACCTTAAAGCGTAATCTGGGTTTGGCTCTGGTGGACAGTCATTTCAGTTCCCTATCCACACCGCTGGAGGTCGAGATTCGTGGCAAGCGCCTGCGCGCCGAGGTAGTAGCAGCGCCCTTTTATAAACGTCCACGCTGATTTAAACGCTCGTCTTACTATAACTATCGTGATCCGTTACTAACCGCTGCCCAGTGGGCAATCGTTTATTAATCATTTGTTAATCGTTTTACGTTTTTACGATCTTGTTGGTTGAAAGGAGCCAGACCCAATGAAACAACACCGCTATCTTCCCATGACCGAGCAGGATCAAGCTGAAATGCTGCGCGTGGTCGGCGCATCGTCCATCGACGATTTATTCAGCGATATTCCCGAGGCGATCCGGTATAAGGGGGAGCTGCTCCTGTCTTCTCGGTTAGACGAAAGAGCCTTAACCCGCCACTTATCAGGACTGGCCGGGCAAAATGCCAATACTGACACGCACGCCAGCTTTCTCGGCGCAGGGATTTACGATCATCATATTCCATCCGTCATCCAGCATATCACTTCACGCTCGGAATTTTATACGGCCTACACTCCTTATCAACCGGAGGTAAGCCAGGGCGAGCTGCAAGCCATCTTCGAATTTCAATCGTATATATGCGAATTAACAGGCATGGCTGTAGCCAATGCCAGTATGTATGATGGAGCGACTGCGCTGGCAGAAGCGGGCTCATTGGCCGCCGCTGCCACCCGCCGCAAGCAGCTTATCGTATCGCGGACCGTCCATCCGGAGGCACGTCAGGTGTTGGCTGCCTATGCACGCGGGCTGGATTTGGATGTCGTGGAGATCGACTGTGCAGATGGTGTAACTGACGTGAAGGCATTAACGGCGGCCATATCGGAGCAGACGGCGGCAGTTTTGGTCCAAAGCCCTAATTTTTTCGGGGCCGTGGAAAATCTGAAGCCGATGGCTGACCTGATCCATGCGCACAAGGGTCTTATGGTCGTCAGTGCCAATCCACTGGCATTGGGCTTGCTGGAAGCGCCCGGCAAGCAGGACGCGGATATTGTCGTAGGAGACGCGCAGCCGCTTGGCATCTCCTCCTCCCTCGGTGGCCCAACCTGTGGTTACTTTGCCGTTTCTCAGGCGCATATGCGCCGTATCCCCGGCCGTATTGTGGGCCAGACCACAGATCGCAACGGTAAACGCGGCTTCGTGCTGACCTTGCAGGCACGGGAGCAGCATATCCGTCGGGAAAAGGCCACCTCTAACATATGCTCCAATCAGGCACTGCTCGCTTTATCTGCCTCTGTGTATTTGTCCGTCATGGGTAGACAGGGCATCGCGGAAGTAGCCGAGCTAAACCTGCACAAAAGCCGCTACGCATTGGAGCAACTACTCGGCTTGAAGGGCGTGACTGCCTCCTTTACTGCACCCACCTTTAACGAGTTTGCCCTGCGGTTACCTGAGGGTACCGATATGAATAAACTGCAAGCCGGATTGCTTGCTGCCGGATTTATCGGCGGCTACGATTTAGGGCGAGATTATGAGGAATATGCAGGTCACTTGCTGATTGCCGTGACAGAGCAACGAACAAAGGAAGAGATCGATCAATTCGTGCATACCTTGGGGGGATTGCTATGACGCATACTACAGGACAAGATCAGGGTACACCGAATCCAGAAGTCGAATCCAGTCGGAATCAGATGAAAAAGCATGAGCAGGCGCTCATTTTTGAATTGAGCAGACCGGGCCGTATCGCCTATTCCCTGCCTGAATGCGATGTTCCCCGGCGTCCGGTGGCAGAGCTTTTGCCGGATTATGCGCAGCGCAGCGAGCTTGCGGCATTGCCCGAGGTATACGAAGTAGACGTTATTCGACATTATACTGCACTGTCACGGCGTAATTTTGGCGTGGACAACGGATTTTATCCGCTCGGCTCCTGTACGATGAAATACAACCCCAAGGTGAATGAGGATGTCGCCCGTTATGCAGGCTTCGCCAAAATCCATCCGTACCAGCCGGAGGACAGCATCCAGGGGGCCATGGCGCTGCTCCATACGCTTCAAAACGATCTGGCCGCGTTAACCGGCATGGATGCCGTCACCCTTCAGCCCGCCGCGGGCGCCCATGGCGAATGGACCGGGCTGATGATGATCCGCTCCTACCACGAAGCGCGTGGTGAGCGGCGTACCAAGGTGCTCGTGCCGGATTCCTCGCACGGAACGAACCCCGCCAGCGCCACTGTGGCAGGCTTCGAAACGGTCACCCTCCCCTCCACACCGCAGGGGCTGGTGGATCTGGACGCGCTGCGTCAAGCCGTGGGCAACGACACCGCTGCGCTTATGCTGACCAACCCGAACACGCTCGGGCTGTTCGAGAAGCAAATCGCTGACATTGCCGCGATTGTGCATGAAGCGGGTGGCCTGCTCTACTATGATGGCGCGAACTCCAACGCCATTATGGGGATCACCCGCCCCGGGGATATGGGCTTTGACGTGGTGCATCTCAATTTGCACAAAACGATGAGTACCCCACATGGCGGAGGCGGACCCGGCGCGGGACCTGTGGGGGTAAAGCAGCGGCTCATTCCGTATTTGCCCAAGCCGCTTGTCGTGCGTGATCCACAGGGCACGTACCACTGGGACCGAGAACAGGGCGATTCCATCGGACGGGTCAAAGCCTTTTACGGAAACTTCGGTATTCTCGTCCGTGCCTATGCCTATATCCGCAGCTATGGCCCTGACGGCTTGAAGCGGGTATCCGAATGTGCCGTACTTAATGCCAATTATATGATGCATCGGCTGGCTCCGCATTTTGACATCCCTTATCCAGGCTATTGCAAACACGAATTTGTGATGTCCGGACGGGGCTTAAAGAAATTCGGAGTGCGTACACTTGATGTTGCCAAGCGATTGCTCGATTTCGGCTACCATCCGCCTACGATTTATTTCCCGCTGAATGTAGAGGAATGTATCATGATCGAGCCGACAGAAACGGAAAGCAAAGAGACGCTTGATGCCTTCATTGACACCATGATCCAAATTGCGCGGGAAGCGGAGGAAACGCCTGAATTGGTGCTGAATGCTCCATATACCACTCCAGTCACGCGACTGGACGAAGCAACTGCAGCTCGCAAGCCTATATTGAATTGCTCATGCAGCTAAAAGCAAACTCCAATTTGGGGCATACAAAAAGGCCGGTATCTGTTAGATACCGGCCGCTGTATGTAAACAGCAATTTTTGTTGGAAAAAGATATACCTTGAAAATGTGATACCCTTCCTTAGCCTTCAATGCTTTGAACCAATTCAACAACCTGCTCGGCTGTTTGCATGTCCAAAGCTTTTGCAGCCAGTTTCTCCATGTCCGCGCGGGACAATTTCGAAATTTGACTGCGTGCTGGCAGAATGGAAGTGGCACTCATGCTGAACTCATCGAGTCCCAGACCCAGCAGCAATGGAATTGCTGTTGTATCCCCTGCCATTTCACCGCACATACCAACCCAACGTCCTTCACGGTGAGCGGCATCAATAACCATTTTCACCAGACGCAAAATGGATGGGTTATATGGTTGATACAAATAAGATACCCGTTCGTTCATGCGATCCGCTGCCATCGTGTACTGAATCAGATCGTTCGTACCGATACTGAAGAAATCAACCTCTTTCGCGAATTGGTCAGCCAATACCGCTGTAGAAGGAATTTCTACCATGATGCCCAACTGAATTTCTTCAGATACGGCTACACCCTCGGCTACCAACTTTTCCTTTTCCTCCAGCAACACAGCTTTGGATTCACGGAATTCGTTTAGCGTAGCAATCATCGGGAACATGACCCGCAGGTTACCATGTACACTTGCCCGCAGCAAAGCACGCAATTGAGTACGGAAAATGTCCTGACGGTCCAGACACAGACGAATAGCACGGAATCCGAGGAACGGATTCATTTCCTTCGGCAGATCCAGATAAGGAAGCTCTTTGTCGCCACCGATGTCCAACGTGCGGACTACAACTGGTTTGCCTTCCATTCTTTCCAGAACGGTTTTGTATGCTGTGTATTGTACTTCTTCGGATGGAAGCTTATCGCGTCCCATGTACAAGAATTCAGTACGATACAGGCCGACGCCTTCGCCACCGTTATCCAGTACACCAGCTACATCGTTAGGCGTACCGATATTGGCTGCCAGTTCGACGTGCACACCATCGACGGAAACCGTAGCTTCGCCGCGCAGCTTCCGCCACTCTTCGCGTTGCTTGTCGTATGCCACCTGTTTAGCCCGGTATTCAGCAACGATCTCTTCGGAAGGGTTCACGAATACGTGACCATCCAGACCGTCGACGATAATCAAATCGCCGCTTTTAGCTTGGGACAGTATATTTTTAGTTCCTACAACCGCAGGAATTTCAAGTGAACGAGCCATAATAGCCGAGTGCGAAGTACGTCCGCCGATGTTGGTTGCAAAGCCTTTAACAAATTCGCGATTCAGCTGAGCTGTGTCGGAAGGTGTCAAATCTTCTGCAAGTACAATCGTTTCTTCGGCAATTTCTGCAGGACTGACAAAATGAACACCAAGCAGGTGATTCAGGATCCGCTTGGTTACATCACGCATGTCCGATGCGCGTTCTTGCAAATAAGCACTTTTCATGTTTTCGAACATGGAAATAAACTGTGAAGCTACTTCGTTCAGAGCATAGTCAGCATTAAGCTGCTCGTCTCTGATCTTAGCTTTAACTGGATCGATCAGTTCAGGATCATTCAGGATCAACAGGTGAGAAGCAAAAATTTCTGCTTTTTTCTCGCCCAGCTCCTGTAAAGTTTTCTCCTTAATCGCTTCCAATTCGGTTTGAGATTCTACTAAAGCCGCATCCAATCTTGCAATTTCAGCTTCAGCATCACCAACCGCGCGTCTCTCTACAGCGTAATTCGGATGCTCCAAGATAAACGCCCGGGCAATGGCGATGCCTGCCGAAGCGGCAATCCCGGAAATTTTAAGCATGAATTTCGCCCAGCCCTTCGTTAACGATTACATTTTCAAGAGCTTTCAGAGCGTCAGCAGCTTCAGCGCCTTCACAGATGATGTTGATGGTATCGCCTTGTTCCAGACCAAGAGACAATACACCCAGAATGGATTTCAAAGTTACTTTTTTACCGTTAGCTTCGGCAAAAGATTCAGCACCGCTGAATTTGTTAGCTGTATTTACCAGCGCTGTTGCAGGACGTGCATGGATACCGTCTTCATCTGTAATTCTAAAAGTTGTTTGCATAATTGTTCCTCCCACTTTCCTAATGGATAATATTTGTTTACACGCAGTATACGTGTAGTGAAACCGGGTCGATGTGAGGCGACCTAAGCCGCCTCATCACGAATCCGAAACACATAGAGTTTATTTTATCGTAATTATACCATCTTCGCCAGCCTTCAATACTCCAGTTTTGTTTAAAGTTACCGAAGAGCCTTCTGGAAGGTTGGTAAAAATGACTGGTGAGATGATGGATTTTGCGTTAAGCTTCACGTATTCCAGGTCTACTTTCATAATCGGTTGACCGGCTGACACAAGATCGCCTTCGTTCACCAAAACGTCAAATCCTTGGCCTTTAAGCTTTACTGTGTTCACCCCGATATGAACAAGTACTTCCTTACCGCCGTCAGATTGGATACCAATGGCATGCTTGCTTGGGAATACATTGAATACTTTACCATATACAGGCGACACAATCGTTCCATCATTTGGCACGACAGCAAAGCCGTCTCCTGTCATACGTTCTGCAAATACCGGATCAGGAACAGTCGAAATATCAACCAATTCTCCGTTAACAGGCATCACGATATCTTCAACAATGATGGTCTGTTTTTGTTCGCCAGCTTTCTTCTCTTCTTGCGGAGCAGGTTGAGCCGAGGCCGGAGCCGGAGCAGGTGTGCGTCCCGCCATAATATCAGCCATTTGCGTTTTAATCGTGTCGGAACGTGTACCGAAAATGGCTTGTACGTTGTTGCCGACTTCGAGTACACCCGCTGCGCCAAGCTGTTTGAGGCGAGCCTTGTCAACGTTGGACTTCTCGTTAACTTCAATACGAAGACGTGTGATACAAGCATCTAAATGCTTGATATTGGACGCCCCGCCGAAAGCTGCCAAAATATTGCCTGGAAGCTCGTCTGTGGTACCGACTGCGGCCCCTTCAACATTTTCTGTAGCTTCTTCACGCCCTGGTGTCTTCAGGTTAAACTTCCGTATGATGAATCGGAATCCGAAGTAGTAAATAACCGCCAAAATCAGACCGACGATGATGACGTACCACCAAGGCGTACGATTCGGAATAATCCCGAAAATCAGGAAGTCGATAAATCCGCCGGAGAAGGTCATACCGATTTTAACATTCAAAATTTGCATCGTCATGAACGACAGACCTGCAAACACAGCGTGCACTGCGAACAGCAATGGAGCTACGAACAGGAAGGAAAATTCCAGTGGCTCCGTAATCCCTGTCAGGAAAGAAGTCAAAGCTGCTGAACCCATAATACCTGCTACATATTTTTTGTGTTCCGGTCTTGCTTCATGATACATCGCTAGCGCTGCGGCTGGCAAACCGAACATCATGAATGGGAACTTACCAACCTGGAACGTACTTGCTGTCAAAGCAACTCCATCGCGAAGCTGGTTAAAGAAGATTTGCTGGTCACCATGAATCGTTTGACCGGCTTTGTTCACGTATTCGCCGAACTCAAACCAGAACGGTGAATACCAGATGTGATGCAATCCGAAAGGAATGAGCGAGCGTTCAATCACCCCAAATATGAAAGCTGCCAGCGTCGGATTGGAGTCAACCATAAAGTGTGATACAACGTTCAGTCCTTGCTGTACGGGAGGCCACACAATGACCAGCAATAGTCCGATTAGCAATGAAGATACTGCCGTTACAATCGGAACGAAGCGCTTACCCGCGAAAAAGCCCAGATACGAAGGAAGCTCGATTTTGAAAAAGCGATTGTACATGGCCGCGGCCAGTATACCGATGATAATCCCGCCGAACACCCCGGTTTGCAGCGTTGGAATCCCCAACACGTTCGCATAGCCCGGTATTTTTTGAGCAATCAGACCCGGTGTAACACCTACAGCTGTACCCAATGTAATATTCATAACGAGATAACCGATGATCGCAGCCAATCCTGCTACGCCTTCACCGCCTGCCAGACCGACGGCTACGCCGACTGCAAACAACAGTGCCAGATTATCAAAAACAATTTGTCCGGCGTTCATCATGATCGTCGCTACCGATTGAACCCAGCCCGCATTTAATGCCGGAATGTACTGGAGAAAATCGGGATTGACCAACATGTTGCCGATTCCTAATAAAAGTCCCGCTGCCGGCAAAATGGCTACAGGAAGCATTAAAGCTTTGCCGACACGCTGTAAAACACCGAAAAGCTTTTTAAACATACGTTCCACTTCCTTCTCTGAAAATTAGAATACAGAGGCAAAACAACAAAAAAGGCATGAGCCGAATTAAGTATGTTTGAACACAACCTTGGGATATAGCTTACCCCGGTAGGCTGTAAACAATCATAACTTAAAACAACTCATGCCTGATCGAATCAGTAACACGTTAGATATTCATTTGTTGTCTTGCTCATTACAAAATTTATTATAGCATTCTGCCAAAAGTGAGGCAATACTTTTTTCGATTCTAGCTGTTCTAACGTTGCTCTCCCTGCTCTTTACGTTGGGACAACCGCTGTAAATGCATCGTCAAATAGCTAACCTCAGCCGGATATACGGATTTGCGAAGCCTTTTCTCCATAATCTTCGTAAGTTTCCAGGCTAACATATACATTTCCGGATACTCTTCATTCAACAGCTTGTCCAATCGGTAAATCTCCTGCACAATCTCTCCCCGACGTACACGTTCAATCGCAAACCTCAGATGAGTCAACAAACGTGAGTAATCCAGGGATTGGAGAGGAATGCGATATTCCAGCGTAGTCTCTACTACCTGTACCATATCAGCAATCAATCGGGAATCCTTCCTGACCTCGGAAATATGCTGATTCGTCATGGCACTGTAAATATGCAAGGCTACGAATCCGATTTCATCTTCTCCCAGATCCACACCCATCTTGTCCTTGATTAAAGAGACTGCCTGTTCAGCCATCTTGTATTCCTGAGGGTATATTTCTCTCGTTTCATACAAAAACGGATTATGGATCGTAATGCCCTGTTTCTGACGATTAATGGAAAAGGCGATGTGATCGGTTAAAGCAATCAATATGTGCTCATTCAGAGGCTTCTTCGCTTGAAGCTGAACATGGTGAAGCACCTCACCAATGACCTCAATGAGTTTTTCATCCAGCTCGGGAAGCAATCGCTTGTATTGCTCCTGCTCCTCATGGCTTTTTAATATAAATAATTTTTCAACTGAATCCAACGGTATAAGATCGCCGTTTTTGCGATTGAAACCGATTCCTTTTCCAATCACAACAACCTCATCATGCTCGGGATGCATCCCGATAATCACATTGTTATTCAGCGCTTTCGCCACTTGTAGGCTGCTCACATCCGCACCTCTTTTTATCTGAACCTTGATCCTAAGAATTAGAGCATGAAGCTCAGAGGAATCCACGTTAAAGTACCAAATATTTCGCTAAAGGTCAATAAAAAGAAAACGCTTTTCATCACAATAACCGGGAAAACCTGTGATGAAAAGCGTTCTTTCTGTTAAGGGGTATCCGCTCCTGAAAGCCCTACGGCTATTCTTTATCCCGCGGCGCAACCTCAACCGGGGCATGAATGTGCAGCTTATCCGTTTCACCGGAGGACGGTGCGGAATGAAGGCCCTTTTTCCCCGTGGTCAGCCCCTTAATTAACTGCTCCACATCAATACCGGACACACTCTTGAGCATCTCTGGAGCCGTAGCCATTAGCTCTGTGACATAATTGCTGACACGCGCTGCTCCTTCTCCCTTGCCTGTATCCACAACCGTTAATTTATCAATGGACGCAATCGGCTCGGCAATCCGTCCGGCCAGCTCAGGCAGCATTTTCACGATAATATCGAGTACGGCTGCCTCGCCAAATTTCTGGAACGCCTCCGCCAGCTTTTCCTTGGCCTCGGCCTCCGCCAGACCACGTAAACGGATGACATCAGCATCCGCCGTACCTTTGGCGCGTTCCGCATCCGCTTCTGCTTGCCCATTCAGCCGTTTTTGTTCAGCTGACGCTTTAGCCTGTGTCTCAATCGAGTATTGCAACGATTCCGCCTCACGCATCTTACGCGATTTATCCGCCTCCGCGGCTTGCTCTACCGCATACCGATCGGCTTCCGCCTTCTTCTTCACTTCCGCATCATATTGCTTTTCACGTACCTGAATTTCCTTGGTTTGAAGATCAATTTCTCGCTCCTTGCGCACCAGCTCGACCTTCATCTGCTCTTCGACAGCAGTCTGCTTGGCACGAGCCTCCTGAATGTGATAAGCCTGATCGGCTTCCGCCTTGGCTGTATCCTGCTCCTTTTTAAACGAAGCCACTTTCAGTTCCTTCTCCTTGGCTGCCTCGGCAATGTTTGTATCACGCAAAAGTTCAGCCTTCTGGCCCTCCTGTTCCGCACGCGCCTTTTGAATCCGGGCATCCCTTACCGCCTCAGCTTCGGCAATTTCTGCATCCCGTTTCACAGCGGCAATTCTCGGCTTACCTAGCGCATCCAGATATCCGTGCTTATCACGCACATCTTTAATCGTGAACGAGACAATTTGCAGCCCCATCTTTTTCAGATCGCGAGCCGCCACGCCCTGTACTTCCTGTGCAAAGCGATCCCGATTACGATATACTTCCTCCACCGTCATCGAGCCGAGGATCGCACGTAAATGGCCCTCCAGCACTTCCTGAGCCTCTCCCCTGAGGGCCTCCAGCGGCTTCCCGATGAACTGCTCCGCTGCTGTTGCTACATCTTCAATGGAACTGCCTACCTTGATGATTGCCACACCGTCCGCAATCACGGGAACTCCTTGCTCCGTATACACTTCCGGTGTTGTTACATCCAGCTTGTGGGACAATAAAGAAATAAATTCGGACTGCTGAAAAATAGGCCATATAAAGGCGCCACCGCCGCGCACAATTTTGATTTTGCGACCGGAATCATCCTCGGAAATATTTTTATTTCCCAAAAATGAACCCGTCACGATCATCCCTTCATCCGGTCCTACCGTTTTGTAACGGGCCCAAAAGGCGATCCCTAATATGACGATAACGATAACGACAATCCCCGGGACCAACACAATATCCTGCAAGCTTGACACTCCCGTTCACGCTCCCTTCAAGTTAAGCGAATGCGTCGTCTATGTGTCCAGATACGCTACGCGGACGACACCCTCTGCGACCTCAACCACGACGATACGGGTTCCCGCAGCCAGCGGTTTGTGATCAAAGCTCGATGCTGTATGTATGGTGTTGCCTGCACCCAAGCGGATCATAACCTCCCCGTAACCAACCTCAGGTACCGGGACGGTGACCTCACCGATTCTGCCAGTCAGCTCACGCATCGAGAAGCCGCTGGATACCTCCGAGTTCGCCATTGGCTTGATAAACGCAAAAAATACGAGCACTCCGATCACAAACGCAATCGCAAGGGCAAGCAGAACAACCCGGCTCATGCTCAACCCGGTATATTTCGTCAGCAACACACCCGCCCCGCCAAAAGCGGTCATCGCTCCAAGTAAAACGACGGGTCTGAACCAATCGAGGCCGGGAAGCTCCAATCCATCCAGCCAACCACCGAGTACATCCCCGATCAACACACTGACCACGGTAAAGATGGCGCCCCCTGCCAATAACCACCAAAATATAGTTTCCATGCGGCTCCTCCTTCCATGTCCCTTTTCAGTCTGGTTTCCAGCCTATAACTATGTTTACGTATTCAACCTTAAAAAGTTTCAAAATTTTCCTCTAAAATTCCAAATCAAACCCAAAAAAGCACGTCCATACGTCTAATGACGTACAAACGTGCTTACAATTATCCAATGACTGAATGACTGGATTACAGAGATGCTTTGTAAATTTCCACTACATCTTCGCGATTCAGCTTGTTAAATCCGCCAAAGGATCCGAATTTCACAGCTTTATCAGCCATAACGTCGATTTTGGAACCGTCAATGTCGTAATCAGCCAGACGGCTTGGCGCACCAATCGAGTTCCAGAAATCACGCAACGCCTGAATACCTTCGAGCGCTACTTCTTCATCACTCTTGCCTTCCGGGTTTACATGGAACACATTCACAGCCAGTTGCTTGAAGCGTTCAGGCTTCACATGCAGATTGTGCTTCATCCAGTTCGGGAACAAAATCGCCAGTCCTCCGCCATGTGGAATATCATAAACAGCAGACACCGCATGCTCGATATTATGAGTCGCCCAGTCACCTGTCAGCCCCATATTCAGGAAGCCGTTCAGCGCCATCGTACCACAGTACATCATCGTTTCACGCAGCTCGTAGTTCTCCAGATCGTTGACCAGGCCCGGAGCCGCATCCATAACTGTACGCAAAATCGTTTCACACCAGCCAAGCTGAACCGGAGTGTTAGATTCCAGATGGAAGTAATGCTCCAGCGTATGTGACATCATATCCACGATTCCGTACACCGTTTGATTTTGTGGCAGAGAATACGTGTTCACCGGATCAAGAATGGAAAACGCAGGGAACGCAAATACGCTGCCCCAGCCCAGTTTTTCCTGTGTTTCTTCGTTCGTAATGACAGAACCTGCGTTCATTTCGGAACCGGTAGCTGCCATCGTCAGAACTGTACCTAAAGGCAATGCTGCCTGTGGAGCCGCTTTACGCTCTGCAAAATCCCACATATCGCCATCATATTTCGCCCCGACAGCAATCGCTTTGGAGCAATCCAGCACACTACCGCCGCCAACAGCCAGTACGAGGTCGATTTGATGTGTTTTACACAATTCCACGCCTTTATGTACTGTGGACAAGCGAGGATTTGGTTCTACACCTGCCAGTTCCGTTACCTCTGCTCCAATCTCTTTAAGCAGACTTATTACATTATCATACAAGCCGCTGCGCTTAATACTGCCGCCGCCATATACAAGCAGTACACGTTTACCGTATTTAGGAACTTCACGCTTGAGAGCCTCTAATTGCCCTTTACCGAAGATCAATTGAGTAGGATTATAAAATTCGAATGCTTTCATCGCAAACGTTCGCCTCCAATATTTTTCAAAGTTTAATGTTAAGAAACTACTCTATTATAACCTTCTCAGTTACAGGAAACAAATTTGCTTCTTTTTCAGAAAAAAAACCATGTTCCTTAAGGAGCATGATTCCATGTCATATCTTGGGAGGGTTCTCGCACTGTATTATGCGCTGCCTGCAATTATTTTATTCCCCTGTTGTATAACCCAGTTGCTTTATAAAACGTCCAAACGCTTGCTGACCTTCCGAATCACGCTTGTACACTCCTGCATGCTCCAAAATTTCACTGAACTTCAGTCCAACTTCATTTTGTACAGTGCGAACAGCCGTCTCCTTGTCAGGCAGACGACCAAATCGGGTGTTCAACTGGTAAATCCAGTCCGCATGCTTGAATAGCGGATGCCCTTCCTGCTGCATAGCTATAGCCAGCTCGTCGTTACCGCATAAAATATCTGCAATACCATCCAGTTCATCCTTAAGCCGCCCCGGCAAAATCGCAAGTCCCATAACCTCGATCAGACCGATATTTTCCTTCTTGATATGATGCATCTCGCGATGAGGATGAAAAATACCTTCCGGGTACTCATCACTCGTCCGGTTGTTGCGCAGCACCAGATCCATCTGGTACCTTCCTTCCGTATCCCGGCGTACAATCGGTGTCACCGTATTATGCGGCACCGCTTCTCCGTCCTGCTCCGTATGAGAGAGGACATCGGCTGCGGGATCGCTGTAAGTCTTCCAGGCTTCAAATGCAGCATTCCCCGCCTCCAGCAACGCTTCGCCATCCGTTGAAGTAAAGCGGATCACTGACATCGGCCAGTTCACAATCCCTGCTGTGACTTGCGGGAAGGCTTCATTGCGATATACAACGTCCACGCCTGCTTTTTCAATCGGGAACGTATGACGTCCACCTTGAAAGTGATCGTGAGTCAGAATAGATCCTCCGACAATCGGCAGATCGGCATTGGAACCGATAAAATAGTGCGGGAACGCTTTCGTAAATGCCAGCAACCGCCGCAGCGTATCCTTCGTAAGCTTCATCGGCACATGATCGTGATGGAACACAATACAATGCTCGTTGTAGTACACATAGGGCGAATATTGAAAAAACCACGGTTCCCCGTTCAATTCCAACGGAATGATGCGCAGGTTTTGGCGGGACGGATGATTCACCCTTCCGGCATACCCAACGTTTTCACGGCATAATTGACATTTTGGATAAACTGGCGGCGGAAGAAGCTTCGCCATTGCGATTTCCTTTGGACTTTTCTCCGGCTTGGACAGATTAATCGTGATTTCCATATCTCCGTAAGGTGTCGGCTGATTCCAGTACACATTGCTGGCAACGCGGTCCATTCGGATGTAATTCGAGTCGATGGACAGTTGATAAAATGCATCTGTCGCTGCCTCTATGCCACGTTCAGCCTCCGTTTGATGAAAGTCACGGATGACTTCAGACGGTCTTGCCATCAGCAGGCCCATGATTTTGGAATCCAGCAAATCACGGTACGTATCTGTGTTTTCCGATATAAGTCCAATCGCATATCCATAATCAATCAATACATTAAGCACAGGCTGGAGAACCTCGGGGGCTGTGATGCCCCCTGCCTCCTCGCCGGAATAAGGCTCCGAAAACCCGAACTGCTCCAGCAGCAGATTACGGCTGTAATCTGTATCTTGCAGACCGATCAATCCCCGGTTTTGTGCGAATGCAGCCAGTTGCTCAATCGCATACAGAGCGGCTTGCTGTACAGTTTCATCGATGTCATGGGCCGCATGCCGGGAATGTTCCCGGCCTTGACCTCTATCTGCGGATTGACTCTTGCTCATCATGTCATCGTCTCCCGTCTATTCGTCGCCGTAGCCCTGAAGGTGCGACTGATGCCAGCCCCAAGCTCCGCAAATAATGTCCTCCAGTTGGGTACGCGCCGGACTCCAGCCCAGCACCGAACGTGCCTTTTCAGAAGAGGCAACCAATACTGCCGGATCACCCGAGCGCCGTGGCTCTGTAACCACCGGAATGTCGAGTCCGGTGACCTTGCGTGCCGTCTCGATAACTTCCTTCACCGAGAAGCCCTGTCCGTTGCCCAGATTAAACACGTTGCTGTCATGACCTTCACGCAAATAATTTACTGCACGCACATGGGCATCCGCCAGATCGCTCACGTGAATATAATCCCGGATGCACGTTCCATCTGGCGTGGCATAATCCTCACCAAACACCGCGATGTGTGGGCGCTGTTTCAGTGCTGTCTGGAGTACCAGCGGAATCAGATGACTTTCCGGACGATGATCCTCACCGATTTTGCCGCTCTCATGCGCACCGGCCGCATTAAAGTACCGCAAGGACACATATTTGATGCCCAATACTTTATCAAACCACGACATCATACGCTCCATCATCAGCTTTGTTTCACCATATACATTCGTTGGCTCCGTACGGTCGCCCTCTTCAATCGGCACCTTTTCCGGTTCGCCATAGGTAGCCGCAGTGGAGGAAAATACGATCCTGCTCACACCGGCATCCTTCATGGCCTCCAGCAAGCTCAACGCGCCGAATACGTTGTTGTCATAATATTTACCCGGATTTTGCATACTTTCCCCGACCAGCGAGTTGGCTGCAAAATGGATAACTGCGTCGATACTGTTTTCGGAAAACAGTCTGGACAGCAGTTCTTTATCTCTCAGATCACCTTCATACAGCTTGCCTCCGAGCAGTGCTGCCTTGTGCCCGGTCTGCAAATTGTCCAGCACCACAACTTCTTCTCCCCGATCCAACAGCTCTGCTACCGTATGTGAACCGATATATCCAGCTCCGCCTGTTACTAAAATGGCCATGTTATTCGTCCTCCTTCTGTTCTTTAACTCCGTCTCCCGCCTTACATACATAAAAGCTGGCTTCCAGCCCTGTCCGGGTCTGATAAGCTTCGCCGACTTCCTTCACAAACCGTTCCACATCGTCCTCATGGACAAGTGAAACCGTACAGCCCCCAAATCCGGCTCCCGTCATACGCGCACCCAGCGTGCCAGGAATGCGCCGTGCTTCCTCGACCATCACATCCAGCTCCGTGCAGCTAACCTCATACAAATCGCGCAATGAATCATGCGAAGCGTTCATCAATTGCCCAAAAGCTTCGAGATCATTCGCCGCAAGAGCATCGACAGAGGCCAGCACGCGAGCGTTTTCCTCTACCACATGCTGTGCCCGGCGTCGTACCGTTTCATCCGCAATATAATGCTGGAGCTCACCTAAACGGGCCTCATCCAGCTGAGCGAGGTATTCCAGCGTCGGCTCCTGCTGCTGCAAAATGGACAGTGCTTCGGCACATTGGCTACGGCGCTCGTTATAGGCTGAATCCACCAGCCCGCGGCGCTTATTCGTGTTGCCGATCACCAGCTTATAGGCATCGGTACGGAATGGCACCTTACGATATTCCAGCGTATCGCACATCAGCAGAATGGCATGATCAGCCGCACCGTTCGCTACAGCGAACTGATCCATAATACCGCAATTGACACCAACGTAATTGTTTTCTGCCCGCTGGGACAATAAAGCAATTTCGACTGTGTTCGTTTCCTGTTTTTCGGTAGTGAGGAACGCGTATCCCGTTACAACCTCAATAGAGGCAGAGGAGGATAATCCGGCACCATTCGGTATTTCTCCATGATAGAGCAGGTCGTATCCGCTAGACGGATACACTCCCTTTTCAGCCAGCTCCACCAGCACACCGACCGGATAGTCCACCCACTCATCAGTTTTACTTTTACCTATTTTTCCACGTGGGATAGATGCTTCATAGGAAAGGTTCGTCGAAGCAAAATGAATTTCATCATCATTACGCACACGAAGAATCAGCGTCGTACCGAATTCCAGTGCAGCCGGGAGTACATAACCACCGTTGTAGTCGATATGCTCCCCAATCAGATTAACACGCCCGGGAGCATGAAATATCCGCAGCTCATGGCTGCTTTCACCATATTTGTCGATAAAACGTTTCTTTATTTCAGTAGTGTTCATATCCACATCCACCTCATCACCGTTAGTAAAGGCCCCCTGACTTCCCTGTAACAAACTTAATCAGGTTGACACTTCTTATGATTTCAGTATAAATGAAAGCGTTAAATAATGTAATGCATCCATGTGTTAAAGCTATGGATAAATGTGACTTGGATATGTACAATGTAAGTATACCGTATCTAATAAACCATTCACAAATCCAGGAAGGATGACCCTATTTGCAAACGCATTCATATAGCTATGCTGTGGCCTCCAATCCGGTGTTTTATGAAAATAGCCCGTTGCACGTGCTTTTTGCCGGCGAGAGCCAAACCAAATCCGGTCATGCCGTCGGGCCGAAGCTCTATGATTACTATCTGCTTCATTTTGTAGAATCTGGAAAAGGCATCTTCCGAACAGAGCAGCACTCATATCAGCTTGAAAAAAACGATTTTTTCCTGATCCATCCCGGTCAGCTCGTAAGCTACACCTCCGATGAAGAGGAGCCATGGCGGTATCGCTGGTCTGCGTTTACAGGACAGCATACCGAAACCATGGTGCAGGAAGCAGGACTGCGCGTGCACCAGCCTGTCTTCCACGCTTCCAGTGAAAGCCTGATCCCCAGCTATCTGGAGCAGATGCAGTTAGCCTTTTACAGCCGAAAATCCAGCTCGCATCTTGCAGCCCTCGGCTACCTGTATCTGATCATGGGGGAAGCGGGTAATCATTTAAGCGACTGGTCTGACCCAACCGGGGCGGATTCGCAAATTCGGCGGACGGTCAAGCAGATGGTCCAATATATGTCCACTCAATATGCGCATCCCGTTTCTATTGAACAAATGTCCGAAGGACTTGGTTATAACCGTGCGTATTTGTCACGTATATTCAAGAAGGAAACGGGCGTCTCTCCTGTTACCTATCTGCTCAAGCTGCGAATTGACAAGTCTCGTCAACTGCTACGCGAGCGTCCCGAGCTTTCGGTGGAGCAGGTGGCCGCTTCGGTGGGATTGACAGACGCTTTGTATTTCTCGCGTCAATTCAAGCGCTTCTGCGGTCAGTCGCCAACCCAGTATCGAGGCAAGGTTCAGCAATATCCGCATCCTTAACAGACTTTAACCGATCACATGTCCTGCCCTGCTCCGTCTGATGATTGATCCTCAGTTCCAGCATGAATGAGCAACGACCAAGCTGGTATGGTTTGGAAAATGGCAAACAGCCCGCATCCTTCAACGATGCGGGCTGTCGCGTGTATATTGGGTATGAAAAATTGCACGTTATACCGATGATGATGGAATAGCTTTTGAGCATTAGGCTGTGCCGCCGTCCTGTAAGTTCCCGGCATTCAGAATCGAATCAATCCGATCCAGCTCTTCCTGTGAAAAGTCCAGATTGGACAAGGCAGCAACGTTTTCTTCAATTTGGCTCACACGGCTGGCCCCAATCAGGACGGAGGTCAGACGCTCACCACGCAGAGCCCAGGCCAACGAGAATTGAGCCAAGCTTTGTCCGCGCGCAGCTGCCATTTGATTGAGCGCCCGCACCTTACGAAGTGTTTCGGGTGTCACATTGTTTTCATTCAAGAAGACAGATGCACTCGCTGCACGCGAATCCTCGGGAATTCCGTTCAAATATTTATTGGTTAGCAATCCCTGAGCCAAGGGGCAAAAGGCAATGCTGCCGATCTCGTTTTCGTCCAGTACATCCTGCAACCCGTTTTCAATCCAGCGGTCGAGCAGAGAATATTTTGGCTGATGAATCAGCAGCGGTGTTCCCAGCTCCTTCAAAATACGAGCGGCTTCTGCCGTTTGCTCCGCGCTATAATTAGACACGCCCACATACAGCGCTTTGCCGGAACGTACGATATGATCCAGAGCCTGCATTGTTTCTTCCAGCGGCGTATCAGGATCAAAACGGTGGGAGTAAAATATGTCGACGTAATCCATACCCAATCTCTTCAAGCTCTGATCCAGACTGGATATCAGATACTTGCGTGAGCCCCAATCACCATAAGGTCCTGGCCACATATAATAGCCCGCCTTGGTCGAAATGACCATCTCATCCCGGTACGGCTTCAAATCACTAGCCAACACTTGTCCGAAAAATTCCTCTGCCGAACCCGCCGGAGGACCATAGTTATTAGCCAAATCAAAATGCGTAATCCCCAGATCAAAGGAACGGGTAACCATGTTACGGCCGTTCTCTGCATTGTTGATCCCACCAAAATTGTGCCACAAGCCCAGTGAAATGGCAGGCAGCTTAAGGCCAGATCTCCCTGTGCGGTTATATTTCATATTTTCATAACGATCATCGCCAGCCAAATAAACCATGCTATCCCAGCCTCTCTCGAAACATTGTTATGTCCATTACAACAACATCATAGCGCTTTTATCCGGCCGTTGACAAGAAAACGATTACAAACTCAATTGACTGCCGAGTTCTCCCATAACCCTGCCGATGGGATCGGTAATCAGGAGATCCGCCTTGTGATCATATGAAGTGGGGTCTGTATTAAGCAATACCGTATGTTTACCGTGAAAATAAGTAATCAGTCCCGCCGCAGGATGTACCGTCAGCGAGGTTCCTCCAATTAATAGCAGATCGGCCTGCGAGATAGCCTGAATGGACCGGACAAGCGTATCCTGATCCAGCTCTTCCTCGTATAAAACGACATCCGGTTTGATAATTCCCCCGTCTACTGGACATTTGGGCACCACCTCAGAGCTGTCCATCACTTCGTTCAGACTGTAAAAGCGCCCGCATTCCATACAATGGTTGCGATGCACCGAGCCGTGAAGCTCAAGCACATCCACACTGCCTGCGGCCTGATGCAATCCGTCAATGTTTTGCGTCACGACCGCTTTGAGTCGCCCTTGCTGTTCCAGTGATGCAAGGAAACGATGGCAGCCGTTCGGCTCCGCATCCGGATGCAGCATTTTGCTGCGATAGAAGCCAAAGAACACTTCAGGATGCTTTACAAAAAAAGAACGGCTAAGCATAACCTCGGGGGGATAAGGCAATTTTTCCTCACTCTGATACAGACCAGCCGCCGAACGAAAATCCGGGATACCGCTCTCCGTCGACGTACCCGCCCCGCCGAAAAAAACAATATTTTGTGATTGCTGTATCCATTCAGCCAACGTTTTTACTTTGTCCATGTTTCACGCACCTCCAGCTCTTCATATCCGCGGACGATGATGTCCGCATCCAGCAAATGATCGGAACGTTCCGGCTCTGACCCAAATCCGATGGCCAGCCGCACCCCGGCACGCTTGCCCATCTGCATATCCCCGTTGCTGTCTCCGATGACAGCTACATCCGCTGGCGACAGTCCTAGCAAAGCACAGGCTTTTTCAGCCATTTCCGGGTCCGGTTTGCCGTATGTAACTCTGTCGTGTCCGATGACCTCGTCAAAATATGACGTCAGCCCCATCCACTCCAGGTGCTCCTGCGCAGCCTCTGTACTGTCAGAGGTCACGACCGCCAGCTTCAATCCGGCACGGCGGCTTTGCTCCAGTAACGTGCGTAAACCCGGAAACACCTTCGCGGCCCGATGTCGCCGCACATCAGCCATCGCCATTTTGTTAAAATCCCGAACCAGCCTCACTGCTTCATTCCATGGTACACCGGCAGTATAAAGCTGCCAAGCCAGCACGCCCGTGGTCTCATCCACCGTCCCCATCGCCAGCGGGCCGGAAGGATCATAGCCGATCACGCGCCCCTCGGGGTCGTGGATGGTACCTAAAATACTGCCTTTTTCCACCGTAAAGTCAGTACCTGCCACAGCAAGATGCTGTTCCAACATATCCAGTATAGAACGGGCCCAGGGACCCCACAACTGAATAAAATCCAGCAGCGTGCCATCCTTGTCCAATAAAATGCCACGGCATGGAAACCGCTGTCCCTGCACGACTAACTCAGACATGCAGCCCACCTCCTTTTACTGGTTTTTTGGAGCTGAATCTACACTCTCTTTCATCCAGTCCTGCAAAGCTGAAACCGTTTGATTCCATTGCTCGGCCGGGCTAATTTTCGCAGGGTTATCTCCTTTTTGGGCTCCGTAGCTGCCAAATTGGGCATGATTGCCGCCCTCAACTGTAAAATACAGCGTATTGGCTGGTAGATAAGCCCTTCCACTTTGAACACTATCCATTTTAATAACTCCATCATCACTTCCAAGCAGGGAAATGACCGGCAGATTTTTATCCTTCAAATTCCCCTTACTGTCCGGGTAGGAAGCAAGGAAAAATACGCCCTTGACCTGATCGGGATGTGTAGCGGCATAACGGGCAGCCATAACACCGCCTAACGAATGGCCTCCGATCACAAAGGTTTCTTTCGGATATGCCTTCAACACCTCACCCGCCAAATCCGGGGAAGTCAGTGCAAGGTTCAGCGGCATTTTTGCAATGATCACATGATGACCCTTTTCCGCCAGACGGCGGGCCAAAGGAGCGTAGCTTTCGGGCTTCACCAACGCACCCGGGTACAAAATAACTCCGGCACCGATTCTTTTTACAGGCTCAAAACCAACCCAATACTCTTGTTCGTTCACCTTCACAGCATCGGCTGATTCTGCTAATGCAGCAGTAGCTGTGCTATCAGGCTGATAGGGCGTGAATACCTTCCATGCTCCCCAGCCTGCGATAAGCACAATGACAATCAGGATACCCAATAGAATTTTCCATATTTTCCGGGGAGTGCGTGTCCCATATGAGCTGTATGATCTTCTCGTCCTTCTTCTCATTTTAAAGGTTCCTTTCGTATTTCGTACCTCATGATTCATGATTGGTGTATGAAATTTTTTGCTGCGTAAATCAGCTTATCTATAACCTTGTTAGGGTACCATCGTTGCGCACACAGGGTCAAATAAGAAGACATTTCCAGACATTTGCCTGGTCTTTGTCCCCTGTTCAAGCTTCTGCCACATAATAAGGATATGACAGCGCTTACAATTGTGAATAAAATCACAATGGTAAGACTCAGAGTATCGTACCTTGTTCCTTGTAAGGATTATTTTGCACAGAGTTTACTCGGCTGAGTGCCGTTCGGAGGGAATTACATGACGACAAGCCATGACATACAAGGAGAAAGCTTCTTTCTCAATTTGCGCTTTATGCTGATCATATGCGTATTTGCAGGCAATGCTCTGGAGCCCTTGGTTGGCTCGCTTCACATCGCCCAGCAATGGTTTAGCTGGATATTCATGTTTCATATGCCGTTGTTCGTGCTCGTTACAGGGTACTTTGCCAAAACATCGTTAGCTGGGTACGCAGGCCGGAAAGTCTTGCTTCAGATCGGTATGCAATATCTTATTTTTCAAACCCTCTATTCGATATTGGATGCTGCACTCTTCCATGTTCCCCATATTCATCATTCTTTTTTTGCACCTTATCTGCTGCTATGGTTCCTCGCCAGCCATATCTGCTGGAGACTGCTGATGCTTGCTTTCCAGGGAATGTCACCTGTTGTCCAAATAGGTATCTCCGTGCTGCTGGGTATCCTTGTCGGGTATCTACCAGTGGATGGCATCTGGCTCAGCATAAGCAGAACCTTTGTTTATTTGCCCTTTTTCGTAGCAGGGTATCATCTGCATTATGCCGATGTTCGTCGCTTCTTCACGACTCCAGTCCGTGTGATCGCAGGCGTAGTGTCCCTTCTGCTTATGGTACTGGCGGGAACGTCGTACTACGGCATTCCGGCAGGCTGGCTGTATGGCAGCATGACTTATGGTGAGCTGGGTCATACCGAATGGTATGCGGGGATTTACCGCATTGGCATTTACGGAGTGCAATTCATAGCGGCTATCGCGTTTTTGAGCTTTGTTCCAGCCGTCACCGGACGTATGACTGAAATGGGGCGGCGGACATTATACGTCTTTTTGCTCCATGGTCTGATTGTCCGTACCGCTGCTGCCAAGGGGATTTACGATTATATAGACACTCCGGTGGAAGTGATTCTGATCGTAGCGTGTGCTGCGGGTCTGTGCTGTCTACTGACTCTGCCTTGGGTGCGAAATGCAACACATCCTTTAATCGAGCCACGGGTTGACTGGATGCTTAAGCCGTCTCCTTATCTTTTTAAACGATCCGCATAACTTTTTATGTCCATCCTATAACAAGCGTCAGTACGCGACAAACGGCTATCAGACGAAGAACTAGGCGGACCCTGATCCTCTTTACTTAGCAAGGGGCCTGTTTCATCAAGGCATGATGTGGTAAGTAAAGGATGCGCGCAACAAAAAACAACTTTTCATAAAGGAGTGATTTGTAATGGCACGTAATCAGGATCAAGGTAAAATGAGTCGCGAAGAGGCAGGTCGTATGGGTGGGGAAGCAACATCCAAGAAGCACAACAAGGAATTTTATCAGGAGATTGGTAAAAAAGGCGGGCAAGCTACCGCTAACTCCCACGATAAAGAATTTTATCAGGAAATTGGTAAACGTGGCGGCGATGCTACGGCTGAGTCCCATGACAAAGATTTCTACAGGGACATTGGACGCAAAGGCGGCAGAAATTAATGTGCAGTACCACATAAAACACCCTTCGTAACTATAAAAGCAAGCTCAAGCCCATCCCGCTTTATTGCGGAGTGGGCTTTTTCATATTTTGCCGACATCACAAAAATCCAATCGATTACTTTCTATATATGTAGAAATATGCGCACATGTATGATAGACTCTTTAGAAAACATCTGCGCTAATTCGGCGTCATTCGAACGCCATACCATTTTTTAACTTTGGGGGGAAACCAGCATCATGACAGCTAAGACGAAAATGCGTTCCGATATGATTAAAAAAGGCTTTGACCGCGCTCCTCACCGCAGCTTGCTGCGCGCAGCGGGCGTTAAAGAAGAAGATTTTGACAAACCATTTATCGCGGTGTGTAACTCGTATATCGACATCGTACCGGGCCACGTCCATTTGCAGGAATTCGGCAAAATTGTCAAGCAAGCCATTCGTGAGGCAGGCGGCGTACCTTTTGAGTTTAACACCATTGGTGTAGATGACGGCATTGCCATGGGACACATTGGTATGCGTTATTCTCTGCCAAGCCGTGAAATTATTGCCGACTCCCTGGAAACTGTCGTTTCCGCTCACTGGTTTGACGGCATGGTCTGCATTCCAAACTGTGATAAAATCACACCCGGCATGATGATGGGCGCATTGCGCGTGAACATCCCGACTATTTTCGTCAGCGGCGGCCCCATGAAAGCTGGTAAAGACAAGAACGGGCGCTCTATCTCCCTGACCTCCGTCTTCGAAGGCGTAGGTGCCTATCAGGCTGGTAAAATCGATGATCAAAGCCTGCTGGAATTAGAACAATACGGCTGTCCAACTTGTGGCTCTTGCTCAGGTATGTTCACAGCGAACTCCATGAACTGTCTCGCTGAAGCAATGGGTCTGGCTATGCCTGGTAACGGCACCATTCTCGCAGTAGCGGAAGAACGTAAAGAATTCGTTAAACAATCTGCACGTCAATTGATGGAATTGATCAAGCTGGACCTGAAACCACGTGATATCGTGACTAAAGAAGCTATTGATAACGCATTTGCGCTGGATATGGCAATGGGTGGTTCCACCAATACGGTATTGCACACATTGGCACTGGCTCATGAAGCTGAAGTAGACTACCCTATCGAACGGATCAATGAAGTGGCGAACCGCGTACCTCATTTGTCCAAATTGGCACCTGCTTCCGACTATCATATCGAGGATGTTCATAATGCAGGCGGTGTCAGCGCAGTGCTGAATGAATTGTTGAAGAAGCCAGGCGCACTGCATGGTGACTGTATTACCGTAACCGGAAAAACGATCCGTGAAAACGTAGAGGGGCAGGAAATTCTGGATACCAATGTTATCCACAAGCTGGACAACCCTTATTCCGAACGCGGCGGTTTGGCTGTATTATTCGGTAATCTGGCACCGCAAGGCTCCATCATTAAAGTCGGTGCAGTTGATCCGTCTGTTGGTGGTTATCACAAAGGTCCTGCCATCTGCTTTGATTCACAGGAAGATGCGCTGGCTGGTATTGCCAATGGTAAAATCGCAGAAGGCCACGTTGTTGTTATCCGTTATGAAGGTCCTAAGGGTGGACCGGGTATGCCTGAAATGCTCGCTCCAACTTCGCAAATCGTCGGTATGGGACTTGGTGCCAAGGTCGGCCTGATTACAGACGGACGCTTCTCAGGCGCATCCCGTGGTATCTCCATCGGTCACATTTCCCCCGAAGCAGCAGAAGGCGGCCCTATCGCTTTTGTTGAGGACGGTGATATTATCGAGCTGGATCTGAACAATCGTACGATTGAGCTGCAAATTAGTGACGAAGAATTTGAACGTCGTCGCGCAAACTGGAAAGGCTTCGAGCCGAAGGTTAAAACAGGTTATCTGGCACGTTACTCCAAGCTGGTGACCAATGCAAGCAACGGCGGTATTATGAAAATCTAATCCTTATCATGATATGTTTTAAAAACGAATAAACAAAAGCCTCCCGAACACCCTGATCACAGGGGTTGGGAGGCTTTTTTAGCGTTAATTCAACTACTTGATCTCGTATCTGCTGCTTGCGAGGCTCTAACTGCTTCCTGAATAGGATCGGTTTTGCCTTGGCCTTGATCCGTAGGGTATGAATCCCCCAGCCAGAAACGGTCAAACAGAGTATCAATCGGCATCACAATCATCTTCGGCACCATCTCGTCCCTTTTTTCATTCAACCGCTCTGGGCCGGAAGGGTGGATAACACTAAATAACAGCTTTAAATATAAGGTTGACGCTATCCTGAACAGTCCCTTGGGAAGCTCTCGTATCTGAAAACCCAGCTTCTCCGGTCCCCGATTAATCATACTCACTGCATAGATGGCCTTAATACCGTTCATTTTGGGGTCATCCGCAATTCGATAGGCGAGATCAGGAAGTTGTCGTTTTACAATCCGAATCAGTTGAATGGCCAAATGCACCATAGACTTGGCGGTTGTGCCTAACTGAAACAGCATTTTATTATCAAAATGCAGCTCAACCACGGCGTCCCCTTTTTCCAGCCACCTGCCGTTCTCCATGTTCACATTTGGCCCGTGATAGATACTACGCTTGTAATAAAAGATCGTGTCCTCCTTACGCACCGGACGTAGACGGAACAGAACGTGAAATAGCCGCTCATACAGCAACCATCCGAATACTAACGTTCTTTTAAACCAACTCGTATTGGATGTTTCGGTAGTAGCAGGTCTGCTGGCAGACTCACGACAAAATAAGGTATCGACACGTACGCTGCGCAGCTTCCGTTCTTGGGCAACCACCAACAGCTTCTCCAGCGCAATCAGCATGTTTTGCGGAGCGCCTGCGTCTGCCCCCAGTGTTGTACCGCAGTCATGGAGCAGCATCACCTCGCCACCCCTCAGCTTTTTGAGCATCCGCTCAGCCAACTGTTTTGCTCCGATGCTTGCCTTCCAATCCCCAAACATGGAGGACCATAATACGATTCGGCGACCATTCGAGTTGGAAATATCAAAGAAATTCACAATTCCCCATGGTGGGCGGTAAAAGGTCGTTCCTTCCCCGGTTACCCGGCGAATAACAGCCTCTGTCCGGGCAATTTGTCTTCTGACCGTGACGGGCCGCATAAGCCAATTCGATTTGTGCACATAATTATGAATACCGATCAAGTGACCTTCGTCATGCATGCGTTTCAAAAGCTCCGGGTGTTTTTCCGCATGTACGCCTACGACAAAAAAAGTAGCCTTGGCATCAAAACGCTTCAGCAAATCAAGCAACTGCGGCGTATACACTGGATCAGGACCATCATCGAAGGTGAGCGCATACTCTTGCTCGCTTTTGCCCCGCCGAAACACCCGAAATCCAAACATTCGACTGACCAGCGCCGGAATAAAAGCATAAAAAGTTGAAATGTAAAACATCCATAACAGTAAAGTCTGCACGTTTTATCCCCACTTTTCTATTTCTGGACTACCAAGCAGGCTTCCTGAGGAAAACTCACTTACTTTTATGTTATCACAAAGACGTAAGCGTGCCGAGATTTTGCTGCATTCTTTCTTGAGCATAACGATCAGCTACTGGGCTAACCCGTTGCTGCTTTAGGCGGTTATACTGTCGGTTTTGATTCTGTATTTTAGCACTGTGTAAGCAGCATAGAGATCCAATTTAGTGTACAATAGGTGAAAATCTTAAAGGAGTCGTTGTATACATATGCTTCCATTGTACAAAAAATATTGGCGGACCGTTTTTGATATCGGCCTGATTGTATTAACTGTGTATTTAATTATGTTCGTATCCAGTAAGCTGTATCAGCTCGCGGCCCCTGTATTCCTGTCGTTCGTTGTGTTTTGGTGCATTGAACCTGTGGCCCGTTATTTCCACCGTAAAGGTATGAAGAAGCCCTTCGCTTCCGCACTCTCTGTTTTGCTGTTTATCATCCTTTTACTCGCTATTTTTTTTGGATTAGGTCTGATTCTGGTTACGCAATTTACGAAAGTGGCGCAAAATCTCCCACAGTATACCCAGATTATCCAAACGGAATTCACACGGTATCTTCATCTTTCCCAAGATAAAATTGCCGCTTTGCCGCCGGGGATTACCGAACGTGTTAACGATTATTTTGAAACTGCGACCGCCATTGCCACCAAATGGGCACAGCTGGGGCTCTCCTTTTTCATACAGTTTCTCAGCTCCTTCACTGTCTTTATGGGCAACTTTGCAGTTGCCATTATTTTAGCTTTCTTTTTAAGTATGGAGATCAATCTCTGGAAGGGCATTGCTCGCAGTAAAACACCCAAGACGCTTAAAACCGCTTATCTTTTTCTGAAAAATCATGTACTCAAAGCGATTTCAGCCTTTCTGAAGGCACAAGCCATGCTGGTGGGAATTACCTTTGTTCTCGTATTTATAGGTTTACTCATTTTGCAGGTGGATAATGCCCTGTCGTTGGCTCTTGTGGCGGCTTTGTTCGATATTTTGCCACTGCTGGGTGTACCTGTTATTTTTATTCCGTGGGCAGTCTATTTGTTCATCACGGGCAACACCGGCCTGGCTGTAGGGCTGCTCATTGTCATGGCTGTAACGGTAATCGTCCGCCAGCTGGCAGAGCCTAAAATCACTGGTAATTCCATCGGTGTTTCATCTGCTTATCTGATGCTTTCCTTTGCCATCATCTCACTGTCGATCTTCGGATTGGCCGGGTTGATCCTGTCTCCAATCCTGATCATTTTACTGAAGGAATTATGGCAGCAAGGCTATTTGCAGCAATGGATTCGATTTCCGACAGAAGAATTCGAGGAGCCTCCCTTTATCGTCAAAATTCAGGAGGAAGAGCGTGTAGCTTCTCGTGGGACCGAGGAAAATTGAGCTAACAGGTCCATCACTTGACCAAACAGTGCTGTTGCCTGATTTGCAGAATGCTGTGGCGCATTTTGTACCAAGACGGCAACGGCATAACGAGGGTGCTTCACCGGGCCATACCCGATAAACCATTGGTGATTCACGGGTTGACCATCCTTTAGAGCCTGGGCTGTGCCCGATTTTCCAGCCAGATGCCACGACTTGCCACGCAAGGATGCACCTGTGCCGTGGGCTACGACCTTCTCCATCGCTTCGCGAAGCGTACGAGCTGTGGAAGCGTGAATCGGATGGCTTCCTTCGGGTGATAGAGAAGCGTGAGCTGGCAGATCCAGCAACGTACCTCCGTCTGCGTAGCCGACGTGCTTCACCAGCCGTGGAGCATGCACCTGACCATCATGCAGCAATGTCACGACGAGATTGGCGACTTGGAGGGGCGTGACCAGCACGTCTCGCTGGCCTATAGCTGTCTGGACACGTACACCCGGATCAGTCGCATTTGTAAGGGAGCCGAATACGGCTCCCTTTTCTTCGTGATCCAATGGACTGAACTGCGACATGCCTGCAAGATTCCGCTCCTGCCAGCCGACGGTCCGGCTCAATCCGAGCGCAGAGGCTGTGGCCTGAATTTGGGCAGGGCTAAGCCGTTCACCCAGATGAGCGAACACGATATTACAGGATACGGCGAGCCCTTCCTCCAGGTTCAGAGCGCCGTGTCCTTCTTTTTTCCAGCATGCCAAACCATACTTCCCATAGGTCCCGTGACAATGGAATTGCTCCTTCGGTTGGACTACCCCCGATTCAAGCGCAGCAGCAGCCGTAACAAGCTTAAAAATAGAGCCGGGTGTCACTGCCTTGAGCGCACGGTTAGCCCAACCTGTGGTCTGTTGTGGATCGACGCGACCAGGGTTATAAAAAGGACGAGACACCATCGCCAGCACATCGGCGTTCCCCGCATCCAGCACAACCACCGCCCCTTCTGCCAGATGATTGGTTTCCGTCAGCTTTTCAAGCTGCTGCTGTAATGGGAGATCAATGGTCGTCTGGACCTGTAGAGGATAGTGGCCATTGGACGGGGCACTGACACGTAACGGCAAATGAGCCAGCGGACGGCGCTGTGCATCCACAAATCGGGAAACGAAGGTTTCACCCACACCACTCAGGAGTGGCTCCAGCGTTCTTTCCAGCCCGGCTGCCCCGATTGGCAATTGCCCCGGTCGATCTGGTCGTTCGTACAGAAATCCAAGCCACTGCTTGCCATTGGGTACATTGTTGTAGCGTGTCGAATACGGTACAAGCTCTACCAGAGAAGGTGTGAGGCTAAGCAGTTGGTCCGCTTCATCCGGCTTGATATGCAGGGGTTGTCCATGCCCGTCTCGCCATAACAGCGGGGATTGCAGCCCCTTCCATTGAGCCAGCAGCTCCTTCTTATTTGTCCGCAGCAGCTTGGCAAGCTGTTCTCCATGCCCGGCTGTTTTACCGTCTACATCAGGAAAAAGCACTGGCGTCCATACCACGCCTCCAGTTAACGGTCGTCCGTACCGATCCGTAAATTGTCCCCGCCCCGAGTCTATTGCAATGCCCTCCTGCCGCTGGCGTACAGACATTTCCTTGAGCGAATGCCCCCCGTAAGCAGACATTTGGATACCCGCCGTCCCCTGTATCCAGGCCAGCCGCAACAGCAAAATGAGTAGCAATGTCGTAATGCCCACAGCCATATATGCTATGCGACGTTTTCGAATAAAACTGCTGCCACGCCTCGGCACATGCATCCTTCTTTCATCTTTTTTCCAGTAGTATGTCCTGTAAATGTTTTTTCCATTCTGTATGCTATATGGCATGTCGTTTTATTGAAAAGCAAAACCACCCAGCTTGAGAAGCCGAGTGGTTAGTTATTGAACATTGCCTTCACGATTATTTACGAACTAAATCCAAATTGCTTTAGTGATGATAACCAACAGAATAAAGAGTACCAAAATTGCACCAGTAGAAGTCCAACCGCCGTAACCACCTTCAAATCCACCCATGGCTCGATCCCTCCTTTGATGTGTAGTACACTTCAGCATATGTAGAAGATTACTCAAGGGCAGGGCATTCAGGCAAACAAATAAGGCTCTACCAGTACGATGCAGTAGAGCCCACAATGTTATAAGAGAAATGTTTTCAAGATGATCACTAGCAAAATAAACAGTGTCAGGATAGCAGCTATTGATGTCCACACTCCTCCGAAGCCTCTTTCCATTTCCCCCACAAGAACGCCTCCTTTGTTTTAGCGTACTGTATAGGCTATGCAAAGTATTGGCTAAGGAAAGGGCTTCTGGGTAAACAATAAATTCATATAACACAATAATCCTCAAACGTCAGCAAGCTCTACAATTTATGGATACGTATACCCTTACACTGTAAACCGTGAAAGCTGCTCCTTCAAATTGACCGATACCCCTTCCAGCTTATCAGACAATCCTACCAGCTGATTCCCGATATTCGCCTGCTCGGTGCTGAGAGAAGCGACTTCCTGCGAAGTGGCGGAGGACTGCTCGGCTACCGCACTCACATTGGTCATCGCCTCCGACAAGATCGCCTGCGATTCACTCAGCTCCTGAATGGATGAGGTAACCGTACCCAATCGAAGCGCAAATTCTCCCATTTGCTGCTGTACCGATTGGAAAATGTCCGTCGTCTCCTGTACCGCTCCCATCTGCTGTCGGAACAGTGGGTAAACCTCCGATAACGCCTGAACCGTCTCATTCATCTCGCCGACGATGTTATTAATAATTCCCGTCGCCGTGCGAATGGCTTGACGTGATTGTTCAGCCAGCTGCCGAACCTCATTGGCCACCACCATAAATCCGCGACCTGCTGTTCCGGCCCTTGCCGCTTCAATCGTTGCATTTAACGATAAAATATTCGTTTGCTTCGCAATATCTTGTAGCACGTCCAGCACCTTGAAGACATCGGAAGTCGTCTCCTTCAACTTGTCTACTTTGCTCACAAGCGCATGCGTCGTTTCTTCAGTGACCTGGGTCTTACTCAGGAGGTTTTTCAGCTGAACCGTTCCTTGTTCACTGGATTGCTCGACCTCGTGTGCAACCTTGCTCATTTCATGGTTGGAAGCTATAACCGTATCCATTTGCTGTGATATGTTTCCGGTCAGTCCGCTGCCACGTTCAGCCTCTGTCGCCAAGCTGGCGGAGCCGTGAGCAATCTCCTCCGTTGCTGCTGCAATTTCCTTGGCTGAGATGGCCGTTTTCTTTGAGGCATCACTCAGTTCCGTCGCTGTATCCAGCACCTCTTGGGCTGAAACGTTCGTCTGTTCTACCAGCAAAGTAATCTGCTCCATCATCGTATCAAAGCTTTCAGACAATTGCCCGATTTCATCCTTAGCGTTGTAGTTAGTACGAACCTGCAGATTGCCCTTGGCTCCTTCCAGCATCAGATCTTTTAAATGCGTTAAAGGGAGCGCCACAAGTCGCACCATCCACAAACCGATGAACAACGCAATCAGTGCCGCCACCGCAGCAAAAATCCAGGTCGCCGTTAAAATCCCTTCGGCATCTTTAACCAGCACAGATACAGGTACGACACCCAGGAGAATCCACTTGGAGGTGCCCAGTGTATTATGCACCGCCAGCACATTTTGCACTTTCCCATCTGCGGACTGCTCCAAAATTTGATTTCCTTCAACACCCTGGAGCTGTGAAACGTAATCCAACTTTTGTTTCCCTCCTGCCAGAGCATCAATGTTGGAGCCTATAAAAACGCCATCCTGTGTAATAAGGCTAATCATACTGCCCGCACCCAAATCAATACTCTTCAACTGATCATCCACGGCACTGGACTTCAAATCCATGACCAAGACGTAAGTCCCGCCCAAGCCCGACATGCTGTTCATGGAACGAGCCAGACGAAACGTCTTACTGCCGTTTTCATTTACCTGTGTAGGCAACCAGACAATCCCTTTATTTTTTAAAATATCCTTGAACCATGCTTCCTGTCGTACGTCCTTTTGTGTTCCTGTGCCCATAGCAGCCAGATCCGTCTGTTCAGGATACAGATAAAGCGAATCAATTTCCTTGTTTGTAAATGCAATATTCGTTAACTTCTTGTTTACTTCACCCATAGCGACAAATGAATCAAACGAATTTTTCTCCTGCTTTGCCGCCTTTTGTAGCTGATCACTTAATTCAGTATCGAAGAACACCTGTGTCGAGGTATCCTGAAAGCGTTCCAAAATGATATCCAGCTTCTCTGCGGTTTGTTGAACCGTTTGCTGGTAAGCCGTAGCCGCATTTTGCTCAATTGTATTTTTGGCTTTAAAGTATGAAATCATTCCCAGACTGATCACAAACAACATAATCGCTGTAAAAAAGATCAAAAACAGCTTCATGCCAACTGAACGGACCGGATTATAATTTTTAACCAAATGCATAAAATCCTTACTGTATTTTTCCGGCTTGAGTAAGCGCTTTAAATTGTATGCGCCTACACGAGTAGCCTTAGACAACCAGGGAGCGACCTTCGAATACCCCCCAACTGTTTTGTCTCCTTTAGCCGTTGTCGCCTTGCTGCCCTTCAACCCTTTAATTAGAGCCGTTTTCTTTGGCTGCTTCTTCGTTGTATTCCCCTCTTTTTTCCAAAAAGCCATTTCTCTCACCTACCACCCTATAATTAGTTTCCTGATCCACGTATCCGTTATGTATCTATTATCTATATCATATCTATCGGAACTATTCGACAAGGAATGTAGCTTTCCTTTCAACAACCACTAAATTTTGTGAAACTTTTTTCCTAGAAAAGTATTCAAAAAAAAGCCCCTCCAACCGATAGGAGAGGCTTTTGAATCTTTTTATCCGAGACTTAAGACTTAATTACTTCTTTTTACGCATCATGTCAAAATAAGATACAGGCTGATCTACCTTCATTTTGATCCGTTGAAGCGGGTGACGGGCAGCATCCAATTCGTTGCCTTCTTCATCCCAGATTGTTCCAACCGTTTGTTTAAAGAACGTTCCGTTCGGACCAAAAAATTCAATTTCATGTCCCGGTTTAAAATGGTTACGCTGTTGAATGGTAGCTATACCACTCGCCGCATCGTAGTCCATAACCAGTCCGGCAAAATCATAAGGCGCAGCCTTTTCTTCCGGCTCATAAATATGATCTTCGTGATCCGGTGTATCGTAGAAAAAGCCAGTGTTCAGCGGACGATTAGCCGCCTTGTTTATTTCATCAATCCATTCCGGTTTGAGCACATAATTTTCAGGATCAGCCATATACGAGTCAATCGCTTGACGATAAACATTTACAACCGTAGCCACATAGTGAATGGACTTCATACGTCCTTCTACTTTGAAGCTGTCCACACCGACATCAATCAGATCAGGGACATTATCAATCATGCACAGATCCTTAGAGCCCATAGAAAAGGCATTATCACTTTCCTCAAACAATGGAATCTGATTAACGCCAAGCTGGAACTGCTTCAGAACGTTGCTATCCTGCGCCTCTTCCTCTGATATCCACACCTCGTCTTGACGGGCATCCTCAAACAAATCGTATTTCCAGCGGCAGGACTGACAGCAGCCCCCACGATTGGAATCCCGGTCCGTAAAGTGATTAGACAGCACGCAGCGACCGGAAAATGAAGAGCACATCGCACCATGGACAAAGGCTTCGATTTCGATGTCTACATGCTTTTTAATTTCTTCAATTTCCTCCAAGCTGGTCTCACGGCCCAGTACCACACGCGGTAATCCTTCATTCTTCCAGAACTTTACCGCCTGCCAGTTCAGCGTCGATTGCTGGGTGCTCAAATGCACTTCCAGCTCCGGCACCGTACGCAATGCCACAGATACAATCGCTGGATCAGCGACAATTACAGCATGAATACCCGCCTTGTACAAATTACACAGGTATTCTTCAATTCCCGCAATATCCTCATTGTGCGCATAAATATTGGTAGCAACAATAACTTTGGCGCCATATTTTTTCGCAAACTCTACGCCTTCCCGCATTTCCTCAAAGCTGAAATTATCGGCATTGGAGCGCAGACCGTATTTTTGTCCACCAATGTACACGGCATCCGCGCCATAGTGAATAGCGAACTTCAGCTTTTCCAGATTTCCGGCAGGAGCCAGCAGCTCCGGCTTATCCAGACGATTCCGCTTGCCCGTATACTTTCTCGTTTTGGTCATCGTTCCCATGACGTTCCCCCCTCTGTGTACTCTTTTTCAAATTAATAAACCTGTTCTTTATAGAAAAATCCGAAGGACAGTTCCCGTTCAGGATCTTGAAGACGGCGAACCTCATCCAGCCAGCTTTCATCATAAGCATAAGCGTCCGGATCAGCTGTAAAAGTATCCATCGCTTTGCGATAAGCACGAACGACCGCCGCGTTATAAGCCGCAGGCTTCAACAAGCCCTCAATCTTAAAGCTATGCACGCCTGCTTCCATCAGAATATGCAGGTCCTCCATAATGCAAAAATCATCCGAACTCATAATATGCGTTCCGTTGATATCCTCATAAATCGGAAACTTCTCTTCCTGCCGCTCTGCTTCGATCAAAAACAAGCCGCGCTCTCTGCCCAGATCACCTTCCACCGTGCGTCCCTGATGCAGCATATAGCTTTGTACAAGCTTGCGCTTGGAATGATAAATATTAGTCATGCCATGCACCTGAACCTGCGCCTCCATGTTCAACTTTGGCACCATTTCCGTAATTTCGTCCATACTCAGCTCACGGGCCAAAATGACGCGCGAAGCCCCCTTCTCTCCCCAATAGTTGGCGGTTGCGAAGTTGGTGGAAATCATTTCACCGTTCCAGAACAACTTCAAATGAGGGGCATATTCCTTTACCGCCATTAATACGGCCGGATCATTAAACTCAATGGCATCTACACCGCATCCGGCAAGTGTCTGTACGTATTCGGAAAGGAACGGCAATAGCTCGTTCGTCATCAAGTTGGTCATGGATACATATACCTGGGCCGTATGCTTTCGAGCTTCTTCCACAACCTCACGGATTTGGTCCGGTGTAAAATGTCCCGGTAATCGCATCCCAAAGCGGTCATCTCCAATAAGCAATGCGCTCGCTCCAGCCTCCAGCATTTGACGGGCATCCTCCGGAGAACTGGCAGTTACCAATAGTTCGGGTTTGTAAGCCATAGGCTCACCTCCTAATTTGTCTTACGGTTGCTTACCTGAATATTATGCAAATGTTCTTTATATGTCTTGGCAAACAAATGTCTGTGCGTTCCGTCTTTTTTGGTCACATAAAATAAATAATCCGTAGCATCCGGCTGCAAAGCTGCCACCACTGATTTCAGGCTGGGGCTTGCAATCGGCCCCGGTGGAAGTCCCTGATGCAAATACGTATTATATGGGCTTTCTACAGCCAAATCCTTGTAGTACAGCCGTTCCTTTTGCTTGTCCAGCATATATTGAACGGTAGCGTCAATTTCCAGCTTCTTATCCTGCTTGAGCCGGTTATAAATAACGCCAGCAACGACAGGCCGTTCATTATCTACAACGACCTCGCGCTCCACCAGAGAAGCAACGGTCAGCAGTTGATGCCGCGTTTCCCCCCGCTGTTTCAGCTTGGCGTCCACATCAGGAACGGTCTCCAGACGTTTTTGCGTCTGTTCCAGCATCGCCTGTATAATATCTTTGGTCGTACTGCCCTTTTTCAGCTCATAGGTTTCCGGGAAAAGATAGCCTTCCAGCGCATAGCGAAGCCCCGCCTGCTTTGGAATGTCACGCACCAGTGCGACGTCAAAAGCGGACGGATCGTTGGCCAGCTGCAAAAATTGCTTCTGGTCCGCCAGTCCTTCCTTTTGCAGCTTATCAGCCATCTGTCTGATCGTAAATCCTTCCGGTATCGTAAAACGGATCATTTCCTCTTTCACAACGTCCCCTGCCGAGAGCTTGGCAATCAGCTGATCGAAGGTAGCACCGGGCTGAACCTCATATTTTCCGGCCTGAAATGCGCTTCCTTGCTGTTTGAATTTAAGGTAAGCCTTAAACACGAGCGCATTACGTATGAGTCCCTTTTGCTCCAGTGTATCAGCTATAGCGGACGTGCCCGTTCCCTTCACTACTGTAAATACAACCGGCTGCGTTTTCGCCTGAACAGGCTGCATGGCATTCCAAATATAGAGAGTTGCTCCGCCTGCTATGATCACAATCAACAGAAGCAACGTAACCAACGTCATCCTTCGCTTCACTTCCACCCAACTCCTTCACAGCCAAAAAGGGCGGACTGGTCCGCCCTTTCAGGTTTGATCTCCTCGTTATCCAGACCTTACAGCTCTTCCGGCAGCGTGCATTCATCATACAGCTCGGAAATATCTTCCCACTCATCGTCATCCTCAATCGTGGTGATGGAAATATCGCCTTCCGGGGATGGGCTCACATGATACAGCTCATGCTCGCCTTCAGCAGTTCCGGGCTTGCGCAATACGGCGTACCGTTGCTCTCCTACCTTGAACTCTGCTTCCAGTTCCATGCGTATTGCACGGCCCTGTTCATCCTGTAGCTCTACATCGCCGCCGAACGCTTCCTTCAAATCAGAGGTCCAGCTCAGGTCTTCACGTGAATAGTTCGTCATTTCCCGTCTTCCTCGTCCTCTTCTTCCACAAATGTATTAAAGGTCTCTTCAACGATTTCCCATTCGGCATCGTCTTGGATCACAAACAATTTAATATCATCGCCTTCTTCCTCGTAACGGAAGGCGTACACATCGGACTCGTCGGCTTCAGGGTCCACTGGCGCAACCATCATGTACTTCGCTTCGGAACCGTCTACCTCAAACTTCATAATGACCTCGAACTCTTCCTCGTTGCCCTCGTCATCGGCAATGTAAATAATTTCCGGCTCTTCTTCCATACCCACTTGATTTTCAGCCATTACGAAATCCCCCTCACCTTGTACTGTGTGCGTCCAAATAGTTTTGCAAGATCAGGCTTGCGGCCAGTTTGTCTACCACCTGCTTGCGTTTTTTTCGGCTGACGTCGGCCTCCAGGAGCGTGCGCTCTGCCGAACGCGTCGTCAGCCGTTCATCCCAAAGGTGAACGGGTAAACCCAGTAACTCCTTGAGTCGGTTTGCAAACTCAATGCAAATCTCACCGCGTGGACCCACGGTACCGTTCATGTTTTTCGGCAAGCCTACTACAACCTCGCCGACCTCATTGTCACGTACCAGATTTGCAATTTTACCGAACTCGCTGTCGTCACCGCGTCGTTCTATGACTTCCAATCCTTGGGCGGTCCAGCCGAAGGCATCACTTACGGCGACCCCGATTCGGCGGTCCCCGTAATCCAATCCCATTACTTTCATGCCTGTCTCCTAACGGTGCTTGGCCAGATAGAAACGAACCAGCTCTTCAATCAGTTCATCGCGTTCTTTTTTGCGTACCAGGCTTCTGGCATTATTATGCCGTGGCACATAAGCCGGATCACCTGACAACAAATACCCGACAATTTGATTGATCGGATTGTATTCTTTTTCCACCAAAGCATCATATACGGTCAACAAAATCTCCTGAGCAGAAGCTTCCTTCTCATCCGCCTTGACATTAAATTTGACCGTTTTGTCCATGGAATCCACTGTTGACACCTCGCTTCCACAAAACATGTGTACATGTTTATGCCAGCTTATTCTTATACATCATACCATAAGCAGAGCCCTTCAAGGAAATGTCTAAGTCCGGTTTTTTCCAAAATTCCGCAAAAATTATCGAACTTTATCCTTGAGTAGCCGCCACTACCAATTCACGGGCACGCACGAGCGCTTCGTCCAGCTTGCTGGCATCCTTGCCTCCGGCTTGCGCCATATCCGGACGTCCGCCGCCTCCGCCGCCGCATACTGCAGCAATTTCCTTCACAAGCTTGCCTGCATGAAGCCCAGCCTTGGTATGCTCTGCCGGTACAGCTACGACAAAATTGACTTTGTCATCCATTGCAGCCCCAAGTACCAGCACAGCAGCTGGAAGCTTGCCTTTCAGCTCATCAGCAATCGCACGCAGCGCATCCATACTGGAAGCCTGTACACGTGCAGCCAACAGCTGTACTCCGCCAGCTTGCACGACCTGATCGGTCAATTGGCCCGCTTCAATAACACTCAGCTTGCTTTGCAGCGATTCATTTTCACGACTGAGGTCCTTAATTTGCTGTTGCAAGGATTCGATGCGTTTTGGCACCTCGGACAGCTTGGATTTCACCAGACCTGCCGATACTTTTAGCAGTTCCAACTGGCCTTCCATATATTCAAAGCCAAAGCGTCCAGTCACCGCTTCAATCCGGCGAACACCCGATCCGATGCCGCTCTCGCTGACAAGCTTGAACAGTCCGATTTGTGAGGTGTTGCTCACATGACAGCCGCCGCACAGCTCAATGCTGTAATCGCCTACCTTGACGACACGTACGATATCTCCATATTTTTCACCGAACAGCGCCATCGCTCCGAGAGCCTTGGCTTCATCAATCGGTTTCAGTTCAATATTTACATCCAGCTGGCTCCAAATAGCGCGATTTACACGCAACTCAATATCCGCCAGTTCTTCCGGCGTTATGCTTCCAAAATGGGAGAAGTCAAAACGCAGACGCCCAGGCTCCACCAGTGAACCTGCCTGATTGACATGGTCGCCCAGCACTTCCTTAAGCGCTTTGTGAAGCAAATGCGTAGCCGTATGATTTTTTTCGATTTCACCACGGGATGCTTGTTCCACTTCCGCTTTCACCGTATCGCCAACGTTCAGCTCACCGGCTTCCACGACGACCTGATGTACATGCTGGCCTTGAGGCGCCTTGAACAGTCCTTCGACCTTCGCCGTTACCGTACCTCCGCGCAGCAAGCCATGGTCACTTACCTGTCCGCCGCTTTCAGCATAAAAAGGAGTCACGTCCAGCACAACCTGACAAGTCTGTCCTTCACTAACACTATCCACTAGCACATCTTCATATACAATAGCCACAATTTTGGATTCGGTTACGAGGTCATTATATCCAACAAAATCGCTTTTAACCGCCAAGTCAGACAGGGGTCCACCCTGAATCTTCATGCTGGCATTGTCCTGATGAGCGTCACGCGCACGTTGCCGTTGCTCCTGCATCGCTTCATCAAAACCCTCACGGTCTACTTTCAAACCCTGCTCATCCGCATAATCCTCTGTGAGGTCAAATGGGAAGCCGTACGTGTCATACAGTTTGAAGGCGTCTGCTCCACTGATGACATTGCGACCTTCCGCTTTCGCCTGAGCACTGATATCAGCCAAAATAGCCAATCCGTCTGTCAGTGTCTCGTGGAAGCGTTCCTCTTCTGTTTTGATCACCTTGATGATGAAATCACGCTTGTCCACCACCTCAGGGTAGTACACGCCCATGACATCCCCCACCGTTTCCACCAGTTCAAACATAAATGGACGGTTCATACCCAGCATTTTTCCGTAACGCACAGCACGGCGCAGCAAACGACGGATAACATAACCACGGCCTTCGTTGGAAGGCAGTACACCGTCACCAATCGCAAAAGCTACGGTGCGGACATGGTCAGCAATCACTTTGAGAGCCACATCGCTGTCCACATTTTCGTTATATTTGACTCCTGCCATAGCGGCTGTTTTCTGAATAATAGGTTGGAAAATATCCGTATCGAAGTTGGAATCCACATTTTGCAAAATGGATGCAAAACGCTCCAATCCCGCGCCTGTATCAATATTCTTGTTCGGAAGCGGCGTATAGCTACCATCCTTGTTATGGTTGAATTGTGAGAATACGAGGTTCCATACTTCCAGATAACGCTCGTTTTCCCCGCCCGGATACATTTCAGGGTCCGTCATGTCGCTGCCATAAGCTTCGCCGCGATCATAAAAAATTTCCGTACAAGGTCCGCAAGGGCCTTCGCCGATATCCCAGAAGTTATCTTCCAGTTTGATAATACGTTCAGCAGGAAGCCCTACCTTTTCGTTCCACAGCTTGTACGCCTCTTCATCCTCAGGATACACGGTTACAGCCAGACGCTCCGGGTCAAAGCCGATCCACTTCGGATCAGTCAGAAACTCCCACGCCCATACAATAACTTCTTCCTTAAAATAGTCGCCAATCGAAAAATTACCGAGCATTTCGAAAAAAGTGTGGTGCCGGCGCGTTTTGCCGACATTTTCAATGTCATTCGTGCGAATACATTTTTGCGAATTGGCGATACGCGGATTCTCAGGCTTCACACGTCCGTCAAAATAAGGCTTAAGCGGTGCCATCCCCGCATTAATCCACAGCAGGGAAGGATCTTTATGCGGAACAAGCGGTGCGCTTGGTTCAATCACATGTCCCTTGCTTTCAAAAAACTCCAGCCATTTGGAGCGGATTTCACTAGCTTTCATATAAGTAGCCTCCTAATTATGGTGTCACTTGTACTTGGCACAGGCCATAAAAAACAGAAAAACGCCCCTGAACGGATCAGGGACGATTGTATCGCGGTACCACCCTGGTTATCGTCGTCCCCTCTGTACGAAATGCTACATGCGCAAGCTGCGCACCCAACATCTGATTAACGGACGAGCGATCGCCTTGTTTTCACTGGTAACGGGAGCATCCCGGCGGGTTCAGCCCGCACTCCGAAATGAGCTTTCCCTACTGGATAAACACATTTAAACATACTCAATTCAGTATATCCGTGTCATTTAGCCGTGTCAACGCGATTTCAGACGGGGATATGAACGAAATCAGATCGTTTTGCGCTTCACGTAATAAGCAAAAAAATGCTGAAGCGCCACCTTCAAGACCGCCATCACCGGAACCGCTAAAATTAACCCGGTTATTCCCGCTATTTCCCCGCCCACCAGCAGTGCGAAAATGATGGCAATCGGATGCAAATGCAAGGTTCGTCCAACCACCTGGGGAGAAATGACGTTACTTTCCAACACTTGAATACAGGTGTTGACGACTACGACCAGCAATACCATTTTAAAAGAAACCGTAGAAGCCATTACGACCGCCGGAGCAGCCCCCAAAAACGGGCCTAAATACGGCACGATATTGAATACAGCCACCACTCCTGCCAGCAGCAGCGCATAAGGCATCCCAATCAGCATATATCCGATATAGGCCATCACCCCGATAATGACGCACACCAGCAGTTGTCCGCGCACATAGTTACCGAGCGCCTGATCAATTTCCTTGAGCACCGTTACAATAGCCTTGCGGCGGGATCGCGGGAGATAAGACACAATAGCCCGTTCAAACACATCGAAATCCTTTAAAATATAAAAAATGAGAAACGGCACAATGAACACATTGAACAACATATTGATCATCCCGCCGATGTTGTCCATAAAAGCAGCAATCCCTGTAGCCATCCGATTTTCGAGTTGAAAAAACCACTGATTCATACCTGAGCGTACCCCTTGGGGTAAAATACTTCCATCCATATTCGTCATTAATCCCTGTGCATGCATGGTCAGCTCAGGCAGATGCTCATTCAGTTCATCCAGTTGATCAATAAACATCGGAATCAGGTGCATCAGAATAACGACGAGGCTGCCCAAAAATACAGCATAAATGAGCAGGACGGCTACGCTTCGAGGTACCTTGCGTCCGCCCAGCATATTGACCACAGGATTAAGCACATAGGAAATAATCATCGCCACCGCAAATGGCGCAATAATTGTTTTTAGAAAATCATACAGATGCAAAAACAAAGGCCGAAGCAGCCAGATAAAATATAGAATGACAAGTCCCAGCAGTGTCCATATTCCGTATCGGAACAGCCTGCTTTTCGTTAATTGCTCCATATCGTGCCCCCTTACCGGACTAGCCTCTTCTAAGTATATGCCTGTACCTTTACTTTAATCCTTCCCATAACTGTAGAGGCGCCTTAAATAATGATTATGAAGAAAGAATGAAAACAATTGAAAATGATTAACAAAGTCATTCTATCTGACGATATAAGTACAAAGAACTATTTGAGCTTTCACATTTCTGAATCATCGGGGGTCGTTACATGAACTTAAAAATGAAGCTTATTCTCCTTTTCACCTGTATTGTTATCGTTGCAGCTGGGCCTTTGTCCGTCATTAGCATGACAAGCATTAAAAATCAGGCCAACCGTGACATCCAAGAGCTTATGAACAGTAAAGCCACCGAAACCGTCAATCAGCTCGACGGATGGACAAGCGGCAATGCCAAAATTATCGAGACATTAGCTGCAGGTCTGGAATCCGGCAATATTCCACCAGATGCCAAAATAGCTTCTCTAAAGGCGGCCTTTCAAAACTATAAGGATCAAAGTATCGCTAACATTTATGCAGGATTTGAGGATGGAACCTACTGGGATGGCTCCGGCTGGTCTGATGCGGGCTACGATCCTCGCACACGTCCGTGGTACAAGGATGCCAAAACCAAGGGGGAATTGTATTATTCCTCACCGTACATTGATGCAGGAAGCCAGGACTTCACCATTTCCATTGCAAAGCCTCTCAAGGACTCCAATGGCTCTATCACTGGGGTGATCAGTGAAGATATTATGTTAAACGACATGACAAAAATCATAAAAAACATAAACCTGAACGGATTAGGCTACGCATTTCTGATTGACCAGAATGGAGTTGTCGTCGCGCATCCGGACAGCAAGCTGGCTGGTAAAAATCTCAAGGATACGCCCGAGTTGGGTTCATCAACGGCCACTCTGCTCAGTGCCCCTTCGGGAAAATCCGACTACAACTACAATGGTAGTGATCGCCAGCTTTATTTTAAGAAAATGCCCAGCACAGGCTGGATTGTAGGCTTGTCTATCTCAAAAGATATTGCTTTTCAGGAGTACTACTCCACTCGTAACCAACTGTTGATTACTGTAGCTATTATTTTCGTTGTTGCCATGCTTTTGGCGGTCTGGGCGGCGAACAGCTTTATCAAGCCGATTCGGAGGCTTCAAGCGAACGTCAAGCGGATTGCTGAAGGGGATATGACAGCACGTGTGGATATTAAGGGCAAAGATGAAATTGCCAGCTTGGGTACGGATTTTAATATCATGTCGGATAATCTTTCTCACTTACTGCGCAAAGTGGCAGATACGGCTGGCGAGGTCAGCTCAGCTTCTCATGACATGCACCAGCACGCCAAGGATACCGGGACCATTGCATCACAAATCTCCAGTGCCGTTCAGGAGCTTGCCCAAGGAGCAAGTGATCAGGCCGAGGCTGTATATTCCGGCTCTGAAAAGCTATCGCATATGACGGGCTCCATCGACCAAATCGGCCAAAGTGTCAAGCGAACCCAAACCGCCGTGCTGGAAACAGACTCTGCCGTGCTGGCTGGGTACGAAACAGCGGAGCGTCAAGCGAAGCTTGCAGCCGAGTCCAGACAAACAACAACCGCTGTAGGTGAAGCTGTAGACTCGCTCACGTTGAAAACACAGGATATTGAACGGCTGGCTGGGGCCATTCATAATATCGCAGCCCAAACCAATCTGCTGGCGCTAAATGCTTCCATTGAAGCAGCCCGTGCCGGGGAACACGGACGCGGCTTTGCCGTCGTTGCCGGGGAAGTACGCAAGCTGGCTGAACAAGCAGGAAGCTCCAGTGACAGCATTATGCACAAGCTGGAGGAAATCAAGGTTGCGGGACTGCGGAGCGCAGAGGAAATGAAGAAGGCTCTCGCTGTAACAGTAGAACAGGAGCATGCGGCTACCGCTACGAGACAGGCGTTCGAGTCTATACGGGGAGCTTCTCAGCATATGCTTACCCAGATTGAGGACGTATCCGCTGCGGCTGACCATCTCCGTACAAACGCTGGACATATTTCCGATGTCATTTCCAGCGTGGTCGCCGTTTCTGAGCAAAGCGCAGCTTCCACCGAGGAAGTGGCTTCCTCCGTGCAGGAGCAAGGGCATTCCATGAACAATATTGCCCAGCTTTCCGCCAAACTTGACTCGCACGCAGACCTGCTGCTGGAAGAGGTTAAACGCTTTAAGCTGTAAAACACTTCTGCCCAAAAAAACAGATAAATAGCATGCTATACATCCAGACAGGAATCTACATGAAAAAGAGGGTGACCCCCAGGCTATTACAGCCATCGGGAGTCACCCTCTTCGTTATTCATCAAGCATGGTCCAAACTATGATCCGTTCATCTGCTGAACAGTATAGTCACATCTCATATAGATGGACAGCCTGTCCCCGCTTCAGTTTTAAACTTAGGAGGAAGCGTGGATCTGGGGCAGATCCTGTTGTGCCATTTCATCTCCAAAGAACAGGTCGTCCAGCGAACTGAGCGTTCCATCCTCTTCCACTTGGTAGACGGACATTTTTTCACCATTCACTTGAAGTTCGATGAAGCATCCCCAGCAATAAAATTGATGGGAGCCGATTTTGCCGATATCTTTGGAATTACAATTCGGACATCTCAATAAACTCACCCTATCCATTAACAGAATATATGGCTTTTTCCAAACGCTGCTCGCTTAACGGGGGCACCATAACGGCATTCTCCCCGATGGACATTTCTTCGGTGCAGGGCAGCCATTTCCGCCCTTCTATAATATCCGATACAAAACCATCGCTGATTTCCAAGCCTATTATGTTATTGCCCATTCCCTGGTCAAAATAAACATCCGAAATGTGTCCGAGCATAAGTCCTTCCTCTGTAAGCACGGATAAATCCTTCAATTTACCGGGTCCAAGCAAATACGTAAGTTGAATATCGTTGGCTTCCGTTTTACGGACAGCTTGCTGATTGCGAATCATAATCGCATCTTCGCCATAAGCAACGATGTCATCCCAAGCCACCATTTTCACTTGAGATGAAAAAAGGCCTTTGCCCTCCAACTCGATCCCTGTAATTTTCCAATCAGCCGTCACCATAAAATCTTGTATTTTACCGATCTGCTTCCCGTCCTCTACGTCGAAAACGGCAAGTCCGATCATATCCTGAAGCTTCATAATAGGGTACCTCCTCATTCTGCAATCCGAACGGAGGTGCGGTCCTTTCCTTCATGCGTGTCAGACCTTGGTTCCGTTCATGCCATGAAATGGAAAACCGCCCCTCCCTTCTTATTAAAGTGCGGAGAGATCCCTAGTACCTAGTACGTAGCCGCTTCCATATGGTTTCAATTTTCTTGGCCGTGTATTCCATTTCCTCCGTAGTATTACCCAAACCGAAGCTAAAGCGAATCGCTGAATTCAAAACATCTTCAGGAAGATCCATCGCCTGCAACACATGCGACAATTCCAAAGACCCGGAAGTACAAGCTGAACCGCTGGCCGCTGCAATTCCTTCCATATCCAGATTCATCAGCATGGTCTCCGTACCGATATCCGGGAAGCTTAGATTCAGAACATTCGGTAAAGAATGCTCAGGATCGCCGTTGATCACAAAAGCGTCTTTGCCCAAAGTGTCTTCCAGCGCTTTCAGCAGAGTTTGACGAAGAGTCATATCGTGCGCCCAGCGTTCCTCTATAGAGGTGTTGGCAAGAGTTGCTGCTTTAGCCAAACCTGCAATCCCGGCAACGTTTTCCGTACCAGCACGGCGTTTCTTCTCCTGAAGTCCCCCGTGCATCAAAGGTTGGATACGTGTACCCTGACGGATATACAAAGCTCCAACGCCTTGCGGGCCGTTAATCTTATGACCGGATACGCTAAACAAATCAACCGGAAGGCTCTGGCAGTCTATCTGTATATGACCGTAAGCTTGAACCGCATCTACATGGAATACAATGCCATGTTCTCCCGCAATCTGTCCCACTTCATGGATCGGCTGAATTACGCCTACCTCATTGTTGGCATACATCATGCTGATCAAAAAAGTATTCGGCCGGATCGCAGCCTCTATATCGGCTGGATTGACGCGCCCAAAGCTGTTGACTGGCACATAGGTCACTTCATATCCCGCTTTTTTGAGTTCAGCGCAAGCATGAAGCACCGCATGATGCTCAATGGTTGTCGTAATGATATGGCCGGAAGTGCGGCCATCTGCCGTAGCCGTCCCGAACAGGGCCAGATTATCGCTTTCTGTCCCTCCGCTTGTAAATATGATTTCTTCGGGCTTGCAGCCCAAAGAGGCCGCAACGGCATCCCGTGCAGCGCTGACGGTGCGCTTGGCATCCCGGCCAAAGGCATGAACGCTTGAAGCGTTACCGAATTGGCCGGTCATGATGTCCATCATAGTCTGCGCAACCTCAGGATGCATAGGAGTCGATGCGGCATGATCCAGATAAATTCTGTTCATGTCGATTCACCTCAAATGTAAAACATGTAGTTATCCAATTCATCATGTTCCTGGTATGTGATCAAGTCCTTGAGCGTAGTGGAATCCAGTACTTCTGCAATACTGTCACGAATCCGTAGCCATAGCTGACGCTTCGCCGGATCATCCTCTTCAGTGAAATCTACTGGAGAAATCGGACCCTCCAATACACGAATAATGTCTCCTGCCGTTACCCCTGCCGGTTCACCCGCCAGAATATAACCGCCGTAAGCACCACGGATACTTTTTACCAAACCTGCATTGCGCAAAGGCGCAATAAGCTGCTCCAGATAATGCTCGGAGAGCTGATTTTTCTCGGCTATACTTTTCAAAGACGTCGGGCCTTCGCCAAACCTGGCTGCAAGTTCCATCATAATCGTCAGGCCGTAGCGGCCTTTTGTTGATATTTTCAATTGTGCCACCTCACTTATAGTAACAATTCCGTTAAACACGCGGAATAACTGGTGTTATAAACCTCTCTATTCCGATCTTAACCCTCAGCTTATGTTAACATATTAGGGCAGGTAAAGGGAAATATTACGGTAACAATCTTAAAAAAAGTTGTTTTCGGGCCATTTGAAACGGCTTTGGCCCATTTTATAGAACTTTCTCCCATCGTTCTCTGTGTCGTTGGATCGTCCATCCATCGTAACTTATTATCGTTTATGTTATAATAGGAGGGTTCTACAACAATATTGAGAGAATTGGGTGATGACCATGGCTAAAGCCAATCATGAAACCCGTGTCGTCGTCGGCATGTCCGGGGGCGTCGACTCATCCGTTACCGCGCTGCTACTGAAGGAGCAGGGCTATGACGTAATCGGCATCTTCATGAAAAACTGGGATGACACGGATGAATTTGGCCGTTGTACGGCTGAGGAGGATGCGGAGGATGTACGCCGTGTCTGTGAGCAGATCGACATTCCTTACTATACCGTCAATTTTGAAAAAGAATACTTCGATAAGGTATTCACGTATTTTCTTGATGAATATAAGGCTGGACGTACTCCAAACCCGGATGTCATGTGCAACCGTGAAATTAAATTCGGCGAATTTCTCAATAAAGCGCTGGATTTGGGCGCGGATTATGTCGCTACAGGACATTACGCTCGGGTTGTGGAAGAAGACGGCCGTTTCACCTTGCTGCGGGGCGTGGACAGCAACAAGGATCAGACCTACTTCCTAAATGCATTGAGCCAAAAACAATTGTCTCGGACTATGTTCCCCATTGGTCATTTGCCGAAACCGGAGGTCCGCAAAATTGCGGAAGCCGCAGGATTGTATACGGCCAAGAAGAAGGACAGCACTGGCGTATGCTTCATCGGCGAGCGTAATTTCAAGGAGTTTTTGAGCGGGTATCTGCCTGCTAAAGGCGGAGACATGGTGGATATCGCTACAGGTGAAGTCAAAGGACGCCATGATGGTCTGATGTACTATACACTCGGCCAACGGCAAGGCTTGGGCATAGGCGGCTCCGGTTCAGGCGAACCGTGGTTCGTAGCCGACAAGGATCTGGAGCGGAACATTTTGTATGTGGTACAGGGCGACCGTCACCACAGCTTGTATTCCACCAGTCTAATTGCAACCGACGTGAACTGGATTGAAGGCGCGGATACGCGTCCGTCCGGCGAATTCCGTTGCGCAGCCAAGTTCCGTTATCGCCAGCCTGACCAGCAAGTGACTTTACAATGGCTTGAGGATGGAACCGTACACGTCGCATTCGACGTACATCAAAAAGCCATTACCCCTGGACAAGCCGTCGTATTTTACGATGGTGAACGGTGTCTGGGCGGCGGAACCATTGACAAGGTTGAAAAGCTCCAGCCTGAAACGGTTTAAAGTAATCCCCGTTTGATGTTGGCATAAATGCTTAAACAGGAGGCGTCTCTTCTATCTATGGGGGGGACGCTTTTTTTATGAAAAGATGCTCTTTTCTCCATTTGGGTATATTATGTAGACAAGATATCAATAAGCTTCTCATCTAGTCTCATTAAACCTCAAAAAACCTTATTGTATCAATGCTTTTCGTTCACTACTTTTCATTCTAGTCATATCGAATTACCATTAGCTGAAGAGTATCCATAATAAGGTGTATGCAAATTAAATCCCCCTTTATTCAGATAGGCCAACTATGTAAAAAAGCTCGCCCCTTTTTATTGTTAAGGGGCAAGCTGAAATTGTACTTTTTTCAAATCACTATGTTATCCCACAATTCTAAAATAGTCTTGTCGGCAATCTTCCCATTAGCAAACAACTCTCTTGCTGATTCAAACGACTGCGAAAAACTGTCTCTTTCACGAGTAAGAAAGTACTCTTCTTCATTCTGGCTAATCCAATAGCTATCATTCTTATAGTAACTTGTTCATGAGGCCACTCTGGATGCTGCTTTGAATTTCCATGATTCGTATAGTCTACATCGCGTACAGCTCTTCCATTCTCATCATAATATCTTCTTGTTTTTATCTCACCTGTATTTTTATCCAGAATATCAATAGATGAGTTAGGTTCACCTTTAGCCGGATGTGGATTCGTTGTCGTACTTGTATGATTAGATGAAGGAGTACCCTAACAAATCAGGCGTGATCTCCTGCTTAGGACGACCAAATTTCACCCCTGCTGCTTTGGCTACCTCTATTCCTTCACTTTGTCGTTGTTTATTTTTCAACCTTTCCTGTGCAGCTACGTAAGCAAGCATACTTAGGAATTGATCCTCAAGAAGCCTTCCAAAATCACCCTCACGAATCATTAACCGCATTGCCTGATAGCGAGGTCGGTCAAAATTCTTCCCACACTATTATCTATTTTTATACATTACAACAAAATTATTCTTTAAACTGAAACATTTCACCAATTCGGATCGTCTATAGAGTAAAATTCAGAAAGGGGATTTGTTCTATTATGCGGAAGAATGGAATATTGTTTTTGATTATCGTGTTGTTGTTAATAACAGCTTGTAGCTCTAACGCTGAAAAAATAGTTATTTCTCAAAGCGGGAAGGGGCAGGAGAAAATAATAGTCTACAAACTACAGAAGGACGCAACACTGCAACAACAAACAAAAAAAGATGTAATTGCTACATTTAATGATACTTCGGACACTATGATATTTATCAATGCAATTAAGGAATCAGAAAAGTTATCAGGTATAGTTAATACGGATTCTCCAAATTACGAAGTTACATTCCAAAAAGATGGAACAAAAGATTCTTATTATTTATGGATTAACAATAACGATCCAACCAACAATGCTATGTATGTGAATAAGGACGATACTCATACTGCGTACAAGATATCAGTCAACTCCACAAATTCGATAAATAAATTACTTGAGAGAATTAAAGATTAGCTAAAAAGGTCTGTTCTTTTGTTTAAATAAAGAACAGACCTTTTTTTGAATTTATTTCAAATCATATTTTTCCAATACTGATTTTCGGAATTGTTCTTTTGAATCTTGTTTTTTCCCCGAAATACTAGGGGATTGAGAAGAAGGTTCAATAGCAAACTTTCCGAGATCCATATTGATTACGCTATACTGTCCTTGTGTATTTTTCTTGAGAAAAATAATACTTTTTTCATTTTGCTTCAATTCAGTATAATCCTCATAAGCTATTTTTTTCTTGCCCCCAGCATCTTTAATATAAGAAATCGGTTCGACTATAGACAAAGGTTCTTCTGCGTTCAGTGCTACACCTTCGGGTGACTTAATTACCTTGTCAATTTTTACATTAGTAAGTGTGTAAAAGTCTTGAATAGTGCCATCATCAAAGCTCGTAACGATATGTTGACGATCGTCAAAACCCTGTAAAGGAGTCCCTATCACAATAAGTTCTGCATTGGAGTCCAACTCGTCTGCCGTTCCGTATTCAATATAAGAAGCTTCTAACGAGATTTTTGGAGTATTTAATTCTGAAAATTTTGGAGAAGCATTCGTGGATGTAAAAAAAAGACTCCCTGAAGCAATCAGTCCCCCTACCGCTAATACAGAAATACCCAACTTTATTTTTTTATTAAAAGTCATAATAGTGCCCCTTCCCTAAATTAGTTATTACGCTAATTAGTTTCCCCACTTGGCAATTAAGGATTGCTTGTCATATGCTTGAACACCGATAGACTGAATACCTTGTTTCATAACAGAGCTACTAGAAGTTGATGGATGCGCTTGAGATAACGTATGGCCAATCTCATGGGTTGCGTTGGAGGTTTTTTGTGCGGAATTCATACCGAAAGCCTCCATCTGATTATGATAAATTGCCACAGTAGCAAATGCCCATCTATCGCTTACACCTGCTACACCACCAGATGTGTTATAAGGAGTCGTTACTCCCAATAAACCAGAAGTAGCTGTAGAACCAACATAATATTTGTCTGGAGTTCCACTCGTCGATGTCGTTTTACCGATGTTTACTGATCCAGACGCAGCGCTCCAATCAGAACGTGCGGTATCATAGGCACTGGTATAGCCATTCGTAGAAACAGAGGAATCATAATATGCATTAAAATTGGCTGAGCTTCTCCCTCCGGTAAAGCTAGTTGCAAAAGAAGTGGAACTAATAGAAATCACGGCAATAGATAATATTCCGACCATGGAAAAAAGCTTTTTCTTGGAAGCTAATAGTTTTTTCAAGGTTAGCACCCCTTTTAGGAAATTTGGAAATCTTATTATCATTCCTGACGTAACAGAAAACCACTAAATCATTGGCAGCACTTGCTACACTCACTACTAAGTCCAAACGCATCCACCAGTATTAAAGACACTACAACTAGAGTCATTGAGATTTTATTTTATTTTGTTTTCAACTCAATCCTCCCTTTTATTTGGACATTTCCACTATTAATATACAGTCTATTGTTACAACAATCTACCATTTAAACAAAATATTTCATAATTCGACATCAATTTGATTCTTTATTCCTACTTGAAATGTAAGTTTATAGCTCTGCTTCAGGCTCAATATACGCTTTTTGAAGCTCAAGGCTTCATAAAAATTTCGGGTTTAGATCGCTTACTTCTAATTAACGATATGGAAAAGAGTACTCAAGTCTACCTATCTCAGCAAGAGTAAGTCTTTACCATGTCAAATCGTTCATCAAAATACTTCAATCGTAAAAATCAGGCCATATTTAGAAATCTCAATGTTCGATTGATATCAGACGAAGTAATTGAAATGTTGCAGAAGCAACATGAAAGAGTCTTTATGGAAAAAGAATTAGCTGGAGAAATGTATGTAGATATTGAATTAGTCTGTTGCACAAATATTTGGAAAGCAAGTTTTCCCAAACACAATTACAAGGCTGATGAAAAGAAAGATAGAATAATTTACTGAGTAAAAAGAAGTATCTGATCCACTAGAAATTGAAGAAAAATTCTGTGACCAAAAGCGTGACCAGAAAGTCGAAAATGTAGCCGTTTAGACCAAGAAAAACACTGATACATAAGGAAATTTTGATAACACCCCCATTTGGGTATATGATGTAGACAAGATATCATACTTCAATTGAAAAGGAGCGTGCCTTTTATGTCTGATTCATTAGGAATGCTGACACCGGGTAAAAAAGTTTCTTTAAAAGAATGGAACCCCAAGGATACGAAGGATATCAAAAATAAAGAAGAAATTCAGCAGGAAACAGATCAATTGAAGGAACGCTTCGCGGAATTACAAAGCAAATTATTTACGGAGAAAAAACAAGCCGTTTTGTTTGTATTTCAGGGTATGGATTGCAGCGGAAAAGATGGCGTCATCAAGCAGGTATTTTCCAACCTCAATCCGGCGGGGGTGACTGTCCACAGTTTTAAATCACCTACAGCCGAAGAATTAAGTCACGACTTCCTGTGGCGTGCCCACAGCGTAACCCCGGGACGTGGATATATCGCGGCATTCAACCGCTCTTATTATGAGGATGTACTGATTACACGTGTTCACGGTCAGGTATCCGACAAGCAGGCCAAACGAAATATTAAACACATCAAACATTTTGAACAACTGCTGCTGGATAACGGTGTAAAGGTCGTCAAAATCTTTTTACATATTTCAAAGCAATTCCAGTTGGAAAAGCTGATCGACCGAATTGAAAAGCCGCATAAAAACTGGAAACTTGATCCAAGTGATTTGCAGGAACGTAAATTTTGGAAGCAATATACCCAATATTATGAGGACGTGCTGGAGCTAAGCGCAACCAAGCAGGCTCCGTGGTATGTCGTTCCTTCGGATAACCGTTGGTACAGGGATTATACTGTGCTGCGCATTGCCGTCCAAACGCTGGAGGAGATGAAGCTGTCCGATCCTGAACCAAGACCGGAACTGGAATCCCTTTTGCCTGAGCTGTATAAAGAACGGGATAAAAAATAGCTTCGCAGGCGCAAGTACTCTATCATGTGTTTGTTAACATATCAAATAAAAAAAGCTTTCAAAGCCTTACTCATGGCTGAAAATGCCGCGTGAGGGATTTGGAGGCTTTTTTTGCGTTTTACAGACTATTTTGGAGACTTATAAAGTTCAACTAATCATATATCCAGCCGCCGCCGCCGTTACTCCTACCACCACGGAAGACAGCACATAGACAGCCGTACGCCGATATTCTCTACGTTCGATCAGTTGGAGAGATTCATACCCGAATGTTGAAAAGGTGGTATAGCCACCACAAAAGCCTGTTCCCAGCAGCATCCAGAGTACAGGAGACAGATTATGCTGCGTAAATTCGCCGTACAGCCAGCCGAGCAGCAATGAACCACTGATGTTAATGATCCACGTTCCCCCCGGAAATGCGGTGCCAAACCTTTTTCCAACCCACATGCCAAGCCCGTATCTCGCCAATGTACCGACCATTCCACCTGCCGCCGCCCACCAGATCATAAGTTGTCCTCCTTGGGGGCAGCTTGCGTCATTTTCGTGCCCAGACGAATACCTGTCCATGTCAAAAACAGACCTCCACATACACTGAGCAACAGATACAACACAGCCGTAAGCGCACGATCATGAACCGTCAGACGCACGGCATCCACTGCAAAGGTGGAAAAGGTTGTAAAGCCCCCAGTAAAACCTGTTCCGATGGCAAGTCGCCAGCGAGGCTTGATCCGCCACGACCGCAAAGTTACCGTAAAGAACCAGCCGAGAAACAGACAGCCGATCCAATTAATGAACAGTACGCCAAGTGGAAAATCGGCCCCTGCCGCAGGCAGCAATGTTTGTACGCCGTAACGGGCAGAGGTTCCGAGTGCTCCACCTGCCCCGACGAATAGCACGTCTTTCATCTTTATATCCCCTTCTTCACTCTTGCAGTATTCATGGTGTAACCATAACAGCGGCTCGGCTGAACCTGATCTTACACACTACGTATATCCGTCTGCTACATATATTTTACGACTGTGAATCCCGCCACTGCTGGTTTTGTCTGATTTTCGACTCATTCCCCTGCTCTGTAGCCTGGTAAAAGGTCCGGTCTGTTATCGAATCAGGCAAATATTGCTGTTTCACATAATGGTTCGGATAATTGTGCGGATATTGATAACCGACATGACCGAGCTTCTCCGAGCCTTTGTAATGTGCATCTCGCAAATGCAGCGGCACCTCAGCAGATTTGATGTCGTCCATAGCCGACATGGCCCGTGAAATCGCCGTATATACAGCATTCGATTTCGGACTCTCCACGGCGAACAAAATAGCCTGCGCGATGTTCAGCTTGGCCTCCGGCCAGCCGTTATTGCGATAGGCTTCAAGCGCACTCACTGCCTGCACCATCGCCTGCGGATTTGCCAGGCCAATATCCTCGCTGCTCGCTGCGATAAGACGGCGGAGAAAGGTCATCGGGTCCATGCCGAGCTTCTCCACAGCGTACAGAAACCAGAACAGCGCCGCGTCGCTAGAGCCGCGAATGCTTTTGTGAAAGGCGGACAGCACGTCATACTGCGTGGACTCGTCTGCCTTGACAATCGGGCGGCGAATGGATTCCTCCGCGACTTCTAACGTCACGTGAATCGTGCCGTCTGCCAGCGGAGGCGTCGTGAGCGCCGCCAGTTCCAGCGCGTTCAAGGCGCGGCGGATATCGCCGTTCGCCATGGACGCGATGTGATCCAGCGCAGCTTCGTCCACCTGAAGCTGCATATAGCCGAGCCCCTTGTCCGCATCACCCAAGGCACGGCGCATGGCTGCCAGCGAATGCTCCTGCGTCAGCGATTCGAGCTGAAATAACGTAGAACGGCTTAGCAAGGCGCCGTTTACATAGTGAAAGGGGTTTTCGGTTGTGGCGCCGATAAACACGATCGTACCCTTTTCCACCGCAGGCAGCAGTGCATCCTGGCGCGAGCTGTTGAAACGATGTACCTCATCGAGAAACAGGATCGTCTTTTTGCCGTACATCGATTTATTCGTTTGTGCACGGTCAATGACTTCCCTCACGTCCTTCACTGACGCTTCCACTGCATTCAGGCGGACAAATTCGCCTTGCGTGTGTTGTGAAATAATATGCGCCAGCGTCGTCTTGCCACATCCCGGCGGCCCGTACAGGAGGATGGAAGAAACCTGGTCTGCCTCTATAGCTCTTCGCAGTAGCTTGCCCGGACCGACGACATGCTCCTGTCCAATATATTCGTCCAGCGAAGTCGGACGCAGTCGGTCAGCAAGCAACCGATTGCTTGGCGTCGACTCTTGGGAATATGAAAATAAGTCCATTTCATTCACTTCCTTATGGTGATATGAGGGAACACTCTACCCCTGTGGGGTCCATATACATCGCGTTCGCTCATGCGGTTGAAACCTTGAAATTTCAAGCGATCTATTATCCTAAAAACGGTATGAACCGCCTTTTATTCTACCATACCCGCAGACAAGTTGCAGATAGCACAGTCACGGCATGGCTATATATTTACATACCTGCAACCTGGCAAGCAAAAGAAAGAACAGCCGAACGAAAGATGAATTTCGTGGCTGTTCTTATTACTGATATGACATATGACTCCCATGATGTTCACCATTATGGTAGCTTAAGCAGTTACTACGCATCCACTTAGACGCTAATTTAAAATACCCTTTCCTTACTTCACCTGTTCCTGTACATAACTTGGAAGAGTACCCTCATGTAACAGCCACAGCTCATGCAGCGCACGGGTACAGCCCACATACAGCAGCTTGGCATCCCATGCCAGCTCTCCATAATGTTCTCGGTCGGCATCCGCTACAATGACTGCGTCGAACTCCAGCCCTTTGGACAGGTACACAGGTAGAACGGACAATCCGCCTTCGTATTGCTTTTTACCGCCGTCAATCAGATTCACATCTAATCCTGCATTCGTAAAAGCCTCATGCAGCTCCACTGCCTCCTTCAAGGTACGCGTCAGCACAGATACAGTGCGATATTCCTTGGAAGAAAGCTCTTGCAGAGCGGTCAGCAAACTCTGTTCACGCCCCGATGTACCGTATGGCAGTGTGCGCACCGGATCGCCGCTACGGAATACCGGAACGGCCGCAATGCCGCCGCGAACCCCCTGCTCCAAAATCGTATTTGCAAACTCTATAATCTCCAGCGTAGATCTGTAGCTTCGGGTAAGTGCAAAATACCCCGTATGTTCCGGCGCAAAAAGAGAACTCATTTCTTCCCAGGCATGTACGCCACGGTATTCGTGAATACCCTGCGACAGATCACCCAATATCGTGAATGAATGCCCTTTAACGAACAAATCCAATAGTGCGATATGAAAAGGTGAAAAATCCTGCGCTTCATCAATGACTACATGGTCAAAACGTTGAGACGATTCTACCTCATGAATCAGCACGTGAAGATATACCAACGCAGTAAGATCCTCTTCGCGGATAACCTGTTTACGCAGATCCGACTGTGTGGTCTTAAAAATAGCAGCAGGCAAAGAAGCCTTCAGCTCCGCAGCCGTGTCTGCGGGTAATCCTTTTGCTGCCTGAAAAAGCTGCTTGTAAAGCGTCAGCGCGTCGTATTGGGGCCATTTTTTAGCATATGCCTTTTCCCGGGGTCCCGCTTTTTTCTTGCGTTCCTTGAGCGCAACCGCCGAGGGCGACTTTTTCAGCTCCATTTCAATCCAGCGATGGACTCTTGCAAGCACGCGTTCTTTTCGCTTTGCAAGCGGATAGGGCTTGTATTCCTCATTGAACCAGTTCAAAATCTCGGCTCGCGGGAGCACCGCCCCATCCCATGGTGAAAAATCTCCCTCCGGCACCGAGACAGGCTCCAGCCGTTCCACAAAAGCTTGAAGCAGCTTCATGAAGTGAATCGAACCTTTGAATCGCCCCGGCGCCTCATCCATAGATTCCGTTCTGAGGCTGCCGCTTTCAAACCAATAAGCTAACGTTTCAGCAGGATCTGCTATAGGTAAATCCAGACCCAACAGGTTAAGTGCCCAGTCCGCAAATGTACTTTGCTGAATATTTCCGACCCCCAGCTCTGGAAGTACATCTGAAATATAATCGAGAAACATATGGTTCGGTGCAAAAATAACCATCTTGTCCGCCGATACTTGCTCCTTGTATTGATACAGCAAAAATGCGAGACGATGCAGCGCTACCGTCGTCTTGCCACTACCCGCTACCCCTTGAATGACGAGGGCTGTATTTTTAGCGGCACGAATGATTTGATCCTGCTCTGCCTGAATCGTAGATACGATATCCCGCAATCGATTATCCTTGTTCTCTCCCAGACGATAGACGAGAAATTCATCGGAAACCGCAGGCTCGTCGCTTTCACGATTATACGTATCAGCTACCCGTTCCAGTATTCTTTTACGAATGACAACGTTGCGCTTTAGATACACCAAGCCCTCAATCGTTCCCTCTGGAGCCTCGTAGGACGCGGTTTCTTCACCGCCTGTAAAAGAATAAAACAAGCTGGCAATCGGCGCGCGCCAATCAATCACAAGCGGATACGCAGACGCTTCCTCGCGCTCCACTCCGATTTTGCCGATGTAGAGCGGCTTACGCTGTCCCCTGCCACGTTCGTCAAAATCCATGCGTCCAAAATAAGGCTCCTGCGCACTTTTTGCCAAAGCCTGGCGTTTTTCCTCCCGCCCGGATTCCAGCACCTGCTCCGTAAAATCATGTCCCGTGTACACCGGCGTATTGCGAAGCCGTTCCAATCTGCGATCAATTTCTTCCATAGCAAGCGACAGCCTGTGCTGTTCTTCTTGATAGGCACTTTGAAACCCGTTCTCCATTTCAGTTACCTCCTAAGAATATCAAGTCTCGATTTCTGTATCCCATTCATTTGCTCCGACACAAAAAAAGGAAAGTAAGCGTAACACATTAAACCCAAAAAATCCAACCTTATTTCCTAATACGCCCATTTCTATATGAAAAATCCTTGCCCTTGGCTCTTATGCTCTTGTTCTTGGATCTTGATCTTAGCCCTTGAACTTCCCCTGCCCTTCACATAAAGTATGGACCCTTGCGGCACCAGCGAAGCGGGTGATTTGAATCCGAAGAAGCGGAGCGTTCGCCTTTGCCTCTGAATTCCAACCTTCTGTCTTATTACAATCAGAGGAATTCAGAGGCAACAGCGATCGGAGGATCAAATCACACGCGAAGCGGCCTCAAACGCGCTCCATACTCCTCTCCCTCACACTTCCACAAACTGCTTCTGAGCCAGCTCTCGGTACACTTCATGGGACTCAATCAGCTCCGCATGGGTTCCTGCACCGGTCACCTTCCCCTTGTCTAACACGATAATCTGATCGGAATGAACCACAGTAGACAAACGGTGAGCGATAACAATGGTCGTACGGCCTTCCATCAGATTTGCCAGCGCTTTCTGCACCTCATGTTCGGAAGAGCTGTCCAGACTGGATGTAGCCTCGTCCAGCATAAGAATATCCGGGCTACGCAGAAGCGCACGAGCAATGGCAATCCGTTGACGTTGCCCACCGGAGAGCTTCATCCCCCGCTCACCCACCTCAGTCTCATATCCTTGCGGTAAATCCATAATAAATGCATCCGCATACGCCATCGTGGCTGCTTGTCTCACTTCCTCCAGATCAGCTTCCCGTCCCAAGCCATACGTGATGTTATCTCTGACCGTTCCGGTCATCATCGAGCTTTCCTGGGACACATAGCCGATTTTGGAGCGCCAGGAGGATAATGTATACAATGATATCGGTTCGTCTCCATAACGAATCTCTCCTGTATCTGGTATATAAAAACGCTCCAGCAACGAAAACAGAGTGGACTTGCCGCTCCCGCTCGGTCCGACAAATGCAGTTGTCCGGTTAGCCGGAATGACCAAGCTGGCATGATGAAGAACCTCTTCACCTTCGGTATAGGAAAAGGCAACATTACGCAGCACGATATCCCTGCTTTCTTTTGTTGCTTCCTGCTTCAATTCCAGCGGCTCCTCTTCATGATCCAAAATAGTCTGAATTCGTTCCGTGGCACCTACCACCTTTTGCAGACGTGAATATAAGGTCGTGAACTGGGCCATCGGTGTAATCACCTGAAACAGCAGCAAAATGAAAGCTACCAAATCCCCGGCAGTCAGCACACCCGATGCGACGCGAACACCACCAACACCCAAAATAATGACCAGCACTGCGGTCAGCAAGAAAGTAGAAATTGGACCTACAAGGGCCAAAATACGTGACTCTTGCAAACCAAAGCGGAACATTCGGTAAATCCGATCCTCTCCGGCCTGTGCTTCCCTGCTTTCCGTCCCGTATGCCTTTACCAGCCTGATCTCTCCGATAACCTGACTCAGTACCGAGGTCAGATCAGCCATCTCATCCTGCTGCTTTTTGGAGATACGGTACATTTTCCTGCCCACGGGAAATAAAATCAGCGCTGTTAATGGAACGATAGCCATAATAATGAGTGTCATGACCCAATCCAGATAAAAAAGCAAGGCAATACCGCCAATAATGGCAATTACGTTAGAAATCAGATTCACAAGATACTCTGTAATCAGGTTCATAATGAGGCTTGTATCATTGGTGACACGACTCATCGTATCCCCAGAACGATTCCGGTCAAAATACGGAATGGGAAGAGACAAAATTTTATGCCATAAGCGTTTGCGCAAATTAGCCACAATTTTGTGTCCGGCATAGTTCAGCATATAAATGGAAACCGCTGAAGCCACAGCCTGGAGCACGAAGGCCCCAAGCAAGCCAAAAATGACCATTCTGTTCAATGAAGAAAAGGTCAAACCATCGATCAGTCCCTTGGTCATCAGCGGTACAATTAAACCGGCAGTCGTCTGAATCAGAGTCAGGATCAGGGCGATAATAAGAATGGCCTTGGGAGGATGCGCACTCGCAATCAATTTCACAAACCGTCCCATGCCAGCCTTATCAGGTCTTTTACCCAACTTTTCCTTCATCCGGTCCTGCTGTTCATCTTGCTGTAGATTATGCTCCTTTTCCATAAACCATCAACCTCACTTCCTGTCTGACCATTCTTGTCCAGACAACAACACCCGCGCTCTGCGCGGGTATGAACAGTACAGCCTAAATTTGAGTTTACTACACCAGAGAATGAAGCACAAAGTTAGCCACAAACAATACGGAAATGATATACAATGCGACAGGCACTTCCTTGCCGCGCCCTGCTGCAAGTTTGGCTACGGGATATGCAATAAAACCAAATGCCATCCCGTCTACAATGCTATAAGTAAAAGGCATCATCACCATGACCAGAAATGCAGGAAACGCCTCGGTAAAATCACTAAAATCCATTTCACGCACATTTTGCACCATCAGACCGCCAATGATGATGAGCACGGGTGCAATGGCACTATCCGGAATGTAAGCTAGCAGCGGAATAAAAAAGAAGGTTGCCCCGAATAAAATGGCAGTTACCAGCGGCGTCGCCCCTGAGCGACCTCCTGCTGCAATACCCGCCGTCGATTCCGCAGCCGCTACCGCCGGACTGCTCCCTAAAATACCGGCAAAAATATTGGTTACCGCTAACACTCGCAGGCTGTTCTTGAACGTGTCCGGTCTTCCGATCATGTTGGTCTGCGCTGCAATCATCCCAATGTTTTCGAACAGAACAATCAGCAGTAGCAGAAAAACAGCGATCCAGAAGGCTACCGAAACGATGCCTGAAAAGGATAGCTCACCAAACAATTGCCCATACTGCCGCACTGTTTCAGAGGTTCGCACCCCGCTTGTCGGTTCTACAGCTCCCAGCACGTAAGCAAGCCCTGTTCCTGCCAAAATACTAATCAGCAGTCCTCCCTGCACGTTGCGCACAAACAGCACAATAGCGAGCAGCAATGTTACACAAGCCGTGATTACCTTTGGATCATTAAAATGGCCGATAGCGACAAAAGTCGTTTGGTGAGCAATCACGATGCCACTTTTTTGCAATCCGATAAAGGTCAAAAACAAACCAATTCCTACCGTAATTCCGTGCTGCAAATTATGGGGAATTGCCTGGCTAATCAGCTTGTACAAGGACGTAAATGCAACAACGGCGAATAAAATGCCTGTAATGGTGACCACCATCAATGCTTCCTGCCAGCTCAGCTTCATAGAGTGTACGAGCGTATAAGTGAAAAAGGCATTAATCCCCATCCCTGGTACCACAACCATTGGGGACTTTCCGCCAAAGGCCATAAGCAGGCAGCCGATAATCGACGTGAGCAGTGTACCCAGCATTGCCCCTTGTAATGGAATCCCGGCATCTGCCAAAATGGTCGCATTGACCATTACAATATATACAACGGAAAAATAGGAAATGGCACCAGCAGCCACTTCCTTTTTCCAATGATGCTCGGGTTTGAAACCGAGACTTCTGGACAATAGTCCACCCTTCATACCAAAACCCTCCAGCAAGTTGTTCGATCTGTACCTACTAATTTCAGACTTACACGCCAGCGTTGTTTAACAAATCCTTGACAGCCACACTGACCATGATCAATCCTGCCACGGGAGGTACAAAAGCATTACTCGCAGGCGGCTGCTTCGCCTTTCGGATTTCGGGTGCGTTCGCAGGTACGATTTTTTTCGTAATCTCTTCACGCGGCTTCATCGGTTCCTCATCCGAAAATACGACCTTGACACCTTTTGTAATGCCTTCCTTACGCAGCTTGGTGCGGATTACACGGGCAATTGGGTCCATTTTCGTTTGGGAGATATCCGCCACCTGAAAACGGCTTGGGTCCATTTTATTGGCCGCGCCCATACTGGAGATCATCGGAATGCCCCGCTTCAGACATTCCTTGATCAAATGGATTTTGTAAATAATCGTATCCGAGGCATCCAGCACATAATCCAGATCGTACTTGAACAGCTCCTCATACGTTTCTTCCGTATAAAACATGTTCAGTGCAATCGCTTCACATTCAGGATTAATCAGCTTCACGCGCTCTACCATCAGATCAGCCTTTTTTTGGCCTACCGTTGTCGTCAACGCATGAATTTGGCGGTTAATATTAGTAATATCCACGACATCCTTATCAATCAAAATGATGCGTCCAACACCCGTACGCGCCAGCGCTTCCACTGCAATGGAGCCGACACCACCGATACCTAGCACGGCTACCGTGCTATTTTTCATAACCTCTAGCCCCTCAGTCCCGATGGCCAGCTCTGTTCTTGAAAATTGATGCAGCATATGGTATATATCCTCCCTCACTGATTTAGACACTATGCTTGAACTCCATGCATACAAACCACGAACCCATTATCCATAAGAGGGTAACGGGTTCATGGCATTTTTCTTCGCTATTCACAGGCCCAAGTAAGGCACTTATAGAATCAAATGTTCGTCTTAAGCTTTAGGAGCAACTGGCTTCGGAGCAAGACGGATATGAAGCTGCTCCAATTGAGCTTGATCCACTTCGGATGGTGCATCCATAAGCAGGTCTGTCGCACTGGCTGTTTTCGGGAATGCAATCGTTTCACGCAGGTTTGTACGGCCTGCAAGCAGCATTACAAGACGGTCAAAACCGAAGGCAATACCTCCATGTGGAGGAGCACCATATTCGAACGCATTCAACAGGTAGCCGAATTTATCTTTAACTTCTTCCGGCGACAGGCGGAGAGCATTGAACATTTTTTCCTGAACATCACGTTTATGGATCCGCATCGAGCCGCCGCCCACTTCGTAGCCGTTCAGCACGATGTCATAAGCCTGGGCACGAACTTGACCCGGGTCTGTATCCAAGAGGGCAAGGTCTTCGTCCTTCGGACGTGTGAACGGATGGTGTTCCGCCACATAACGTTTTTGTTCTTCGTCATAGCCGAGCAGCGGGAAGTCTACAACCCATGCAAATTTGTATACGTTGTCGTCGATCAGACCCAGTTGACGGCCAATTTTCAGACGAAGCGCGCCCAATACATCAGCGACTACTTTTTTGTTATCCGCAGAGAAGAGCAGCAAGTCGCCTTCTTCGGCTCCTGTACGCTCTCGCAGAGCTTCGATTTCTTCCGGTGTAAAGAATTTAACGATAGGCCCCTTGAATTCGCCTTCTTTCACTTGAATCCAAGCCAGACCTTTGGCACCATAACGTGCAGCATAAGGACCCAGATCATCAATGTCCTTACGGCTCCATGTGCCACAGCCCTTAGCATTGAGGACTTTAACCTCGCCGCCCTTTTCGATTACAGAAGCAAATACCTTCACGCCGCTGCTTGCCACGATATCATTGACATTAATTAACTCAAGGCCAAAACGCAGATCCGGCTTGTCAGAGCCGTACTTGTCTATCGCATCTGCATGTGTAATCCGTTGGAACGGTGTTTCGAGTTCGACACCAATCGTCTCTTTGAACAGTTTGACCATAAGCTTCTCCATCATAGGCAACAAGTCATCCTGTTGCATGAAGGAGGTCTCAATGTCGACCTGGGTAAATTCAGGCTGACGGTCAGCACGCAAGTCTTCATCACGGAAACAACGTGCAATTTGGTAGTAGCGCTCTACGCCACCCACCATTAGCAATTGCTTGTAAATTTGCGGCGATTGCGGCAATGCAAAGAACTCGCCCTCATGCACACGGCTTGGCACCAAATAGTCACGAGCACCCTCCGGCGAGCTTTTCGTCAAAATCGGTGTTTCCACTTCGATGAAATCTTCTCCGTCCAGGAAGTCACGGAATACTTTTGCTGCTTTGGAACGCAGTCTCAGCGTCTGGTGCATCTCAGGACGACGCAGGTCCAGATAACGGTATTTCAAACGCAGCGACTCGTCTACTTCCACGCCATCCTCAATGAAGAATGGAGGTGTTTTGGCTGCATTCAATACTTCAATTTCCGTAATACGTACTTCAATTTCACCAGTAGGCAGGTTCGCGTTAATGGTTTCTGCATCCCGCTTGACGACGGTACCGGTAACCTCCAGCACGTATTCACTACGAACACGGTCCGCGATTTGCAGCGCGTCACCGGAATATGCCGGGTTAAACACGATTTGTACAATCCCGCTGCGGTCACGCAGGTCGATAAAAAGTACGCCTCCCAGGTCACGACGGGTTTGTACCCAGCCGTTCAATGTAACTGTTTCTCCGATGTGCGCATGGGTTAATGCGCCGCATTGATGACTCCTTTTCATAATACACACTCCTGTTTATGTTTTAGTAGTTGATGCTATCTAACCAGCCGAAGGAAGTTCCACCCGACTGAATGTTACTCTGGATTAACCTAGCTCTTCCACCAGTTGATCCAGCTTGACGGTACGCTGCTCGCCAGTTTCCATGTTTTTCAGTGCAATTTCACCGCGTACCAGCTCATCCTCGCCCAAAATCGCAGTATATCGTGCTTTAAAACGATCTGCCGATTTCATCTGTGCCTTCATTTTGCGACCCAGATAATCTCGCTCTGCGGCAAATCCGGCTTGGCGCAGCTTGAACAGCTGTCTGGTCACTTCCGTTTCTGCCGCTTCACCCAACGCCACCATATAGACATCCAGCGGCTTGGCTTCGTTCAGTTCGACACCCTGATGCTCCAAGATTAGCTGAATCCGCTCCAGTCCGATGCCGAAGCCTATACCCGGCTGATCCGGTCCGCCCAGATCGCCAACCAATCCGTTGTAGCGTCCGCCTCCACCGATGGTGTCAATGGCTCCAATTCCTTCGGCTTTAAATTCGAACGCGGTCAACGTATAGTAATCCAGCCCCCGTACCAATCGCGGGTTGACTGTATATTCCACGCCCATGGCGTCCAAATTTTGCTTTACCTTCTCAAAATGCGTGCTTGATTCCTCGTCCAAGCTATCCAAAATGGAAGGCGCACCGCCAAATTTGTCCTGGTCATCCTTGCTATCCAGCACTCGCAACGGGTTACGCTCAATACGCGCTTGGCTCTCCTTGGTCAATGTATCCTTGATCGGCAACAGGAAATCTACCAGATGCTGACGGTAAGCTGCACGACTGGCTGCATTGCCGACTGAGTTAATCTCTACCTTTACCCCCTTCAAGCCCAACTCACGGCAGAACTGATACCCGAAAGCGATAACCTCTGCGTCCAGTGCAGGATCTACCGCACCTAAAGCTTCAATACCGAATTGGTGGAACTGGCGCTGACGTCCAGCCTGTGGACGCTCATAGCGGAACATTGGACCGATATAATACAGCTTCGTTACATCCGGCTCCCCATACAGCTTGTTCTCCACATAGGAGCGAACCACGCCTGCTGTCCCTTCCGGACGTAAAGTCATACTACGTTTTCCTTTATCCTCAAAGGTGTACATTTCCTTTTCCACCACATCCGTTGTTTCACCCACACCCCGAACGAACAAATTCGTTTGCTCGAACATCGGTGTACGGATTTCACGATAATTAAAGCGGCGGCTAATTTCGCGGGCTTTTTCCTCGACAACTTGCCATCTTTCTACATTGCCCGGCAGCAAATCCTGCGTTCCCGTCGGTTTTTGAAAGGCCATTAACATATCCCCCCGTCTGTGTATTTCTTGTTTCAATATAAAACAAAAAATCCCTCGCCCTGTTAAATTAACAGGGACGAGAGATTGTCGTTTACGAATCACCCGTGGTACCACCCACATTCCGGAGTTTGCCTGGACAACCAGCGTAAAAAACGCTCAGTGCCCGTCAGCATTGCGCTGACTCCGCTCATACGTATAACGCCCGTAACGCGCAGTACGGCTATTATGCAGGATCATCGCCTGTTTGGTACAATTACCATGTACTCCAAGCGTGTATGCCTCAATTGTTCGCCGTCTGTTCTCGGGGAAGTCATTCGTCCGCTCATCAAGGGAATTTTTACAGCCTGGAAATTCCTCTCTGCGCTTGTGGGTTCGGAGTACTTGGTCCCGTCATCAAATCATTTTTCATTATTTTATGATTTTAAAGAACCGCTTCGACAAAGTCAAGACATTCCCTTCACAATAAGACAAATAAGTCCTATAAAAAGAAAATAACCTGCGGAAACGGTCCGCAGGTTCAAAAGATATATCAAAAGGGGGTCATGCTGTTATTATAAACAACGAATATTAAGGAATGATGTTTCGAATATTACAATTGTATTACAGCCGTTCTATAACATCTGAATTCCTCAATTTTTCGACAAACCCGTGACAGTTTTTTCAGCTTTAATCCAATTGTGCTACATAACCGCGATTGGAACGAAGCTTATGAACAACCTCATCGTAGTCAGCATCGTTCACCTTCGCAGATAACACATACCGTAATTCATCCTGATCACCGTTAATGTAGACGTCTGTCGCATGAAGTAGGCCTGTGTCGTGATCCGTCGTTCCGCTGCGGTCTTCGTTCAAATCCCTGCGTGCAGTGCCACGGTCAGCCTCGCCATTCTCCGCCTCTGGAATAATGTTCTCACTATAAGCCCCAGCGACAGGTATCGCCGCGCCAGCAGTGCCAGTGTTGTTATAGGGTAACATTGGGATTAATACCCGCGTGTCCCTGCCGAGCGCATCATCCAGCGCACCTACTTCCAAATGCTCCGTTCTATAGGCTTGCAGCGAAGATCTGGCGCCCTCAGCTTCATCTTCAGTGCGAAAATAAGCCTGAATTTGCTTTTCCATATCAAATCCTCCTCAAAATGGGATTGTACAGGCATGAATTCCAGTGGAATTTACAGTACCTTCAACAGCTCACGCACAAAAGCAGGCTCATCTTTAGGTGTACGAGACGTAATAAAGTTTCTGTCCACAACCGCCTCGCGATCCTCAAAATGCGCACCCGCATTAATTAAGTCATCCTTCAAAGGAGGATAAGCTGTAATCGTCCGTCCCTGTAACAAATCAGCGCTCGCCAAAATTTGCGGACCGTGGCAAATCGCGCCGATCGTTTTCTTTGCTTCATTAATTTCAGTCACAAATTTTAGAACATACGCATCCAGTCGCAGATTTTCCGGGGATGATCCGCCGGGAATAACGACAGCATCATAGTCACTTGACTCCACATCCGCAATGGATTTTTCGATGGTGTAGCTTACTTTTCCCTGCTTGCCGTTCACCTTTTCGCCTTGTTTTAGCCCGATAATATCCGCCTCATGTCCGGCTTTCTTTAATTCATCGTAGGGCACTTGCATTTCGGAATCCTCAAATTGGTCGGCCAACAAAAACGCAATTTTACTCATATCGTTCAGATCTCCTTTCCGGTTATCCTCAAAGATGAGTTGTAAGTTAAGTTTGTGACAAATTTTGATTTGTCTACCACGCTTTGTTATTACCCGCTTGATCTATTTTTATAACAATTCGAAGCAGTGAAAAAGAAAAAGGAGCCTCTCGGCTCCTTCCCTATCTGCGTGGCAAAGCGCCACGTCCCGGCTTGTCCATAGCTGCTGCAACATGCTGCAATAACGTATCACTCTCACGAGTGAGGCTGGTTGCCTCCTGAATGCTACCGGGAAAAAAAAGTGCAGCAGTTCGATAACCGTCCATTTTCGGGGTTTGACGCATGGCTTCGTCTCTCCTGTCACCCTTAAAGCTATCCATCTGGCTAAACACCAGCGGAGATGACATTATCCTCCCCCTTGAACGGTCATTTTATACTGCTCCACGTTACGAACGTTCGCTATCCAGAATCAGCGTTACCGGACCCCAGTTGGTCAATGACACATCCATCATGGCCCCGAAAATTCCCGTCTCGACCTCCAAGCCTTTTGCTCTTAGCTGACTGTTGAAAAAATCATACAGCTTCTCTGCTTCCTCAGGCTTGGCCGCCCCCATGAAGTTTGGTCTTCTGCCCTTACGGCAGTCACCATACAGCGTAAACTGAGAAACGGACAAAATAGCTCCGCCAACATCCAGCACACTGTCGTTCATTTTGCCTTCAGTATCCTCAAATATACGTAATCCCGCTGTTTTGTCCGCCAAATAAACGGCATCGGCCGCCGTATCTCCCTGACCAATACCAACCAGCAGCATCAATCCGGTTCCGATCTTGCCGACCACCTTTTGATTAACCGCTACCTGAGCGTCTTTACAGCGTTGAATAATAATCTTCATCGCCTGTCCGCTGTCTCCTTTATCCTTGCCCTTTAAAAGCCTCCTACAGGCACGCCACGTCTCTTTTAGCAACATAACGTGCTCTATACCAAAATGCGTTACAAAGGCTGTAAACCTATTTGCACACCCACAAGGGCTATTGCATAATCCGGTGAACAGTGTACACATCTTTCACCCGTTTGATTCGTTCAACAACAGAGTGCAAATGATCCGTATTGCGGATGAGAATCGTAATGTGAATCATCGCCATTTTATTTTTGTCCGTACGGCCTGTAACGGCTGAGAAGCTGGTTTTATTTTCTGAAATAGCCTGAAGCACCTCGTTCAACAAGCCGTTACGATCATGTCCCGTAATCTCAATATCGACGCTGTAATTCACTTCTGCGGCTTCTTCCCACTCAACCTCGATCACACGCGCCTGATCTTCGCCCGTACCCGAAGGGATATTAGGACAATCCGTGCGGTGAACAGATACCCCGCGTCCACGTGTTACATAACCGATAATGTCGTCTCCCGGCACAGGGTTACAACATCGTGCAAAACGAACGAGCAAATTGTCTACGCCTCTGACGCTGACACCATTGGTCGGTGTTTTTTTCCGTTCGCCCTGCGGCTTATATTCCTTGACCTCGGTCGTCAGCTCAATCAGCCGCGCCTCTTCTTGCTCTCGTCGCAGCTTCTCCGTCAAACGTGTACAGACCTGCGCTGCTGTAATTCCACCGAAGCCGATGGCAGACAGCATATCCTCGATATCGTTAAAAGAAAACTTTTGCGCAACTTCCTGAAGCTTGTCGTCGCTCATCCACACCGAAGGCTCTATATCGCGTTTTCTCAGCTCGCGTTCCAGATTCTCACGGCCTTTTTCGACATTCTCCTCACGCTTTTCCTTCTTGAACCACTGCTTGATTTTACTGCGCGCGTGAGAGGACTGGGCAATTTTGAGCCAGTCCTGACTAGGTCCATAAGAATGCTTGGACGTCATAATTTCGACGATATCGCCGGTTTTAAGCCGATAGTCCAGCGGCACAATTCTTCCGTTTACCTTGGAGCCAATTGTGCGGTTCCCGACTTCGGTATGGATCCGGAAAGCAAAGTCCAGCGGAACCGATCCGGCTGGCAGCTCAATAACCTCTCCTTTTGGCGTAAATACAAAAACAAGGTCGGAGAAAAAGTCCATTTTGAGCGATTCCACAAATTCCGACGCGTCCTTCGCCTCATTTTGCAACTCCAGAATTTCGCGAAAAAAGGTGATTTTATCCTCAAAATTGGTGTTATTCGATCCATTTCCTTCTTTGTAGGCCCAGTGAGCCGCGATCCCGAACTCAGCAGTACGGTGCATATCCACCGTGCGAATCTGTACCTCGGTTGGTTCGCCATTCGGACCTACTACTGTCGTATGAAGGGACTGATACATGTTGGCCTTAGGCATGGCTATATAATCTTTAAACCGCCCCGGCATCGGCTTCCACAATGTATGGATAATGCCCAGTGTGGCATAGCAGTCCTTAATGTTATCCACGATGATCCGAATCGCCAGCAAATCATATATTTCATTGAATTGCTTGTTTTTCGTCGTCATTTTTTTAAACACACTGTAAATATGCTTGGGACGCCCGGATAGATCGGCCTGAATGCCCATCTCTTCCAGCTTCTCAGCGATGCGTTCTATAACGTTATCAATAAACTGCTCCCGTTCTGCCCGCTTCTTATGCATCAAATTGGCGATGCGATAATATTGCTGAGGATTCAGATAGCGCAAAGCAATATCTTCCATTTCCCATTTAATCGCTGAAATACCCAGTCGGTTCGCAACCGGACAGAAAATTTCCAACGTTTCATAAGCGATCCGGCGCTGGCTTTCCTCGGACTGGTATTTCAAGGTGCGCATGTTATGCAGACGATCCGCCAACTTGATGACAATGACGCGAATGTCCTGTGCCATGGCAATAAACATTTTTCGATAATTTTCGTTCTGTTGTTCTTCCTTGGAACGGAACTGGATACGCTCCAGCTTCGTCAGACCATCGACAAGCATCGCACATGTATCGCCAAAATGCTCGCGAATCTGCGCCAAAGACACTGTCGTATCCTCCACAACGTCATGTAAAAGAGCGGCGATAATGGAGATGGTATCCATCTGCATATTAACGACGATATCAGCAACCGCAAGCGGATGCAGAATATAAGGTTCACCGGACTTGCGAGTCTGGCCTGAATGGGCCTGCTCGGCAAAATCGTAGGCTTCCCTGATGCGGATAAGATCTGCTTCTCTGGTATAGGCCCCGGCCTTTTTAAGTAATTGCTCTATCCCCATTCTGCTCTATTCCGTGTCCTTTCTATGCAAAATGGAACCCGCCGATCATGTCGCGCAAAGGTTCCCTTTTAAAAGTGATTTCCTATAATTATGACGGTTACCACGTCACACGTCAACTATTACAGGTTTGGCATTGTCATGTCATTCCGACACATATAGGTCAATGAAATCAGGATTGTTGGCGAAATGAAACGAATTATATTGAAAAAAATACGAAAAGTAATTAATGTATATAAGAATAATTGAAAGAACTAAGGAGTGAACTGCGTTGCAACGCGAAATTCAAGTTAATGAAAAGCTTCCGGCAGGACCCGGGTTCCTGCTCAGCGTACAGCATTTGTTTGCCATGTTTGGCAGTACCGTGCTGGTACCGAATATCTTCGGTGTCGATCCCGGCATGATTTTGCTAATGAACGGAATTGGCACATTGCTGTACATCTGGATCTGCCGTGGCAAAATTCCCGCCTATCTCGGCTCCAGCTTCGCTTTTATCGCTCCAGTTAGTCTCGTGCTTAAAAACAACCCTGGTGGCAATGGTTATGCCATGGCCCTCGGCGCTTTCATTGTTACAGGTATTATTTTCTGCCTTGTTGCGCTGGTGATCAAATATGCCGGAACCCGGTGGCTGGACGTTGTATTCCCACCGGCTGTCATGGGCTCCATCGTAGCCCTGATTGGTCTGGAACTGGTTCCGGTTGCAGCAGGCATGGCAGGCATTATCAATGCCGATCCCACCAAAGCCTGGACCCCGGATCCCAAAACCATTACCCTTTCCCTTGTTACACTAGGTGTCACTGTTCTGGGAGCCGTGCTGTTTCGCGGGTTTGCCAAAATCATTCATATTCTGATTGGTATCGTGGTGGGGTATGTGCTCGCTTATTTTATGGGTATGGTAAACACGCAAGCAATTGCGGATGCTCCTTTTTTCGGACATCCTGCAATTACCACTCCAGTATTTAACACCTCGGCTATGCTGACGATTCTTCCGGTCGCTCTGGTCGTTATCGTGGAGCATATCGGGCATTTGCTTGTGACTAGCAATATTGTCGGACGCGAGCTGTCCAAAGATCCCGGCCTGCATCGTTCGCTGCTGGGTAACGGTATCTCCACTATCTTTTCTGGTTTTGTTGGCTCGACGCCCAATACAACCTATGGTGAAAATATCGGTGTCATGGCATTAACGAAAGTGTACTCTGTATGGGTCATTGGCGGGGCCGCTGTCATTGCCATCCTGTTGTCCTTCTCAGGCACCTTCTCGGCGATTGTTTCCAATATCCCGGCTCCGGTCATGGGCGGCGTATCCTTGCTGTTGTTCGGTGTCATCGCTGCTTCCGGTCTAAGAATCTTCGTGGAGCAAAAAGTTGATTTCGCCAAGCCGACTAACATGCTGCTTGCTACGGTCGTACTGGTCGTCGGAATCAGTGGTGCTACACTCACTTGGGGCGCTGTTACCCTCAAAGGTATGGCGTTGGCTACAATCATCGGGATCATCCTTAGCTTGTTCTTCAAGCTAATTGACGTACTCGGCTGGTCCAATGATAAAACTCAGGAACCCTTGACAGAAAAAACACCGGATTGATGCCTGTCCCATCACATTAAAAATCGCCGACTCCATGTGCTGCGAATGAACACCACCTGCCAAAACGGCAAAGCGTGTTGAGCCACAGTCCATGGAGAACGGCGATTTTTTTATTGCAGCGCCTGTATTTTCAAACAACATCACACACGAAAATGGGATACCACCTGATTGAGCGTGTCAGAAACGCTTGTAAGCGACTTCGCTGAGCTATCCAGACTTTCCAACGCTTTCAGTTGCCGTTCAGATCGTTCAGAGGCTTGCCCAGCACGTTCAGCAGAAGCTTTTGCAATATCGGCAAGGTAACTAATAGATGCCGCAACTTCCTCTGAGCCTGCTGACATTTGCTCCGAAGCCGATGAAACCTCCTGCACTTCAATCGCCACCTGCTGGATATCCTGATTCATCGCAGCAAAACGCTGTTCCACCTCCTGCAAAATTGCCACCCCTTCATCCATCTCCAGAGCGCCTTGTTGCATCCCTTCCATTGCTAATTTCGTTTCTTCCTGCATAGATCGGATTCGGCTCGTAATTTGCTCCGCTGACTGGCTGACATTTACGGCAAGCTTGCCGATCTCTGAAGCCACAACAGCGAACCCTCGGCCATGCTCACCCGCACGTGCGGCCTCAATAGAGGCATTCAGCGACAGTAGCTTGGTCTGCCCGCTAATTTCCTGAATGATCCCGATAATGCTGCCGATCTGGGCCGACCGTTCATTCAACGAACCTACTACCTTGCCTGCTTCATCCATAGATACCTTCGCTTTGTGCATTCCTCGGGTGACCTCGGTCAAACGTTCATTTCCTTGATGAGCCTTATGTTCAATGCCTGTGGTAGCTTCAGATACTTGCTGTATGGATTCGGCAATACGTTGAACGCCAACAGCCATTTCCTCCATCGCAGTCGCACTCTCTGCCGCAGCAGCCAACTGTAGTTCTGCGCCTTCTTTTACCTGAGCCAGCTCGTCAGCATTGTGCTTCGCATCCTCAGCTGCGCCAGAAATATCCCCGGAAATAGTTGAGGATACCGTCGTAATCACGCCGGATTCTTCGCTCAAGCGACTTGCCATCCCCCTTGTAGCAGCAATCACCTCATTGATTCCCTCTGCCATTTGACCAAACTCATCTTTACGATGATGAGATACTTCAACTGTATAATCTCCAACGGCCATGCGATTCGTTATCTGCATTATTTTTTTAATTTCTTTGACCATTCCTGAATTGCTAACCAGCAAAGCCCCCATGATCAACAGGATTCCGATAGCACTAACGATAAGGAGCAGTTTAAGCATTTCGTTCGCAGGACGATTCAGCTCCGAATCCGGTAGCAGCACCCCAATTTTCCAACCGGTTTGCGGTATTGTATCATACAATATCCGATAATCCTCATTCCCGATGGACGCGGACAACTGCCCGGAAGCACCATTTTGGATAGCTTCTGCCTCCTCCATACCCAACACTTTCGCCAGCGGTTCACCTGCTTTTATGGATTGGAGTCCCGATGACAGGATCGCTCCATTCTTGTCCATCAAAACCGCGCTTCCTTGGGCACCGAATTTCATCCGTTCGATATAGGCTTGAATACTCGCCATACTTAAGTCACCCGTAATGACACCCATCAGCTTACCTGTTCGGTCATAAAATGCTTTTCCGGCAGTAATCATATTTACTTTCATTTTGGAATCGTAAAAAGGCTCCGTAAAGTTTATATCTTTACCTCGCTCAACAGCCCCTGTATACCACAACTTTGTTAAATAGTTATATTGGGGATCATCATATTCAGTCGTTTGCTTCATTTGTTTACCATCTCTATACACATAATTGGATCGATATGTCGTATCAGGCTCATACGCATCCTTGGCGAAAAAAACACCCAGACCATAGGTCATATCATTCAATGCCAACTCTTGTTCATACAAATGACCATAATCTTCAATTTTCGTTCCTGTCCCCAGCTGTTCTGCACTCTTGGCCAGCATGGAGACAAGTAAAGCATGCCGATCCACATTAGCTGCAATATCTGCTTTAACTCCCGACAGAGAGTGGGTAGCATTCTGGCTAATTTCCGCGTCCAACTTTTGCTTGGCGAAAAAGTAAGACAAAAAACTGATTAAAATCAAAGTCAGAAGCACAAGGGGAACCAAGGTAGAGAATGTTCGTGCTTGTAAGCTTTTAAATTGAAATGTACGCAATATGACCACCCCTGCCCCTTTTTATTGTTTATCGACAATTCGTTCAATTTTTTTATAACGATTTTCGTAAATGAATTGAAAGTTTATGTTAATTACATTTCTAACCAAAAACACATACCTATACAAAAATAGCCCGATGGAGCAACTCTTTTAGAAAAGAGAGGTTCCATCGAGCTATTTTTGTTATTCATGCTCAAATATTTCCCGGGAAACCCCCAGGCTTTAGAGCGCTTAGTACGTAATCAGCGTAAATACATCTACGTCAGGCAATTTCGCCCGTCCATTCAGATCAGACAGCTCTATAAGAAAAGCAGTCCCTACCACATTTCCACCAAGCTGACGTACCAAATTCACTGATGTAGCGATGGTTCCGCCTGTAGCAAGCAGATCATCCGCAATCAAAACATTTTGTCCCGGCTCAATTGCATCCTTATGCATAGCCAGCATGTCCTTGCCGTATTCCAAGCCGTATGCTTCCTCGATAGTATCACCAGGCAGCTTGCCACTTTTACGGATGGGAATAAAACCAACACCAAGCGCATAAGCCAGAGGCGCACCTACAACGAATCCACGTGCTTCAGGACCTGCAATCAGATCAATTTTCAAATCCGATACCAGTTCCTTCATATCATTGATTGCCTTGCGGTACAGTTCTCCATTTTTCATCAGGGTCGTAATATCCTTAAAACTAATCCCTGGTTGTGGAAAATCGGGAATCACCCGAATATATTCTTTGTAGTCCAACTTAGTTCCTCCTACTGTAAACTTCTAATTAGTATGTCCATCCTACATCATTGACTTTGAGGGTACGCCTCAAGACGCGCCCTTCATAAGCGACATAATCCAGCTTGTCATCTGGGTTGTATCCGCATCCAGCAAATAACGCTCCATTTCAGCCATATCATGCAATTCCTGATAACGTGGAGAAGCCGTTAAATCTCGCTTGGGTGGATTGGAAACAAAACAGAATCGCCCTTTTGTACGCGTTATAAACTCAAGCTCCTCGAAAATGTCCAGCACTTTTGATAGCATTCGTACTGAACAGGAGCATTGGCGGCTAAGGGCAGGCAGCATTGCTTTTTCGTCCACAGGCTGCGTCCCTACTCGGGAAAGCACAACGTAAATACGCTTGAACAGCTCTCTGTCCGGGCTGACGAGCCGACCGCCTCGTTCACTGACCGAATGAAGAAGAAACACATTCTCCACATCTTCAAACGTAGACCACAATGCCTGCAACTGCTCTGGCGTATCCGGTGGCTCCAACACGAACAGTGACTTTACAGAGTGCTGCGTATCCCTTCGATCATCACCGGGAGTAACGCCGCCCTCCTTATCATATACCCATATGGATTCGGCGTTCACTGGACGAGACGGACGAAGCCTGGACGATGGATGCATCACAACAGCAACGTCATTTTTTCGTTCTTCTATACGAGGATGAAAAATCTTAAGCCCCCGCTCCAGCTCAGCAAAAGGGTCCGATACTCCCCGATAATCAAAAATTTGCGGAGCCTGTACACGGATATCCTGCATCATCAGCTGGAGGGAGCGTTTGCCGTTCCACTCGTTAATAGAAAGCTCGCCCATCAGATCAAGCTCGGTTTGCTGCTGCAAAAAATCAGCCAGATCACCACGCCGGAAGGCAATCGCATCCAGCGATAATCCGTTCTGCTCCAGCAACAGCTTTACATGATTTTTCTCACGCCCCATTTTACGGGCCTCACGCAATTGAAGACCCTGTAACACGAAACGTGGAGAAGGGTTCCCCATACCAAAGGGCTGGAGTAACTCCAGTTCTTCAACCACCTGTAAAGATACCTCGTCCAGACGACAGACCATATCTGCCTCGGCTACAGGAACGAGATTGTCTGGCGTCAAAATGGAAGCGGCATAGCGATTTAACCGTTCCTCAAATAATGCCAGATTGTCGCGAGACAGCGTCATACCCGCAGCCGAAGGATGACCGCCAAAGTGCTCCATCAGGTCATGACTGTCTGTCAGAGCACTATAAATATCCAGGGCCGGAATAGAACGGGCAGACCCTTTGCACATTCCTGTCTCTGCATCTATGCCCAGAATAATGGTTGGACGATAATAGCGATCCAGCAACTTGGATGCCACAATCCCCACGACACCCACGTTCCAGCCTTCACCAGCCAATACGATGACAGACGGCAGCGTGCCTCCATTCAGCTTGGCTGCCAGCTGCTGCTCGGCTTGCTCCACAATACGTTCAACTACTTGCTGACGCTCCCGATTGAGCAGATCCAGCGCATGCGCGAGCTGATCAGCTTCTTCCTCCTGCTCTGTCGTCAAAAGGGAGACCGCCCGTCCTGCATGATCCAGACGTCCGCTGGCATTAATCCGGGGAGCCAAGGCAAATGCAATGTTGACAGAGGTCACTGTAGACATATCCACACCCGCTACACCAAGCAACGCCCGAATACCCGGAAACGCAGAGCTTCTCATAGACTGAATCCCTCTGCGTACCATCGTCCGGTTCTCACCATGTAACGGCATCAGATCAGCTACCGTACCGATAGCAGCAATTTCAAACCATTCCTCGGGTACTTCACCCAGCAGCGCCTGCGCCAGCTTTAGAGCGACACCTACACCAGCAAGACCCTTGAATGGATAGGGACAGCCAGGTAGCTTAGGATTGATCAGAGCATACGCTTCAGGAAGCACAGCAGGAGGCTCGTGATGGTCTGTAACAATAACATCTATACCCAAGGTTGCCGCATAAGCGATTTGCTCTACTGCACTAATTCCCGTATCCACTGTAATGACGAGCGTAACCCCCTGCTGGTTAGCCCAATCAAGGGCATGATTGTGCAGTCCATATCCCTCATTGGAGCGGTGCGGAATATAAATATCATACGAAGCTTTCAGGAAGCGCATAAGCTGAATCATCAATGACGTACTGGATACCCCGTCCGCATCATAATCACCATAAATTAATATGTGTTCGCCACGTTCTAGCGCCTGACGGATCCTCGGCACTGCCTCTTTCATGCCCAGGAGCAGAAAAGGGTCGTGTATGTCGTCTGCACTCCCGTACAAAAAACGGTTTGCTTCCCCGGCCGTAGTGACACCCCGATTCACTAAAAGCCGGGACAACAATGGTGAAATCCCCAGCTCTTCCGTCAACGGCTGAGCCGCTTCCAGGCTAACCTCCGGGGTCTTCCATCGGTACTGCGAATGAAGCAATCCTATTCACCTTTCTTTCATAGTCGCCCTGTTATTATTGCAGCAAGGACGACACATCATTATCCGGTAGTTCATGATTAGACTTGTAAGGATACCCGGCTTGATAAGAAACGAACTGCATCTGTACATGGGTCACCTGCGGAAAACGCGCCAGTAGCAGATTTTTTGCCCGATCAGCAATTTCCTGCGCTTCTTGCACGGTAATCCGGGGATTCACGCTAATGATTACATCCACAGTTATAAAATGACCTGCTTCCTGTGCATGCAGATGCTCAACTGTTACGATACCATGTACCCGCTGTATCGTCTCCATAAAGCGTTGTGAGTCTTCCTCACGCAGAGGTTGTGCAGGAGCCGAATAGGCGGTATTCAGTACCATCAGATATCCTTTACGCAACACCAGACAGGCTACCAGCAACGCAGCGGTCGGGTCAAGATATAATAATGCAGGCCACTCCATCGCTTCGCCTGTCATTGCCCCAATCATGCCGATCAAAGCAATCAGCGACGCATAAAGCGAATACCGTTCATGATTAGCGTACAAATCTGCTTCAGCCTTATGACCATGTTTAATGGAGTAGCGGTATTGAAACTGAAACAGCGACTCTCTCAGTACCAAAGCAATGAAAGCGGTAATTAGTGCATACAGACCTGGAGCCTGCGGATCTGGACTGCTTAAAGTACGAACAGCCGATATGCCCAATTGAAGACCACTCATTAGAACCAATATAGCCAGTACTACCGATATGACAGTCCGGACTTTTTCACCGTTTCGCAACCGTGCCAGTATACCATTCTCTGCTGCACCTTTGGAAAACAAAAGCTCCTGCAAACGGGAAGCACTATCCGCAGCCGTGTGCAGCGCATCACCCATCAACGCTTTGCTGTTTGCCGCATAACCGACGGTTCCCTTTAGAACAGCCAGTGCAAGATTGCCCACAATCCCGCTCCACGCCGCAGTTTCCAATGATCGGCTGCGTTCGCTATTCACAACGTCTCCCCCTCAATCCTGAACTGACAATTTCCCGGTAATGCTCCATTTCAAATTCTCCAAACCTTAGAAAACCGCGCCCATACAGACGCGGCTTTCTCTTTAATTCATACTGCTGATGTTAAGCATAATTTAAGACTTTGCAGTCTTGGCAGCACCACCGCCTGCTGCCGGAGACTTTTGTTTTCCTTTCAAAGCTACCCACAACGGGCTGGCAATGAAGATGGAAGAATAAGCACCGAACAACAAACCAATAACCATCGCAAGCGAGAACATCCGAATCGACTCGCCGCCAAAAATGAACAAGCACAAGGAGGCAATAAACACAGTAAACACCGTTGCAAGTGAACGAGTCATCGTCTGTGCAATACTGTGATCGACCACCTGTTCCAAGTCGTCCCTGGACTTCTTCTTCGCAAATCGTAAATTCTCCCGAATACGGTCAAAAATAACGACGGTGTCATTGATGGAGAAGCCAACAATCGTCAGAATTGCCGTAATAAAGGTCAAATCCACCTCAAGTCGGAAGATGGAGAAAATACTGATAACGAGAAATGCATCATGCAACAGCGAAACAATTGCTGCAATGGCAAACCGCCATTCAAACCGGATCGAGATATAGACAGCGATGGCTACACAGGCCAGCAAAATTGCCCATATTGCATTTCGCTCCAGCTCTTGCGCCATTTCCGTATCCACCGTATTAACCTCAAAGGATGCCTTTGGATCAAGCTCTTTATTGAAAGATGTTTTAAAATCATTCACTTGCTGATCCGTCAATACCTGCGAAAAGCGAATACCAAAGCGCTCTTTACCCGGCGTATAATCCACCTCTTTGCCAATACCTTTCTTGTCCAGCAAAGTTTGAATCTGTTCCTGTGTAACTGCTTTGGTCAAATTGACATCCACATTGGAACCGGAACGGAAATCAACACCGTAATTCATACCGAAAATCGACAAGCTCAAAATACCAAGCAGCGTGATAATAATCGAAAACGTGTAAAACCACTTGCTCATCTTGATATATTTAAAGTCCCAATTAAAGCGCACTGATATCACTCTCCTTCACACCAAAATACTTGGGCTTCTTCACAGCATCCGCTTTAACCAGCAGATTGAGCAAGAAACGAGAGAAGAAGATATTCGTCAAAATACTGGTGACAATATCAACGATGAGCACCAGAGCGAAACCTCTAACCGAGCCTGTTCCCAGACCAAACATAACAGCAGCCGCTATAATGGTTGTAATATTGGCATCCATAACGGTACGGAACGAGGCTTTACTACCTGCGATGACAGAAGAACGAATCGTTTTACCTGTCTTGATTTCTTCTTTAATCCGCTCATACGTAATGATATTGGCATCGACCGCCATCCCGATCCCCAGCACGAACGCTGCGATACCCGGAAGCGTGAGTACAAACCCGCCTAAGTAGAAGATGGCAAGCACCAGCCAGGTATGAACGATGAGACAGAAGCTGGCAACCAGTCCCGGTACACGGAACATCAAAATCATGAATACCAAAATAATGATCGAACCAATCAAACCGGCACGGATCGTCTGGTCCAGTGACAATTGGCCCAGTGTAGCGCCTACACTCTGAGAATATTTTTCCGTCAGTTTGAGCGGAAGCGCACCCAGGTTAATCGTATCGGCCAGCTTGTTCGCTTCATCACGAGTATAGTTACCTGTGATCGATGCGCTGCCATCCGTCAGTTCTCCACGTACCGTAGGGGCGGAGAGTAATTCCTGATCCAGGAAAATAGCCAACTCTTTGTTCAGAAGTCGCTTTGTAATTTCAGCAAACTTGGCTTTGTCTTTCACTTTGATACTAATTTCAGGTTGGTTCAGCTGGTCAAAGCCGACAACAGCGCCGTTCTCCACAAAATCATTACCGCGAAGCTCAACTTTGCTGAATTGGCCCGGCTTTTTAGCATCCGCTGCCGTTGCACTGCGGAACGTCAGCTCGGCAGGCTTTTTCAGCATGGAGCGGACTTCTGCCTCATTGGAGACACCAGCAAGCCGCACACGAATACGGTTGGTGCCCTCCGTTGTTACTTCCGGCTCAGTCGTACCGAGCGCATTAATCCGTCTCTCCAGACTTTGAGCTGTTTGTATGAGAGACTGTCTGGTTACACTCTGCCCGGCTTCCAAAGGCTGGGCTTCATATAAAATTTCAAAGCCTCCCTTTAAATCGAGGCCTAGTTTTAAACTGTTCAGCAGGCCCGGGCTTGTCCCGACCATAACACCAGTGGTTATGAGCACGACCACGATGAAACTTAGAATTCTCTTCATTCCGTCCCATGTTCCCCTTTCATTCTCAATATTCCTATTATAGCTACCCCTCAAAAAGCAGTCAATTTGAACGCAAAAAAAGACCCCCTTCTATTCGAAAGTGGAGCCCCGTAATGCGGACATTGTCAAATAGTTCATAAAGCTCGTCGCTTTAAGGGAAAGTATATCGTTAACGAGCTTGTGCAGCGGAGGAATACCCTCCTTTTCATATTTATGGCTGACACAATTCCAGACGTCCTTGCTTGTGACATGCTCATAGCCTACGAGAATCAACTCGTCCGCCTTGCTTTGACACAGCATCTCAATTGCGTCATCCCAATCCTGCTCATCCAGCTCTTCCATACCCACGATGGCCGTTCCTCCTCCCAGCGACTCCGGTTCCGCAGATCAGAAATTAGCGGGTTATTGACTGCTTTATAGAACATTTCTGCCCTGATCCTGGAAAACCCTTCTTTTTCGTCGAAAATAGCCGTAAATCAACAATATATGCATTCATTTCGATCGTCAATAGCAGAATTCACCACTCCCCCTCTGGTTGTTCTGATCCCTCTGCTTTCATTCGGAAAAGCTTGTCATGAACATGGACAGGTCTGGCATATCTTTTAAAGTAACACATAGACGCGGAATTCATTTTTGGGGAAGAGGGAGTTGCGATTGAAAAAGCAGACATTCATCCATGGAGCAATTATTTTATTAGCGGCTGGAATTATCAATCGGCTGCTGGGTTTTATTCCGCGAATCGCGCTCCCGCGTATTATCGGTCCCGAAGGAGTCGGCTTGTACCAACAGGGGTATCCCTTTTTTATCGTGCTGGTAACCCTTATTACCGGGGGGATACCGCTTGCCGTAGCCAAGCTTGTAGCCGAATCTGAAACGGCAGGTCAGCCCGAAATGTCACGGCGTATTTTGCACACAAGCCTGCGTTTCACCGTTACACTCAGCCTGCTTGCCATGGTGCTCTGTCTTCTCTTTGCCCCCTGGATTACAAGCCACCTGCTGACAGACAGCCGTGTTTATTATACATTTGTCAGCATGAGTCCGATGATTGTTATTGTTGCTGTTTCCTCTGCCTACAGAGGCTATTTTCAGGGAAAACAAAATATGATTCCGTCCGCAAGCTCCTCCATTGCCGAGACTGTCATGCGCATTTTTTGCGTCATCTGGTTTGCTTATCTGCTCCTTCCGCATGGCGTAGCCTATGCTGCTGCGGGGGCGATGCTCGGTGCGCTGGCGGGTGAACTCATTGGCATGATTGTTCTTCTATGGCAATACAAGTGGAACCAGCAAAAAGGTCATATCCCCCTACAACCGGAAGTTTCTCCATCTTCAGGTGCTCATTCCGAACAACCGTCTGTGTTGTCACGACTTCTGTCTATATCGGTTCCCGTAACAGCCGGAAGACTTGTGGGATCGTTGTCCTATTTGCTCGAATCTATTCTATGTATGCGCAGCCTGGCCGTAGCAGGTATTGCCACCGGAGTGGCAACCGCCCAATACGGGGCCATGCAGGGTATGGTCATTCCTGTGTTATTACTACCCGGTGTCCTCACCAGTTCACTGGCTGTTTCCCTTGTACCTTCTTTATCCGAAGCTGCTGCCAAGGGACAAATGACAGCCATTCATAAGCGATTGCATCAATCCCTTCGGCTTGCTTTAGTTGCAGGAGCCCCATTTGCTGTCATTATGTACGTATTGGCTGAGCCTCTGTGCCTGCTCCTCTACAACAATGGCGACATTGCGGGCATGCTTAAGCTCATGGCTCCTTTTGCTCTTTTCATGTACATTCAGGCCCCGCTTCAGGCAACACTTCAGGCTCTGGATCGTCCCGGAAGCGCCTTATTCAATACCTTTGTCGGAGCCGTTATCAAAATCGTGCTTATCGTCTGGCTTGCTTCCCAGCCTCAATACGGTATTTATGGAGCTGTTATTGCCATTTGTATCAACAGTTCCATAGTCACTCTTTTGCATGGCTTCAGTGTAAGCAGACTACTTCGGTTTAGAGTGCGGCTGCTTGATTTCTGGAAAACCGGAGTCGGCATGATTATCATGGCGGCTGCCGTCTTATATGCTTACAGACATCTAACGGTTTTCAGTCAAATGTGGCTGCAATTTCTTTTCGCCGCAGGCTTAGGCATTATTCTGTACCTTTTTCTAATGACTCTGATCAAAATGATTGACTGGGACAATCTCAATCGTATCCCCATCCTGAGAAGATGGTTTAAGGCATAGCAGGCTTAATCCGAGGATTCCCCAAAGGCAGGCGGCGTAATATATACATCGCCTTTATGGTTAACCGAGCACAAGAAAACATCCTTAAAATCTTTATGTCCTTGAGCTTGAATCTGATTTTTAAGCCAAAAACGGTTCATATCCATACGCTCCAAATTTCGATCCAGCACTTTGCCATCCATAATCAACGGAATGGGAAGGCCTTCATATCTAAACTTCCCGCCGATTTGAGGCGAAGGATGGACTTTATTCTCTTGTTGATCGTTGTTTATCAAATTCGTTTGTTCTAAATTTGGTTTCTGCTTTTCAGATTCACTATCTCCAACGTCATCATCTTTACTTATGACCGTGAGCTTGCCTGTCGTTTCCAAAATAACGTATTCTACATCGTCCAAGCCTTCGATATTTTGTTCCCGAAGTTGTAACAGCAGATCATCTAAATTGTAGCGTTGCTTCAGCATTTCTTCCCTGTTTATTTGTCCATTGGAGAACAATACACTGGGCTTACCATCGAACAGCAGCCGCAGACGCCGACTTTTAAGACTGAAATACGAAATGCCGATCTGCAAAATCAGAAGCACGCCCAAAGGAATCAATCCTTCATACAACGGACGTTTTATATCTTCCAAACTGAATACAGCGATTTCCGCAATCATAATGGATATCACGAGGTCAAAAACAGATAATTTTCCGATCTCCCGTTTACCCATTAAGCGCATAACCAGAAATACAATAAAATACATGAGCAACGTTCGAAATATATGTGCAAAAATATCGTGACCCAACATGTCGCCTCCTCTCCTGTACTTGCGACAAGACATTCGCCGTTCATTGTACACGTATTCTGACCGTTTCTCATATCAACCATACAAAAAACAAAAGGTTAAATTATTCAAATAAAGACAAAGACTGCTTACGACTTGGTACTAAGCCGGGAGGCTTGGCCATAGAATTATAATAGTTCAAACCTTGGTACAGGAGGAATTATCAATGGAGCTCATTCGCCGCTGGTGTTCGTTTCGTCTGGCCCATCCCATTTTATCCGGCTTGTTTTATGCTTTTGCATGGATGCTGCTGGGCGCATTTATCCTTTCGCTACTCTTGTGGCTGACACAGATGCAGGAACAGGATTTATCGTTGTATACGTACATCGTTCATGCATTCGCCATGGTATCCGGCGGCTTCGTCGCCGGTAAAAGATCTACGAACAAAGGCTGGTATCAAGGCGGTATTACAAGCATCCTGTATGGGCTAATCGTGCTGCTGGTCGGTTTTCTGGCACTGGATGCAGGCATGAACGCCAAGGATCTTTTGCATCTGGGAATTGCCTTTATCATTGGAGCCGGGGGCGGGATGTTTGGGATTAACCTGAGCAGATAATCAAAATGTATGTGGCGAAACAACACAAAAAACCGAGCCCTTCTCAAAGGCTCGGTTTTTGCATGGTTATGCTAATATTCTATGATTTGGAAACAACTTCCTCGGAAGCAGCATCTTTTGCAATCGCATTGCTGATCGCGCTGCGATCAAAGGTTAGCTTCGTAACATCATTCACACGCAAAACGACCACATCATCCGTAATCTCCATAATTGTACCGTGAAGACCTCCGATTGTAATCACTTTATCACCCTTTTTCAAGGCTTGAAGCATCGTTTGACGCTGCTTCTGTTTTTTCTGATTCGGACGAATCAGCAAGAAATAGAAGATTACAAACATCAGAGCCAGTGGCCAAATCATTTGAAAAAGCCCCCCAGCTCCACCGGGTGCAGCTGCAGCTGTAGCAAATTGAAACATATTAAATCCCCCTTTCGTATACTCTCCCCTAAAACTTAAAAACCTTTATCATTATCATGAAGACCGTACTGCTCAAAAAATTCATCGCGGAAATCAAGCAGTCTGTCATCCATAATCGCTTGTCTGACATTGCGCATCAATTGAATTAAGAAATGCAAATTATGATACGTTGTCAGTCGGAGCCCGAAGGTTTCATCCGCTTTAATCAAGTGTCGTAAGTAAGCACGTGAATAATTACGACAGGTATAGCAATCACAAGCCGGATCAAGCGGGCCGAAATCTCTTGCATATTGGGCATTGCGAACGACAAGACGGCCTTGGCTGGTCATCGTTGTCCCGTTGCGAGCAATTCGTGTTGGAAGTACGCAATCAAACATATCCACACCACGGATAGCGCCTTCAATTAAGGCATCCGGAGAACCTACGCCCATCAAATAGCGTGGCTTGTTAGTGGGAAGCAGAGGAAGCGTATAATCCAGCACTTCATACATCAAATGCTTCGGTTCACCTACGCTCAGTCCACCAATAGCATACCCCGGGAAATCCATGGAAGTCAAATCCGCCGCGCTCTGCTTGCGCAGATCTTCATGCATCCCTCCCTGAACAATAGCAAACAACCCTTGATCATGAGGACGCGCATGCGCCTCCAGACAGCGCTCAGCCCAACGGCTGGTGCGTTCCAACGACTTTTTCACATACTCATATTCAGCCGGAAAAGGAGGACATTCATCAAAGGCCATCATAATATCCGAGCCGAGCGAGTTTTGAATTTCCATTGCCACTTCTGGCGAAAGAAACTTCTTATCTCCATTCAAATGAGAGCGAAAATGAACGCCCTCCTCCGTAATTTTACGCATTTCACTCAATGAAAACACTTGAAACCCGCCGCTGTCCGTTAAAATAGGACGATCCCAGTTCATAAACTTGTGCAGCCCACCCGCTTCACGAATAATATCGTGACCAGGACGAAGAAACAGATGGTACGTATTACTCAAAATAATTTGAGCATCCATCTCTTTCAGTTCCTCAGGACTCATCGTTTTAACTGTAGCTTGTGTCCCTACAGGCATAAAGGTTGGTGTCTCAATAACCCCGTGAGGTGTATGCACACGCCCGAGACGGGCTCCCGATTGCTTGCAGGTTTTAATATGTTCGTATCTTATTGCTGGTGCCATATTTTCTCTACCATCCTTAATTAATAAATGAACATTGCGTCCCCAAAGCTGAAAAACCGATATTCCTGGTCAATCGCCTCCTGGTAAGCATGCATAATATTCTCCCTGCCCGCCAGTGCGCTGACCAGCATAACCAATGTGGATTTAGGCAAATGAAAATTCGTAATCATCGCATCTACCACACGGAATTCATAACCTGGATAAATGAAAATCTGCGTCCAGCCGCTGCTGGCCTGTAATAGTCCGTCACCGAATGTATTGCCCACCGTCTCCAGCGTCCGACAACTGGTTGTCCCCACCGCCACGACTCTTCCGCCACGCGCTTTGGTTTCATTCAGCACATCTGCCGTTTCCTGTGACAATGAGTAATATTCTTCATGCATCACATGCTCCTCAATCGTATCCACAGACATGGGTCTGAACGTTCCTAAACCGACGTGAAGGGTGACAAAAGCAATGGAAACACCCTTTTCTCTAATTCGGTCCAGCAATTCCTCTGTAAAATGCAATCCTGCGGTTGGAGCCGCAGCTGAGCCTTCATGCCGGGCATAAACCGTCTGATAACGCTCACGGTCATCCAGTTGCTCCTTGATATACGGTGGAAGCGGCATTTGCCCAAGACGATCCAATATCTCCTGAAAAATACCTTCATATGAGAATGAAAGCACTCTTCCGCCCATATCGCCTTCTTCCTCAATGACCGCCTTCAGCTCATCACCGAAAACGATGACCGCGCCCTTTTTAAGCTTCTTGCCGGGTTTTACCAATGCTTCCCATCGGTCACCCTCCAGTTGCTTGAGCAGTAACACCTCGGCCTTAGCTCCCGTGTCTTCCTTGATACCAAACAAGCGTGCAGGAATCACTCGCGTATCATTTAGCACCAGCGTATCGCCCGGTTGAAGATACTGCACAATATCTGAAAATGTATGATGATCCACTTCACCGCTACCCTTGTTCAACGTCAGCAGTCTGGAAGCACTTCGATCAAGCAAAGGCGTCTGTGCAATTAATGTTTCAGGTAATTCAAAATCGTAATCGTTTACGTTCATATATTGGTCAGTCCTTAACTATATCCACATTTTTGTAATAGTGTTGCAAAATTTTCTTGTAATCATACCCCTGATCAGCCAAACCGTTGGCTCCCCATTGTGACAAGCCCAAACCGTGACCATTCCCTTTGCCTGTAAAAATAAAGCTCTGCGTTTTGTCGATGACTCGCGCATGACGATCTTCATTCATGACGATCACCCCGTTACCACCGGAAGTGCTGCTCCCTGATGCCGACAGGATTGTAGTTCCCTGTGCACCATTTACATGAGTAGTAGCCCCATCAGCGCCTAATACAGTATAACTGCCGGTACTCGCAATATCAAACAGCGTGCTCGGCAATCCGCCCATCGCTGAACGATACATATCAGGATACTTCACCTTTAAAGGCGATCCGTTCGCTTCAACCTCCAGCACTCGTCCAGACGGACCGCGTTTGGTGACATCGAGATGGTCAATAGAGGACGGTACTGTGCCCGTTACTTTCCCTTGCAAGGATTTTACAAGCTGAGCAGCCGTAAAGGGTCCCCGCACCCATGCGTAGTCTCCAGATTGAGGTACCTTTTCCAATACAATCATTTCTTCACCCGGTTGTACCTTGGCTACTGCTGTCACGTTTGATTGAATTTGAGGAATGGGACGCACATTGGTATTTTCAGCAGTCACGGTGACCTTGTCTAGCCCCGCCTCTGTGACTCCCTCCAGCTCCTTAACGTTATCTTCTCGGATATAGCCTGTCTTTCCGCTCGAGAGAAGCACGTGATACCACTCCTGTGCTCCTTTTTGCGCCGAAGTATCTCCAGAGCTATCTACGCTGGCAAACGCTTCGCCGCCACTGTTCCACACCTCGGAAGCATCCGCTGTAACGCCGCCCGCATTGGACGAAAATACAGCTTCAACCACCTTGCCACCACTTTTAATCACTTCACCAGCGGTTGCATCTACAGCCTCGCTAACATTTGCATGCTCCGAGCCTTTGCCGTTATAAGCCTGGCTTAACGTTCCATCCACCACGTTCCCGATCTGAAAACGATTGCCTTGGGCAAGCGCATAGCTGCGAGCCGCTACCGCTTGTGCCTTGAGCGCTTCACCCGGCCATGAGGAATAGACTTCAGCTCCTACCACGGAATACAAATACTGCTCCAACGGCACTTCGTTTACTAGCGCTAGCTGTCCTGACGTCATGCCAATCTCCATGTCTCCACGATATGTACGCTGTGATCTCTCAACCACTTGAATTCCATCGTTGCCTCCGTTGACAATAACCTTGCTATTATCAGAACCACTCAGCACGTAATGAGTCATCACCTGAGAGCCTGTCGTTACTCCTGCTTCCTGTCTCACAATCAGTCCAGTTTGAGTAGCGTTGACTTTAGAGAGGGTGAGTCGCGGTTGCTTGCTTTCCAGTTCTGTTTTCAAAGCGGACAACTTGCTGTCATTACTCTCTTCACCGATCCATACAGCATATTGACCTCTCGATTGAACTACGGTAAAAGCATCAAAACCTGCGGCAGCAATCGTCGTTCGGACGAGATTGGCCTCTTGCTCACTGCCATAGTTCCCTGTAGACCAATGCTTGTTCCCCGTAACTTCGGCCTGTGCTCCAGCTGCAGTAGAAATGCGCTGTACAGCGGCCTGCGCCGCCTGCTCACTCGCATATATTCCCGCATACACCTGATAGACGGAGCTACCGTTTTTCGAGCCAATAAAAACCGTCGGTTTATCATTGGTCTTCTGCAACACTTGAGCCGCTTTTATCGCAGCCGCTTCATTACCTTCAAGTACCTTCACCCGATAGCTGTCTACACTAAAGCGTGCTGTGCTGTCCGGAAGTCTCGTCCAGGCCTGAAAGCTGCCCCCACTGTTTTGTCCGACACTCAAACCCCCTGATGATTTCAAGGTAACAGCGGGTGTAGTCGCTTTATATTTGCTGCCCAGATCCGCAAAGATCACTACACGAATATCCTCTTGGGTGGCAGCGGCGTGAACAGTCGGATACCAAGGCAGGCAAACTACAGCTAATACTATAGCCGCTATTGCCCGTTTGGCCCGACCCGCCCATGTGCCGAAAATTGTGTTTTGATTCAACGCCTTTTCACTCATTTCTGGCTCCCCCATTTCTGGCTGTCATAGCACGCATACTGCATGATTTGGCGGGAACTTGACTCATACCTGTCCCTTTTAATACATCGGCGAAATACGGCTAAACTTGAACCCGCTCAAATCATAATTCACGCACTCTCTTTTTCCATACCATTCGTCTCACAATATCATACGAGTACATAGCCCTGTAATCACGTTAAGAACTAATTTCAGCTACATTTTTCTGTGTATGAGGCGATACTGCCTGTTCTCATGTGATAAAAGTACACACTCCCTGCTCACCGTGAATCCATTGGCATGGGAATTCCGAGGTGAGCATAGGCCGCCGGAGTCACCATCCGTCCCCGCGGCGTTCTTTGCAGAAGGCCGATTTGCAACAAATATGGCTCATACACATCCTCGATCGTCTGACTTTCTTCGCCAATGGTCGCTGCAATTGTATCCAATCCCACAGGTCCGCCACGGAATGAATGAATCATCGCCTTAAGCATTTTATGGTCAATTTCATCCAGTCCGCGCGGATCAATTTGCAATCTCTTCAACGCCTCTGCGGCCAGCTCCGAATGAATAATACCGTCTCCTGCAACTTGGGCAAAATCACGTACCCTTTTTAACAGCCGATTCGCAATCCGTGGTGTCCCCCGTGAACGCAATGCAATTTCCTCGGCCGCATCCCCGACAATCTCAGTCTCCATAATATCTGCGTTCCTTGATACGATGTAGGCCAGCTCGTCTGTCGTATAGAACTCCAACCGACTAATGACACCAAATCGGTCACGCAACGGCGCAGAAAGCAGCCCAGCGCGCGTAGTAGCCCCTATAAGCGTAAAGGGCGGCAAATCCAGACGAACCGAACGCGCACTCGGGCCTTTACCAATCATAATGTCCAGAGCAAAATCCTCCATTGCCGGATACATGACTTCTTCCACCGTACGGTGCAGGCGATGTATCTCGTCAATGAACAAAACATCGCCCTCTTGAAGATTAGTCAGCAACGCCGCCAGGTCCCCAGGTCTTTCAATTGCCGGGCCTGAGGTCGTGCGTAAATTAACACCAAGCTCATTGGCGATAATATTGGCGAGCGTCGTTTTGCCCAATCCAGGCGGGCCGTACAGCAGCACATGATCCAGCGCCTCTTTACGCATTTTGGCCGCTTCAATATATATTTTCAAATTTTCTTTTACCTGATTTTGCCCGATATATTCATTCAGATAACGGGGGCGAAGGCTTAGCTCCGCCGTCTGGTCTTCCATCATCAAATTGGCGGAAATAATCCGGTCATCCATATTCCATCGCTCCTCCTTTTCATCAGACTTCTTTAACGGACATCATCGTCCTATCCGGCAAACAACAGTTGCAAAGCCCGTTTCATTAAAATATCGGCAGATTCATCAGGTTTCGCATCTTTCTTCATTTTGCTCCATACCTTATCAAGCTCTGCATCTGTGTAGCCCAACGCCTTGAGCGCTTCTCGTGCCTCGCTCCAATAGGAACCCTCGCCCTCTTCCACGACAGGCTCCGCAAACAATCCCGTAGCAATGCCGATTGAACCGATGCCATCCAGCTTATCCTTCAAATCCAGAATCATGCGCTGTGCTGTCTTTTTACCGATACCAGGCAGTTTGGTGAGAAATGCGATGTTCTCCTGATAGATTGCCGTTACCACATGAGTAGGTGTACCGCCTCCCAAGATGCCTAGCGCCACACGCGGCCCAATGCCGGATACATCAATCAGCTTACGGAACAACTGCTGTTCCTCACGAGTCGCAAACCCGAACAGTAAAGTGGCATCGTCCCTTACATGATGATGAATATAGATGACAATCGGCCCTTCCGTTTTGGCAAAGGCATAAGGATTCGGACAAAATACCCGGTACCCGACACCCTGCACATCCAAAACGACATATTCATTTTCCAAGTGAGCCACAGAACCACGCAAGAAATCTATCATTTTCGCAATACCTCATTTAACTTTGAATTTAGTCCATATGAATGCGCATGACAAATAGCCACTGCCAAAGCATCCGCCACATCATCCGGTTTGGGCACAACTTGAAGCTTCAGAAACATTCTAACCATTTCCTGTACCTGCTTCTTCTCAGCCTTTCCATAACCTACAATAGCCTGTTTCACCTGCATAGGCGTATATTCCCCTATAGGCAGACCACGCTGTTTCGCAGCCAGCACCAGCACACCACGCGCCTGACTCACAGACATTGCGGTTGTTACGTTACGATTAAAAAAAAGCTTCTCCAGCGCTACCGCATCAGGCTTATATTTATCAATCAATTGCAGCATGCCTTCATACACATGAAGCAACCGCTCTTCTTCCGGTGTATGGGCCTCCGTCTGGATGCAGCCATATTGAACAGGAACCACCTTACTGCCAATCTTGTCCACAAATCCAAAGCCCACAATTGCAATACCCGGATCAATTCCTAGAAAACGCAAAAAAATCTCTCCCCTATCGCCAAAATACGGAGTTAACTAGCCATCAACGATCAATATCAAAGCCATAATCATTGCCAAATAGTAAACAAAGCGAACATATGTGTCGTTCATTTCATTATAACAAAACTTTGCATCTAATAGAGTAAAAAGTTTAACTTTAAGTTCAGCACAAAAAAAGAGACGTTGTACGCCTCACCCCCCGGGCAAAGCCACACGCCTCCCACTTGCATGTAATCAATATTGCTGCTTCAATACCCGCTGTGTTCGTTCCACCGCAAAATCACCAAAAGTGGAGATCACGCTGTTGTATTCGTTCATATCCTGCACACGGATTCCCTGCTGGAGCTGCTCATACACTCCCTCGGGCAGAGCCGTTTCCATTGATCCCACATCCAGCTGAAAGAAAGTCCGAATTACTTTTTCTTTTTTAGGCGGTCCTTCAAACAAAGTAAGCTGTCCATCCATACTAATACCCATGTAGGCGTGCTGTTTACATAACTCCGACAAATCCTCCACTTTACGCTCCAGCCACACCTCGCCCCTGGAATTGAACCGTCCCTTCCAATCGGGATGCTGCTTCAGCAAACTCTCTAACTGCTGCGAACTTAACGTTCCCAAGGAAAGTGTCTCTGTGCCACACACATAGGTAGTTAACAAATGAGTCTTTCTGCTGATGCCAGAAGCACGGATACTTTGCAATACCTGCACCTGCGAGGAATGCACTTCAGCCTGACTCGTGTGTGAAGGCTCCTCCGTATCAACGTCCGCCATAACGGTAGTAGCAAGGGACTGTGACAGCATAGTCTGCATATAACGTGAAAACAGGATACCTAAACCTGCCAGCAAACAAGCCGATCCAAAAATAGTACAGGCCCACACCGTTCTTCTCCAGTGCTTCCAGCGTCGTTTAATTTGTTTTTTCCAGCTTAATCGCTTCACAGTAATCCCTTCCGTCCCACTTTTTGTGTTAGTGTGACCTGACGATTACTGATTTATACAAAAAAAGACAAAAAATATAACAAAAAAAGCCGCTTCTTCAAGCGACTTTCCTTTTGAATCGGGATGACACGATTTGAACATGCGACCCCCTGGTCCCAAACCAGGTGCTCTACCAAGCTGAGCTACATCCCGAAATACATGCCGGTGAGAGGACTCGAACCTCCACGGTTTCCCTCACGATTTTGAGTCGCGCGCGTCTGCCAATTCCGCCACACCGGCTTATGAAGTTAAATGGCGCGCCCTGAGAGATTCGAACTCCCGGCCTTTTGATTCGTAGTCAAACGCTCTATCCAGCTGAGCTAAGGGCGCAAATATGGAGCGGACGACGGGAATCGAACCCGCGACCCTCGCCTTGGCAAGGCGATGCTCTACCGCTGAGCCACGTCCGCAATACAATGATATCCATGACATATAAATTCATGAATGATGAGCCATGAAGGGCTCGAACCTTCGACACCCTGATTAAAAGTCAGGTGCTCTACCAACTGAGCTAATGGCTCCCAACAGAGTAATATAACTTTGTAAAAATGGCGGAACTGACGGGATTCGAACCCGCGATCTCCTGCGTGACAGGCAGGCATGTTAGGCCTCTACACCACAGTTCCAAAAGGATTTCCTTAGGGAAATTAATTGCGGGGACAGGATTTGAACCTGTGACCTTCGGGTTATGAGCCCGACGAGCTACCGAACTGCTCCACCCCGCGATAATATTAGGGAATTCTATATAGTGAAAATGGTGGAGGCTGAGGGGCTCGAACCCCCGACCCTCTGCTTGTAAGGCAGATGCTCTCCCAGCTGAGCTAAGCCTCCATATTATGACCCGTAGGGGAATCGAACCCCTGTTACCTCCGTGAAAGGGAGGTGTCTTAACCGCTTGACCAACGGGCCTTAACAATAAATAATATCTGGCGGAGAGAGAGGGATTCGAACCCTCGAGACGCTTTTGGCGCCTACACGATTTCCAATCGTGCTCCTTCGGCCAACTC
>NZ_JBIYCV010000009.1:0-246045 GCF_044908085.1 Paenibacillus sp. RC73
GCATGGAGCTGACCAATACTAATCGGTCGAGGGCTTATCCTAAAGTATAGGACGCAATGGAGTTTCGGATCCAGTTTTCAGGGTGTAACCTTGAAATTACGCTTGGTATTCTAATTCACTATGGTGATATATAGAATAACGCGCGGAATTTTTGCTAAGTGAGTCCATTTACATGGAGAGATACCCAAGTGGCTATAAGGGGACCCTCTGCTAAGGGGTTAGACTGCGAAAGTGGTGCGAGGGTTCGAATCCCTCTCTCTCCGCCATTTAGGACAAGCTAGCAAAATATTATGTTATGGCGGTGTAGCTCAGCTGGCTAGAGCGTACGGTTCATACCCGTGAGGTCGGGGGTTCGATCCCCTCCGCCGCTACCATACATACCCAGGAGGCTTAGCTCAGCTGGGAGAGCATCTGCCTTACAAGCAGAGGGTCGGGGGTTCGATCCCCTCAGCCTCCACCATTGTGCCGGTGTAGCTCAACTGGTAGAGCAACTGACTTGTAATCAGTAGGTTGGGGGTTCAAGTCCTCTCGCCGGCACCATTTTTGAAAAATCCAGGGAACTGTGGTGTAGAGGCCTAACATGCCTGCCTGTCACGCAGGAGATCGCGGGTTCGAATCCCGTCAGTTCCGCCATTTTTCAATATGATAGTTTTACGTACTAAAGTGGGAAGGGGGATCCCTCCACACTTTATTTTTTTGTTAATGGATATGGCTCGGTAGCTCAGTCGGTAGAGCAGAGGACTGAAAATCCTCGTGTCGGCGGTTCGATTCCGTCCCGAGCCACCTTTATATGGAGGATTAGCGAAGTGGCCAAACGCATCAGACTGTAAATCTGCTCCCTTACGGGTTCGGTGGTTCGAGTCCATCATCCTCCACCAGTTTTATGAGCCATTAGCTCAGTTGGTAGAGCACCTGACTTTTAATCAGGGTGTCGAAGGTTCGAGTCCTTCATGGCTCATCGAAAGTCATCAACTTATAGTTGATGACTTTTTTTGTATGCATTTTTGCATGGATTTAGGTTATGTTTCTTACTAACTTTTTTATTTTAAGGTATCGACAGGTTATAATAAGTTCATTATGTTCGCTTAGAGGTTATTCTAAAAAAAGTGAAGTGGTGATCGCGTGGCTTTGGATACGGAATGGATACAGCAACAGCTTCAGAATATTATTCAAGCACCTTTTACTATACTGCCTTGGTGTCCGGAAATGATTGCAGAAGGTCAGTCAGCAGAATCGGCTGTACCGGATAAGTCATTTGTACGTGATAGCAAAATATATTTTCCGTTCCGTGTGGTAGCAGGAGAATTGGCTGCCTTTGCGGTAGAGGCAAAGCATTTGACGGATCGGGAACGGAAGCTGATTGAGGCGTTACTCTGGAACATGGAGCAATTCAGGCAGGATGAGACGGGGACGCAACAGCCCGATAATCCGGTTTATGCTGAGGAAGAGCGAATGAAGCGTTTTGGACAATGGCTCATACAGCAGGCTGGCAACCTACAGAATGAAGAAGAGGTTCCTGATGATTTGGGGCTTCGGGATTCGTTGTTAGCGTATATGGTTCCCATTGTACTGACTGGTGAAGGAACACAGGAGGGCGCTATTGCTTACACTCAGCTATATCGATTGTTAGCCAGTTATTTTGGAGGGAATGTGCTGCTTACTCCATTGGAAGAACAGTCTTGGCTGATTATGGCTAAAAAGGAACTACTGTTGGGAGCAGAAGACGACCGGGATAAAGATGTAGAAACCAGGGATGCGGATTTTACGGAATCGCTGGAGGAGGTTCTTACGGCTTTCAGCCTGGGTTTATACGAGCTCATTGCAAATGAGTGGGTAGGTGTATTTCATTTGGCGGTATCCAAGCCGTCTATACTATTGCAAAGTCTTCCCAAAGAGCTGAATTTGTTATGGGAGACGCTCCATCTTGGCAAAATTTTTCATGTAACAGAGCATATCCACTTTTCATGGGAGTTGCATTTGGAGAGGTTATTAAACCGTATTTCGAAGGAGCAACGCGAGCAATTTTTGGAGCAGGTTGTGCGGTCGTCCGTCATATTGGAGGATGCTGAAACGATGGCTACATTGGATATCTTTTTTCAACTGGATTGTAATGTGAGTGAGACGGCTAAGCGCCTTTATGTGCACCGGAATACGTTGATTTACCGTTTGGACAAGATTAAACAGGAGACGGGACTGGACGTGCGGACGTTTAATGATGCGGTTTTGGTCAAGCTTTTTCTACTATTGTACAAAGTGACAAAAAGGAAATAGCATTTTTGTGCAGTTTGCGAATAGCCACGAAGTGGGTACTAGGGTAAGATACAAGTAAGAAATGTATTCGATTTCAAAACTTGATCTTGGGGAGGCAAAAGCTATGGCTGGTGTACGCTTAGAGCATATTTTCAAGCAATATCCGGGTGCAGATAAAGCTACGGTTGTTGATGTCAATTTGGACATTCGAGATAAAGAATTCCTCGTATTGGTTGGTCCCTCCGGTTGTGGGAAGTCTACTACACTTCGTATGATTGCTGGTCTGGAGGAAATTTCAGATGGTAAATTGTACATTGGGGATCGCGTTGTGAATGACGTGGCTCCAAAAGACCGCGATATCGCGATGGTATTCCAATCCTACGCCCTGTATCCGCACATGAGCGTGTACCAGAACATGGCGTTCGGTCTGAAACTGCGCAAAGTGAAGAAAGAAGAAATCGACAAAAAAGTACGCGAAGCTGCCAAAATCCTCGATATCGAGCACTTGCTGGAACGTAAACCTAAGGCGCTGTCCGGTGGTCAACGCCAACGTGTCGCTCTGGGCCGTGCGATCGTCCGCGATCCTCAAGTCTTCCTGATGGATGAGCCGCTCTCCAACTTGGATGCTAAACTTCGTGGTCAAATGCGTGCTGAAATCACTAAACTGGTTAAACGCCTTGAAACCACTTGTATCTATGTAACACATGACCAGATTGAAGCCATGACGATGGGTGATCGGATTGTCGTTATGAAGGATGGTATCATTCAACAAGCTGCATCCCCGGATGAACTGTACAACCGTCCAGTGAATCTGTTCGTAGCTGGTTTTATCGGTTCTCCTACGATGAACTTTATCACAGGTAAGCTGGCTGAGAAGGACGGCGCGCTGTATTTCACTGCACCGGGTCTGGATTTGTTCGTACCCGAGGGTAAGGGACAGATTTTAAAAGCGAAGGGCTATATCGGCAAAGAAGTGATCCTGGGTATCCGTCCTGAGGATATTCATGAAGAGCCTGTATTCCTGGAGGCTTCTCCGAATACAATCTTTACATCCACTGTGGATGTAACGGAAAATCTCGGTCATGAAATGCTGTTGTACCTGAGTGGCGCCGGAAATGAAACGATTATTGCCCGTGTAGACGGACGTTCCAATACTCGTGATGGTGTTAAAGCGAAGTTGGCTGTTGATATGAACAAGGTTCATATTTTTGATAAGGAATCGGAATTGAGCATTCTGGTTGGCGAATAAGATCAACCGATGAAAGAGAGTCGCAGTTTCCCAGCCGGGGAAAGGCGGCTCTTTTTGTATATCCCATACAGCTTCCAGCTTCGGCATTGCATTCATTGGAAAATTCCGATACGATGGGTACATTGGTATGGGTCTAGGTTCAGCATGAACACAGGTAGCCCGAAATCATGTTGAAAAGGTGAGCTTGGGCTGGCACAGGATGGGCTGGCAGTGAGCTATATGGTTGATAGGGTGACGCTACATAAATAAGATTACGTATAGAATCCGGTCATGCAGGATGAAGGGGAGAATACGATGGCTAAAAAGGTAAAGGTATCTGAGCTTGTACAGCAATTTCAAATGGAGGTTATTTCTGGCGAGAAAGGTCTGCGCAGGCTGATCACGGTGGATGAATTGAATCGTCCGGGGTTGGAGATGGCTGGGTATTTTGAATACCACACACAGGAGCGGGTGCAGCTTTTGGGAAGGTCTGAGCTGGCTTTTCTCGGTATGCTTCCTCCTGAGGAAAGAAAGGATCGGATGCAGCGTCTATGTACGGAGCTGACTCCGTGTATTATCATCACACGCGGTCTGGAAGTACCGGCAGAACTGGTGGAGGCAAGCGCTGAGCGGGATGTCCCAGTATTGCGAACTAATATGGCCACGACGATTTTATCAAGCCGCATTACGGGTTTTCTTGAAAGAAAGCTGGCTCCTACGGCCACCATCCATGGTGTATTGTGTGATGTGTACGGTGTAGGTATGCTCATTACGGGCAGTAGCGGCATTGGTAAAAGTGAAACAGCACTGGAACTGGTTAAACGCGGTCATCGTCTGGTAGCAGATGATGCAGTGGAAATTCGGCAAACGTCCGATTTTCAGTTGCATGGTACGGCGCCGGAACTGATTCGTCACCTGCTGGAAATTCGCGGCGTGGGCATCATTAATGTGATGACGCTGTTTGGTGCAGGTGCAGTTCGTAACAACAAGCGGATTACGCTGGTCGTCCGTCTGGAGGCATGGCAGCAGGACAAGCAGTATGACCGTCTTGGTTTGGATGAAGAAACGACACGTATTATTGACACGGATGTTCCGCTCGTTACGATTCCAGTTCGTCCGGGCCGAAATTTGGCCGTTATTATTGAAGTGGCAGCAATGAACTATCGTTTGAAGCAAATGGGCGTGAACGCAGCTCTGCAATTTACGAACAAGCTGACTGCTACAATTTCTGAAGATATGGAAGATATGGATTAAGGTTCAGTCGTTTGCAAGGAAGAACAAGGAGTGAGAGAAACATATGTCAACGGCAACATTACTGCTGAATCCGATTGCTTTTTCAATCGGGGCAATTAAGGTCCATTGGTACGGGCTTATTTTGGGGCTGGCGGCGCTTGTGGGTTTATATCTCGCCATTCGTGAAGGCAAAAGATTTGGCATTCCGCAGGAATTTTTTATGGATATGCTGCTGCTGGGTGTTCCTTCGGCTATTATTGGAGCGCGTATTTACTATGTAGCCTTCAAATGGGAAGACTATCGAGATAATCTATGGGATGTTTTTAAAATCTGGAATGGTGGTATTGCGATATACGGCGCATTGATCGGTGCGATTATATGCGCAGTCATCTATTTCCGCTATAAGGGTTATAATTTCTGGCGGATTGCCGATATTTGTGCGCCAGGTCTGCTGATTGGTCAAGCGATTGGCCGCTGGGGTAACTTTGTCAATCAGGAAGCCTACGGTGGACCGACGGAAGTAAGCTTTTTGCGGAATCAACTGCATCTGCCGGATTTCATTGTAAATCAAATGAACGTTAACGGAGTGTTTCACCATCCTACATTTCTGTATGAATCCCTGTGGAGTATTGTAGGTGTGATTCTGCTGCTCGTTATTCGACGTATGAAATTTGTACGTGCAGGCGAGATGTTTGCGTTTTACTTCATTTGGTACTCGATTGGCCGTTTTTTCATCGAGCGTGTACGGACGGATAGTTTGGCTTTTCAGGGACCAGACTGGCTGGCTTCTTTTGTGAATGCTTTGTGGTCTCCTATGGTATGGCTGGGGTTTGAACCAGGGCATCTGGACCCGAGTTACGGTAATGTACGGATCTCGCAACTGCTCCCTATTTTCATTGTTGTAGCCGCTGTAATTTTCATCGTGGTTCGTCGTCGTAAGGGGGCATCTGTTCCAAAATATAGCGATCCGATTGTCTCCAGCAAGGTAGGAGTTGATCAGGTACCTGACGTGACGCCGGAACAGGCTTTCCGCCCGGGTCAAGATACGATTCCTCCGACAACGGCTGCGCCGGATAAGCTACACAAGGAAGACACGGACGAGGACAAGAAGGAGCATCTATGATAAATACGATTTTATTCGACTTGGACGGAACGATTATGGATACGAATGAGCTGATTATCAGCACATTTCTGCACATTTTGAATCACCCGGACGCTGACCCGCTGACGCGGGAGCATATTATCCCTCATATGGGCGGAACGCTGGATGACCAGCTTCGTACCTTTTCGGGATTAAAGGATGTGTCTGAGCTGGTTAAAGGCTATCGTGCTTATAACTTGCTCCATCACGACCAAATGGTGAAGCCTTTTCCGTATGTCATCGAGGTTATTCAGGAGTTGCGTGCGCGAGGAATTAAGCTGGGGGTTGTGACGACTAAAATACGATCCTCTACGATTCGTGTGCTTGATCTGTTCGATCTGACCTCCTCTATGGACTATATTGTGACGGTAGACGACGTAGAGCATCCGAAACCACACGGAGAACCTGTGCTTAAGGCGCTGGCTGGGTTGAACGCCAAAGCAGAGCATACGTTGATGGTTGGAGACAGTTCCTTTGATATTCTATCAGCTCAAGCCGCAGGCGTGAAATCGGCGGGTGTAGCCTGGTCGCTCAAGGGTGAGGAAACTCTACGGGGCTATGGACCGGATTACATTTTGCATGATATGCGGGATTTACTGAAGCTGGAGTTTCAAGGTGTCGATGTGTCGTGAGGAAGGTTGACCGCCATCCCGTGGAAGGTCCCAATGCGCTGTGGCAGATTTACCGGACGGTAAGCCGCTGGAAAGGGATTAAAAACTTTGTTTTTATACAGATCGCTCGGTATTGTCCCGTGCTATCCTGGAAAAATGTCATTTACCGCAGAGTGCTTGGGATGAAGGTAGGGCAGCATGCGGCCTTCGGCCTGATGGTAATGGTGGATGTTTTTTTTCCGGAGCATATTACGATAGGGGACAATTCGGTGATTGGATATAACACAACCATTCTGGCGCATGAATATCTCATACAGGAGTATCGTATTGGTAAAGTAATGATCGGAAATAGTGTGTTAATCGGCGCCAATACGACCATTCTGCCCGGTGTTACTATAGGTGATGGAGCTATAGTAGCCGCCGGGGCGGTTGTGCATAAAGACGTGCCGGCCGGAGCATTCGTGGGCGGTAATCCGTTGCGTGAGTTAAGACGGTCGGGTGCGGATGTATAGTAAATAGCATAACAATAAGGGTCCCTTAAGGATTAGGGGGCTTTTTTGTGTTGTTTTTTGTATAAATTATAAATGTGTCTGTTGGCTGAGAGGCTGGCAGTCTTTTTTTAGATTATTGAATTTATAAATTTTCAGCGAAACTGAACAAATCTATAATCGCAAGAAAAACTTTCGCTAAGCGCGGTCTTGCTTCCGTGAAAGTACATCGTTAGATGTTTTTCTTATAGGGTTCATGAATTCTGCAATGGATAAAATAAAGAGAGGGAGACAGTTCTGCAACGTTGCTCTAAAAATGGGCTGCTCCATTCGGTTGACGTTCGCAGTCAGAGCATGATAATATATCGAATATACTTTAGTTTATTAGCACTTTACCATGATAAAGATATTGTGAAATCATGAGGTGATAGAGATGACCAAGCCAAAAGGATTTGAAATCCCCGTAGGGGTTCGGGATTACCTTCCGCGTGCGGTGTCGAAGCTGCGGGCGATTGAATTGAATGTACTCGAATGTATGGAACGTTGGGGCTACCGTCAGATTATGACGCCTACGATGGAATACTACGATACGGTGGGTGTGGCTAGTTCTACTTCGGATCGGAAGTTGTTCAAGCTGCTCAATAACCGGGGAACTACGCTGGTGCTGCGATCTGATATGACCGCGCCGATTGCGCGTGTGGTATCGTCGCTGTTGAAGGAAGAGGAAGTACCACTCCGGCTTTCCTATCACGCAAATGTATTTCGGGCGATTGAGGAAGAGGCGGGAAGAGAAGCGGAGTTTTTCCAGACGGGCGTGGAGCTGGTGGGCGATGACTCGCCCGAGGCTGATGCGGAGGTCGTGGCACTGGCGATTGCATCGCTGCAGGCGGCAGGGGTGTCCTCTTTTAAAATTGCTATGGGGCATGTGGGATTCCTGAACGGTCTGTTCGAGGAAATCATTCCGGGTCGCCCGGTTGAACAGCAAGCGTTAAAGGAGCTGTTATTGAACCGTGATGTGGTGGGCTACCGGACAGCGATTGAGGCTTTGGGTTTGCCTACCGAACATCGGGATAAGCTGGAGGCTATTCTCCGGCTTCGCGGGGGCAAAGAAATTTGTGAGCAGGCTACCCGTCTTAGCGTCGAGCAGCAGACGATTCAATCCATTGCGCATCTGTGCGAGGTTTGGGAAGTGCTGGAGAGTTACGGCGTGTCTGAGCATGTGCTAATTGACCTTACTATGATCGGAGACTTTTCATATTATACAGGAATGACTTTTGAGGGGTATGCGGCGGAAATCGGATTCCCCGTATGTAATGGAGGGCGCTATGACAATCTGCTACAGCAGTTTGGTCGTTCCGTTCCTGCCACAGGATTCGCGTTGAAGACGAACCGAATCGTTGATGGTGTGGACGGTATCCAGATCGAGGCGAAACACCCGGTGCTCATTCGTTATGACGAGCAGGGACGCAGAGAGGCATTATCCGCTGCGGCACAGCTTCGAGGAGCAGGACGGACAGTGGTGACAGGGCTGAGTGGTGGGCCTGAGGATCGCCGCCGCGAGCAACAGGACTTGTACGCAGAGGTTTACAGCTACACAGTCGAAGAAAGACAACCGGTACAAGGGAGGGAATTACCATGACGGAGACGCTGAAGGTAGCCATGCCGAAGGGACGGATTTATAAGCAGGCTTCTGAGCTGTTTCGTCGAGCAGGGGTTCCTATTCCTGTGGATGTGGATGAAACGCGCAAGCTGGTCATTCCGCTGCCTGAACTGGGAATGGAGTTTATTATGGCGAAGCCGGTCGACGTTCCCACGTATGTGGAGTACGGAGCTGCGGATATTGGCATTGTAGGCAAGGATGTTTTGCTGGAAGAGAACAAGGATGTGTATGAGCTGCTTGATCTGGGGATTGCCCGTTGCCGAATGTCGGTCATTGCTTTGCCAGATTGGCAGCCGGGTATTCGTCAGCGGGTGGCTACGAAGTATCCGAATGTGGCTTCCCAGTATTTTCGGGAGCAAGGCCAGCAGGTGGAGGTTATCAAGCTGAACGGTTCTATCGAGCTGGCACCGTTAATCGGCTTGGCAGACCGGATTGTCGATATGGTGGAAACAGGGCAGACCTTGAGAGAGAACGGATTGGTCGAGCAGATCAGTATTTTGGATATTACGAGTCGGCTGATTGCCAACCGGGTCAGCTATCGGATGAAAAACGGCCCGATTCAGGCGTTGTGTGACCGATTGCATCAGGTGATTCCAGCTGCGGTGGCACCGCGGGACTGAGGAGTAGGCTAGGGTTAGGAGAAATATTCTGCAAGCTGCAAGTAAGGGGGAATGGACAAATGAAGATCGTTTTAGCCCGTGATTTCAATCTCCAGCGCGAGGTCGATTATGGCACACCTGAGCAAAATGAAGCCGTTCGTGCGATTATCCGTTCGGTACGGCAGGAGGGAGATGCTGCTGTCCTGCGGTATACGGAATCGTTCGACGGTGTATCGCTGACGGCGGAGCAGCTCCGTGTGACGGAGGAAGAATTGAAGGCGGCATATGACAAGGTGGAGCCTTCTTTTTTGCAGGCGATTCGGGAGGCGGCGGACAATATCCGTGCTTTTCATACGAAGCAAAAACGTAATTCGTGGATGGATTTGCAGCCGGACGGTAGCCTGCTGGGCCAGATCATCCGACCGTTGAAGCGTGTAGGCGTGTATGTTCCGGGTGGTAAAGCAGCTTATCCGTCCTCGGTACTGATGAATGTGATCCCGGCTCAGGTGGCTGGTGTACCGGAGATCGTCATGGTGACACCCCCAGCAACAGGCGGCAAGGCGGGAATTGATCCATATACACTGGTTGCTGCGGCAGAGGCGGGTGTGACAGAAATGTACCGAGTTGGCGGAGCGCAGGCGATTGCGTCTCTCGCTTACGGGACTCATAGCATCGAACCCGTCGATAAAATTTGCGGCCCAGGCAACATTTATGTAGCGCTGGCGAAGCGCGAGGTATACGGGGCGGTGGATATCGACAGTATTGCAGGACCGAGTGAAATTGTCGTGCTGGCTGATGATACGGCGAATGCCTCTTATGTAGCCGCTGATCTGCTCTCGCAGGCAGAGCATGACGAAATGGCCTCGGCCATTCTGGTTACGCCCTCGCAGCGCTTGGCAGAAGAAGTATCAGCCGAGGTACAGCGCCAATTGGCAGAGCTGCCGCGCAGAGATATTGCTGCTGCATCCGTTGATGCCTATGGAGCGATTATTGTCGTTGATACGTTGCATGAGGGGATCCAGATTGTGAACAAACTTGCCCCGGAGCATTTGGAAATCATGACAGAGAATCCGATGGAGCATGTGGGTCTGATCGAAAATGCGGGAGCGATTTTTCTGGGAGCGTACAGCTCGGAGCCGGTAGGCGATTATTTTGCCGGGCCTAACCATATTATTCCGACTAATGGAACCGCGCGGTTCTCTTCTCCGGTCGATATTGATGATTTTATCAAGAAGTCGAGTATGATCTATTACAGCAAGGAAGCGCTGCTGCGCAATGGAGAGACGATTATGCAGCTTGCCCGGCATGAAGGGCTGGAAGGTCACGCAAGGGCGATACAGGTTCGATTGGACAATGAGAAAAAGGCGGTGGATGGCGATGGGGAATGAAAATAACGGAGCAGGACGTACAGGCAGCGTCAGCCGGAAGACGAACGAGACGGATATTCAGCTATCTTTTGCAGTAGATGGCACAGGGCAGGCCGAAATCGAGACAGATGTCCCCTTTCTGAATCATATGCTGGATTTGTTCACCAAGCATGGACAATTTGACCTGAACGTACAGGCCAGAGGGGATGTTGACATCGACGATCACCATACCGTGGAGGACATTGGTATCTGTCTGGGGCAAACCTTATTAGAATCGTTAGGTGATAAAAAGGGAATCAAGCGCTATGCCAGCGTCTTTGTACCGATGGATGAGGCGCTCGCGCAGGTCGTCATTGATCTTAGTAACCGACCGCATTTTGAGTATCGTGCGGAGTATCCGTCACAGCAGGTAGGGAGCTTTTCGACGGAGCTGGTGCATGAATTTCTGTGGAAATTCGCGCTGGAGGCTCGTATGACGCTGCACGTCATTGTTCACTACGGGCAAAATACCCACCATATGATCGAGGCGGTGTTCAAGGCACTGGGACGTGCACTGGATGAAGCGACATCCATTGACCCGCGGGTGACGGGAGTGCCTTCGACGAAGGGAGTGCTGTAGTCCATGTCCATTGCTATTGTGGATTACGGCAGAGGCAATCTGCATAGTGTGAACAAGGCGGTTGAGCGTCTTGGCTATGAGGCTGTAGTGACAGGAGATGCGAAAGTGATACGTTCCGCCAGCGGTGTGATTTTGCCGGGTGTAGGGGCGTTCGGAGACGCTATGGAGCATTTGCGTTCCAGTGGCCTGGATCGGGTCATTCAGGAGGTCGCGAGCGCTGGACAGCCGCTGCTCGGCGTTTGCCTGGGGATGCAGTTGTTGTTCACTCGTGGCGAAGAATATGGCAGCCATGAGGGGCTGAATATTTTGCCGGGAGAGGTCGTGCGCTTTGCTCCTGATCTGGGCGTAAAGGTACCACATATGGGCTGGAACCGTCTGCACATGACGCAGCCGGAACATCCGTTGGTGCAAGGCTTGGAGGAAGGGCATGTATATTTTGTGCATTCTTATCATGCCAAGCCGGAGGTAGAAAGCGATTTGTTGGCGGTGACCGATTACGGCGGGCCGGTAACAGCTATCGTAGGCAGAGGCCATGTATACGGTATGCAGTTCCATCCAGAGAAGAGTGGGGAAATGGGTATGCGACTGCTTCGTCAGTTTTTGGAACTGGCGGAGGCGGAGAAGCGAGCGTAATTACACATAGGTATTTTTGAATAGCTCACAAGGGGGTCATACTTTGTTCACGATATATCCGGCGATTGATATTCGCGATGGCAAATGTGTACGGCTGGTGCAGGGTGATTATAACCAGGAGACGATATACAATGAAAATCCGGTGGAGGTGGCCCGGGAATGGGAGCGCTTGGGCGGTTCCTACATTCATCTGGTCGATCTGGACGGTGCTAAAGCGGGTCAACCTGTGAACGATGAGCTGATCGGACGCATCGCGTCTGCGGTGCAGGTACCTGTACAGGTGGGCGGGGGCTTGCGTACGCGCGAGCATGTGGAGCGGTTGTTGTCACTAGGCGTGAGCCGCGTGATTTTGGGCACGGCGGCGATTGAGGACCGTGCTTTTACGGAAGCGGTGTTGGGTACCTATGGTGACCGGATCGCGATTGGTCTGGATGCGCGAAATGGCTATGTAGCGACACGAGGGTGGCTCGAAACCTCGGAGGTGCGAGCGGATGAACTGGCGGCTGAGCTGGCCTCCAAGGGTGCAGAAACGTTCATTTTTACGGACATTTCCCGCGATGGAATGATGCAGGGTCCGAATGTAGAGGCGATCGTGGCGCTTGCGAAAAGCAGTGGACGCACCGTGATTGCTTCTGGCGGTGTCAGCAAGATGGACGATCTGATTACGCTAAGTGCTTATGCGCAAAAAGGTGTAGGCGGCGCTATTGTGGGTAAGGCATTGTATACAGGCAGCATTAATTTACAGGTCGCCGTACAAGCTGTAGCAAAGGCATAGGGGGAGTAGGCATGCTGGCTAAACGGATTATTCCCTGCTTGGACGTAAAGGATGGCAGGGTGGTTAAGGGCGTCAATTTTGTGAACTTACGCGATGCAGGCGATCCGGTAGAACTGGCGGCGCTTTATGACCGGGAAGGCGCAGACGAAATCGTATTTCTGGATATTTCCGCTTCGGTTGAAGGTCGCGCCACTATGGAAGAGGTGGTTCGTCAGACAGCGGGGGAAATTGCCATTCCCTTCACCGTGGGCGGCGGGATATCGCATGTCGATGATATGAAGCGCATCCTGCGTGCAGGGGCCGATAAAATCGGCATTAATACGGCGGCTGTTCGCAACCCTCAGCTGATTGCGGAGGGTGCGCGCAGCTTTGGCTCACAATGCATCGTAGTCGCGATTGATGCCAAGTATAATGAGGCTTGGGGCGAATGGGAAGTGTATACACACGGAGGCCGCACGCCATCTGGCATTCGGGCCTTGGCTTGGGCCAAGGAGGCTGAACGGCTGGGGGCAGGCGAAGTTCTGTTGACCAGCATGAATGCGGACGGAACCAAGGATGGTTTTGACCTGCCGCTGACCTCTGCGGTGTCGGATACCGTGGGTATTCCGGTCATTGCTTCCGGTGGAGCGGGCAAGCAGGAGCATTTTTATGACGTGTTTACGGCGGGTAAAGCGGACGCTGGCTTAGCGGCAACCATTTTTCACTATAAAGAAATAGGAATTCCCGAGCTAAAACGGGATTTGAAGCGCAGAGGAGTGGAGATACGATGAGCAACGAATTGAACCAGCAGCTATCTCTGGAACAGGTATTGGATAATATCCGCTGGAATGAAGCGGGACTTGTCTCGGCGATTGTGCAGGATGATGCCACGCTTCAAGTATTGACGCTGGCCTATATGAATCGAGAATCGCTGAAGCTTTCTCTGGAATCGGGAGAGACATGGTTTTGGTCCCGTTCCAGACAGGAACTGTGGCACAAGGGGGCAACCTCGGGGAATACGCAAAAAATCACCTCCATTCAGCTGGATTGTGACGGTGACGCGCTGCTTGTTCGTGTAATTCCCAATGGCCCTGCCTGCCATACCGGAGCGACGAGCTGCTTTTTCCGTGATATTTCCGCGCCAGGAACGGCTGTAGCTCCTGCTTCGGAAAATGCCGGGGGCCAAGCGTCGGTGGCGACTCAAACGGGCACGACTCATGCTGCAACAGACCGCTTTGAGGTGCTTGCCCAGCTGGAAGCAATCATTAAGGAGCGGGAAGTGACACGTCCTGAAGGGGCCTATACGACCTACCTTTTTGACAAAGGCGTGGATAAGATTCTGAAAAAGGTTGGCGAAGAAGCATCCGAGACGATCATTGCCGCCAAGAATAAGGATAATGAGGAGCTTCGTCTGGAGGTCAGCGATCTGATTTATCACTTGCTGGTACTGTTACAGGAGCGCAAACTACCGCTGGATGATGTGCTGACTGAGCTGAACCGCCGTCATGAGCGTCCCCGTCGTGATTAAAATGGGTGATGTAGCGCTGAAAGAGGGGAGAGCCGCATGAAAATTGACTATCATACGCATCATGCCCGCTGTGGTCATGCGATAGGAAATCTGGAAGAGTATGTGCAGCAGGGTATTCGGTTGGGGCTGGATCAGCTCGGCTTGTCCGATCACATGCCGCTATTGCATGTTAACCCGGCCGACTATTATCCGGAGATGGCGATGCCTATGGAAGAGCTGCCACGTTATGTGGAAGAATGTCTTGAATTAAAACAACGCTATAAGGGACAGATTGACATTCGTGTCGGCTTGGAAGGCGACTACATCGAGGGCTGGGAACAGGAAATCGAAGACATCATCACCGCATATCCGTGGGATTATGTGATTGGCTCCGTACATTTTCTCGGGGAGTGGGATGTAACAGATTTCCGTCAGGTGCACCATTGGGAAGGCAAAAATGTGCTGGAGGTGTACCGGACTTATTACGATGCGGTTTCCAAAGCGGCAGCGACCGGGTTGTATGACATCATGGGTCATCTGGATGTCATTAAGCGTTTCGGCCACTATCCGAAGTCGGAGGAAGCGGAGGAGCTGCGTGAGCTGGAGCGCTCTACACTCTCGGCCGTTGCCCGCAGCGGGCGGGCTATGGAGCTGAATGCATCGGGGCTATCCAAGCCCTGTGCAGAGATGTTCCCGAGCCGCCGCATGCTGGAGGAGGCATTGGCGCTAGGCATCCCGCTGACGGTAGGGTCGGATGCTCATGATCCAGCGAAGCTGTCCGAGCATTTGGAGAAGGCGCGCGCGCTTCTGCATGAGGTCGGATATCGGGAGCTTGCCGTATTCCGGCAGCGTGAGCGCTCGTCCGTGCCGTTGGCGCTTTGAGGTCTATGTTCTGCCTAATATATAGCCCGATAATCAGCCGAACGTTGCCTTTTTACACATGAAGGCGCGTGCGGCTATTTGGCTTATCCACTCATTTTCCAGCGGATGGGTCAGGACAGGGTTCCGTTTTTTGGGATGAGGTATACCCTACTGTCAAGTCGTTTTAAAGTTGTGGTATACTGAAGGGTATGAACATGCCAGTTACAGTTAAAGGAGGTGCCTTTGTTATTTATGAAAGGGAAACATCTGCGAGCTTCGGGACCTAGCCCTAAGATTATTGTTTTGCGTTTCGACGCATCTTTCTTTTTTGAGAAAGCTGTGCGCTCGCTTGATCGCAATCATTATGACAAGGCATTGAAATATTTTCGCAAAGCCGTTGAATATGAACCGGATAATCCGGTGAATCATTGCAATATGGCGGGTATATTATCAGAGATGGGGGATTATGCAGGTTCGAATGAGATCCTGTCCTCTGTTCTGAGCGACGTAGACCCGTCGATGACAGAGTGTTACTTCTATATGGCGAATAATTACGCCAATATGGAGCAGTTTGAAGAAGCGGAGAAAGCCTTGGTCACGTATTTGGAGGAGGACGAGGAAGGACAGTTTCTCGATGAAGCCGAGGAAATGATGGAGCTGCTCTATTATGAGCTGGACCGTCCAACCAAGCTGAACCGCATTAAGGCCCGGCAGGGAGTGGTCGAGCATGATCAGGCCCGTGTCCTGCTGGAGGAAGGGAAGTTTGCTCAGGCGGCCCAATTGCTTAAGCAAATTTCAGAGGAACAGCCGGACATGTTCGCTGCGCGGAACAATCTGGCGCTGGCGTATTACTACATGGGACTGTTTCAAAATGCGAAGACAACCATTCTTCGGGTACTGGAGGATGAACCAGGTAATTTGCATGCGCTGTGCAACTTGGCGATCTTTTATCAGCATGAGGGCGGCGGCCCGGAATTGGATCGTCTGATTCAAACGTTGACGGTCACCATACCATTTCAAGAGGAGCAGGTATTCAAGCTGGCTACTACGATGGGGATTCTCGGACGTCATGAGGAGGCCTACAGACATTTTCGCAGGTTGCTCCAAGGTGACGGAGAGAATAATGATGACGCCTCCCTGTACCATTATACGGCGGTGGCTGCCAGCAATACGGGAAGATATGCGGAAGCCCGGCGGTTGTGGGGTCATTTGCAAAAGCAGGATGCTTCCTCGGAAGTTCCACGGTTTTTCCTGTCCCGGCTGGAGGAGCTCCAGCAGGAGGGCACACCGCTGCAAGTACTCAGCTACCATTACCATCTCCCCTTTGAGGAGCAATTCCGCATGTGGGAGAAGTTCGGAGCTGACCAGGTGCCTGACAGTATGAAGCGAGATCCGCTAATTCGGTCTTCCTTCTTCTGGGCGTTGCGCCACGGCGATCGAGCGACCCAGCTTCAAGTCATTCAGGCGCTAAGCCTGATCGGTGACGATGAGGTGCGACAGGCATTGGAGTCCTTCGTAGAAGACCCGGATCAGGAAGGCGAGTTGAAACGGCGCGCCTTGCAAGTACTGCAAGAGCTGACGGAGCCGTCAGTTAAGGACATACAGGAGACAAATCAGGAAACGGAGCGACTTCTGCGACCAGAGTCAGAGAAGGTTCACCACGTATCCGAAGATGAGGTGTCTGCCCATTCAACTGTCCATCCGGAATGGCAGGCAGTGTTGGATAAGGTACTTGCCGTTATGAGCAAGTCTGATCCGGTCATGCAGCGCGATTTGAGGTCACTTTGGCTAGAATATCTGGATCGGCTTGCCCCGGAAGTCCCGATTGTTCAGCATACTGAGGGATGGGCAGCGGCGCTGGAATACTTGACAGCCAAAATGAATCATCATTCGGTGACCTATCAGGAAGTAGCTGACCGTTATGGTATTTCCGTATCGACCGTAAGCCGCTATGCACGCCAGATTGACAGCGTGTGCGGTATCAAGCAGAAGATGAAACAGCCGCTCTCCACGTTTAAAAAGCAGGTCTGAGATCTGATACAAACACCACTTAGAAGGAGGCAACAAACGTATGTATAAATCCATAATTATTGGTACAGGTCCTGCAGGCTATACAGCAGCTATTTATTTGGCGCGCGCAAACATGAATCCACTGATCATTGAGGGAATGCAGCCCGGCGGGCAGCTTACCACAACGACTGAAATTGAAAATTTTCCGGGTTTTGAGCAAGGTATCCTTGGACCTGAGTTGATGGATAACATGCGCAAGCAAGCCGAACGCTTTGGCGCTGAATTTACTTCTGGCTGGGTAGAGGAAGTGGATTTCAGCAAGCGCCCTTTTAAAGTGAAGGTAGAGGGAAGAGGCATCATTGAGGCGGAGTCGGTGATTATTGCTACAGGAGCGTCCGCCAGATATCTTGGTATTCCGGGTGAGCAGGACAACGTGGGACGCGGAGTCAGCACTTGTGCGACCTGCGACGGCTTCTTTTTCCGTGGGAAAAAAATCATCGTAGTGGGTGGCGGAGATTCAGCCATGGAGGAAGCGAGCTTCCTGACCCGGTTTGCTTCCAGCGTAACCTTGGTTCACCGTCGCGATGAGCTGCGGGCGTCTAAAATTATGCAGGATCGCGCACGGGAAAATGAAAAAGTACATTGGGCGTTAAACCGGACTCCTGTGGAGGTCGTAACGGGAGAGACGGGATTAAAGGGCTTGAAGGTACACAATAATGAGACGAATCAGGATGAGCTGCTTGAGGCAGATGGTGTGTTCGTGGCCATCGGACATACGCCTAATACAGGCTTCCTGAACGGCCAAATCAGTACAGACGATCATGGTTATATTCAAGTGAAGCCAGGAACGACAGAAACGAACATTCCCGGGGTATTTGCCTGCGGGGATGTGCAGGATAACCGTTACCGTCAAGCCATTACGGCTGCGGGAACGGGCTGTATGGCGGCTATGGACTGCGAGAAATATCTCGAAGGTAGCGCTGTTCATGACTGGAGCGAAACACTGGATCAATAAAGAAAGCTACAGAATACAATATGGCTAAGGTGAGGGCGATGGATAGGCCCTGTTAAGACGTGCCTTGGATTCAGGAAGAGAAAGCCTGCTGCATCTGCACAGGCTTTCTCCTTTTTATGGATGACGAGACCTGAAGTTCCGCTAATCCTGCGCTTTCCAACAGGGAAGTGTCCTTGACCGTAACGGGGGCTTCAATTATAGTTGGAACGTAGGTAACTATTATAAGTCAAGATTTTAATCATATATTTCATACACAGTTTTTAAGTAAACATAAAGGTGGCTTGGAACATGTCTGAAAGTATCTATGTGGGTGTCGATTTGGGCGGTACAGCAATCAAGGTAGGCATTTGTAATGAAGACGGACAGCTTTTGCACACATACGAAGGACCAACGGAAACAGCTAAGGGCGTAGACGTTGTGATCAGCAATATCGAAAAATATGTGCGGCACATTGTTGAGCAATCTCCCTATGAATGGGATCAACTGAAGGGTGTCGGAGCGGGCGTTGCCGGTTTTACGAATGTTCGCGAAGGCATTATAGTCCTCGCTCCCAATATTGGCTTTCGTGACGTACCGATTCGTGCGCTGTTGGAGGAACGGATCGGCAAGCCTGTAAAAATAGACAACGATGCTAACGTCGCTGCACTTGGCGAAGCTTGGGCCGGGGCGGGCAAAGGTATAGAAAACTGCGTATGCTATACCCTGGGTACGGGTGTTGGTGGTGGTATTATTATTAATGGTAAAATATATCAAGGTTTTTCAGGCATGGCTGGAGAAATTGGTCATATGAGCGTTGTACCGGATCTGGAGGCCATTCAGTGTGGATGCGGCAAAATGGGTTGCCTGGAAACCGTATCTTCCGCAACGGGCATTATCCGTATGGCAAATGACGCTGTGGAACGTGGAGATCGGACTTCTCTGGCGCTGGAAGATCAAATCGCCGCCAAGGAAGTATTTGATGCAGCCAAGGCCGGGGATGAGGTCGCACTCCGTATCGTGAAGCGAGCTGCCTTTTATTTGGGGAAATCTATGGCAGCGGTTGCCACCGTGCTAAACCCGGAGCTGTTTATTGTAGGCGGGGGTGTTTCCAAAGCGGGTGATTTCTTGTTCGAAGAGATGCGTCTGGTATTTGCCAAACTGGCACCTGAGCCGCTCCAGCAAGGGGTATCTATTGTTCCGGCATCGCTTGGCAATGACGCAGGTATTGTAGGAGCAGCCGGTTTGCTGCTGCGCTCCTGATCCATAGGTTACTGACATAGAGCGAAGAAGCAAAAGGAGAGGGAAGTCCATATGACAGACAACTTAAAAAACGCTGCGCCGTGGGCAACACTCATTATTATTACGGGAATGTCAGGCGCAGGGAAGACCATTGCAGTGCAAAGCCTGGAAGACTTGGGCTTCTTCTGCGTTGATAATTTACCGCCTGTGCTGATTCCCAAATTTGCTGAATTAATTGAACAGTCCAACGGTAAGATAGGCAAAGTGGCGCTGGTGATTGACTTGCGCGGGCGAGAATTTTTTACAGCCTTGTCGGAATCATTGAACTATATTAAGGATCATTTTACGATTCATTGTGAAATTTTGTTCCTGAATGCCAATGACGGTGTTCTCGTACAGCGATACAAGGAAAGCCGTCGTCGCCACCCGCTTGCTCCGGATGGTATGCCTCTTGACGGTATACGACTGGAGCGCAAAATGTTGGAGGAGCTGAAAAGCTCGGCAACACAGGTCATTGATACAAGTGTAATGAAGCCTGCAACTTTAAAGGCGCGGATTATTTCCCGATTTTCTCATCTGGAGAGCAGCATGCTTTCCGTAAACATTACCTCTTTCGGCTTCAAATATGGTATTCCCATTGATGCCGATCTCATATTCGACGTGCGTTTCCTGCCCAATCCTCACTATGTGGACCAATTGCGACCACACACCGGACAGGATAGCGATGTGTATGATTATGTTATGAAATGGCCGGAGACTCAGGCATTTCTGACCAAGCTACTGGATATGTTACATTTTTTGATTCCGCAATACCGCAAGGAAGGCAAAAGCCAGGTCATTATTGGTATCGGGTGTACCGGCGGTAAGCATCGTTCTGTCGCGATATCTGAATATTTAGGAAAAATGCTGGGTGCCAGTGAAACAGAATCAGTTTCTGTTTCACATCGGGATGCTGATCGCGACCGGCATTAATGAGGTGAAAACATGAAAGAGACCGGATCACAACGGGAGCGCCCTCGTATTGTTGTTATGGGCGGCGGAACCGGCTTGTCCGTCATGCTGCGGGGGTTGAAACAAAAGCCGCTGGATATTACGGCTATTGTTACAGTCGCTGACGATGGCGGAAGCTCCGGGATATTGCGCAGTGAGCTACAAATGCCCCCTCCGGGGGATATTCGTAATGTGCTGACTGCACTGGCTGATGTAGAGCCGGTGATGTCCGATATGCTGAAATATCGTTTCGGCGCAGGATCAGGCTTGGCAGGCCATAGTCTGGGCAACCTGATTTTAGCGGCGATGACCGATATATCAGGAGATTTTGTGACGGCGGTGCGTGAGCTTAGCCGTGTATTTGCTGTACGGGGGCGTGTGCTGCCGGCGGCTGAAGAAGGCGTTGTGCTGAGTGCCGAAATGGAGGATGGCACGGTGGTTACCGGTGAATCCAAAATCCCGGAAGCGGGCGGCAGAATCAAACGTGTTTTTCTTGAACCGACTCACGTGGAGCCGTTGCCTGAGGCTGTAGAGGCCATTAATGAGGCCGATGCGATCCTGATTGGTCCTGGCAGTCTGTACACCAGCATTTTGCCGAATTTGCTTGTACCGAAGCTTGCAGAGGCTGTGGTGAAATCAGACGCTATCAAGATATTCGTCTGCAACGTTATGACTCAGCCAGGCGAAACGGATGGATATACAGTGGGGGACCACTTGCAGGCTATTTATGAGCATGTAGGGCATCATTTGTTTGATTATGTGATCGTCAATAATGGAGAGATTCCGCCTCAGGTACAGGAAATGTATGCCGAGCAGGGTGCCAAGCCAGTTCAAGTAGACATGGGAGAGCTGACTGAGCGGGGGTATAAAGTGGTGGCAGATACGCTTGTTCTGTTCCGCACCTATTTACGGCATGATGCCGACAAACTGAGCCAGCACATTTACCAATTGGTACAAAACTGGATATTAAGAAGGAGGTGAGTCCCTTGTCCTTTGCGGCACAAACAAAAAAAGAGCTTACGATGATTGAAAGCCAGCCCTGCTGTGAAAAAGCGGAACTATCTGCGCTCATACGTATGCTCGGGTCCGTACAGCTGTCCAACAAAAGGGTGATATTGGACGTGTCCACAGAAAATGCCGCGATTGCAAGGCGGATTTACTCCTTGATCAAAAAGCATTTTCAAGTTCATATTGAGCTGCTTGTACGGAAAAAAATGCGCCTGAAAAAAAATAACGTGTACATTGTCCGCATTCCAAGCGGTGTACAAGAGCTCTTGAAGGATCTTTACATCGTATCAGAAGGGTTCTTGTTCACGGACGGGATTAATCGGGATATCATTCGGAAAAACTGTTGTAAGCGGGCTTATTTGCGTGGCGCTTTTATGGCAGGTGGTTCTGTGAACAATCCGGAGGGATCGTCTTACCATCTGGAGATTTCCTCGATGTATGAGGAGCATTGCCAGGCGCTGGTCGATCTGGCGAATGAGTTTCATCTGAATGCCCGCTGCATTGAGCGAAAAAAAGGCTTTATTCTCTACATCAAGGAAGGCGAAAAGATCATTGAGCTACTCAGCATCATTGGCGCGCATCAGGCTTTGTTCAAATTCGAGGATGTCCGCATTATGCGTGATATGCGTAATTCCGTCAACCGGATTGTTAATTGCGAAACGGCTAATCTGAACAAGACGATTGGAGCTGCTGTCCGGCAAATTGAGAATATCAAGCTGCTGGAGAGGGAAGTCGGCCTGGATACGCTGCCAGATAAGCTGCGCGAGGTGGCGGAAATACGTCTCGCTCATCCTGATTTGAATTTAAAAGAAGTCGGGGAAATGCTCAAAGGGGTTGTGAGTAAGTCGGGTGTCAATCATCGACTTCGCAAAATTGACGAGATGGCTGACAAAATCAGGGGAGAAAACGGCCTGATTCCATAAAAGGAGTGTCTGTGGGGCTTCAGCCCCGGTTTTTTTAGTTTTTTTTCTAGTGTCTGTCCCGGGTTAATGTTATAATGTGATAAATAAAATGGAGTAAGTAGTGTCCAGATTTATTTGATGAGGGGGTAAGCTGACATGTCAAAACATCCGGTAGTCGTACGCTTGAAAACAGGACTGCACGCCAGACCTGCTGCGTTGTTCGTACAGGAAGCGAATAAATATTCATCTGAGATTTTTGTGGAAAAAGAAGACAAGAAGGTTAATGCCAAGAGTATTATGGGTATTATGAGCCTTGCCATCAGTACAGGTACTGAAATTTACATTAGTGCTGAAGGTGCGGATGCCGAACAGGCTGTAAACGCTTTAGTAAGTCTGGTTAGTAAAGTAGAGCTGGAAAATCAATAAATAAACATCTGCTTTGTGATATGGTATATGCTCTTAGTGAAAAGCCCCTCTGGGGCTTTTTTTGTACCCGAAAAAACAGAGTGGGCAATCCCCTGTTGGGCTGCTACAATGTGGTCTCTTTGAATATCGGCGGTGTGTTTAGCCCAAGCTACAAGCAATTTAAATTCTGTGATGGTACTCTGTTTCGAAAATGTGGTGCCTAACTGCAACCTTTTCCCTTAGTTTCCGTCTGGAAGGTACATACATCATCAAGAAAAGAGGGCGAATATGATGAAGCATTGGACAAAAGCTGCAAATACAGCAGTTCTGGCAGGAGCATTATTGGCAGGAGTAGTAGCGGGAGGATTATGGACAGGAGCAGATCGCGCCTATGCCGCGTCAGCATCTACGACGGTAAGCAGTGTAATTAATGTGAGTGGCAGCGGGGAAGTATTGGTTAAACCCGATATTGCCTATCTATCCATCGGCGTACAATCTGAAGGAAATACAGCAGCAGCTGCCCAAAAAGCCAACGCCGCTAAAATAAGTAAGGTCACACAACTGCTGAAAGAAAAGTGGAGCATCAGTGCAGACGACATTCAGACGAGCCAGTTCTACGTGCAGCCTAACTATACCTATGACGAAAAACAAGGACAGAAGCTCAAAGGCTATATTGCCAATCATACGCTTTCCGTAAAGTACCGTAATTTGGATAAAATCGGTCAGTTACTGGATGAGGCTACACAGTCTGGAGCGAACAACGTGGATAATGTGCGTTTTTCGGTAGAAAACTCTTCAGCTTATGAAGAAGAAGCGATTGCCAAGGCGTTGGGAAATGCTCAATCCAAAGCCAGTGCTGTAGCGAAGGCAACCAAACGAGGGCTTGGAACTCTCCTGAACGTAACGGTAGATGGGGGAGATGCCCAAATCTTCACACAACGTGAGGCTGCTATGAGTAAAGCACTCTTGGATACAAGCGGCGGAACAGAAATACAATCCGGTCAAGTGACTGTGAAGGTCCAAGTATCGGCACAATACGAATTGAACTAACGTACAGATGATAACGAAGCCACAAGCGTCCTGCTTTATTTGCAGGATGACTTGCTGGCTTTTTTATATGTCGAAATTATTTTGTAATGAGTCTGTAATAGCTGGGTCCCCTAGATGTACAGATTGAAATCGGAGAGTGTACAGATTGTAAACTACGAACATAGGGGGATAGATATAATAAGTAAAGTAATCAATACACGTAGAATACACATCTATAACAGGAGGAATATTTAATATGAACAAGCATACAAAAAAATGGGGCTCCGCACTGCTGGCAGCGGGAATTTTAGTAGGAGTTGCAGTTGTTCCCGTTTCCTATATCGAGGCAGCTTCATACAAACAACAGGCTACAGCACAGCAACCAGGTATTTCTATTAAATGGAATGGTAAAACGTTGGCGACCAAAGGGATTCAGGTGAACGGAAGCACAGTGATTCCCGTAGCAGCATTGCGCGACAGCCTGGGGATTCCGGTGAGTTATGATGCCAAAACAGCGACTTATACCGTAGGTAGTGGGTACAATAAGCTTTACATCATGTCCTCTTCCTCCGATGGTCCCTATGTCAATGTCAATGGAATAAGCACACGCAACATGGACGCCAAACAGATCGCCGGGAAGCTGTACATTCCTATGAGTCTGCTGAAAGACTATCTGGGTATCGATGCTCAGTGGAATGCAGCTCAGAAAACAGTAACAATGAGTAAAAGCCAGCTAAATCCGATCACGATTACGTCCCAATCTCTTCCGGCTTCGAGTGATGCAAAGGTTTCCTACAAGGTTAAGTACTCGCAAATCAGCGGTGGCCAGCTAAACCCTGAAGCTCAGCAGGCCATTAATAGTGTGCTCAAAAAGCAAGCGGAGGGAGTACTGGCAGCAGGCAAAAAGCAAGTAGCAGAGGGTGAACCTACAGTAGAAAGACCGTATACTTTCAGTAATGATTTTGCTATTGCCTATAACCAACAAGGGATTTTGAGCATCATTATGGAGGATTACTCCGATACGGCTGGTGCTCATGGTATGACGGCGCGTAAAGGATATACGTTCTCACTCGCTGATGGAAAATTGCTGCAATTGTCTGACGTGCTGAAGGCCAATCCTAATTACAAACAGTTTCTTAATAGCGACCTGAAGAAAAAAATTAATGGTCCAATGGTGAATGAAGGCGGCTTTGGTGGCTTCAAGAATATTGCGGCTAATCCGAATTTTTATGTAACGAATAGCGGTGTGACGATTGTGTTTGACTTGTATGAGTATGGGCCTTATGCGTATGGTATTCCTGAGTTCACTTATTCGTTTGGTCAATTGTTGCCTCAAGGCAGCAAGCCTTTTACTGGACAGAATGAATAGTACAAATGAATAAGTTAGATTATCTGTACACAAAAGAATAGTAAACGAAAAAAGCTGCCTACCGGATACAATCATCCGGGGCAGCTTTTTTCGTTTACCAGCTATTCAGAGGCCATAATTCGTTCTCTTACACACCTTCTGGAGAGGAGCTAGTAAGCACTTTATCAATAATACCGTATTCCTTGGCATCATCCGCGGACATGAAATAGTCACGGTCTGTGTCTTTTTCAATGCGCTCCAGTGGTTGGCCTGTGCGATCTGCGAGAATGCGGTTCAATTTGTCGCGCATTTTCAGAATGCGGCGGGCGCGGATTTCAATATCCGTTGCTTGACCTTGTGCGCCACCCAGCGGTTGGTGAATCATAATCTCACTGTTCGGCAAAGCAAAACGTTTGCCCTTGGCACCTGCGTTCAGCAAGAACGCACCCATGGAAGCCGCCATACCTACACAAATCGTAGACACGTCAGGTTTAATATATTGCATCGTATCGAAAATGGCCATACCGGCTGTGATCGAACCGCCAGGGCTGTTAACATACAAGTGAATGTCTTTTTCAGGATCTTCGGCAGCCAAAAACAGCATTTGCGCAATAATAGAGTTGGCTACAACGTCATTGACGTCCGAGCCCAACAAAATAATGCGATCCTTCAACAGTCTGGAATAAATGTCATAGGCGCGTTCGCCGCGGTTACTTTGTTCTACTACCATAGGAACATAGCTCACGTCAAAAAACCTCCCTTTAATATCGTTAATGGATTTGGTGGACATGCCGATTACACGTCCCTATTTATAAACTGTTACCGTATTAACCACATGATAAACAATTTCAAACAAAAAGTCAAAGAAAGTCAAACTAATAGTCAAAAAAAAGAGCCCTCTGCGCTCTTATTGGTTAAAACAGTATATAGAAGCATTTAGACATTCATATAAAATGGCGCGCCCGCGAGGAATCGAACCTCGATCTCAGGCTCCGGAGGCCTACGTCATATCCGTTGGACCACGGGCGCACAGCTAATTGGAAACAAAGATGATTATATGATATACGGCATTGAATTGCAAGCTTTTATTACGTGCGCATATTCACATAAAAAGTTGAGAAATATAGGTTCAGATAGACTTGCATGTGGAGCAAATATTGGGTAAGATATACGTGGGACTTAAAAAGTTAACCCGGGACGTTTTAAGACCAGTTAGTGATATAGTATTAAAGATAGAACTTAGAAGTGTGCGGGAGTGGAAAGCATGCGAAAGATATTAGAAATACAGAAGCAGCTTCTGCCCGACCTCATGGATGTTTTGAAAAAAAGGTACACAATCCTGCATCAGATTATGCTGTCCGATGTTATTGGACGCAGAACGCTGGCGGCTTCACTGAACATGACCGAGCGCGTGTTGCGCGCCGAAACCGATCTTCTTAAAGCCCAAGGGCTGATTGAGATTGAGAGTGTGGGCATGAAGGTGAGCAAAGCAGGACTGGATCTGCTGGAACAGCTGGAGCCAATTGCGAACAACTTGTTCGGCCTGTCCCAATTGGAGGATCAGATTCGTCAAGCCTATGGTTTGAGGAAGGTGGTTGTCGTTCCAGGGGATTCGGATGCTTCTCCTTTAACGAAGCAGGAGCTGGGTCGTGCCGGGGCAAAAGCGCTGCTGAGTGTTATGGACGACGAGGATGTGGTCGCCGTAACAGGTGGCACGACGATTGCCGACGTGGCGGACCAACTGACACTACCTGCTAATGGCCCACTTAAGGGCGGATGGTTCGTACCAGCACGTGGGGGTTTGGGAGAAAGCATGGAAATGCAGGCGAACACAATTGCTTCCACAATGGCTCGTAAGGTCGGCTCACAATACCGTCTGCTCCATGTACCGGATTTGCTCAGCAATCATGCTTACAACTCCCTGCTTGAAGATACGAATATTCAGGATATTTTAAGCCTGATTCGCGAGAGTCGGATCATCATTCACGGGATAGGCAACGCCATAGCAATGGCACGTAGACGCAAGCTCGACCCTGAAACCTTTGCCCAGATCAGCAGTGAGGGCGCGGTTGCCGAATCGTTTGGCTATTATTTTAACGAAGACGGCGTCGTTGTTCACAGAATGCTGACGCTTGGACTCCGTTTGGAGGATATCAGGCGTACCGAGACGGTTCTAGGCGTAGCTGGAGGTAAGAGCAAGGCGGCCGCTATTCATGCAGTGCTGCGTTTCGGGCAGGAAGATATTCTTGTCACCGACGAAGGCGCTGCTGCTGAAATTGTAAGCCATTATTTGAATGGTTAAACGGATTTATGAATTGTGTTGTCTTGACGGGCTTTCGGGTCTGTCTTGAATATATAAACTAAACTAAACGAACTTTGGGAGGAACTCACTCATGACAGTTAAAGTTGGTATTAACGGTTTCGGACGTATTGGACGCCTTGCTTTCCGCCGGATTCAAAACGTGGAAGGTATTGAAGTAGTAGCAATCAATGACTTGACAGATTCCAAAATGCTGGCACATCTGTTGAAATATGATACAACACAAGGTACTTTCCAAGGAGAAGTAGAAGTACACGATGGCTTCTTCAAAGTTAACGGTAAAGAAGTTAAGGTTTTGGCTAACCGCAACCCAGAAGAACTGCCTTGGGGAGAACTGGGTGTAGATATCGTTCTGGAATGCACAGGTTTCTTCACAACTAAAGAAGCTGCTGAGAAACATTTGAAAGGCGGCGCTAAAAAAGTTGTTATCTCCGCTCCAGCTACTGGCGACATGAAAACTGTCGTTTACAACGTAAACCATGAAATTCTGGACGGTACTGAAACTGTAATCTCCGGTGCTTCTTGCACAACAAACTGCCTGGCTCCTATGGCTAAAACTTTGCAAGACAAATTTGGTATCGTTGAAGGCCTGATGACTACAATTCATGCTTACACTGGCGACCAAAACACGTTGGATGCTCCGCATGCTAAAGGCGACTTCCGTCGTGCTCGCGCTGCAGCTGAAAACATCATTCCTAACACAACTGGTGCTGCTAAAGCCATCGGTCTGGTAATTCCTGAACTGAAAGGTAAACTGGATGGCGCGGCTCAACGTGTACCAGTAGCAACTGGTTCCCTGACTGAGCTGGTAACTGTTCTGGAGAAAAACGTAACTGTTGAAGAAATCAACGCTGCGATGAAAGAAGCTTCCGATCCTGAAACTTACGGCTACACTGAAGACGAGATCGTTTCTTCCGACATCAAAGGTATCACTTTCGGTTCTTTGTTTGACGCAACTCAAACTAAAGTCCTGACTGTTGGCGACAAACAACTGGTGAAAACTGTAGCTTGGTACGACAACGAAATGTCCTACACAGCACAATTGATCCGTACGTTGGAATACTTCGCTAAATTGGCTAAGTAAGAACAGTCTTATCGCGCAACATCATAGAGCGGAAACAGCAGTTATTGTTTCCGCTCTTTATATATCAAAATGTGCCTTAAATTCCTGTTTCGTAAAATTAAAAGGGTGCGGAGGAATATGGAGATGAACAAAAAGAGCGTACGTGATATAGAACTGAATGGAAAACGGGTGTTTGTTCGTGTAGATTTTAACGTTCCGGTTGAGGACGGTAAAATTACGGATGACAAGCGTATTCGTGAAACCTTGCCAACGATTAACTACCTGATTGAAAAAGGTGCAAAAGTTATTTTGGCGAGTCACTTTGGACGTCCAAAAGGTCAGGTCGTTGAATCCATGCGTCTGACTCCTGCTGGCGTGCGTTTGTCTGAACTGCTCAAAAAGCCTGTTGTTAAAGTGGACGAAGCAGTTGGTGAGGCTGTTAAAGCGAAAGTGGCTGAACTGCAAAACGGCGACGTGCTGTTGCTTGAAAATGTACGTTTCTATCCAGGAGAAGAGAAAAATGATCCTGAATTGGCGAAGCAATTTGCTGAGCTGGCTGACATTTTCGTGAATGACGCATTTGGTGCAGCGCACCGTGCTCATGCTTCCACAGAAGGTATCGCGCATCTTCTTCCGGCTGTTTCCGGCTTGCTGATGGAGAAAGAATTGTCTGTAATCGGTAAAGCTCTTTCAAACCCAGATCGTCCTTTTACAGCCATTATCGGCGGTTCCAAAGTAAAAGACAAAATCGACGTGATTGACAACCTGCTGAACATTGCAGATAACGTAATTATTGGCGGCGGTTTGGCTTATACATTTTTTAAAGCTCAAGGTCATGAAGTGGGTCAATCCCTACTGGATGAATCCAAACTGGACGTAGCTCTTGGATTTATCGAAAAAGCGAAGAAACTCGGCAAAAACTTCTATCTTCCGGTAGATATCGTTATTTCTGACGATTTCAGCGCTACGGCGAACACGAACATTGTTGATATTGACGGCATTCCTGCAGATTGGGAAGGCGTGGACATCGGACCGAAAACACGTAAAATCTATGCAGATGTTATCAAAAACTCCAAACTGGTTGTATGGAACGGACCAATGGGCGTATTTGAAATGGAGCCTTTCGCTGGCGGTACGCGTGAAGTAGCGGAAGCTTGCGCAACAACAGAAGCATACACCATCATTGGTGGCGGTGATTCTGCGGCAGCGGCTGAGAAGTTCCATCTGGCTGACAAAATGGATCATATCTCTACTGGCGGCGGCGCATCCCTTGAATTTATGGAAGGCAAAGCACTTCCGGGTGTTGTTGCACTCAACGATAAGTAATCAAACGTACTGCGCATAATAAATGCTTTAGGGCAGCTAATAGTTAGGAGTTGAAACCATTGAGAACACCGATTATCGCGGGTAACTGGAAGATGTTTAAAACCGTACCAGAAGCTAAAACTTTCATCGAAGAGATCAAAGGCAAAGCAGAGGTTGCAGGAGTGGAAAGCGTGATCTGCGCACCATTTACGAATCTTCCTGCTCTGGTTGAAGCAGTAAAAGGTACATCTATCAAAATCGGCGCACAAAACCTGCACTTTGCAGAAGACGGCGCATTTACAGGTGAAATCAGCGGCGGGATGCTGAAAGATCTGGGCGTAGACTACGTTGTGATCGGACACTCCGAGCGTCGTGAATATTTTAACGAAACAGACGAAACAGTGAACAAAAAGGTTCATGCGGCATTCCGCCACGGCCTGACTCCGATCGTATGTGTAGGCGAAAAGCTGGAAGACCGTGAAGCCGGTCAAACCAAAGCGGTTGTAAAAGTGCAAACTGTAGCGGCTTTTGCTGGTTTGGCTAAAGATCAGGCTGCACAAGTGGTTGTTGCTTATGAGCCAATTTGGGCAATCGGAACAGGTAAATCCTCCACTTCGCAGGATGCGAATGAAGTCATTTCCTATATCCGTAGTTTGTTGAAAGAACTGTACGATGAAAATACAGCAAATGCTGTACGGATTCAGTATGGTGGCAGCGTGAAACCTGAAAATGTGGCTGAATATCTGGGCCAAAGCGACATCGACGGCGCACTTGTAGGTGGCGCTAGTCTTCAACCAGCGTCTTACATCGCGCTTGTTGAGGGGGCGAAGTAAGATGACAGTACCAAAACCGGTAGCCTTAATTATTATGGATGGATTCGGACTGCGCGAAACTGTGGAAGGCAATGCGGTTGCACAGGCGAACAAGCCGAACTACGACCAATACTTAAGACAATACCCTCATTCAACGCTTACAGCGTCTGGTGAAGCGGTAGGTCTGCCGGAAGGGCAAATGGGTAACTCCGAAGTAGGTCACCTGAACATCGGCGCAGGCCGGATTGTATATCAGAGTTTGACCCGCATTTCGAAGTCCATTCGCGAAGGCGAGTTCTTCCAGAATGAAACTTTGCTTAAAGCAGTACAGCATGCCAAAAAGAACAACACGAAGCTTCACCTGTATGGACTTTTGTCCGATGGTGGCGTGCACAGCCATATTAGCCATCTGTTTGCTATGCTGGATTTGGCGAAAAAAGAAGGTTTAACAGAAGTATACATTCATGCATTTATGGATGGACGCGATGTTATGTCTGACAGCGGCGTGGACTTCATGCAACAGCTGATCGCCAAAATTCAGGAAGTGGGTATTGGTAAAATCGCGACTGTACAAGGACGCTATTATGCCATGGACCGCGACAAACGTTGGGAGCGTGTAGAGAAATCTTACCGTGCAATCGTGTACGGCGAAGGTCCTCAATATACAGATCCAATGGAAGCGTTGAAAGAATCGTATGAAAAATCGGTGTTCGACGAATTTGTGGAGCCGACGGTTATTGTGAAGGCTGACGGAAGCCCTGTAGGGCTGGTCGAAAGCAATGACTCAGTAATCTTCCTGAATTTCCGTCCTGACCGTGCGATTCAATTGTCTCAGGTATTTACGAATAAGGATTTCCGTGGCTTTGATCGCGGACCGAAATTCCCTAAAGATTTGCACTTTGTTTGCCTGACATTGTTCAGTGAAACGGTTGAAGGCTTCGTAGCCTACGAACCGAAAAACCTGGATAACACATTCGGCGAAGTATTGGTGCAGAACAACAAAAAGCAATTGCGTATTGCCGAGACCGAAAAATATCCGCACGTTACCTTCTTTTTCAGTGGTGGTCGTGATGTAGAACTGCCTGGCGAAACTCGTGTTTTGATTAACTCGCCTAAAGTGGCTACATATGACTTGCAGCCTGAAATGAGCGCTTACGAGGTTGCGGATGCTGCTGTTAGGGAAATCGAAGCCGATAAGCATGATGCGATTATCCTGAACTTTGCCAATCCGGATATGGTTGGACACTCCGGCATGCTGGAGCCAACGATCAAGGCGGTAGAGACGACGGATGAATGTGTTGGACGTGTTGTAGATGCGGTTAAAGCCAAAGGTGGCACTGTTATTATCATTGCCGACCATGGTAATGCGGATATGGAAATTGACGAGCAGGGACGTCCGTTCACAGCTCACACAACTAACCCGGTTCCGTTCATTTTGACTGACGAAAATATCGTTTTGCGTGAGCATGGAATACTGGCTGACGTAGCTCCGACGCTTCTGGATTTAATGCAACTTCCGCAGCCTGCGGAAATGACAGGAAAATCTATGATTGCATCCCGCAAGTAAGCTTGATTTAATAAGTATAGGCTTGACCAATAAATCATGATCGACAAAGGAGATTAAGTACAAATGACTATTATTTCTGACGTGTACGCTCGCGAAGTCCTCGATTCTCGTGGTAACCCAACTGTTGAAGTGGAAGTATATCTGGAATCCGGTGCTATCGGTAGTGCCATCGTTCCTTCCGGTGCCTCTACAGGCGCGCACGAAGCTGTAGAGCTTCGCGATAACGACAAATCCCGTTACCTGGGTAAAGGCGTTCTGCAAGCTGTTAAAAACGTGAACGAAATCATCGCTCCTGAAGTTATCGGCTTGGATGCTGTAAACCAAGTAGAAATTGATACATTGATGATCAAGCTTGATGGTACACATAACAAAGGTAAATTGGGTGCAAACGCAATTCTGGCGGTATCTATGGCTGTAGCTCGCGCTGCTGCTGAAGCTCTGGGTCTGCCACTGTACACTTACCTGGGCGGATTTAACGCTAAACAACTGCCAGTACCAATGATGAACATCGTTAACGGTGGCGCACATGCGGACAACAACGTTGACGTACAAGAGTTCATGGTTCTGCCTGTAGGAGCTCCTACTTTCAAAGAAGCTTTGCGTATTGGTGCGGAAATCTTCCACAACCTGAAATCCGTACTGAACTCTAAAGGTTTGAACACAGCTGTTGGCGATGAAGGCGGTTTTGCTCCTAACTTCAAATCCAACGAAGAAGCTCTGTCCACTATTATCGAAGCGATCGAAAAAGCTGGTTACAAACCAGGCGTTGACGTATTCCTCGGTATGGACGTTGCTTCCACTGAGTTCTACAAAGATGGAAAATACACACTGGAAGGCGAAGGCAAATCCTTCACTTCTGCTGAATTCGTTGACCTGCTTGCTTCTTGGGTTGATAAATATCCAATCATCACCATCGAAGATGGTTGCTCCGAAGATGACTGGGAAGGTTGGAAATTGCTCACTGAAAAACTGGGCAACAAAATCCAATTGGTTGGTGACGACCTGTTCGTAACCAATACAGAGCGTCTGGGCAAAGGTATCGAAGAAAACATCGGTAACTCCATCCTGATCAAAGTAAACCAAATCGGTACGCTGACTGAAACATTCGACGCTATCGAGTTGGCTAAACGTGCAGGATACACAGCTGTAATCTCTCACCGTTCCGGTGAATCCGAAGACAGCACAATTGCTGATATCGCTGTTGCAACAAATGCAGGCCAAATTAAAACAGGTGCGCCTTCCCGTACTGACCGTATCGCGAAGTACAACCAATTGCTCCGCATTGAGGATCAACTGGGTGAACTGGCTCAATACCACGGCCTGAAATCTTTCTACAACCTGAAAAAATAATATTACGCAAAGATGCTGACGGTGGTCAGGCGGCTGTGATTCAAGAACACAGAGTCTGAGCGCTCGAAGCCTTTTACGTAATTACAAAACAGATCTGTTCGCTAACGTGAACAGGTCTGTTTTTTTGTTTTTGCCCATGTGACGTCGGTTTTACTCTTTTGCAAGGCTTAATGAAGTGACTCGGTATAGCTGGTTGTTATCTACTGGAAGCTGTGGTAGAATAAAAATAGTGTTTTGCGTTAATTTCCGGCTATTCATAACATGATATGATCATGTTTTCATAAAAGAGGCTGTGTTGTTTTGCAAAACGGATGTATTAGCTCAGGAGGTGGGATTTTTCATGGAAATCTTTTTGAAAGTGCTGCTCGTTGTGTTCTCGATTGCTGTTATTGCGGTTGTTTTACTGCAAAAGGGGAAAAGTGCAGGTTTGTCCGGTGCCATCTCTGGCGGTGCTGAGCATCTGTTCGGCAAGACAAAAGCTCGCGGTATGGATTTGATTTTACAGCGCGTGACTGCTGTTTTGGGTGCGGGCTTTATGATCGTTTCCGTTTTGGTTGCATTTTTTGCAAAATAAGCTAAATAATAACCTTAAGCCTTCGTTTCACGGGAAACGGGGGCTTTTTTTGGATTTTAGATAGGCAGGGATGCCGTCGATTGAATTCGTGTATACTAGGGTATGAGTATATAAAGAGCCTTGTATCAGGAACAAGGAACATGCGGATTATTACTGAAAATTAAAGGTCACCCGAGGTGGACGATATTATGATAACAGAGCAACAATTACTTGATTTTATGCGCGAGACCGCATACAAACCTATGACTTACCAGGAGCTTGAGCAGCATTTTGAAATTAAGGACGCGGCGGATTTCCGCGAATTCCTTAAGCTTTTGAACGCGCTGGAGGAAGACGGAAAAATTCTGCTGACCCGGACGAACCGCTATGGTGTGCCGGAACGGATGGATTTGCAGCGCGGACGTTTGCAGGCTCATGCCAAGGGATTTGCTTTTCTGATCCCGGAAGACCGGGAGCACCCGGATGTATACATTCATGCTAATGACTTGAAGAGTGCAATGAATGGAGACACGGTACTGGTAAGAGTAACGTCGAAGGGACCTTCGGGTGGCCGTTTGGAAGGCGAAGTCGTGCGGATCGTGAAGCGCGCAGTGCTACAGGTGGTAGGCGTGTTCCAGAGCCACGAAGCATACGGTTTTGTTTTGCCGGATGATAAGCGGATTAACAGGGATATTTTTATTCCAAAAGCCAGCTCCAACGGAGCCGTGAACGGTCAAAAAGTCGTTGTGCGCATTGTGAGCTATCCGGAAGGACGAGCTGCGGCGGAAGGTGAAGTATTGGAGGTGCTGGGTCACAAGGATGATCCTGGTGTGGATATTCTATCGGTTATTCGCAAGCATCAGCTTCCAGAAGCTTTTCCCGATGAAGTGACAGAGGAAGCGGAAAAGGCTCCCGATGCGATTACGGAAGAAGAAATTGTGCGTCAGGGGCGGCGCGATCTGCGCGATAAAACGATTGTAACGATTGATGGCGAGGATGCCAAGGATCTGGATGATGCGGTTAATGTAGAGCGTCTGCCAAACGGCAACTACCGTCTGGGCGTTCATATTGCCGACGTAGGGTATTATGTGCGTGAGAGCTCCAGGCTGGATCAGGAGGCGTATAACCGCGGTTGTAGCGTGTACTTGGTCGACCGTGTTATTCCTATGCTTCCGCATCGGCTTTCGAACGGGATTTGTTCCTTGAATCCACAGGTGGATCGACTGACTTTGTCCTGTGAGATGGAATTTAATGAGCATATGAAGGTCGTAAAACATGATGTTTTCACCAGTGTCATTAAAACGAAGGAACGAATGACGTACACCAACGTTCGTAAAATCCTCGAAGAGGAAGATGCTGAACTGATGGAACGGTACAAGGAGCTGGTGGAAGACTTCCGTACGATGAAGGAACTGGCTTTGAAACTGCGAGCTAACCGGATGCGCCGGGGTGCGGTTGATTTTGATTTTGATGAAGCAAAAGTAATTGTGAATGATGAAGGCAAGGCTGTAGATATCGTTAAAAGAGAGCGCACGATTGCTGAGCAGATCATTGAAGAGTTCATGCTGGCAGCCAATGAAACGGTAGCCGAGCATTTTCACTGGCTCAAAGTGCCGTTCCTGTATCGGATTCATGAGGACCCGGACCCGGAAAAGCTGCAAAACTTTATGGCTTTTGCCGCCAATTTTGGACACCAGATCAAAGGTCGGGGGAACTCCATTCATCCGCGTGCGCTGCAAACGTTGCTGGAAGACATTCAGGGCACGAAGGAACAAACGGTGCTTAGCACCATGATGCTGCGTTCGATGAAGCAGGCGAAGTACGATGCGGAGTCGACAGGACATTTTGGACTGGCTGCGGAGTATTATTCTCATTTTACATCGCCGATTCGCCGTTACCCTGACTTGGTGATTCACCGTGTCATTCGTGAGGTATTGGAAAACGGTGGGGCTTTAACAGCCGAGCGTCAGGAGTATTTGACTGCATGGATGCCAGATATTGCGCAGCAATCTTCAGAACGTGAACGTGTGGCTGTGGATGCAGAGCGTGATACGGAGCAGATGAAAAAGGCTGAATACATGCTGGACAAGGTCGGCGAGGAATTCGAGGGAATCATCAGCAGCGTAACCAGCTTTGGTATGTTCATTGAGCTGGACAATACGGTGGAAGGCCTGACGCGTCTGAGTGCGCTTACGGACGATTATTATCATTTTGACGAGCAGCATATGGCGTTGATCGGTGAACGTACCTCCAAGGTGTTCCGCATCGGAGATGAGGTTAAGGTTCGCGTCGCGCGCGTGAATATGGAAGATTACACGATTGATTTTGAACTCGTCGATATGAAGCAGCAGCAACGCCGTGAACGCACGGGTGGTTCAAAGACAGGCGCTGGCTTTGCGCGTGGCGGTGAGGGCCGAGGTAAAGGAAAGCCCCATGAGGGGCGCGACCGTAAGAGCGGCAAGGACAAGGCTGGCAGAGAGCGTAAAGGCGGTCGTGATGCTGCCGGGAAGCCTAAAGAAGCTGGTTCAGGCGTAGGCGGCGGAGGTATTAGTACCGCAGGTCGTACGGGCCGTAGCGGCGGAAACGGAGCAGGAGCTGGCTCAGCCAGCGGTTTCGGTTTTGGCAGCGGCAAGGGCGGTTACAACTCGCCAGCATCAAGTGCGGGTAAACGTAAGAAGAAGACGTCAGCCAGCGGTATTTTTATCGGCGGAGCAGCTACACCAGGCAGTGATGCCAGCCCGAGCGGTGACGGCGCTGCACGTCGTAAGCGGAAGAGCAAAGGCAGTGGTGGTGGCGGTAATAGCACCGCTGGGTTTGTCCGGAAAAAGAAGAAGTGAGTGATGTTGATGGTAGCTTACTTTCTTGTTAGATAGATGAATCTTTGGAATCAGTGTATTAAGCTGATCTTTGGCTTAGATTACGGCGGTTTCTGTCTGATGTTTTGGACGGAGGCCGCTTCGTTTTAAAGACTTGACCTTTCTTGCTTTTACCGTCTGGATTTTGTTACAATATATTTCTAAGCCGCTCATTTGCAGTTATGTAGTGAACGGGCTGGAGTTTTCTTTTTACGGAATAGATTACATTAGGAACAAGGAGTGGTATTCATGGGTAAGAAGGCAGACGGGAAAGTGCTCGCCCAGAACAAAAAAGCTTCCCATGACTATTTTATCGAGGACACCTACGAGGCGGGCATGGTGTTAACGGGAACGGAAATTAAGTCTTTGCGTAATGGTCGCTCTAATATCAGTGATGCGTTTGCCACCATTCGTAATGCTGAAATTCACATCCACAACATGCATATTAGTCCTTTTGAACAAGGCAATCGTAACAACCCGACCGATCCGACGCGTACTCGTAAGCTGCTGCTGCACAAAGAGCAGATTCGCAAGCTTATTGGTCTGTCCAAACAGGAAGGCTACACGATTGTGCCGTTAAAGATTTATGTTCGCAACGGCTATGCCAAGCTGTTACTTGGACTCGGTAGAGGTAAAAAGCAGTACGACAAACGAGATGCTGCGGCCAAACGTGATGCACAGCGTGATATCCAACGCGCTCTGCGTGAGAAGCAGAAAATTGCGAGATAATTTAGCGTAGCTTGGAGTCGGTAGACGAAGTGAAGCCAACGTGTGATTAGGCTGGAGCTGGAGTTTTCCATTGTTACTTGAATTAAGAGGGCATGGTACAAATTACGTGAATAAGCTACTTGTTCCTGTAATGGTGCTATTTTGTGGAGCTTAAATGGCTTCATTCCGTTTCGTTATGAAGTGTAATATGGTATACTAATGAAGTAGTAAGTTTTAAAGTTTTACTTTTGAGCTTGTTCGACTGTTGAATCTCAGGATTCAGCTTACGATATAGTTACATGCATGCTTATGCTCCGGTATTTCCGGATTTGTCCGTGGAGCCCTTTTATAATAAGGGGGCGTTTATGGATTCGACGGGGATAGTTCGAGCATGGGTAGCGGGTAGTGGGGACGCGTCCGCTTCATCAACGCTAAAGCCTATTAAACGGCAAACAACAAAACAACTACGCTTTCGCAGCCTAAGAAACTGTGTGCGTGCTTCTACCCAGCATCGTCCATGTGACTGGGATAGGGGCTAACAAATAGTGGAATACGCTGTCTCATCTCCGCCTGCGGTGAGCTGAAGAAGACAATCAGGCTGACCCGAAGGGAATCCGGTGACAGGGAGTTCCTAGGGTGACATCAAAACTGTCACTACACCCGTAGAAGCTTATGTGTCGTTATCTTCGGACAGGGGTTCGACTCCCCTCGCCTCCATCTAAAAAACCCGCTCACTGAGCGGGTTTTTGCTTTTTATTACGCAAAAATATAGACCAAATGTAGACATGAAATTATTAAGGGTCAAATTGTACTGGGACTTGTAGACATCATGTCTACAACTTGGTTTATAAATTTTATGCACTGCATACAACTGAATGGTATTGATTTTTCATTTGTACAAGCTGAATTTGAAGGGGAATAGAGCAGGTAGAAAGAATGTTTGGCAAGCAGGCTGACATGGAATTTGCTCCATTTTTATAGAAAAATAGCGACGGTACCTACGTTGGCGTAGAATGACGCTTTCGTCGGTACCGTCGCTTTTTGAGGTTCAAAGGGGGTGATTATTTGCCCTTAAAGAGAAAAAGGAGCGTCTGGTGCTGTGCTCTGCATGATAATTTCTTTTTTTGGCTAAGACGGATTTAGTTTGATCGGTAGTCCGTTCCTATTCATCCTCTTTTCCATATTAATTTCAGAAAGATACATTGAAAATAACGCATGGGATGGTTCTTTCTGTAAACATAATCTCTATTCTGGCCGATACATACATAAGATGGGCTATTGTTAAATATCCCCTCTCACTTTCGTATTTTGAAGTAAACTCTCATCTTTTGAAGTAGAAGGGACTACCTCTATGAACTATATGGACGAGCATATCCTAAGTCTCAAAAATAAGCTTAACCACGATGTAGCATCTAATAACGAAAATATGAACCTATCTCAACCTGCTGTATCCGATCAGGATAACTCTGTTACTGAACAAAACAGGGTGCTGCGGATGGGTGATGAACTGATCCCGTTGGAATGGGAAACGATTTTGGATGGACAAATGGCGGTTAGCATCCCCAAATTTTTTAGCCTGATGCCACTGGAGCAAGCCCGATTTAAATATCCTTCGGAACAGCGTCCGCAGATCATTTATACCTCTTTGGACGGCACGGTGAACATCACCTTTAATCCGACTGAATCGGCTTTGGAGGTGGACGAGCTTCCCGAGTTTGTAGAACAAATGGCGGATGTATTGCGGTCTGTACAACCCGTTCGTAACTGGATCGGTACGGAAATGATTGTGAATCGTTCCGGGTTGTCCATCGGGCTGGTCCGTTTTGTGGCAGCAGGTGTGGATATGAATTTGTACAATGAAATACTGCTGTTTATCCGTAAAGGACAGGTGACGATGGGCACATTTAACTGTATGGAATCAGACATGGAAGCGTGGTTGCCTGTGGCAGAAAATACAGTGCAATCGCTCCATGTTGTTCCGTTTCCTTCGAATTCCACATTTGAGAAAGGGGTGGCTTTCCTATGAGCCTCGGTTACGATCAAATTCAAATCTATCCATACGTCATGGTCGATCTGGAGCAGCTTACCCTCACGAAGAAAATCAACGAGCATACCCGGCTTTATTTTACAGGAATCATCCCCGAGGATATGCAGGACAGCTATGTGGAAACGACTGAAAAGAACACCGTCATCGAGGTGAGCCAGCGGGATGAAACGGGCGAAAGCAAGCCGCTGTTCAGCGGGATTGCCCTGTCGGTTGAAGTGAAGGTCGTGCGGGATGTGTACTATCTGGAGGTGGAGGCGATTTCCCATACCTACCGGATGGATATCCAGCAGCGTACCCGTTCTTTTCAATATACGAAAATGACCATTCCTCAGATGCTGGAGCAGATCGGCAAGGACTACGAAGGGCTGGATGTGATTGATGGAGCGACAGGTGGAGAGCCAATCGGAAGGTTGGCCATCCAGTACCAGGAGACGGACTGGGCGTTCTTGAGACGTATGGCCTCCCGGTATCATACGAGCCTGATGCCTGTGGCTCGTTTTGACAGTCCAAAATTTTATTTTGGCATTGAGGATAGTCCCGCACAGGTGGTGCTGGATCATACCCGTTATACCGTGCGCAAGCAGATGCTGCCTTTCCGTTATTTTCAGGAAAATGAGCAGGCGAAGGTGACAGAAAATGACTTTATTTTCTATGAGGTAGAAACGGACGAGGTACTGGATTTGGGAGCTCAGATGACCTTTCAGGGACACAGCTTGTATGTAGTGGAAGCCTATACCGAAATGAGGCAGGGGCTGCTGCGTCATCAATATGTGCTTGCCTCGTACAAAGGATTACGGCAAAAAAGCTACTATCAGGAAAAGCTGGCGGGAGCCTCGTTAAGCGGTGTGGTCGTGGACGTGCGTCAGGATCAGGTGCGCATCCATCTGGATTGCGATGAGAAGCAGGATGTAGATAAGGCGCATTGGTTCAACTATTCGACGGTGTATAGTGCTGGAGGTCATACAGGCTGGTACGTCATGCCGGAAAAAGGAGACCCCGTATCGCTGTATTTTCCGGGCAGTCGTGAAGAAGATGGGATTGCGGGGAGTGCGATTAGGCGTGCAGGCAGAGGAAGCGGACACAACAAGTTCTCCAATCCGCAGATGAAAATATGGCGAACGCCTCATGGCAAGGAGATTCGTTTGGGTCCGGATGAGCTGGTCGTGACGGGCAAGGACGGCGCTATTTTTATCAAGCTGGACGACAAGGAAGGTATTCATATCGTAAGCAGCAAGCAGGTAAATATCTCGGCGGGTGGCAATCTGAGCCTGTCGGCAGGGAAAACGATGAGTCTGTCCGCAGGCAGTGAGCTGCGTATGGATTGCAACGGCAGTCATATTCAATTGAGCGGATCAGCGGACATGAAGGGCAGTGAAGTGAAGTCGAATTAGGTTGTAGTGCGGCGGCTGAATGGCGGCAACATGATGATATGACATATGAAGAGTTTTAGGTGGTGGATGAAAGCAGATGGAGAAGCCCATAGATGAGCTGGACACGCAGCAACAACAAGCCATCTTGAAACAGGCGTGGTTTCTGATCCGTAGAGACTGGGCACTGAAGTTCAAGGCGACGCAAGAACAACGGATTCAAGCCTGTGTCGAGGCCTTCCAAGGGTATTGTTGGAAGGTTCGGCAGGAGCAGCTTCAAGGAAGAAAAGGAAAGATCGGTTATATCACGTACTCCATGCTGCGTACCACATGGTTGGAGGAGCAGCCAACTTATCTTGTGGAGGCTTCAGATGCTTTATGGATGCTTGATCCTGAACCGATCCGATTCGAATATGATGCAGAGTGGACGTTCTCTTACTGGAGCGATTTGCAGCGGCAATTGCGAACGGAGGTAGAAAAGCAGCAGGTTTCTCTATCGGAGCTAGAATGGGAGCAGATCATGCTGGAGGCAGCGGTACATATTCATGCGCTAGTGGTGAATATGATGCGTTTGGCGATGAAACAGGCGGTGCGTTTACCTGAATTTCAGGAGTTGGAGCGGGAAGAAACATTTGAGATTCGTGTTGGAGAGTACCTGGATCAGAGTGTGTCTGTGTATAAAGAAGACCGCAGACGGAGGGATGCGAACGTAATCAAGTCGTGGCTGGAGGAAGAAGAAGAACAAGCCTACAGCTATCAGGCATTGGAGGGCATTCAGCTATCGGACGGCGATTATAGCCAGTTGGATTTTCGGTATACGGCCTTTCGTCAGGTCGAGATGGGACACAGTCGCTTGCATGGTTGCGTTTTGGTAGGAACGATCTGGCAGGAAAGCCAGCTCCAAGGCACAGACTTCACCTATAGCTTGCTTCACGGAGCCGATTTTAGCGGATGTTCCATGAGAGGGGCAATATTGGATGCTGTTATGGGCAACGCCGGATATGGCTTGGATGCTTCTTTAGATTGGGAGCCATTGGGGTTTGCTGGGGTAGATTTCACAGGGACGAGCTTGCAAGGAGCTCATTTTCAAGATGCACAGCTGCGAGGAGCTGTATTTCGAGATGCTCTGCTGCAAAGAGCGTCCTTGAATGGAGCAGATCTAACGGATGCCTATTTTGCGGGAGCGGATGTGTCAGGTACTTCCTTTGAGGGAGCTTGTTTGATCCGGGCCGATTTTACAGGTGCAAATGTGCAAGGGGTCATTTTTACCGATGAACAGCGAAGGGAGGCCATTGGATTGGAATGTGTATCCCCTGAGGTATGGGAAGAGCCTTCTACATTTTCACAGACGAGGGATGGCGTTAGGAAAAGGGGGTGGTTGCATTGAGATATTTTCGACTGATGGTAGACGAGCGGGTAAAACATCGGGTGGAGCCTGCTGCGCTGTCTCCCCTGCAAGTAGAAGACATCTTGACAGATGCCCCGATGAAGGGACCGCAGGATGAACCTCTTTTTTTAGATGTACATACTGATCAACGAACGATATACCCCGATTTTTTGGAATTTCCTCTGCCGCTGATGTCGGATCGTCTGAAAGCATTATTGGAGAAATATATGCCGGGACTGGAATGGAAAGCGGCCATCCTTACCGATTTCCAGCAGGCCAGACAGGACGTGTACTGGATGCTTCGTCCGCCGATAGTGGATTGCGTGTCCGCACAAACGGAGTGGTATCCCAATGATGTGTTGAAGCATTTGGTGCTCAAAAAGGGGGATATCCCATCGCCCGTTTTTCGGATTGCGGGACTGATCGAACCCCATATCTATATCCATCTGGCTGTGGCGGAAAGTCTGCTGCGCCGATCTTTTACAGGCATTCGAGTACAACGAATTGAGATGGAGCACTAAGGAGGATGGAGCAAGTGGAAGAAGCCCAAGTGAAGCCGGGAACCGGTGCGAAAAAGAGCTATGTCGTGGCAGGGGCAATTTTAAGCTGTAGTTATGGCACACAGCCTACCCGTTTGAAACGGCCTTTTAGCCATGGGGTCTACGTGAAAAACAAGGCACAAATGAACATTGGAGATTATGTACCGGGTGTGAACATCAAGTCCTTTGGGAACTGCTCCAGTCCATTAAACCCGTCTGTGCAAGCCAGCGAAATGGTGGACATCTATGGTGTGAAGAAAGCCCCGTGTGTTCCTGTCCTGACCATGCCGTGGCTGAACGGAAAAAGCGACATGAGGATTGAAGGCCAACCTGCCTTGACACAGAACTGTACCCATCAGTGCCTGTATTGTGGTCATATCCGAATTGAAAATGATGGGCAGGAGCTGGATTAAGGGCCTGTTTCAAAGCCGTTGGGTTTCGGAAGCGGCCTGGCGGCTTTAAGCCGCCCGAAAGGAGACATGAACTCACTTGAGTGTATTACAAAACGGAATCGGGTATGAAAGCCTGCGTTTTTACGGTTCCTTTCAACCTCAACATATAGAAAAGCTTCAAATGACAAGAGCCATCAACGATCATGCATATTTGATGGTGAGCGGCATGCTGTCGGAAGAACAGGGAGCCGCATGTATTGGACAGAACATGGAGGATGAACCGATCGTCATCCGCCAATTGGATGAGCAGGGACAGTCGCTAAGACGATTGTTTCACGGTTTGGTTACACGCATGTCCGTACATTGCATACGGGGCGTATATACCTTTGAACTGGAGGCGGCTTCACATTCGTATCAGATGGATATCAAGCTAAAAAAGCGATCCTATCAAGATATTCACCGCACCTATGATGACCTGGTCACAGCGATGGTTCGAAAATACCAGTATGGAGATGCCATTGATACCGTCACGAACTATGCCAAACTGGACACTTTTGTTTTACAATATGAGGAGACGGATTGGGCATTTTTAAAGCGCCTCGCCTCGCGCTTTGGATCGGTGCTGGTGCCGGAGGTAACGGCTGCGTCGCCCAAAGTTTTTTTCGGGATGCCGGAAGGCAAACCGTACAAGGTGGAACGGGATGTATTTTACCGGGTACGGAAAACGTTTCATGAGCTAGATGAGGGAAAGCCGGGAGAACGCGCAGGTTCGTATGTGACTTATGTGATCGAAAGTTTGCTTTATGTGGCGCTAGGGGATCTCATTACGTTACCGATTGGATCAGGAAAAGAGTTGGCCGTCGTTCGGGCAGTGACACGGTTAGAGGATGGCTTGTTGCTCACTCGTTACGATCTCCAGGCCGAACAGGATATCCGCTATGCCCGTTATGAAAACGATAAGGCTACGGGGATTACACTTACGGGTAGTGTGTTAAAGGTACAGCAAGACTTTATACAGCTCCAGTTGGATATCGACCCTAAACAAGACCCGGCTAAAGCATGTTGGTTCCCGGTGGCGACTCGCTATGTAGCGGAAGAACACAGTGGATGGTATGATATGCCAGAGATTGGGGAGCGGGTGGAGCTTTACTTGCCGACGAGCCGGGAACATGAAGCCTACGTGGCGGATTCGCTGCGGCAGCATCGCTACACGATGGGTCAGCCGGACGTCAAAGCATGGAGACATGCGCAAGGAAGCGGTGTGGATATGTCGAAGCAAGAGCTGACCCTGTCCACTTCGGGAGCATTTTCGATTGCACTCCATGAAGGGAGTGGCATTACCGTCAGTAGTCCGGGAAATGTGCAGATTCAAGGCGGTCACGTGAAGCTGGATGCAGGGCAGGAGCTGTCACTTGAAGCAGGAAGTGCATTGTATCTTAAAGGCGGAGCCAGCAGCATGGTGCTGGATGGTGAAACGGATATCAAAGCCCCGGTGATTGATCAGGAGGGTACGGTGAAGGCTCCAGTGTTCGTCATGGATCTTCCTCCCGTGCCGGAACCGCCGCTGATGAATATTAAGGCATATGAAGCAGCACAATCCGCAGCCGCGAAGGCTTCATCCAACAGCACAGCAAAGACCCCGACCGCGAAGATCACGAGCCCGGCTGCTCAAAAACAAGCCGATGCGATGCTGGGTACGGTGTCCAAGCTGTTAGGCTCCATTCCGGTGATGGGAAAAGTAGCGGGTGTTGTGATGGGAGCAGCGCTAAGTGGACCTGTGGGAATGGCAGCGGGTGCAATTATGCTCGCAACCGCTGCCATTCCTGTTCGGAGCAAAGGAACGTCTACCTTGGGAATGTCTAAAAAAACGGGTGTACATCCGTTAAAACATTTGGCAGGTTTGGCACTTCAAGGATTGATTAGCCAGTACGAGCATGAGCAAGCGAAACAAGCCTATTATAGCAAGTGGATTCTAGGCAAAGTATATACGAGTGCGCGTCATGTGGCCCATTCCGGTGGTCCCCTAGAGCTCGTTCAAAACTTACTGAAAGAATCGAATGCTATGGTTCATGCCTATCAGCAAGTCCCGGAAGATGTGAGAAAATACTGGAAGGCCAATCACGACAGTTACATGAAAAAGGAAAAGGAAAAGGAGAAAGAAAAGGAGAAGGCAAAGGCAAAGGAGAAAGAAAAAGAGAAAGTTAAAGAATCCTACAATTTTAATGAGTATGGAAAACAAATTATATGGGGTACGACAATACTTAGTAAAGAAGGGGTTTCGGGTAAGGAAGCAGCCAAAGCTAGCATTGCCTACAAAGATGAACAAATCAAAATAAACAAAGGATTAGTTCACGAGGATATTAACCAAAAACAATTAGAAGCAGCTATAAAAGGCTATGATTATTTAACGGGAAAGAAGATAGACACATTACTAGCTATTTCTATTATCGGTAGCAGTTTAATTATTAACTTTCAGGGGATTAGAGGTGCGAATAGGAATCTAGGGATAACCCCTAAACCATTTAACATCTCAAAGGTTAAAAAACCGATAACGGGGAAGGTTACACCTTCAAAACCAATTGAACCACCCAAAATTGAGGTAACGGGTGTAGTTGATAGTAAGGCTAAAGTTCCTTATGGAACACAGATTGGTAGAAGCGGTAACAAAAAAGTGTTACAACCTAACGTAAAGTACACAACTCCAGAAGGCTATACTTATGAAACAAATAAATTTGGTCGTATTGATATCGTCGAGGCTGATTTACAACTTGGCACAGGACCAAGAAATAAGTACGCTCAAAGCAAAGTGGGGGGAGAAGATAGAATCCGAGGTGATTATCCAGAGAGAGATGATGGTGGTCATTTAATCGGTAGTCAATTTAAAGGTTCTGGAGACATTGATAACTTAGTGCCAATGAATTCTCAAATTAATCAAGCTGGTGGGAAATGGCACACAATGGAACAAGAATGGGCAGCAGCATTAGGGCGGAAAGAAAGCGTAAAAATAAAAATAAAACCCCAATATATTGATGATTCTGCTAGACCTGATAGTATCATAGTGGAGTACTCAATTGATGGTGGTAGAACTCAAAAAGTCACAATAAAAAATCAAAACGGAGGTTGAGAAGGCTATGGAGAAACAAATGGATCAGTTATATCCTCAAATTGCAGAGCATGTTTTAGATATGATACCTGAAGACAAATGGCATGAGATTTATTTGTATGCTGAAATATTAGGTGACTCTAGTAATGTATACTTTTATTTTAATACGTCTGAGAACGGAGATTTTATATACTCTCATGATATCCCCGAAAAATATGGTGTAAGTGAGAAAATTTATGATGACTTGCTATTAGGGTTACAATCCAAATTTGAAAAGCTAAGAAAAATATTTATTGATAATGATCAAGAGGCGTGGACGAATTTAGCCTTAGTACTGAAGTATCCTGGTAAATTAAATATTCAATATAATTATGAAGACATAATAGCTTCAAAAGTAACACCAACTCAACGACAAATGATTTTTGAATATCAACATTTAGGATTGTTACCCATAAATGAGAGAAACAGACAGTTTTTAGAGGAATATTTAAATAATCAAGATAAGTATCAGTAGAGCCAAACCCACTTTGACATAATTCGTCATTGTGGGTTTTTATAATGCACTCGGCCTTCCTATAATCTGGCGATGAAAGAGTGCTACATGCTGGGCAGGAAGGGATTATGAATAGGATGAAGTAGAATAAATAAAGCGAATCCACCTTCTAAACCTAAAAAAGGAAGACCATAATGAAGCCTAAAATAATAACTAAAGGATGGAATAAACACGATCTTTGGAAGGGATGTATACTTTCATCTATTGCGCACGCAATTATGGTGGCCCATTACCCTGAACTGTCCTATGAACATTCTTGGGATGGAATGAACTACAGTGTTATTGACGGAACAGGTAGGAGAGCAACAATTACATTCAGTGAAAAGTATTGTGTTGCAGCATTCCGAAATGACAATGTTACTCGTTCTGATGTTACAGCTGCTATTGATTATTTTAAAGGGGCACCCAATGAAGTCTTGGAGTTAGCGAAAAACGAAACTTTGGAGTATCTGCTGGAAGAAGGGGAAGATGGTGTGCCCATTCCTTCCATTACTACAGCCTTTTGGGGGGATCAGGATAATATGATCTCCATAGATAACGTAGTAAGGATCGTTTTAAAGGGAGGCTATCTTTTAGAAAGACAGTTAATGGAATATGATTCAGCGGTTGAATCTTGGCGAGATTATTATGAGATGAGGGATGAACAAGTTGATCTTCTTAAATCAATATACACGAGAAAGATTAAAGATTTAAGTAATGACATAATATTAACCAAGAAAGAAATTGAAGCGATTGGAACTAGTGATCCTGAGGGATTGAATGAAAGCGAGACTTCCTTTGGTGGAATTGGAATATGTTGGTAATGGAACGATAAATAGAGATTCTGGAGTACTTGATATATATAGGGGAGAGGGGCTGATAGTGGTAACAAAGCCTAATGGTGAATGGGTCACGCTCCTTGAACAAGGTAAGGCAATGGACTTGAATATAGTTTTTGTCCCATAAAAATTGGGGGATATTATATTATGTTAGAGAAAATGAAAGAACTGATAGGGTGTAATTCAATAGATGATATCCATTTAACTGGTGTTGTACATATGGAAGAGGATGGGGTTTCTGAATTTGTTGCTAATACGAATTTTGTATATTTTGAGTTTGGTGATCAGTTTATTGAACTTGAAGCAATAGATGGTTATGGCAGACTTCGTATCACAATAGTTGATTCCTTCAAACATGAAAATGATATTGAAGATATGACTCCTAGTAAAGCTAAGATCGGTGATTTTATATTCACGAACCCATTAGCAACTAATGAAGTGAGTAGTATGATATTTTTCAATTTGGAGATGGAGTATGATGCGTTAATATGTGATGTTTTGCATATTAAATTAATTAACGGACAGGATTTATTTATTGATCCCTCGTTTCTCGGGATTAATATAGGTGGTATAGAACAGAAGCATTTTTGGGAAGAAAACTTTGTGGAGAGGGTCCTGCCAAGAGTGGGAGCATACCCAAAAGAGACTTGTATTGAATTTAATCATTAATGACGGTGGAATTCTTTTGCAACAATATAAGTTAGTCGCATGATGGTATCTTTTTTATGCAACGTACGTTAATTAAGTAGGCACATTTTCGACCAATTCAGGTCGAAGCTTGATAGTGTTTCTAATGGACACATGTGATAAATAGCAAAAGAGAAGCTAGATAGATGCGCGTTCAGCCTCCCTTTTGCCATTAAGACTAAGAATGAAGGGAGACTCAGCCTCTCTCCATTTCTATAGAAAATAGCGACGGTATCGACTAGGGCGTAGAGTGACGCTTCCGTCGGTATCGTCGCTTTTTGAGATTCGAAAGGGGAGGGCTATTTGTCCTTAAACAGAAAAAGGGTTATCTTGTGTTATATTCTGCATGAACATCATACGTTGCTACGGAGTAAGGAACGGGTCTTCCATTGAGATGTAGCAAGGATCAGCCAACTCAAACTCAGGTGGGTAGAAACTGTTTGTGGGTGAACGACTTAACTGACAGCGCCATGATCCAAGTGATTTCGTAAGAATTACAATTATTTACAATATACCCGTTATATTCAATGACTTCTTTTAGCCTATCCGGTATCTTTTTCTTCATTGTATTTAAACTTACGCTTGTTCTTTCAGCCATTGTTCAGCCTCTTTGTGATGAATTCCGACTTTTGTAAAAAGGGTAATGATGTAATCGTTGATGTTAATGACGGCAATTTTGTAGATTTGAATATTGCCGAGGCCCTACAACACAACGTATTGGGGTAGCTACTGAAAAATCCATCATCTTCTCATTCAGTCCTATAAATACTAAGGACATGTTGATTATCTCCTGCTACCATGGATCCTAAGGTTGGAGAGAGAAAAGTATGTGATCCTTGTCATTAAATGAGTTACGAGGCTGATTGAAAAGGTGGGATGGAGGGGAGAGGCATGTAAAGAGTCCATGTATTGCTGAGTTCGAATGATACATATAATGAGGCCTCCTAATATTAAAATTAGAAATAGGGTCTCTCCAATTGGTCGCTTTTTGTTTTTGCAGCTGATGTTGAAGCTATGCTGGATTAATTTGATGCTCAAGTATTGGGATAGCACTCTACTAGGGCGTGTATTCAAACCTAAGCAAGCCAGATCATAATCGAGGCCAACGTCAAAAAAGCCTTGAAGGTGCATGTCAATTTATCAAAGCGAGTCGCTAGGCGACGGTAGTGTTTGGTTTTGTTGAAAAAGCACTCCACTAAATGCCGTTCTTTGTAGATTGCTTTGTCCCATTTTCGCTGTACTCGACGGTTTTTCTTGCTGGGAATCACTGGAGTCGCCTCTTGCTCTTCTAGGAGTTGGAGAATCCGGTTCGTGTCATATGCCCGATCGGCCAGAACTTGCTTTTGGGTTAAATCCATCGACTTCAGCATTTCATAGCCCATGACCGAGTCGTGACGTTGTCCGGCCGTCAACTCTAAGCGCAACGGATTGCCTAAAGCATCCACAATAGCGTGAATTTTAGTGGTCAGTCCGCCTCGGGATCTTCCTATGGCCTGGAGATACTGCCCCCTTTTGCCCCGGCTCCATGCTGATGAACACGAACAATAGTCGCATCAATCATTACACTTTCGAAGTCAGGTTCAATCGAAACATGCTCTAAAACTCGATCCCAAATGCCAGCGATTTGCCAGCGGCGGAACCGGATGTACACTGAGGACCAAGAAGGATAATACTCTGGCATATCGCGCCATGGCGCTCCTGTCCGGGCGACCCACAACATCGCGTTGAGCATCACCCGATTGTCTGTTCCAGGTCGATCTCCTTGTTTTTTTCGTTCCGGTGGCAGCACGTCTTTAATCTTTTTCCACTGATCATCTTGGATTTCGTATCGTCTCTTCATACTTCTTAATTTACCACGATTTAACTTTATTTTGTAGTTTGAATACACGCCCTAAAGAAAATAAATAAATTATCTGTACCGTATCATAGAATCGATGAATAATCCCCAGAACAAAATTTAACATGAACTTTCTCTAACTCCTGTATCAAACCTAATGTTTCTTCGTAGGCTCCGATCTCTTTCAACAGTTCAACGTCCTTGATTTTATAGACTGCAACTGACCAATTCTCGTTATGCTTATTGCAAATATCGCTATTATTCTTCAATTCCTTAAACTTACTTTTGCTTAGTTGTTTAGGATATGGGTCCCAATTTTTAATAAGATTTAGATGCTCAAACATCGATAACTCATCAGAAATGAAAGCAGTCGAAGAATGGGGAGTTCCGGAATCATCATAATAAAATTCGTATTTACAGAGAGCAAGATGATTTTTCACTCTGCTTTCTTCACTTTCATAATTAAGTTGATTTAAGTAACCTTCAATTTTGGGGCTAACATATAGTCGATTAAATTGGAAGGGGTCTAATTCTTGATACATTCTGTACATGCGCCCCTCCCAATCATAATTTTTAAAATAGTAGATTCCGAATTCAGCATAATAAATACTATTCTGAGTTCCTTTATCGTATTTAATTGTACGTTTTAATTTGTCAAAATTATTACCCCACACCTCTTTCCAGAACTCTTGACGGGATTCTCCGCCGGAATCTTCTTCATTCCTGTACTCCATGCATGTTGTAAAAGCATAACAGAAAGTGTAAATAGGAATGTGAAGGGAACGGACCCATTGTGAATCTTGGAGGATAAGATTTCCAAAGACAATCTCGCAAAGAACAGGATCGTTTTTCAAATAGTGATTGTATATATCGCTTGATAAAAATTCCGAGGCACGGATCACGGGTTCATCTAAATACATGAATGAACCAAAAGTTTCAGCACAGAAGCCGATTAGGTTAGTAAGTTTTGAATTTGTGTTTTGTTGGAGTAAATGTTGAATTATTATTATACATAAACTGCTTTCCACATCAGGAAGATTCTCGAATTCATGCAATGCTGCGAGAGACAGTGTAATTGATTCCCTTGTGTGTAAATAGTCATGAATATAGTGATGGCGATTGTTTTTAAGTATTTTTCTTAGTTCTTTTTTTAGAGAGGGTTGAAGATCGCTCTCAGTTATAAATTCTGAAATCTGCTCATCATCGAGGGGGATTTCATTTGGACCGAAAAGCCAATTTTCTGCATCTTCTTTTACAATTTCTAATGATTGTTCTTCTTCATCTCTATATATATTGTTGTCAGTTTTAACTATACTTTCTTTTTGCACTAATATCGGCTTTCGGCCGCATAAAGAGGCTATCTTTTCTCCAAATTGATTGGTGTATCGAAGGCCAAAATGATTGAGTATTTCTGGAATATTATCAACAAGCATATCAAGTTCAATATCCATACATAAATCATCAAGTAATTCTATTTCGGTCAACAAGATAGCTTTTAATTCTTTTTTTATTTTTGGGAAATAATTCTCATGGTAAATGCTATACTCATCTGGAAACACTTCCTGAAATTTTTCCATAGCCATGTAATGATACACACTAAATGCTTCTTGGTAAAATTGATTTATAATATCTCTGCCATTGAAATGCATTCCTTTTTTTATGCATCGAAATATAATATCAGGTAAGTTATGAAGATCCATATACTGCGCTTCTATATTTCCATGCCCCATAGTTAAACAGTAATTATTAATTTCATTTTCCAAAAAATTAAAGAGTGTGGGATGTAAATGAGGATCACAACAATGGAGCATTTGAAAGAACCTATGAAGTTCTTCTTCCCCATTAGGTAAATCATCTAATCCATCAGATTCCCAATTCCAACTGCCATCAGGTTCGGTATAACAATAAGGATAATCCACATAATGTAATATACATTGTTGCTCTAGCATTTCCGTAATTTGTTTGCTAGAGCTCTTAGAGAAATGTTCGAGTAGAAACTGAAGTTGATTGTAATAAGCACAGCGTTGTATAAGCTCAGGAATAAACTGTTCAGTATTTTCTTCAATATAATAATATAGAAAATCTTGTACAGAGGGCATATTGAACTTCAACAAAATTTCGTCTTCTTCATCACTATAAAAGGACTTAATCATTGTTTTTTCAAGTTCGGAGATACTGTCACTTAGCTTCTTTATCCCCATCCGGTTTGAACGAGTAGCTATATATTGTACATAGCAGCATTTCATATCTTCCAGATTCATGGGTGTTGAAGAAATTAGCAAAAGCAGGGCTACAATCTGCGCCTCTTGACTAAGTTCTAAAAAGATATCCTCCCAGAATGCACCAGGGTTATCGAAATAATCACATAGTTCAATAAAACACTCTTCTGCGGAAGTCTCTTTATCGGGTTCTTTATTTAGATAGAGTGCAAGTACCCGTGGGTTATAATTATCATGGTTTATTATTTGACTACAATTGTGAAAAAGATAAGTAACATGTTCATGTTCTAGGTTTGAGGCGTAGAGATGTTGAAATAAAATGTTGGCCTTTTCAGCATTACTATATTTCTCCATCGTACATATCAGAGCATATTTCTCTAACGTTTCCTTCAACATAGGTTGTTTTTGAAGTCCTTGACGAAGAATGTATTCTCTTGTTGTTAAGATGAGACGCTTGTTCTCTCCATAGTCTATTATACGTTGGATCAGTTTAATAAGCCGACTTTCATCTTTCCTACTAGTGTTTTCATTATGAAAAATACTTCCCCAGAAATCATCTAAAATAATGACTTGTTTCCTATCGTCCTCTAGCATATTATAAATATCCTCAATAGAATTTCCCCATATAAATCCGTCTAGATCCTCTGGTTGCAAGTATGCCAGTGCCATTAGATAAGCTATCGTGGTCTTTCCGACACCTGGTTCTCCAGAAATTACAATTACATGATTCTGTGACCATTTTTGTAATGCTTCGCGATAGATTTGCGTAGGGGCAAATTTAGTAGATGCCTTTATTGCTTCTTTAAGCTCTTCAGCCGATTCCCTGTATAATGAGCGGTGTATGGACTTTAGAAGGATTTTTTCTAATACATTAATGCTTGGTGACCAAAGTTTAGGATGTGCCCATTCTACCCAATGATAATTTGGTTCTTCCAATAACCGATTAATATCTGTCCTGCTCAAAATATCATCTCTATGTTGAATAGACTTTTCAAACAAATCTATAATTTGTTCTTTCTCACCTGGTTGAAAATCAAATGACACCCCCAAAATATATCGGTCAGGATTTAACTTACGCACCTTTGGTAGCTCGGAATTTTTTAAACTACGGAAAAGTTGCTTGAAATCTTTGTAGCGTTTTGCCTGAATAATAGTCTTCTTGCCGTGATTTATATAAGAACCATCAATACCTGAATCGCGCCCTTCCTTGTACATTTCTACAAAAAAGCCTTCCCTGATTTGAACGACATCACAAACGAGCTTTTCAAATTCGAGTGGCTCCAACAGTTCATGAAAGTTGTATTTTGGCATATCTATTCCTCCAGTTCCCTTGACAACCTATATATATAGTAATTTTACATTTATGAATCCAACTTTCAACCTACGTAGAAATACAGACCAATTATCAGTACTGTTCAAATGGGGAGTGCCTCGCCTCCATTTATGTACGCAAAGGCTACAACAAGTGCCTTGGTTGTCGGTTTTTCATTTTGTGTTATTAACGACCATAATCATAGACTGGAGGGACTCAAGATGTTTGCGAATCGAGAACAGCTTCAAGAAATATTCAAAAAAGCTAACTAACATGCACGCAAGCAAGCCAATGAGTCGAGTGCATCCATTTACTATATAAAGAACAATAAACGAGTTTGTGAGGGTGCAGAAGGAAATAAGTTCGAGATCATTTATGATGCAACTGGAAAACGACAGGAGTTTGAATATCATGAGTAAGCAAAAATCAGTAATGACGGTTTTTGCTGGGACAAATGGAGTAGGAAAAAGAACGCTCAGCATGCAGATGAGAGAAGGGGGAGGCGAACTACTTGCCTCCGATCAGAGCGAAAGCCGACGGCGGGGCAGTCCGAGAAGAAGTCTTTTAGATCAACCCACCAGCGAATAAGAGAAGGAAGATCAAGGCCATTCGTACGGAAGGCATCATGAAATGGATCAAGAAGAAGGGCCAAGAGATCGTTCAGGATACGCTTACTTACGCATTGCTGACCGAGTTATAGGCGGAAATTGAGTCGGAGGATCCGCTGATGACAGATTACACGAAGGTCAAACATGAAGTGTTGAAGCCTTAACAGATCGCTCAGAACCTTCCTATGATTAAATTGTCACACAATACTTCTTAATTATTTCGGCCAATTCCTCAAATGCGTATTTGTGATTGACCATGTCTACCGTGAAGTCTCGGCATGTTTAGTTTGGCTGACTTTCCCTCTAGCCTCCAGATCTCCTAACAATTTTTTAACAGTTCGTTTTCCCGCCGGAGCTTTTGAACATAGCGGTTCTGATCCGCATATTGGGCTCGTCCTCCCGCTGATCCAACAGACCTAATTCACCTGTTCTTGGTATTTATGCATTCAGCACTTCATCTGAACCTTGCCTTGTCTTCCCAAGTGAGCGTTAATCTGCCGATACGTCCAGTTTTCCTTAACGCGCAGGCAGATCGCTTCCAGCTGTAGTTCCTCTGAATACGCTTAAACTTTTGACCTTTTATCGCCATGAAAAATGCACTGGTTAGTGGGAAATTTTCCGTCCATAGGGATATTTATAAAATTAATTTTCAGTAAAAATAATCCAGGAAATATTTCGGATCATATGATATAATTTACAATATCGAAAGAAAGGGAATATTGACGAATTAGTTCGAAATTATGGGGAAGAGTCTTAATAATACCAATTTCTCCCCTTGAAGATTATTGATAGACGCTGGAGTTTGAATGTAAGTCTCATTAGTTTGACTCATGCATTGTGATATTTTTCTCATTATAAACACGGGGGGAGGTGAATCGAGAAACTTGACGGCTTTTTGATAACGGTTCAATGATGTATGCAACAAATCAAACTTGGGAGGATTAGAAATGAAAAAGAGGATTACGAATGTAATGGGCATTGTTTTATTGTTTTCACTTGCAATATCTTTAATAACAGGAGGATTGCAAAATACTACAATTTATGCTGCCGGTCTTTCGATCATCGACGATGGAGGCTGGAATGAAACTGCGTATGTAGAATGGTCACCTGAAAGCAATGCGGAGGGGTATAATGTATATGTTAAACCTGTAAGTGCGCCAGATTCTTACTACCAACAAATTGATAGTGAATTAATTCGAAAATACCCTTCCTATTGGAGAGCTGATGCCGTAGGCCTTGCAACTGGAGATTATGTAATGAAAGTTGAAGCCAGGCTACCAGGGGGTTCAACGGTAAGTGCTGTTTCAAATAAGCTATCCGTAGCGTCATATGATAGATCTGGATTTGCTTTCTCATCAAAATCGCTATATGGTACAGGCTCGGGTGCTTATAATGAAGACGGAACACTTAAGAATGGTGCCCAAGTTCTTTATGTAACATCCAAGACTGCACAAACAGTGACCCTCGATGTGAAAATCAATAGCTCAGGTCGTGTTCAAACAGGTGTTGGTCTAGGCGAGATTTTGGCATTAAGACAAAAAGGCTATGATACAACACCACTTGCAATCAGATTTATTGGGAAAGTTACAGAAGATGATATGAGAGGACAACTTAATAGCAGTGGATATCTTCAAGTAAAAGGCAAAAAAAATTATTCGGAAATGAATATGACGGTTGAAGGTATCGGAGACGATGCTTATGCTTACGGATGGGGAATACTTCTTAGATATGCTGGAAATGTGGAAGTGAGAAACCTGGGTGTGATGTTGTTCCCTGATGACGGTATTTCAATGGATACAGGAAATGCAAATGTTTGGGTGCATAATAATGATGTATTCTATGGATCTGCAGGAGGAGATGCCGACCAAGCAAAGGGAGATGGTTCCACAGACGTTAAAAATGGATCGACGTATATTACAATCTCTTATAATCACTACTGGGATTCAGGAAAATCGGCTCTGGTCGGCTTAAGTGAATCGTCAGAATTCTTTGTCACCTTCCACCATAACTGGTTTGATCATTCAGACTCCCGTCATCCACGTATAAGAGTGGCATCTGTTCATATATATAATAACTTCTTTGATGGAGTCTCAAAATATGGTGTCGGTGCTACAATGGGAGCTTCAGCCTTTGTAGAATCTAATTATTTTAGACATGCTAAATATCCAATGCTGAGTTCTTTGCAAGGTACGGATGCTTTAGGGGAAGGTACATTTTCGGGAGAAAACGGAGGTGTGATTAAGGCCTACAACAATAGTATAGTTGATGCTGCCAGTCTGATTTATGCAAACTCCAATAACGGGACAGCTCTGGCAAATGAAAACTCTTTTGATGCGTATTTAGCTTCGTCGAGAAATGAAACCGTACCAAGCTCATACAAAGCATTAAAAGGAGGAACAGCTTATAACAACTTTGATACAAGCGTCGATATTGGAGTAAACGGTGCTGACATTGATAACGTAAGCGATGTTGAACAAATTGTTACTGCAAAAGCTGGACGCCTGAATAACGGAGACTTTACATGGAAATTTGATAATTCCGTTGATGACACGTCGTATGCACTCAATTCAGCTCTAATGGCTAAAATAAAAAGCTACACAACTCAACTTGTATCTGTAGGGGGTAATTCAATCTCACCGGAACCAACACCGGGGCCAACGCCAGAACCAACACCGGGGCCAACGCCAGAACCAACACCAGGGCCAACGCCGGAACCAACACCGGAGCCGACACCAGAACCAACCCCAGAACCAACACCGACTCCTGTTCCGGTACCAACACCCGGAGAACAAGTTCATAACTTTACCATAGCTGGAACTAACAACGACTTCTTTGATATTAAAGGGGATCTTTCGGCAAACAAGGGAACTGTGGAGTATAATGGTGTGACTCTAACTCAATGCTTAAAAATCGAGAACTCAACCAGTATTGGGTTTACTACTACGGAAGCTTCAACATTAACATTAGTGTTTAATTCAGCAGACGGAACAAAAATCAAGGTTGATGGAACCGATTATCCAATGACTGATGGTATTGTCAGCGTATCACTTGCTCCTGGCGCACATACCATTACAAAAGATAATCCTACAAATCTTTATTACATGGAATTGGAATAGATTATCTGATGAGTTTTGGCTTGTTATGATAAAAAAAGATGTACTGCGGGACTACCCCCCATTGATGAGACAGGGATCAAAACACACTCAAGTTTAAGTGACCAGTTGCCGGAATTGAACCGGCGACTGGTTTATTTAGTTTTGTTTGAATGTGAATTGATCTGCACACGTTTATGATGGATTCTGTGCCTTGACTTGCTCTAAGTCTGATGAATGCTCAGGTCCTTTTCCGTAGCTGTATTGTTTACTAACAGGCTGCTCTATCGCATCTTGAACGAACATATAAAAGCCCGACCGTGTGAGGTGGTGCTTTTGTCTATGCGATTGTATAACTCTATTTTGCATGCTCATCTGGCTGATGAATACCAAAAATATTCCCTTCTGTGTCCATGTAATACCCTTGCCATGCCATTCCAGGCAGTGCATGCTTGGGCAGTGCAAGTTTGCCTCCAAGATTAAGAATTTTTGCTTCAGTAGAATCGTAATCTTCCACTCCCATAGTACATGCATAACCATTCATAGCCTGGCCGGGTTGGGGGGAAGCACCTTGACGTTGCATCAAGGCTCCGTTGATTCCGGGTTCATTTGCATCGCCTGTCACAGCTCCAAAATAAGGCGTTCCAGCATAATCACTCCAATCCTCAAATGTCCATCCAAATACCTCGCCATAAAACTTCTTAGCACGTTTCATGTCATCTACATGAATTTCGAAATGAACTAGTCGGCCCATGATTTCCTCCTATGTTTTGACTTCCTACATTTTTCTATTATTATACTTTCCTATTTCGCTAAATATATAAAATTCAATTGAAAATTTTTCGTGACTCAGGTGAGATGAAAAGTGTGACTACTTGTAGCTTAAAGATGACTTCTACGTTTTCCATGTAGACGATCACCTTTTCTACATAGCTGTCGATGAACTTCTTGATCTCAGGAAGGTTGCGGCTGGGGATGTGGCCCTGAAAGCCAGAAAGCAGTTGTCGCAGAGCATCCTCTGTGATGGCTGGCTTTTCTTTTTCTCTGTAAGCAGCCCAAGGGATGATCTTCTATTCTTTTGAATAAGTATTGACACGAATAAAAAAATGTTATATCTTTATATCAAGATAAATAAATTAAAGATATAACTGATCAAAACAATTAAATATGGAGGTATAGATATGATTACAATTTTAAAAAGAATTAATCAGCTTGCAAAAAAAGAAAAAGAAGTCGGGTTAACTGAAATTGAAAAAATTGAACAAACTGATCTTCGCAAAGAATACCTTCAAATATTTCGGGGTTCTATAAAAAGCATTCTCCTGAATGCTACTATTTATGATCCGCATGGAGACGATATTACTCCTGAAAAACTAAAAAAAGAACAGGCTCAAATAGTGCAGCAATGAACTTAATTTTATCCAATATCTTTAATTAAATAATCTTAAAATAAATATGATATGGAGAGTGATTTTTATGTTGGCAAGTGGATTGTTACTGGTACGTTTGGTAGTTGGATTGTTGTTGGTCGGGCACGGAGCTCAGAAACTTTTTGGCTGGTTTGGCGGCTATGGTCCAAAAGGGACCGGCGCTTGGATGGAATCGGTCGGAATTAAGCCGGGAGTATTCATGGCAGTGTTTGCTGGGGGGATGGAATTGCTGGGAGGAGCTCTATTTGCTTTGGGACTACTCACTCCATTGGCTGCATTGTTCATTACGGTGACTATGCTCGGGGCGATTTTCAAAGTACACGGCCAAAACGGGATTTGGGCAACAGCTAATGGCTATGAGTATCCGTTGGTTCTGATTGCAGTCGTCATCGGTATCGCATTGACAGGGGCAGGCTCATATTCCATCGATGCAATACTTAAATAAAAGATTATGAACCTTTATAACACAACATCCCCTATTCGTCATGTGTATCTTTAACTACTTAGACGAATAGGGGGTAACTTTTTGTTGTATGGTTATTCTGTCGAAGTTTTTTTTCGTGCGTCTCCATTCGTTTCTTTCTCAGTGAAAAAGTAAAGCAAAGCTAACAGCGGCAGGGCAACTCCAATGAGAGAACTCAAATTCCAACCTCCTTGCGCATAAGACCAACCGCCTAACGATGATCCAATGGCACCACCTACGAAAAAAATAGACATGAAGAGTCCGTTCAGACGCCCCCTCGCTTCACTTCCCAAGGAGTAAATCACACGCTGCCCAAGTACAAGATTTCCTGATACAGCCATATCCAGTGTAATCGCTGAAAGAAAGAGCAGTATAAGAGCAACTGTCGAATGGTTTTGAAAAAGATAGATTAGCAAAAAAGACAAGGCGGCAATGATCATGGCTAGCCCGGTTAAGAATTTGCTCCAGCCTTTATCGGCCAATCTTCCGGCTATCGGAGCTGCTACTGCACCGCCCACGCCTACTAAAGCAAACAATGCAATACCTTGCTGGGACATTCCGAAATCATCCGCTAATCGTAGAGGAACGACAGTCCAGAATAGGCTGAAGGCTCCAAATAGACAGGCTTGATATAGGGCACGGCGGCGCAATACGGGTGTTTGTTTTAAAAGAGTGCCCAGAGAGAAAATTAATTTGCTGTAAGCTACCGTAGGCGCAGGCTTGCGTTCAGGAAGAGCTCGCGAGAGCAGAATCGTCAACAGTGTCACGACAATCGCTGACAAAATAAATATGGCTTGCCATCCCCAGACGCTGGTTATAAAGCTTGCCACTGGTCGTGCGAACATAATGCCTAGCAACAGTCCACTCATTACATTCCCGACAACGCGGCCACGCTGCTCTTCAGATGCTAAGTACGTGGCATATGGCACCAGTATTTGGGCTACCACCGATCCAATTCCAATGAACAGAGATGCGGTCAGGAACAACGGCGCATTGGGGGCGAATGCGGCTGCGAGCAATGCACCGACTGTAATCACTAACGATACGACCATGAGGCGTCGATTTTCAATAATGTCACTGAGCGGTACGATAAACAGCAATCCCACAACATAACCGACTTGAGTTAAAGTGACAATGAAGCCCGCTGCTGTGGAAGAAAGGCCCATAGCAACATGGATAGGCCCTACAAGGGTCTGAGCATAATAAAGATTGGCGACGATAAGGCCGCATGCGGCCGCCAACAGAAACATCATCCAATTTGAAATACGGTTACTTTCTATGGCTTGTTGTTCTCTTTGCATGATAATCCTCCTCGTAATTGTTTAGGGAAAAATAAATACTGAACGTATAGTTCATTAATTCGATAATCAAATAATATACTGAACGTTTGGTTTTGTAAATAGGTAAATTCGTTTTATTTTTACTTGATATTTGATATACTGAACGTACAGTTTATTTTTTTGTATTTACTTACATCTAAGAGGAAGGGGGGGTTCCAGTGCAGAGTAAACGAGGACGTCCGCGTAATGTCGAGACGCAGAATTCTATCCTTACCGCTTCCTATGATCTACTGTTGGAGCATGGCTTTGGAGCGGTTACGGTGGAAAAAATTGCTGAACGAGCCAAAGTTAGCAAAGCGACCATTTATAAATGGTGGCCTAACAAGGCTGCCGTGGTGATGGATGGTTTTCTGTCAGCTTCCATAGCAAGATTGCCCGTACCCGACACGGGTTCTGTATTAGATGATATTCTCATTCATGCTACGAATTTAGTTCGGTTCTTGACAAGTCGGGAGGGTAAAATCATTACGGAGTTAATAGGTGAAGGGCAGCTTGATTCAGGATTATCGGAGGCATACCGGACGCGGTATTTCCATCCTCGGCGGCTCGAGGCCAGGCTTCTTATGGAGCGGGGGATTGAGCGTGGGGAATTGAAGAAAAATCTCGATATTGAATTAAGCACAGATCTCATTTATGGACCGATTTTTTATCGATTGTTGGTAACTGGTGATCCATTAGACGATTCCTATGTGCAGCAATTAGTAATGAATGCGTTCGAAGGAATTCGCTTGGACTGAATCAAGACTAGAGAAACAAAGAGGATATTCTAATCAAGTGCCCTTCTAAATGTTTCAGGTAGAAAAGTGACGGTACCGACTTTGGCGCAGGGTGACGCTTTCGTCGGTGTCGTCGCTCTTTGGGGTTGAAAGGGGATGACTATCTGCCCTTAAAGAGAGAAAGGATCATACTCTGCATGAACATGATGCATTGCAGTGGTATGATGTATGTGCAATCATGGTATTATGCATAGAGATGTATAGTAAAAGCAAGCTATCAGATGAAGGCTCACTCTACATACGTAAACAAACATGAGATGGAAAGAACAAGTTATGGTAAACTATATGAAGTTATAGAAGACCTGGAAGAGGAGTACGATATGACACAATTTGTCTATAAGCAAATTATTGACGATCTTAAGATGAAAATCTTTGCTGGTAAGTTTGCAGATATGAGATTACCAGATGAACGTAGTCTTAGCGAGACGTACCAGGTGAGTCGTAGTTCCATTAAACGTGCTCTGACTAAAATGGAGAATGTAGGAATTATTTTCAAGAAGCGCGGTTCTGGGACATTTATTAATCCATTATACATAAGGAATGAATCTATCTTTAACTACGAAGGCTCTAATCTAGGGGTCACTGATAATTTTCAAATGCATGGTAAAAAGCCTAAAATCAAAGTATTGAGTTTTGAGGTCATTCCACCAACAGAAGAATTACAACGCGATTTATTCTTGGAGACTCATGATTTTGTTTACAAAATTGTTCGCTTACGTTTGTTTGATGATGATCCTTTTATGATTGAAACGGGCTATATCCCTATTAAAATTGTCCAAAATTTAAATCAGACGATTATCGAGGGGTCGATTTTTAATTATTTGGAAGACTCGCGGAACCTGGCCGTCACTAAATCTTTTTTATCCATTTTTGCAGAGCCGTCCCAAGCAGACGATCAAGAACTACTGCATTTGAAGGAAAATGAGCCCGTAGGCATCATGGAAGGTGTTTTCTTTTTAGATAATGGCACGCCATTTGAATTTTCTCATATGCGATTCCATTACAAATATTTGAAATTCAACACCTTCGTATCGGTTCATTAACGATGAGACTGGAAAAATTTCCAGTCTTTTTTTTATGCTTTTGAAAAAAAATCTGATCATACTATGGATAGATTGTAATAAAAAAACGCGGTTAAAATTTCCATTTATTTTAATGTAAGAGCTTTTTTACTGTCTTTTTAATTATATTTCATACTATGTTCAAAATTTCACAAAATTGGACCGTATCATTTGTTGAAAAGGTTGAATTTAATCGACGCAGCGTTATGATGTACATGTGGATGAAATTTCCGGAATAAATTACAAACAAAATTGTTTAGGGAGTGGACATCATGTCATTATCACCTGTAATAGTAGATTACTCATCTAAAGCATATTTGGAAAAACTTGATGCATATTGGCGTGCAACGAACTACATTTCGGTAGGCCAACTTTATTTAAAAGATAATCCTTTGTTAAAAGAACCATTAAAAGATTCGGACGTAAAGATTAAGCCTATTGGACACTGGGGCACCATTCCTGGCCAAAACTTTATTTATGCACATCTAAATCGTGTTATTAATAAATATGATTTGAGCATGCTTTACATTGAAGGCCCTGGTCACGGCGGCCAGGTTATGGTTTCAAATTCATATCTCGATGGAAGCTACACTGAAATCTATCCGCAAATTACACAAGATATCCCGGGTATGAAGAAATTATTCAAACAATTCTCGTTCCCTGGCGGTATTGCTTCACATGCCGCTCCTGAAACACCTGGATCTATCCATGAGGGTGGAGAATTAGGTTACTCCCTTTCTCATGGGGTGGGTGCCATTTTAGATCATCCCGATTTGATTTCTGCTGTTGTTATTGGTGATGGCGAAGCTGAAACTGGCCCATTAGCCGCTTCGTGGTTCTCTAACAGATTTATCAACCCCATTACTGACGGTGCAGTGCTGCCAATCTTACACTTGAATGGCTTCAAGATTAGTAACCCAACGATTATGTCTCGTCAATCGAAAGAAGAATTGACCTCATATTTCAAAGGCTTGGGTTGGGAACCATTTTTTGTTGAAGGTGAGCATCCTGATCAAATGCATCCAGAAATGGCAAAAGTATTGGATACCGTAATCGAAAAAATTGAAGCTATTCAAAAGAATGCGCGTGAAAACAATGACCTTACTCGCCCAGCATGGCCGATGCTTGTCTTCCGTACACCTAAGGGCTGGACGGGTCCAAAAGAATGGGATAACGTACCTAATGAAAATTCATTCCGTGCCCATCAAGTTCCAATTCCTGTTGACCAAAAAAATATGCAGCACGCACCTGCTTTATTAGAATGGCTGAATAGCTATAGACCAGAGGAATTGTTCGACGAAAATGGCCGTTTAAAACCTGAGATTGCCGAAATTCTACCTACAGGCGATAAACGAATGGGGATGAACCCTGTTACGAATGCGGGTAACCTTATTAAAGACTTGCATTTACCAGATTTCCGTAACTATACACTGGATAACTCTGTTCCTGGTAAAGTCATTGCACAGGATATGTCGGTTTTAGGGAAATACGTTAAAGATGTGGTTCTTTTAAATGAAGAAAATCGTAATTTCAGAATCTTCGGACCTGATGAAACGATGTCTAACCGCTTAGCTCCTGTTTTTGAAGTAACCAAACGCCAATGGATGGACCAAATTATTGAACCTAATGACGAATTTTTGTCTTCTTATGGTCGTGTTATTGATTCCCAATTATCCGAACATCAAGCAGAGGGCTTGCTGGAAGGTTATGTGTTGACTGGTCGTCATGGTTTCTTTGCAAGTTATGAAGCCTTCCTGCGTGTGGTTGATTCAATGATTACTCAACACTTCAAGTGGTTACGTAAAGCAACGGATCAAGGATGGCGTGCAGATATCCCATCATTGAATGTCGTAGCAACTTCAACGGTGTTCCAACAGGATCATAATGGGTATACACACCAAGATCCAGGTTTGTTAGGTCACTTGGCTGATAAAAAACCGGAATTTATTCGGGAGTATCTGCCAGCTGATGCCAACTCCTTACTGGCTGTCTTTGATACCATTTTAAACGACCGTCAAAAGATCAATTTGATCGTTTCGTCTAAACACCCACGTCCACAATGGTTTACTGCTGATGAAGCGAAAGAATTGGTGGATAAAGGGTTGAAGATCATTGACTGGGCAAGTACAGATCAAGGTGGAGAACCTGATCTTGTCATTGCTTCTGCCGGTACAGAACCAACGATTGAAAGCTTAGCTGCGATCTCCATTTTGCATGAGAAATTGCCTGAGCTGAAGATTCGATTTATCAACGTGGTAGATTTATTGAGATTGAGAAGTCAAAAAATAGATCCTCGTGGATTATCTGACGCAGAGTTTGATCATTATTTCACAAAGGAAAAGCCAGTTGTTTTCGCTTTCCATGGCTATGAAGGTCTAATCAAAGATCTGTTCTTTGATCGTCACAATCATAACTTGTATGTGCATGGTTACCGTGAAAATGGTGATATTACGACCCCATTTGATATGCGTGTATTGAATCAAATGGACCGTTTTGACTTAGTGAAGGAAGCTGTTCTAAACTTACCTGACGCCGGGAAGTACACAAGCATTGTGGCTGAAATGGATGCTATGGTTAAGAAACATAATCAATACATTCGTGAAGAAGGCATCGACTTACCAGAAGTAGAAAACTGGGTATGGAAAAGCTTGAAATAAAAAATAAAGTCCACTTTAACATTATACAGGACAAGCAAGTGTGAAGTGGAATATATGATTAGTTACTGCGGTGCAAGTGCCTGCCCCCCGTGTCTTAAAGTATGATTTCCACGGGGATCAGGTACTTTTTTTGATTTGGTTAGCTGTACTTTTGCCTATGCAGCGGCGAGGTGTTATCTTATATGAAAATAGTAAAGGAGGCTGTTCATATGAACTGGAAAATTTAGGAAAAGGTATTGAATGATGGCGTTAAAGTGCCTGTTATTGGATTTGGAAAGGGAAATGAACCCTTTTTTCCGAATTTGATGTATTATATGGTAGGAATGCAGTCTTTTCGAAGGGAGACCATGATGGGGATTCTGTCGAGATTTAGGGATATTATGAAAATGAATGTTAACGCCTTATTAGACAAGGTGGAAGATCCGGAGAAGACAATTGAGGATTACATGCAGAACCTGAACATCGACCTGGGCAGAGTGAAAGCGGAAACCGCTTCGGTGTTGGCGGATGAGAGAAGAGCGAAAAGAGCTTTGGATGAATGCAGAGCGGAGATCAAAAAGCTTCAGAATTATGCTATGAAGGCAGTGGAGGCTGGCAAGGATGAGAACGCTCGAAAGTTTCTGGAGAGAAAGGCAACGCAGGTGGAGAAACGGGGACAATTCGAAACCGCTTATGACTTGGCTTCATCAAACGCCGCAAGTATGAAACAAATGCAGGATAAACTGGTGTCTGATATGGGCCAGTTGGAAGCACGGCGCATCAAGCTAAAAGGGAAAATGGCGGTTGCCAAAGTACAGCAATCATTGAACGCCATGGGCGGCCAGGATTCCGTATTCGAAGCTATGGAAGAGAAGGTTAATCGGGCATATGATGAAGCAATGGCTATAGCCGAGCTTAGAGCAGGGACGCAGGACGATCTGGATGATTTATTCGCACAAGTTGAGAAAAGCACGAACGCAGAAGATGAATTGGCTGCGATCAAAGAAAAAATGAAAGATCAGAAATAACAGTTCTTTATGATAGAGGTGAGCAGATGCCGGTTATCGAATACAAATGCCCAAACTGCGGCAGTGGCATGGTCTTTGACAGTGAAACAGGAATGTTATCCTGTCATAGTTGCGGAAGAAAGGACAATATCGAGTATTTTCCAGATCCTCTGACGAATCACATTTTTTCAGAAGACGAGGCTCAGGAGTATCATTGCACCAGCTGCGGAGCAGTCATTATGACTGAAGTGGAGACAAGCGCGACGGTTTGCAGCTTTTGCGGATCAGCGGTTGTGCTTGGCGAACGACTGACAGGGGAGCTGGCCCCGGCGCAGGTCATTCCTTTTTCGATCAGTAAGGAAGAAGCTATGCAAGCTTTCCGAAAATGGTGCAAGAATGGCCGTCTGACGCCGAATCGGTTCATGACAGCAGATCGAATCAAGGGAATCACCGGGATGTATGTGCCTTTCTGGTTATATGAATTACATAATAAAATTGAGGTTCAGGGTCAGGGCAAAAAAGTGAGAACCTATACAAGCGGGGACTACGAGTATACGGAAACGCAGCATTTTGATGTATACCGGAAAATTCGTCTGAATTACGTGAAGGTTCCGATTGATGCCGCGGAGAAAATGAACGACGAGCTGATGGATAAATTGGAGCCTTTTCCTTACGATCAGCTAAAAAGCTTTAAAACCCCGTATCTCGCCGGCTACATTGCGGAGAAATACAGTTATAACGACGAGGAGCTCTTCCCGCGAGTAAAAGAAAAAGTGAAGGAATATATTGATGCTTATATTCAGTCTTCGGTGTCGGAATATACTGCTGTGGACTATACGGATAAGCAAATAGACACAACACGAAAAAATGCCGACTATGTCCTGCTCCCGGTATGGGTAATACACTATGACTATAATAGGTTGGAGCATACGTTTGCCATGAACGGTCAGACAGGCAAGGTAGTCGGCAAGCCTCCGATTAGCAAGGTCAAAGTGACTGCCTGGTTTGCAGGCATTTTCGGTGTCTCTTTCCTTTCATTGAAGCTAATCACTTGGGTGATCATGGGGGGGATGTTTTAATGAAAAGGGTTGGACTGATCCTGGCAATCTTGTTTTTCTTCACTGCTTTTCTAGTCGTTCCTGTGGAAATGAAGGCCGAGGCGGCTACAACGGAATGGAAGTCCTTGATTTATGATGAAGCGGGTCTGCTTAATCAGGAAGAGTATGATGAATTGAACACGATGGCTAATCAATACGGGGCCGAAAGAGAAACGGACATTATTATTTTTACCTCCAGCAATTCCGACAATATGGATGTTATGAAAATGACGCAGGACTTTTATGATGATCAGGGACCTGGATATGACAGGACTCATGGAAATGCGGTTATTTTAACGCTGGATATGAGAAATAGAGAGATTTATTTGGCCGGATTTTACAAAGCGGAGCGGTATCTGGATGACGACAGACTGGATAAAATACGTGACGAGATTAGCCCGTACCTGACGAGCGGTAACTATGAGCTTGCATTCCAAAAATATATTTTAAGTGCGCACAGGTATTTGGGAATCCGACCAGGGGTGAACCCGGACAGTATATTTTATAGTATTGCGTTTCAATTGGTGGTTTCACTGGTATTGGCGGGGATTATCGTGGGTAAGATGGTTTCCAATTCTGGCGGCCGCGTTACGGTAAATCGGCAGACCTACGAGGATGCAAGCACTTCAGGGATTTTGGCTCATCGGGATCAATACCTCCACACAACAACAACGAAACGGAAGATCGAAAAGAGTAGCAGTAGCAGCGGTTCAGGCGGAGGCGGAACCACCAGTGGCGGTCATTCGCATAGCGGCAGCAGAGGTTCATTTTAACTGAGGGGATGGGAACAGAATGTCGTTCTTTAGAAACCAATTTGCGAACGTTGTAGAGTGGGAAGAATTTAGAGATGATATGATTTTTTGGAAATGGAGCAATCGGGAGATTAAAAAAGGAAGCAAGTTAATGATCCGCTCTGGTCAAGACGCGATTTTCGTAAATAACGGCAAGATTGAAGGGATTTTCGAGAATGAAGGATCTTACAATATAGATTCTGAGATTATCCCGTTTCTGTCCACGTTAAAAGGATTTAAATTTGGCTTTAACAGTGGCATGAGGGTGGAAGTTTTATTCGTCAATACGAAGGAGTTTACCGTGAAATGGGGGACGCAGAATCCGGTATTGATCCCGACTCCCCAGCTTCCAGGCGGTATGCCTATCCGTGCCAACGGCACGTTTAATTTTAAGGTGGACGATTATGTTACGCTCATAGATAAGGTTGCCGGGATGAAAGACAGCTATCTGGTGGAGGATGTTAAAATCCGGATTACTTCTGTGCTGGATCAGTTGTTAATGAAGTGGATCAGCAGAGAAGGGAAAGACATGTTCAATCTGCAAGCGAATGCTTCCGATATTTCCAAAGGCATTCAAGAAGATCTGGATATGCAAGTGATGGACAACGGGATGACGATTACAGGCTTTCACGTGATGAGCTTCAATTATCCTCAAGAAATTCAGGATATGATTACGAAGACGGCTTCTCATGAAATGATCGGTAATTTGCAAAAGTATCAACAGGTCACGATGACGGACGGTATTGCATCTGGCAACGTAAAAGGCGGCGGCGCTGCTTCGGATATGGCGAGTATGATGATGGGGATGAATATAGCAAACGAAATGATGAAAAATTTGAATCCCAACCAAAATCCTCCGGCCGAGCCTCAACCTGAATCTGCCGCTCCTTCTCCTTCTGGAGACCATAAAAAGCCCAATTTCTGTCCTAACTGCGGTGTGAAAAACGAAGGAGCTAACTTCTGTCCGAATTGTGGTCAGAAACTCTGAACGTGTAACCCATGAGGTCGGTTTATTTACGAGTTGAAAATAAATTTGTTTGATATTGAATAAGTGGTTAGTCCCAAGGAGTGAATATTGACTAAATCTTTGGGGCAAAAAGTTGTTTCCAATAGAGAATTAAAGCAGTTCATCAATGGAGTGAGAAATTTACCCTAACAAGGATGGTATATCTGAAAAACCGCTCATTGAGCGGTTTTTTTGTCACTATAAAGGATTGAAAAATGTGGGCAGGATAAGGTACTATAGCTATATAGTATATATTTATATTAATTAATTAGTTTTTACATTAACAAAATATATGTATAGGAGCAACGAAGATGACCAAATTCCAAGATCAAATCATTGCGCGGTACAAGTTTGAGGATGCTGGGAACGTAGGCAAAGATAGCTCAGGGCAAGGTAATGACGGGGTTGCTTCTGGCACAGTAGCACCGACAATCTCCAATGCCAGCGGCAGAATGGCTTTAACGCTTGAGGGAGGTCCTAATGGTACATCGTATATACAGCTTCCTTCCGATCTGCTTAAAGATGTAAGCGATAACACGGGTGCCACGGTGACTGCTTGGGTCAACTTCGGTAGATTCACGGATATGTGGGAACGTGTTTTTGACTTTGGCAAAGCCCATACAGGGCCTTATATGTTCATGACACGGAATCTGCGCGGGACTCTTTTCGCCGAGGCAGATCTGGCTGTAGATCCGGGGAGAGGTTTTGTCCGGGATGAGTGGATGCACATAGCCATGTCCGTGATCGGCACAAAAGGCGGCACATTAAGCAGTGCGGGTCCGGTTGTGTATGTGAACGGCGAAGTCGTAGCGGACGGCTCCATCAGCCAAACCTCCAGCGGCAACTATGCCAAGCTGCGCAAATGGTTTGAAACGTTTACAGACTCGTCCAACTACAGCAACAATTTTATCGGTCGTTCCCAGCATGCAGCGGATGTGGATTTTTCCGGTTCCCTATCGGACTTCCGAGTTTATAAAGCAGGCTTGTCAGCGGATGAAGTCATTGAAGTCATGTGCGATTCGTTGACAGACGAAGAGGTTGTGAAGCTCGCTCGTGATAAGTATTTGTCCTTCCCAACGACGATTGTAACCAAGGACTTGTCCCTGCCAACGGTCCTCATGGGCGGTAGAGTAGAAGTGACCTGGAAATCCAGCCACCCTGAGATACTCTCTGACAACGGTCAGGTCCAGACAATTACCTCCTCACAGGGGGTAACTGTGACAGCCTTCTTGACGAAGGGCCAAAGCTGTATTGAAAAAAGTTTTGAAGTATCCGTACTTCCAGAACAGCTACCTCCTTACACTTTGACCATTCATGGAAATAGGGAAGTCATGGATATCAGCGAAGTGATGTACGGCTTGTTCTACGAAGATATCAATAACGCAGCGGATGGCGGAATTTATGCGGAGCTTGTTCAGAATCGTTCCTTCGAGTCCTTCGTGTTCGATACCTATTCCCATGCTTCCGGCGAATGCGGCTGCTCTACGGGGCGTAACCGTAATCCTTTGTTTGCCTGGTCTGGTGATACGGACAAGATGAATCCGCAAAATAGCGGCGGATTAAATGAATTTCTAGGCGCTAAAGACAAAGATGTGAACTCATATTATGTGACGGTAGCGGATGGTGCAACTATTCGGAATAAGGGCTTTTCGGATTCTAACCAGAATTGCGCCATGTCTATCCAAGCGGGTGACAAGTATGATTTCACCATCTGGGCGAAGGCTGAGTCGGCGGGCACAATCACGCTACAACTGCAAGACGCAAATGAGAAGGGGATTAGTGAGTCGTTAACCGTACAGGTGGAGGGCGGCAACACGTGGAAGAAGTACGGTATAGATTCCAAACTGGTGCTGACAGGATCGGCTACGGTTCTGGGGCAACTGGCGCTGACGTTTGACGGTGAGATTTCGATAGATATGGTTTCCTTGTTTCCACAGGATGTGTGGGGTGCAGGGGAGGAAGCCCGATCCCCATCGGCACACGCCAACTTCCAAGGGAATCCCAACTATAGACTGAGAAAAGATCTGGTGAACGCGCTGTTCGATATGCATCCGAAGTTCCTGCGTTTTCCGGGCGGTTGTATCTCTGAGGGTTCGTTTATATGGGAAAATGTATACGACTGGAAGGAATCTATTGGCGATATTGAGCTGCGCAAGGAAAATTTTAATGTATGGGGCTATATGATGACCATGGGCCTTGGTTATATGGAGTATTTCCAGTTGGCCGAAGATCTGAATGCGGCTCCGCTTCCGGTTATGGCCTGCGGCGTTCTCTGCCAAGCTCGTTCCGATTACGCTCATCCGGCTGGTGGCGCATTAAGAGAGTATTATATCAAGAACTTTACGGATCTGATCGACTTTGCGATTAATGTGGATTTCGAGAACAATGAATGGGCCGCCATGCGTAAAAAAATGGGCCATGCAGCTCCGTTCGATCTGCACTATCTGGGTGTAGGGAACGAAAATTGGGGCGTCGAGTTCTTTGCCAACTTTGAAGTGTTCAAAACGTCTATTGATGCGTACATGGAGGAAAACTATCCAGGCTATGAGCTGCATATCATCTCCACGGTTGGCGCTCAAGCAGACGACGATGCATATCAGCAGGGCTGGAAGTTCCTGAGTGGAAATATCACCGGTTCGGCTAAGGTCGCTTTTGCAGATGGTGCCCAAGTGACCGAAGAAACCGTGACCTGGTATGAGAAGCAAAAAAATTACATGGACACCATTGCAGATGAGCACTACTACCGTTCCAACGAGTACCTGCTTCATAACGCGGACCGATATAATTATTACTATAGAGCGTATAACGCAGACGGCAGCATAGACTGGAAGGAAACGTCCAAGGTGTTCGTGGGTGAGTATGCGTCTACGGATAAAAATACATTGGCAGGCGCAGTAGCAGAGGCAGCGGTGATGACGGGCTTCGAAAATAATGCCGATGTCGTTCTGTTGGCTGCCTATGCGCCGCTGTTCAACAAGGTGCTGACGGACGGAACCTATAGATGGACCCCGGACTGCATCTGGTTCGATGACGAAACGGTGTGGTTTACGCCAAACTACTATGTACAGCAAATGTATGCTAAATATTTAGGCAATAAAGTATTGGCGACCTCTTTTTCCACTTACAAAAACGGCAAGCCGATAGACCTCATTCCTCAGGGTGGAATTGAGATCGCGACAGGCAACGCCGAAGTGATTGTCAAGCGTGTGACTGTCACTTCCAACAAGGACGGCTGCGTGCTGCTGGATCAGGATTTTACCCAGGAATGGAATCCGGCTTGGCAGGTCATTCCGGGCTCCGTGGGATCTACGGTGGAGGCAGGCAAGGGGCTTGTCCTCAAAGCTCAAGCCAGCGGTCTGAACGGCCTGTACATTTTGGACGACCAATGGACGAATTATAAGGTGGAGGTTGTGGCTTCCCGTATTTCTGGCACGGACGGTTTTTATGTGGGCGCAGGTCTTACGGATATTTCCGCAGAGAAAAAGGACGTGGTCGAATATGCCGTTGGCTATGGCGGCAAGGCAACGGGCGTGAAGGTTTACAAGCAAGGGGTGGAAGGCTATACCTTAGGTGACTACTCTTCCAGTACTGCGGCAGGCAACCTGAGAGCGGCCAGCTATGAAGAGCTTGCTGACAACACGGATTACACCATCACGGTGAATTACGGCGGTGAAACGGGCAACAGCCTGATCTGCTCTTACACCGACGGAGTGACAAGCAGCAAAGTGCTGGACTACAAGCTGGAAGCTTACAACAGAGACGTGTTCAACTCGGTGACCAAAGATGCTGAGCATGTATATGTGAAGCTTGTGAATGCCGACAACGTGGATAAGGCAATGCAGTTGAACCTTCAGGAATTGAGTGTGGAGTCCAGTGCCAAGCTGATTACATTAACTGGCGATGCTTCTCTGGTTCATGTACCTAATGTGAATAAAAAGAATGATGAGAAGGTTCTACCTACCGAGCAGCAGGTTTCGCTCAGTAATAACGCGATCCTTCTGCAATTACCCGCTAACTCGGTGAATGTACTGATGTTGGATCTTAAAGCATAGGCAAACTGAGGCACGCAATCATGGTAGAAAATTTGAAAAACCCGCTCACTGAGCGGGTTTTCTTTGGATGAAACTAGTGTTAAAAAAGTCCTAGACTCCCGTAGTTTTAACGATGTAATCGAACGAGTTCATTATTCTAACAGACGCTATATCCAAATATCATTGGCTGCTGTTAATTCGGACTCAGTCCCGCCAGTGTTAACTAAACCTCTAGGCTCCACCAGCATGATATGGCATTCCTTTTCGGCGAAAGGTTTGTGCTCGACTCCCCTTGGGACAATAAACATCTCGCCCTGGGAGATTTTCACCTGACCATCGCGGAAATCAATGAACATCTCCCCTTCGAGCACGATAAACACCTCGTCAGTATCTTGATGATCGTGCCATACAAAATCCCTAACAATCTTGACGAGCTTAAATTGATAGTCATTCATTTCGCCAATAACTTTCGGAGACCAATGATCGTTGAACTTAGATAATTTCTCATTCAGGTTAATAGCTTGGTAATGGATACTAATCCCTCCGATTCCTTTACCTCCATTATACCATTAACGAGGTTTAGGTATTATGAAGATAATACAGTCAGAATGTTGTCAGAAGAAAATAAAGTATTAGACTGTCGCTGTTTTATTGAACTAACGTTCCCCGTTAATTTAATAACTCTATCTGCAATTTCCCTTACTGTCCATCATGTATTATGATTCTATAAAAAGGGAAGGGACTCTTCTGCCCATGGAATTATCGAGGTCTCAGCAATTAGCTCAAGAGTATATAACAAATTACGCAAGAAGCCGCAAAAATGAGGTGGAGCAAACAATTAGGGAAATCCTTCAAATGTCCAGCATCGAGCTGAAGACATTTGAAGATGCTATCACTAAACTAAAATCTCATGCAAGTATTGCGCTACACTTTCACCCAGATAGATTAGATCCGACCATGAAAAGCGTTGCTGAAGCACTACTTGAGCAGGGAATTTATAAAAGCCAGTTTGAGACTTTCCTATCGAATGGAAGTGTATCAGCATTTTCAGGTGGTGAACGTGACGTTTGGGAGAATAAAATGTTTGGCGGAGCGTACCAAATAAATGGCTCAACCAATAGCGAACGGCCCAAGTATGGGGCACTCAATGTCATGTTACATCCCGATGGACCTGCTCCACGTTTTGGATCATGCTATTTCCTTTTATCCACTGAGGTCTCTCATCGTTGCACTTATACTTATTTGGATTCTCACCAAGACCCCAAGGAAAAGGGGACGTATGAGGAATTTGACCTCATTTTGGCTGCTCTCATGAGGGATGCGTTCTATAGTGATTTTGCCATTGGTGAAAGAAATCTGACGGTTCGAAAGTTAATCGACCATATGCTCGTCAATCTTGAGAAACCATTCCAAAATCCATCAAACAAAGAGCCCAACCGAAATCTTAACCACTATATCGAAGCTCAGGTTCATGGTGACATTTTTCTTAAAGAAGACGTAAAGATGCTTGTTGCCGATCCATCATTTAAGGGCACCCATACAGGACGAATCTTAGAACAGATATGTTTAAAGTATTCAGTTGATCTTTACTGGCATATGGGCTTTACACTTTTGGTTGATGAGGTTCCTATGAATTTTAGAGGTCCTTCGATGCCTTCACTAGCCAAAAGAATTGCGCAAAGTGATTTTATTGATGTAAATATGATTGGCTCTGCAGCTATGGACTTGAAACGAAATCCAAGTAATTGGAGCGATAGAGGAACCTACAAAGAAGTTCTGCAAGAATTAAAATTACTCTGGCATGTTTTAGTGAGATATGGAAAGCCAATGGAAAAGTGAACAATTTTCCGTGAAGATGGAGCAATTCTGTACCCTTCTCCTTCAGTCACTAACCTGCCAGTTAGCGTAATAGGAGGTTACCAGTCTAATACTTTATTTTCTTTTAACAGATGTTGAACGTAACTTTCTGACAGGCATTACTTCGTGCTTCTGTTCACCAATTCACGCGGGTTGATGCCATCGTCTATCATTAGCGGGATGCGTGCGCCCTTGGCGATCTGCTCCCAAGGCACCATTTTAAAATTCTGATTCAGCTTTTTGCCGTTTTGAAGATTTTCATCATCTTGTACAACGAAGATACCGTGCGGGAAGTTCTTGCCTAATCCATAGCCAAGAACATCAATACCGTCTGTAACAGAGGTACCGTCGACTGTAGGGCTGGCACTAATCGTAAAGTTGCTTATATAAGCATTGTCGCTTTGTCGTTCATAGATCGCATAGCTGCTGTTTCCTTGGCTGGAGGCGATAAGATACCCCTTGCCATCTTTGCCGTAATACAATGTAAGTCCCTCTATATCATCCTGAAGTCTGCGCCCGTCTGCAACATCAACACGTCGTAGCGGCTCGGAGGAACCGTCTGGCTCGGCATCATATTTCCAAATGGCGTGATCCTCTTCAGCGATGTAGACCGTGCCATATTCATCATCAGCCACCATGCCCTCGGATTGCGTAGCGAGCTTGAACTGGCGGACCAGATTACCAGCTATTTTGCCATTTCCGTTGTCCGTCAGCTCATATTGTTCAAATTCACCCTCTTTGCCCAAAACGAGTGCGTAAAACTTATCTGTCTTGAGGCTATGGTACAAGCTGAATCCGTACACTTCTTTCATAGATGATTTAATAGGCTGGTCAACCACGTTTGTTAACGTTCCTGATATCCCGTCAATGGCAAAGATATCAACGGTGTTGTTGGTGCGATTGGTTGCTCCTGCAATATCAATCTTTTTACCGCCCAGTGTAAAACCGTACCGGATATCCACATTGTTCATTTTGCCGACCTTATAGTTTTGTAATTGCTTGCCTTGCAGATCATAGACCAGAATTCCGCCGCCTTTATTGGTCGCTACAAGTCTGCTTTTCTCCGGGTCCGCCGGATTGAGCCAGATAGCAGGGTCGTCGGCCGCGTCATCTCCATCCTCCACTGCTTCTGTCTCAGCAGTAGGGGTAACCTTGTAGGTAGGAACTGCGTCTTTGGGATCAGCATATTTGCTGTTTTCTGTCTCAAGCGTGGCAAGCAGCTTTGCCGGAAGATATAAATTCCCGCCGATCATCTTGATTTCACGATCTGCTTCTCCGGTTTGGCCTGCCAGACGATAGGTCTTCTCACCGACGGTAAAGGTGCCGACAATGCCGTTTTTCAGCTTGACCGCAGCAGACTTGTCGTCACTGTCCCATGTAATGACTGCTCCCATTTTTTCCGCCTGTGTTCGCAGCGGTGCATACCCGGATGACTGAACGTCTGCCGCCTTGGTTATTTCAGCAGGTGATACCAAAGCCCCGGCCAAGACTGTCAACAGGGCTAGTTTAGTTGTCTTCATATGTATACCCCTTTTCACGATGTAAAATCTATAGCTGACTCAGTATAAAGGGGCAATATAACGGGAGTATGTTAAAAATGTAAAGGAGATGTAGTGCCTGTACATTTTTCGATTCAATGAGCCGGCTTCCAGTATTGTTGTCTATAGTTTTTCGGGGACATCCCGAATTTTTGTTTAAAGCATTTGGAGAAATAGCTGGCTTGGGAGAACCCCGTTTCCTCTGTAATTTGTTGCACAGACCAGTCGGTTTGCAGCAAAAGACTGCGCCCCTGATCCAATCGGTAATCCATTAAATATTCAAGCGGCGTACGCTGAAAATCGACCTTCATGCATCTGGCGAGATAGTTTTGATGTACGTGAAAATGAGCCTCCAGGTCTTTATTGGTGATCGTATTTTTGTAATTCTGTTTTAAGTATATTTCGATTTGTTCTGCTAACTTGGAGGAACTGCTTTTATAATTCTCATCATATTCCAAACTCTGAAAAATATTCACAAACGTCTGTTGGGCCTCCCATAGGGCCAGCTTTCTAGGTTTTAAGGTAGAGGCTAGTAAGTAGTCTAATTTAGAAAACAGCTCATGGGGATTGATTAGTTTTTGAAATTTGGGTAAATGGATTGTTGTGTGTTCGGAATGAAAATGCAACTCGGGTATGGGTGAGCTTGGTGTGATCAGATTGGGTGAAGCTTGCGCGCACCATGTGCTATTGGTCTGAAAATGGAACCAGTAAAAGGAGGTTTGTTCTGTACATGCCTCAATGGGAAAATGGTGTTTATCCGGTTCGAGAATTAAAGCGGAATTTTGGGTAACCTTCCATGCTTCATCTTCCTCGCCTATGTGCAGCAGTCCTTCTTTGATGATAATAACGTCAAAATAGCCCAAGTTATAACGATTCGGGTGCCAGTCCCCTTTTTGGTATGTAGTAAAATTCCCCTCAATGAAATAAGGCAATGGAGGGACAAGGAAAGATAGAAAGTTTGTTTTGCTCATGGAAGTCAGCTCCTTTATGTGTGTGAAATCGTATAACTTTTAGTTAAAGATCGCGATTTTTTTTATAAGTTCAGGTTGATAAAATAAGGACTGTAGCAAGGGAACCCCAGGTTAGCTTGGCCGGGTATTTATCATTACTTTATCCTTATTTTTTCAAAAATGAAAGCGTTCTATTTTCGGGAAGGGATGTTTATCCAATGAAAACAGCTAAGCCAGTAAAACATGTCGTCGTTGAGGATTCATTTTGGAAAAAGTATAAGCAGGTTGTGGCAGAAGAGGTCATTCCTTATCAGTGGAAAGCATTAAATGATGAGTTACCAGATACAGAACCCAGTCATGCGATTGAAAACTTTAAAATTGCGGCTGGTGAATCCAGCGGGGAGTATTATGGAACCGTTTTCCAAGATAGTGATATTGCAAAATGGCTGGAAACGGTGGCGTTTAGTTTAAGGGATCATCCGAACCCTGCGCTTGAAGAACGGGCGGATGAAGTGATTGCGTTGTTGGGAAGAGCTCAAGCTGAAGATGGCTATTTGAATACGTATTATTTGCTGAAAGAGCCCAACAATCGTTGGACCAACTTACGCGATAACCATGAGCTATATTGTGCGGGACATTTTATAGAAGCGGCGGTTGCTTATTACGAAACGACAGGCAAAACGAAGTTCCTTCACATTATGGAGAAATACGTGGACCTGATTCAGCAGGTTTTTGGTACGGAAGCGGGGAAACGAAAAGGCTATCCTGGGCATGAAGAAATCGAGCTGGCTTTGATCAAATTATACGACGTAACTGCAAAGAATCAATATCTCAAATTAGCGCAATATTTTATTGAACAGCGGGGGCAGCACCCGATTTACTTTGAAGAGGAACGAGAAAACAGAAAACAAATTCAAACAGAGCCCACCTGGAATGATGATAACAACATTAATTTTGGCTTAGGCTTCGAATACCAGCAGGCACACAAGCCTGTCCGGAAACAAACGGAGGCTGTTGGTCATGCCGTAAGAGCGGTGTACTTGTATATTGCAATGGCAGACTTGGCTGCGAAGACAGGAGATGCCTCCCTTTTAAAAGCCTGTGAAGCCCTGTGGGACGATGTTACGAACCGAAAAATGTATATTACCGCTGGCATCGGATCTTCTGTAAATGCAGAAGCGTTCACTTGCAATCATGATCTCCCGAATGACAGCATGTACTGCGAAACCTGTGCCTCTGTAGGGCTGGCCTTTTGGGCCAATCGTATGCTGCGCTTAGCACCAGACCGGAAATATGCCGATGTGCTGGAACGTGCGCTGTACAATGGAACAATTAGTGGGATGGATCTGGATGGAAAACGATTTTTCTACGTCAATCCACTGGAAGTTAATCCTTTTCAAAAATCCAGAAAAGATCAGGAGCACGTAAAAACAGAACGGCAAAAATGGTTCTTCTGTGCGTGCTGTCCGCCCAATTTGGCCCGCATGATCGCATCGGTCGAAGACAATATGTACACCCAAACCGAGGATACGTTGTATACACATCTGTATATTGCAAGCAAGGTAAACATGGTTTTATCCGGTCAAGAGGTGGAAATTACACAGACTCATCATTATCCATGGGATGCGGATCTGACCTTTTCGATTCATGTAGCAGAGCCGACTTCGTTTACATGGGCTTTGCGGATTCCGGGGTGGTGCAAGCAGGCAGAGGTGAAGGTGAATGGCGAAACCATTTCATTACATCATCTGAAAAAAGGCTATGCAGAGATTCAGCGCACCTGGAATGATGGTGATGTGGTAACCCTGCATTTGGCTATGCCGGTGGAACGGATTCGGAGCAATACTCTTGTCTCCATGAATCAGCAGCAGGTCGCTCTCCAACGTGGTCCAATCGTGTTTTGTCTGGAAGAAGTGGATAACGGGGAGAACCTGGCGGGATTAAGATTGCCGAAGGACAGTCTCATTACCGAAGAGTTTAGCGAAAACCTGCTTGGTGGCATTGTAAAGCTGACCACGGAGGGGTATCGGGTGAAAGGTTCACCGACATTATATAGCTCGGAGCCCCCTGAATTGGTTTCTCAACAAATCACAGCTATTCCTTACTACGCCTGGTGCAACCGGGATAAAGGAGAAATGCGTGTGTGGGTTTATGAATCATAATTCATTCTTATGGGGAGAGAAGAGATCATGAGCACGAGAATTGTGAGTACGGAACCACCCGAGAAAGCAGACAGTACTGTTCCTTTTCATCGTAAAATCAGCTATTCATTAACGGATACAGCAGGCAATCTTTTATACTGTGTCATTTCCAGCTATTTATTATATTTTTATACAGATGTGTTCGGTCTTTCTATTGGAATTGCCGGGACCTTACTATTTATCACCCGCTTCATTGATGCCATTGATGCCCCGATTTGGGGCATCCTGATTGACCGGACCAAGTCAAAATACGGGCAGAGTAGACCTTATTTTCTATGGTTATGTATCCCGTTTGCGGTGTTCATGGTTCTTACGTTCACAACACCCAACTGGAGTGAGTCTGGAAAGATTGCGTACGCGGCGATCACTTATATCATAGCCGGTATCCTGTATACAGGAATCAGTACGCCAATTACGTCCATTCTGCCTAACCTGAGCACGAACTCTAACGAGCGCGTCGTATTGAACTCCTTCCGTATGGTCGGGGGGAATGTGGGCTTCTTCATAGCTACGACGTTTACATTGCCTCTGGTTGCCTTCTTTGGACAGGGGAATGATCAAAAAGGTTTTTCCTTAACGCTCGTTTTATTTGGAATCATGGCCGTTATTATGTTTTTGATAGCGTTTGCCGATTTGCGAGAAAATGCAGCGGTTAAAACGAAATCCGTTCCGATTGCTAAAAGTTTTACAGCCATCAAACGAAACTGGCCCTGGATGCTCGTCGTAGCTGCTAATTTGTGCTACTGGATTGGCTTGAATATCCGTTCAGCGACGCTTATCTTTTATCTGCAATACAATCTGGATAGCAAGGACTTGGTACCTTTAATCAACGGACTGACCTCTTTACAATTGATCTCGATGGTCCTGATTCCGTTTTTCGCCAGAAAATTAAGTAAAAATTCGATCATGATTATTGGATTGATCCTGGCTGCATTGGGTCAGGTTGTGATTTTAATGGGAAGTACGGACTTAACCCTCATTATAATTGGTTGGATTATTGGTGCGTTAGGATCAGGCTTTGCATGTTCTATGCCGTTTGCGATGTTATCAGATACAGTTGATTACGGGGAATGGAAAAATGGTATTCGGGCAAGTGGATTCCTGACCTCCATTGGAAGCGCATTCTGTATTAAAGCGGGTAGCGGAATCGGCGGATTATTGCCGGCATGGATCATGGGCAGCACCGGTTACATCGCCGGGAAGGTCCAAACGCCTACTGCGTTGTCTGGAATTCAGTTCAGCTTTATCTGGCTACCGTTTATCGTCTTCCTGATCGGTATCATTCCTATGTTCTTGTATAAAAAATTCGAAAAGAACGAAGCTTCCATTCAACAGGATTTAATTGCGAGAAGATAATTTTAATTCGTCTAACAAGGATTTAATCATATCGTAAAAACATTAATGCCACTTCAAAACCTGTTCACTGAACTGAGCAGGTTTTTGTGTTTTTTTCTATTTTTAAATGTGAGCAAAACCATTGACAGGATTTTCTTTTGGAGTGATACTTCTATGTAGAGAAAAGTGTACGAAATCAAGAACTAGGTACATCTAGCCTTGCAACTCTATACATTTTCCCGCCATGGAAGCTCTTCTGTTGAAGGGTTTTTTTCAATTTGATAAAAAGAATGTGATGATATGAGTCAACTGAGTGTAAGAATAAGAACACATGGCTTTCTGAATAGGCATTTTTCGGGAGCGTCTATTGATTATCGACAGATTATTGCTCTGTTTATCCCGCTTCTAATTGATCAGGCTTTTATTGTGGGTCTTAATTTGGTGAATACGGCAATGATCAGCTCATCGGGTATGGCGGCGGTCAGCGCGGTGAATATGATTGATTCCCTGAATATTTTCTTGATTAATGTGTTTGTTGCTGTATCCACCGGGGGTACGGTTGTCGTTGCGCAGTATAAGGGTAGCGGTAACGACCTGATGGTCTCCAAAGCCGCATCGGGTACCATTTCCTCCGTTTCTTTGCTGGCCTTAGCTATCAGTCTGTTTATGATCTTGCTGTACAATCCGATCTTAAGTGTTCTGTTTGGCTCCGCCTCGGCTGATGTATTAGCTAACGGTAAGGTGTATCTGCTGGGAAGCTGTATGTCTTTCGTGGGGATTGCGATCGTTGAGGCGGTGTGTGGAGCGCTGAGGGGGATCGGGAAGACGAGGGCATCGCTGGCTCTTTCTCTCATCATGAACCTCTCGTACGTGCTTCTAAATGTAGTATTCATTAATGTATTGGATATGGGTGTGCTGGGCATGACGATTGCCGTAAACGTGTCCAGATATGCAGGGGCAGTCTGCGCGTTGATCTATTTGGTCAGGGTAGATGACGATTTGCGTGTTCAGCTTAGAGATATGCTTTATTTTAATCTAGCCATGCTTAAAAAGATTCTGTTCATCGGACTTCCTTTTGCAGCAGAGCAGATGTTTTTCAATGGGGGTAAAATTTTAACCCAAATTTTCATTGTGAGCCTGGGAACAAATGCGTTGGCGACGAATGCCATATGCTCATCACTGGCTAACGTGTTCCAAATTCCTGCGAATGCCTTGGCTCTTACGATTGTGACTGTAGTTGGTCAATGTATGGGTCGTCGAAATGTCGAGGATGCCCGCAAGTTTACCAAATCATTTATTTGGCTATCGTCTTTTTCTTTTATTGTAATGGGATTAATCCTGATGCCTTTGTTCAAGCCGATGGTGGGGCTATTTCATCCGCCTGCTGAAATCGTAGATGACATTTTCATTGTCATACTGATTAATACGTTGGCCCAGATCCCGCTCTGGTCCATCGCCTTTATTACACCCTCTGCGCTTAGAGCAGCAGGTGATTCGAAATTTACATCCCTCACCTCGATGCTGTCCATGTGGTTGTGCCGGGTGGTGCTGGGGTATATTTTGGGCATTGTGTTCAATCTGGGGATTGTTGGTGTCTGGCTGGCTATGGATATTGAATGGGGCGTGCGGGGGATTGTTTTCCTTTGGCGCTTCCGCGGCAACAAATGGGTCCAGCATCGTTTGATCGACTGAGTAGGTCCACTACCATAAAATTGACTTCTGGATGAAGGCATTTTATAGTAGTAGATTTTTTTCTTCCTGTACTTCGTTCAGGCTCTTACTTCATCCTGATCCCTATATTACCTAACTGTGCTCCCTGCTGCATACGGTGGAAGGCTTGTGCCGTGTCTTGTAAAGGGAATACGCTATCTATAATTGGATGGAGTGCATGGCGCTCCATGAATTGAAGCATATCTGCGAATTCCTCGCTGCTGCCCATGGAGGTGCCGATGATGCTGATTTGAGGGAAAAATATAGACCGCAGCGGAATCTCTATTCGATCTCCTGAGCTTGCGCCAAATGTAACGATTCGACCATTCGGTTTGAGGATTTCCAGGTATTTGTCGAACGTAGCAGGGCCGATACTGTCAAGGATCAGATCCACGGAGTCTCCGTTCATACTTTCTTTCCAATCGTCATGGCTGTCAAATGCTTGATTAGCGCCATGGGCGAGGGCAGCTTGTCTTTTCGCTTCGCTACGTGATGTGACGCTGACCCGTGCGCCCGCCGCTAAAGCCATAAGCATGGCATACGTGGCTACGCCGCCGCCAATGCCGGGAATGAGGACGTGCTCACCCTGCTGTAATTGGCCTCTGGTAAAGAGAGCGCGGTAAGCGGTTAAAGCAGACAAAGGTAGCACCCCTGCTTCGTCCCAAGATAGGTAAGTTGGCTTGCTGACGGCATTTTGGACGGGGATGATAACCGATTCAGCGAATGTCCCGTCTGAAGGTCCGCCCAGAATGGCTGGGACCAAAGGGACGTGGTGCGTATTCTCCCATCCGATACATGGATTGATGATTACATCAGTACCTACGAGCGAGGTTGGGACGCCATCGCCCACAGCCTCGATCACACCTGCGCCATCCGACCCGAGAATGAGTGGAGTATCGTTGGCTGTTCGATCCGCTATGAGGAACAGATCCCGATGGTTCAAGCCTGCGGCTTGGAGTCTTACCTTCACTTCGTCGTGCCCGGGTTGTCTATCGGTAACGTCTTTATACATTAGGCCTTCAAGGCCGTTTTTGCTGGCATGTATCATAGCTTTCATTGTAAAACCTCCCGTGGTTCGAATTGAGATGCATTTGCATGTATATTGAATTGTACAGAGCGATAAGCATCCGGTAAAATGAACAAAATCGAACGTGAGTATCATAAATGATCATACCAAGCAGGTGACGTATATATGGAAAGCAGTGATTTGAAAATATTTCAGGCTGTTGCTCGCGAGGGCAGTATCACGAAGGCTGCGCAGGTTTTGAACTATGTACAGTCCAATGTGACCTCCCGGATTCAGCAGCTTGAGGCACAATTGAACGTACCGCTTTTTCGTCGATCTAATCGCGGAATGACGCTAACGCCGGCAGGAGAGAATCTGTTGGGGTATGCGGATACAATCCTGACCTTGCTGGACGAGGCTGTAAAGTCCACTCAATATTCGGACCATCCTACGGGACCTTTGCGATTGGGCTCGATTGAGACAGCGGCGGTCACGCATTTGACTTCATTATTGGCGGAATACCACTCACAATACCCGGATGTCCAACTATCCCTTTTGACAGGCGGCACGCATGATCTCGTACAAAAGGTATTGAATTATGAATTAGATGGAGCCTTCGTCTATGGGCCTGTCGATGATCCGCATATAGAGCATGTTGCGGCCTATGAAGAGGAATTGGTGCTTATCTCGGAACCTGGGAACAAGAACATGGGCGAGCTGCTTGCCAAGCCTATGCTGTTTTTCGACGTGGGCTGCACACATCGGGCAAGAGCGGAAAGGTTTTTGAGCGAAACAGGTATTAATGCCTATCAGATTATGGAATTTGGAACATTGGAAGTTATTCTGGGTGGTGTAGCTTCTGGTCTGGGAGTGTCCATGCTGCCACAATCCTCGATTGCGAAGGCGGAGGAAACGGGAAGTATTGCTTCACATCGTCTGCCTGAAAAATATCGGAAATTGGAGGTGTGGTTTGTTCATCGGCGGGATTCCGTTTGCTCCAGTGCGCTGTCAGGCTTGCTTCACTGGATGAAAAGGAATGCTATACTGAATGAGGATTTAATTTGACATTAGAGGTGTATGATTTGGAAGAACAAGATTTAATGAAACATCCATCCACCGTAGTATCGGGTGAGCATGTAGTCAATGGGAGCTATATTCGACCCAAGCCGGACAGGATGGCTGTGTTATCAGCAACATACGGAGCCTCTATTTTTTTCAGAAGATGGGCTGCCTGGATGATTGACTTCATCCTTATCGTTTTTGGATATGGAGGACTGGTTTATTTTGCAGCGAAAAAGTTAGCTGCTGCCGAAAGTCCCAATATCGTTATGGTTGTGGGTATCTTCCTGATCGGCTCCTTCTGCTATTATCTCTTACTGGAAGGACTTACAGGCTACACGCTGGGCAAATATCTTCTTCGTATCCAAGTTGTGAATGGGGAAGGAAGCTCGCCGGGCATGGTTAAATCGTTGATCCGCACCGCCATACATCTGGTGGATACGAATCCGCTGCTTTTCTGGGGGTTACCTGCAGGTATATGTGTGCTGGCGACACCCAAAAAACAACGGCTGGGTGATATGGCTGCGGGTACATATGTTGTAAAGGTACGGGATCTGAGAGCTGTGGGAAGAAAGAAAACCGGGATTTTTGCAGGGGCAATCATCCTGATGACGATCATTTCGGCCATCTTTGCTGTATCCCTTATTTCTTCTCTCATCACACAAGTAACCAAGCCCGACGTTTTTGTCAGTAAGGACGATCAGTTTGAAGTTACGGCTCCGTGGAGCTGGTCACGGGATTATACGATTAATGAGGATGCGGATATCTCCATTAAAAATGAATTTACAGAAAGATACTTGATTGTATTATCTGAACCGAAAAGCGATTTCGACAGCAGTATGACTCTTCAAGAGTATAAACAGATCATTCAGGGCCATATAGAATCAGGGCTTACAACCCCTGAATCGGGAAAGGTTTCCAACATCGTTGTAAACGGCTATCCTGCTATTGAATTTACCCTAAAAGGAGAAGTGGAGGAAGTTCCGATCATGTATAACGTGACTACGATTGAAACTCCTTCGCATTATCATCAAGTGCTTGCCTGGACGTACGCCTCCCGATATGGTCGATCACAGCAAGAATTGCGCGAGATTAGAAACAGCTTCCGTGAAGTTAAACATTAGGCTTTACCTATGATGTTAAGCAATACAGCGCGCAGTAAGCAGAAAAAGCAGACGGCTCACAGGAGCGTCTGCTTTTCTTGTATATAAGTCATTTTATCCCGCATTAGAATGTCGAATTACCCGCAATCCCGCGACCTTCGCAACCTTGCCTAGTGGATGGGCTTTGAACTGGATCGTAACTTCATCCTTTTGAGCCGTCACGGACAGAGGAAGCTCATAGACGAAGGTCTCGAATTTGTTCATTTCCTCCGACTCCAGCTTGCCTTCTTCTAAAATCTGTCCATCTGCGATGATATCAAAGTCACGATGAGAGCGGTCAGCATCCTTGAGATAAGTCACCGCTAAGTGGACCGGCTCATCCGGAAGAATCTTCATGACAAAAGAAAACCAGCCCCCAGGCCAGGTATCACGATATTTACGGTTATAGATAGAGCCCAGACTCACATGTTCGCCTGCAAAGGCATGATCCCGTTCAGGCTGCATTTCGGCAGGCTGCACAACATCCACCGTAAGTTGTTCGAGCTGCAACTGATAGGCTAACGCAGTACGGTATTCCGCCTCTGTGGACGTCCATTCTTCCTTGGAAAAGAGGTCCCAGTAAACAGTATAAGAACGATCATACATCTGATAAAATGGGCGAAGCTCCAAGTCTCTGACATACCCTAAATCGTTCATCCGGAACACATTTGGCTTGTTCCCGTCAGGAACCAGCTTCGAGGTCAACGAATCAGTTGCTCCGACCAGAACAGACGCAAGCAGATGCTCTTCATTGGACTCCTGTTCTACGGGTCCAAGGTCTCCAGCCAGCACAAGCGGCCCATACATAAAAGCAATCCGGCGCGGATTATCCGGCATTCCCTCGACTCTCACCGTCATGGGAATGTCATACTCGACCGTATCCCCATCGTTCCATTCCCGTTCGATTACAACATAGCTGGTAGGGCAAGCCTCCGCGGCAAACTCTTCCCTGTTGATTTTGATGATCATACCTTGTTCCGCCCAATGCGGGCATCTCAGCTTGATTGTGAAGAATTTTGACTCCTTGCTGATGACGCGCAGCGTTCCCCGACCATTTTGCGGAAAGAGAGTCTCTTGTTTGAGCTGTACGCCCATCTCATCCCAAGTCACGGTAGAAGGGACATACTGATTGACATAGATCGTTTTTGGTGTGTGAAAGTAGATTGCAGTACCGTACATGGAGTGGCTTTCCATACCGGAACCGACACAGCATGTAAAATCCTCATATTGAGAATTGAAGGACTTGTGCCCGCCCATTTCCAGCGATACAAAGTAGCATACACGTCCATCGACGGGCTGCTGTGAAGCCAGAATATGATTGAACATTGCCCGTTCATAGTAGTCTGCGTACGCTGCATATGCGTCCCATTCGAACATATGCCTCGTTAATTTCAGCATGTTATAGGTGTTACAGGTCTCACAGGTGCCTTCGCCCAGGCGGTCATTCAGCTTCCCCGGCTCCCCAAAATGCTCATTATAGCTATTGCCGCCAATGACATAGGAATGCTTGTGAACAACCCGATCCCAGAAAAAGCGGGATAGATCCGCATATTGCGGTTTCCCGGTCATTTCATATTGCCGTGCAGCGCCAATGATTTTGGGAATTTGGGTATTGGCATGCCGTCCTGCCAGCGTATCGAGGTTTTCTGCCAGATCGTTCAGCACTTCCCCATGATAAAAGCGTTCTGCCAGCTTCAAGAAGCGCTCTTCCCCGGAATGTTCGGCCAGATCCGTCAGCACCTCGTTCATGCCGCCAAACTCGCAATGCAGCACCTGCTGCACCTGATCATCGTTCAGTTCTTGGAATACGTCCTCCAGCCAGTTGCCAAGTTTGATTTCCATCGCCAGAGCCTTGGGATGATGCGCGAGCAGATAGGCATCCCGTAAACCAGCGAAGAGCTTATGCATGGTGTATAGCGGCACCCAGCCTCCGTTCAGATCAAAGCCCTGCGAGCGTATATCGCCAGCCTTCACTTCCTCGAAAAGCTCTTTCCCACGCGGAATACCGGAAATGTATCCGTTTCCATGATTATTTTGACATATTTCCAGCTCGTCGATGACATAATGTACTCGTTCAAGCAGCTTTTCGTCACCCGTTGAGGCAAACATCAGCGAGCAGCCGGACAGATAGTGACCGAGGGTATGCCCGCTGATGTCGCGGGATTCCCAGCCTTCATAGTGAGCCGCTTTGGGCTCCAGTCCTGCATATTCACGAAAGCGCGATAATAAACGGTCGGGTTCCAAACTCAGCAGATAAGCTGCGTTCAGTTCCATAGCATGGTAAAGTGGGCCGGAATCAATGCTTACGTTATGCAAGTCAAAAGCTTCTGCTTTCAAAATCATCGCTCCTTAGCTAAGATGAAAGTGTATATTTCTCCACTACATTAGCATTGCCATCGCGGTATGTCAGTAGCTTAACCATACAATGGGTGGACAAATCCGAACATGAAGCTAAAGAGGCGATAACATGACCTATCTGAAAGTCAATGTAGATGCTCCCATTCAACTAATCTCGGCAGGCGAGTTTGTTTCCGAGGTGCCCTGGAAGCATATGAGCCGTTCCATTGAGAACTTTGAGTTGATCCTTGGTGTGCGGGAGACGGTATATATACGGGAGGAACAGGAGCATTTTGAGGTAGGAGAAGGGGATATTCTATTGCTTTATCCCGGTTGTACGCATGGAGGATACCAGGAATCGGTGCCGGGAGTTACATTTTACTGGTTTCACTTCGATGTTCCTACGACCCCAAATGTATTATCCCATGAAGAAATGAAGCAGGAGACCCGCGTTATGGATGCTCATTTGCAGCGCCATGGTTTTGTACGGGATATCTATCTACCGCAATGCGTGCGCGCGGACAATGGAGACCGGATTCATATTATCGTCAATCAGATTCTGCACGTAGCCAATTCGCACTATCTTACGTATCACAGTGTAAATTATCTGTTCACCTCGCTGCTGATCGAGATATCTGAGCTGGCCCTCAGCCGCTTGACCTCCAGTCCCGCCAGCCCACAGGGGAATGTGAGCTTTAACAAAATTATCGAGTGGACCCGTATTCATGCCGAAGAACCGATGACAGTGACGGATTTAGCCCGAAAATTCAATTACAACAAGGATTATATATCCCGTTTGTTCAAGCAAAATACAGGTATGCGCCCCTTGGAGTTCATTCACAGCATCCGTATCAATAAAGCCAAGGAGCTGATTTCCCGTACCGATATGAGCATTAGGCAGGTTGCGGAAGAAGCGGGATATACGGATGAGAAGTACTTTATGCGTATGTTTAAAAAAATAGTGAATATGACCCCTTCGCAGTACCGGAATGCCTATCATAAAACATTTATGAACAAAGTCTAATGAGAAGCTAAAGCGCCTTGTGCGCTTTTTTTATTGTCTAGGAAATTATACAGTCTTAAAAAATTTGGTTATGAAGGACCACTTTTATAGATTCAAGGAGATGCACAGTCATCATCTACCTGAGGCTCTTCACACTTCGATTACGGAGACGGTGAATAAAGCGATTCGGTGTGGAACTTATTCACCAGTTAGGGTGATTTCGTTCTTCTAACCCAAAAGGGTAAAAGAAAAATCGAAGACATTATATATGTCTATTCATTCTTAAAAAATTAACATTTGATGTTTTAAATAGATTTTTATGTTTACAAATAGGGAAAAAGTAGTAGGATTATCTCGTGTAATATTTTCAAAAATTTTCTATTTTGGAGGGTACAAATGGGAGGGGAATTGTAATACATAAACCGGATGATGTATCTAGTGCCCGAATTAATGAACTTGTAAACCGTTTTAAGAAGGGAATCGAAGAGGACAGAGCTAGTAACCAAAAGATAAGCTTGAATCAAAATGTGTCGGAAAGTGTCTATGATAATGCCATTTATGATTACACTAATGATAGTCTCAGCATTAATAGCGTCGATCAATGGAAGCTTCTATCAACTGTTGTTTCGACTGGAGACAGAGGGAGAAATAAAGCTATCTATTCAAGTATTAAAGTAGACGGTGCATCAGTTCCAAGCAGTGCCTTTAATGCGCCGCTTACTGATTATGCTAGTATCACACGCGATGGTAATAACACTGTTACCATTACTGCGTCAGGAAAAAATTAATAAAGGGTGATTATTAATGAAAAGAAATCTTGTCATATTTTTTTTGATGCTATTCATAACAGCAAGTTTCTCTGGAGTGATTTATGCTGATATTGCCCAACCTACAGTTTATATTGATAACGAAAAAATTGACTTTGAAGCTTTTATTTCCTATGGTGGGACAGCAATGGTTCCGTTTCGTGAAATCTTCGCCAGATATGGGATGGAAGTTAAATGGGATAACGCTCAAAAAACAGTAACCGCCTCAAGTAAGGACGGTTCCACTGTAATAAAATTGACTAATGGTAGTAACGATGGTTATGTGAATAATATAAAGTATAACCTGACGCAATCCCCGGCTTTAGTTAATGGAGTTTTTTACGTGAACCTTAGGTTCATTAGTGAATCCATAGGTGCGAAAGTGAATTATGATAAACCATCACTTTCTATACACATAACTCTCCCTAAAGCTGCAAAAGAATAGAAACTTAACCCCGGAAATATTCCGGGGTTATTTTTTTGGTCGAAATGTTTGTATTTCGAGAGATCAACAGTTACAAACAAATAGCTGGACATTGAGTGTTTGAGATTGGACGCGATGTTGGTCTGTGAACAAGTTTCTTTGCCGCATGATGATACCCTTAATCAAGAAATTTTTATAAACAATCCAAAAAGGTATCTTAAGTAAATATCTGAGAAGTATATGATTTTGTACCAAAAGATGGTACAATCAAGAGCGATAAAAACAAATCTATTATACTACTTGTTTCTTAATTACATAATTTATTTAACTATGCATCATATGACGATTTTATGCTGAAAGGGTGGCTTATCCATGAAAATCACACCCACGATACGCGCAGAAATTCAAACCTATCTGAGACGGAAAGGATTGAGTATGACCAAGTTTGGACACATCGCTGGCATGAATCCGGGTACAGTGAGCGGTATTGTAACGGGCAATCGTACCATTTCGATGCATCAATTAGATAGAATTACGATGGGCATGAATTTATCACCGGATTATTTTTATGAAAGATACGTTGAAGAAAATGTGATAGATGCACCGCTGAACTGGAAAAGAATCAGCCCGTTCTTGTATCGCTGTGTGCAGTTTCGGCGCGTAGACTGTTTGCAAAAAGTAGTAAGTGTCCTGCTGGATAAACCGAATTATCTCCATTATCTCTTTGAATTAGCCGAGGATTGTTATGAACAAGGTTATAATGAAGCAGCGGCTTACCTATACGAGAACATCGCTGAGGGTGAGAAGCAGCAGCATTCAGAGCGATTGGCAGTTTGCCAGTATCGTTTGTTCACAATTCAGGTTGGTGATGATCAGAATCGTAATCTTAGGGCAGCTACGATATTTGAAGCCTTTGTTGAGAGACTAGATGAAATAGACCAGCTTGACGCATTGAAGGATTTGGCTAATGTGTATAGGTCTTTGCGTATATGGGACAAGGTTGATGAAACAGCTAAAAAAATGAAGATGAAGGCGGAAATCCAATATACTTTAAAACATAAACAGGACAGCCGAGAACACACCGACTCTACTGATAAGCTAAGTCGTCCCTTGTTTGTGTACATCACCTATGCTGACCTATTGTGTGCAGGTGTTAGTGAAGCCCAAGGCGATTATCAACAAGCTCTACAATATACATACGCCTATGCTGATTTAAGTTGGGTCAAAGAGACGGACGAAGATGCACTATATTGGATAAAACTGTATCAACATTGGGCGCAAGCTAATGTACTTGCAAATAAGCTTTTATCTGGAGATGTAAGTGTGCTACATGAATATCTAAACTATATTGATGCATCGTCAGATACAATTCAAGAAGATAGGGTCACTCAACTACTTAACATTATGATAGCAGCTAACCTTTATAAGTTAGATGTAAATGATGTACTCAAACGATTTGAAACGGAGATTGCGTCTTTTTCACAGCAACCATCATCAGATGATATGTATACCCAGCAAGTGATACCAGACTACTCGGCGTGGTGTGGTTACGAATTGGCTTACTATTATTTAAATCAGGGGATGTACAGTGATGGTTTTAATCAATTGCTATGTGCGATGGTAAAAGCACATATACTAAACAATGAGACATATTTTATAAATTGTATAGGTTTGTTTGTGCGTTTCAAAGCCCATGCGGTTCCTGAAACCAAAACAGAGTTTTTCACTCTTATTGAAAAGGTGTGGTGGTTAAATAATGTTGAAAAAAGTGGTAATGCTGATCGTAGCGAGTAGTTTTTTGTTTACCTTAATTATGCCCATTCATCTGGACAGTCATAATGAGGTATTTCAAACTTTTGCACAGCATGGAGGTTCTTAAACGTGTAACAAATTGAATTTCAAAAATACACTCCCTAAAAAGAATCTAGTTACGAACCAGCAGGTCACCACGGGGGAATTTAATCATTCTTAATATGGATCAATGGGGAACAAGGCAGAACACTAAATCACATAAAATTTAAGAGAAGGTTAGATGGGATTATCCGTCTAGCCATTTTTTTATTCCCAAAAATTAACTCTAATGCATTTCCGCTTGGATAGGGAAATTTTATAGGTAAAACATTAGAGGAGAGTCGGCTAGAATGAACTTGTAAGCGTTTCACTTATAGATAGAAGGGAGGAGAGACATCCACCATGATTACTAGAGAACAGATTTATCTGGATGAGAAGCTGGAGACAAAATCGGCTGTATTTGAATTTATTGCCCAAGAGGCTGAGAAGCTGGGTGTCACCGTCCATAGAGAACAGCTGGTGCAGGATTTGTGGGAAAGGGAGAAGGTATATTCGACGGGCCTTCAGGATCAGTTTGCCATACCTCATACGCAGAGCGAAGCAGTCACAAGACCAGCAGTTCTGGTTATCCGATTGCAAGATAGTATTGATTGGGCATCTCATGACGGTAAGCCTGTCCAGTATATTTTCAGTATTTTGGTGCCAAAAGGTTCCGTGGATGTATCCCATTTGCAAATTATATCCTCACTCGCAACCCTTCTATTGGAGGATTCCTTCAAAGAGGCAGTAGCGGGTGCCAAGAGCGGCGACGATGTGTATCATTTGCTCGAACAATATACAGAAGGGTTGGTGTCATAATGAAAATCGTAAGCGTTACATCGTGTATAGCAGGTTTGGCTCATACCCCCATGGCGGCAAAAGCACTGGAAAAAGCAGCAGCACAGCTCGGTCACAACATTAAAGTGGAACAGCAGGGTGCGCTAGGCCAGGTGAACAAGCTTACGGAGGAAGAGATTGCAGCAGCGGACTTTGTACTGATTGCCTCGGACCAGACAGTAAAGGAAGCGGAGCGTTTTGAGGATAAACGAATCGTTCGTGTCAAAATCGGTCATGCGGTCAACAATGCGGAAGCGGTTCTCACCAAAGCGGTAGAAGCCATCTCGGCTCAAAAATAAGGCTAAGACTGGGGAACAGCAACATGTAGTAAAAAAGAAAAGCAGCAGCGTAGCTGCCTTGAATAACAACCGATTAGCCTTTGGATAACAGTAGTATTCAAGATAGGAGAGAACATGATGAAAAAATGGCTGAGTGAAGCTAGAAAGCATCTAATGACAGGCATTTCCTACCTCCTGCCAGTTATTATTGCAGGTTCCCTGATTGTTGCGGTGTGTAAGATTATTGGACTGACGATGGGGGTCACGGACTTCGGCCCCTATGCCGATAAAAGCGGATTTCTTCATATTTTATACTTGATCGAAAATGTAGGCTGGCGCGGAATTGGGCTACTGAACATGGTGCTGGCCGGATATATCGCCTACTCGATTGCCGACAAGCCTGCGCTTGCTGCGGGGCTGATCGGCGGTGTACTGGCACAGGAAACGAACGCCGGATTTCTGGGTGCCCTCGTTGCCGGGTTCTTTGCCGGATACATCACCTTATGGGTGAAAAACAAAGTGAAAATCACTGGCCCGGCCGCAGGTTCTGTTCCACTGATTATTCTGCCGCTTATTACGGTGGGCTTAACGGGGATTCTCATGTCCGTCATTCTGGGTGGACCGCTCAGTGCGATTAACGAAGGACTGGTTAACTGGATCAAGCATATGAGTGAAAGCGGAACCAGTACTCTGGTGCTTGCCCTGATTTTGGGAGCCATGATTGGATTCGACCTTGGCGGACCTGTCAATAAAGCAGCCTGGATGGCGGGAAATGCGTTATTCCTGTCAGGTGTATATTTGCCTAATATTTTCGTAAACATTGCCATCTGTATTCCACCATTGGGCTATGGACTTGCGACTCTGATTCTGAAGCATCGTTTTTCCAAAACGTATCGGGAAGCTGGAAAAGGCTCCGTGATCATGGGTGTTATCGGAATCACCGAAGGGGCTATTCCCTTTACGCTGCGCAACCCTGCCAAGCTGATTCCACTGAACATGATTGCCTGTGCAGCAGGTGCGGCATTGACAGCTTTGCTGGGCGCACATGTCATCATGCCTCCAATCGGCGGCCTGTATGGTGCGATATCCGTAGGTGCTCCATTTGCTTATCTCGCAGGAGGGATTACGGGAGCTTTAATCATTGTAGCGGGTACCCTGCTCGTCAACTTCCGTGAGGAAGAAAAGCTGCAGGCAGATACGAAGGAAGCATCCGTCAAGAAAAATGGAGAAGACATTGAACTGGTATTTGACTAAATTATTCCTGAACTTCACTAGATAAGTTGAATTCAAAAAATGCACATTAAAACGAAGTAGACGGAATGGTGCTGTACAAGCGAAGCGGTCGCTTTTGTCCCCGGATTTCTACTCTGATTATAGGCTTTATTCCAGAAATCCGGGGGCGGTGGCGATGGGAAGCATCATCCGACTGCGCAGTGGCACAATATGAAACTTTTAAGTTCAGCTTATATAAATAGAAGATAGACAACACAGAGGGAGATAGAGATATGAACCGTACGAAAGTGCATGTCATTCCACATACTCACTGGGATCGGGAGTGGTACTTTACCACTTCCAGATCCAAAGTTTACTTGGTAAAGCATGTGAAAGAAGTGCTGGATGCGTTAGAAAATAGGGATGGTTTTAAATATTATCTTTTGGATGCCCAAGGGTCCCTGTTGGATGATTACATCAAATGGTGCCCCGAAGATGAGGAACGCATTCGCCGTCTTGTGACGGACAAGCGCCTGATGACCGGGCCGTGGTATACGCAGACGGATCAGCTAGTCATTTCCGGTGAATCCATGGTCCGCAATCTGTACTACGGTATGGAGACGGCGCAGAAATATGGTCATGCGATGAAGGTTGGTTATGTGCCAGATGCTTTCGGTCAATCGGCGCAGATGCCGCAAATTTATCAGGAGTTCGGCATTCGCCATTTTCTGTTCTGGCGCGGTGTAGCAGACAATACGAACCCGAAAACTGAATTTTTGTGGAAGGGCTCGGATGGGAGTCAGGTGTTTGCAGTTCAAATACCGTTCGGGTACTACTATGGCGGTAATATTCCGGAGGAACCCGGAGAACTTGAAGCATATCTGGACAGCCAAATCGGTGCACTGGAGGAAAAAGCGTCCACTCGCCATATTTATTTTCCGAACGGCTTCGACCAAGCGCCTGTCCGCTTGAACCTGCCGGAGCTGATCCGCAAGTTCAACGAGCTTGACCCGGAACGGGAATATGTGATGAATGAGCCGGAGCGTTTCCTTGAAGAAATTGAAAAGGACAGCAGCGATCTTCCTGTGCTGGAAGGAGAGCTAATGGAAGCGAAGCATATGCGTATCCATAAGTCGATCTTTTCTACGCGGGCTGACCTCAAGCAGCAAAATAACTATATTGAAAATTTAATTGTAAATACGCTGGAGCCTGTACTGTCGATCAGTCATGCACTGGGACATGACTACCCGCATTACATCGTGAAGGATATCTGGAAGCTGATGTTTGAAAATGCTGCCCATGACAGCATCGGTGGCTGCAACAGTGACACGACGAACCGGGATGTGGCTTTTCGCTACAAGCAAGCGCGGGATATCGCAGAAAATCTACTGGATCTGCATAAGCGCCTGATTGCTTCAAAGATTAAACAGGAGGAGACCTTTGCCTTCACCATCTTTAACACATTGCCTTATCCCCGTAAGGGCGTTACAGAGATTGATGCTTATTTACCGGAAGGAAGCTTTGTAATTCGGGATACGAACGGACAGCAGCTTCCGTATACGATTACCGAAAAAGTGGAACAGACAGACTATGTGCTTGGTCAGCATATTTACCTGAATCCGAGCAAAAAAGTGTATCTGCCTGAACGTGTATTCCGTGCGAAGCTGCTGGTAGAGCTTCAGGAAGTACCTGCTATGGGATATACGCAGATTGTATTTGATTTCAGTTCGACCGGGGATGCCACGGAAGAACGCAGTAACGGAAACTGTATTGAAAACGAATTTTATAGCGTAGCTGTACAAGAGAACGGGGCATTAAGCATTACGGATAAAATCTCGGGACGTGTGTACGCGGATCAGATGGTGTTTGAGGAAAATGGGGATGATGGAGATTCCTATAACTATTCTCCGCCGGAACGTGACCTCACGGTTTCTTCGCTCGGTGCTGATGTGGAGACTGTGACATCTAAAAGTCCGGTAGCCGAGGAGCTGTCCCTCCGTATGAAGCTAAAGGTTCCGTACGATTTGAATGAACGCGCCGCTGCTTTGCCTTCTGCCGTGTTACCACTACAGGCATCGGTTTCCCTGCGGAAAGGTGAACGCCTGATACGCTTCTCGGTGGATGTGGACAATCAGGTGCTGAGTCACCGTTTGCGGGTGCTATTTGACACCGGGATTGCTTCCAGGCTTTCTATTGCGGATCAACCGTTCGGGGTCATTGCCCGTCCAACAACGCTGGAAGAAGTAGAGGTGTGGGAACGGGAGCAGTGGACGGAAAAACCGATCACAATTGAGGCTCTGCAAAGCTATGCTGCGCTGAACGATGGTTCCCGTGGAGTAGCGGTGCTGACCGGAGGAGTACGAGAATATGAGGTCATTGGCAAAGAACATGATACAATAGCGCTGACGTTATTCCGTACTTTTGGGTTTATGGGCAAGGAAAATCTGTTGTATCGCCCGGGACGCGCTTCGGGAGAAAAGATCGTAGAAACGCCGGATGCACAGCTCATTGGCGAGCTTTCATTCACTTTTGCCCTGCATGTGCATGAGTCCGGTTTTGATGAAGCAGATGTAGCTAAAGCGGCCAAGGAATATTTAACACCATTGACCAGCTACCAGTTGTCTGACTTCCTGAATGGTCGTTTAATTTTCGCCTTCCGTGACGAAGAAAGAATATTCGAGCAAAGCTACAGCCTGCTATCCTTTAGCGAGGATTCGAATGTGATCCTGAGTGCATTCAAGAAAGCAGAGCATAATGATGGATATATTGTGCGTGTATTTAATCCTTATTTGGAGAAGAATGCAGTCGGACGCATCGCATTCGGTGAATCGGCCCACTATGAGCTGGCTTCCCTGGATGAGCGCTCCAAGGGAGAAACGTTGGCCTCATCGGATGCCCAAGGCGCACCATTGCCGGAGTTGGGGCATTGCAAGCTGTTAACGGTACTGGTTACACCTGAATCGAAGTAACACGGAAACAAAACATGGTTTATCGGAAAGGAGGTCTTGAATCTACATGAATTTTCCCTACAAACGCTTGAAAAAGCTGTACCAGCTCGTCAGTGGAAACGATCAGGGCTGGTCTTGGACCACCAAAGCACTGTCTGAGCGGCTGGAGGTCACAGAGCGGACGATCCGCGATGATCTCAAAAAACTGGGCGGTATTCTGAATGAATATGGAGCACGTCTGGAATCCAAGAGGGGCAGCGGCTATACAATCATGGTCGTTGATCCCGAAAGATACCGTTTTTTCGCTGAGGAAGGTCAGGAAGAAACGGAGGTAAGCGGGCGGTTACCGGGAGCACCGGAAGAACGCATAAGGTATGAGCTGTTCAAGCTGCTGAATACGGGAGAATACGTGAAGATGGAAGACCTCGCCGACGAGCTGTATATTAGCCGGGCGACCATGAATAATGATTTTAAAATCATTCGGCGGATTCTGGATGATTATGCTCTCACCCTGCGCACTAAGCCGGGATATGGCGTGAAGGTGGTTGGGGAAGAGAAAAGTATCCGTTACTGTCTCGCTGAGTATGCCGATGTACGCGATGAAGAAGGACAACGCAGCGGTATGCCTTTGGAACAGCAACAGCTGTTTCAGGGGCTGGATTTACCGCGAATCCGTGCAATTATTTTGAATCATCTGCGGCCCAACGGCATCAAGATAGCGGATTTGGCACTGAAGGATCTGATCACTCATCTGGCGGTTATGGTACTGCGAGTGAAGGAAGGGCATGGATTGGAGCGCTTTGAAAAGGTGGCAGGCGGTCAGCGGGATATTGAACTGGCTACTACCATTCTGAGTGAGATGGAAGAGGCTTTTGGCATCACCTGTCCTTTAGGGGAGCTGGATTATGTCCTGCTGCATATCGTCAGCAAAAAGATGGCCGAAACCGAGTGGGAGCGTCTCCAGTCTGACCGTCTCTTTCTGGCTGTGCGCGAGATGCTGACATTTGTCTACGAGCGCTTCACCTATGATTTGCGTGACGATGAACGGCTGTCCCGGGATTTGTTTGTGCATCTGAAACCGATGCTGACCCGGCTGGAGCATGGCATGAACATGCGTAATCCGTTGCTTGGGCATATCCGCAAGTATTACCCGCTCGCCTATGAAATCACGGTCGGTGCAGTAAAAGAACTGCAAAAAGCATTTCCGTATGACATCAACGATAACGAAATCGGTTATTTGGCGCTTCATATCGGAGCCGCCTTGGAACGCAAATACAATATCCCACATCGGCGTCGTAAAACTGTGTTGCTGGTGTGCGGCTCCGGCTACGGAACCGCCCGGATTTTGGAATCCAGGTTGCGTTCGCTGTTCGCTGAGCTGGATGTATCCCGAGTGGTTTCACTTCGGGAATACGAGGAAATGCTCACTGTGGACGAGGACCTAATTGTATCCACGATCCACTTACAGCAGCGTAAGGATAAACCATCGGCGGTAATTAGTCCGATTCCTTCGGAACGGGATATGGAGACGATCACACGGATGGTGCGTGCCAGCGATGAGGAGCAGGAAATTTCACTGCTGCGGTATTTTGACCAGGACTTGTTTATGACCCGATCCGATCGGCCGAATAAAGATGCTCTGATTGAAGAAATGAGCGGTATTTTGAGGCAAAAAGGAGTTGTGACTGACAAGTTCCTGCCAGCAGTCATGGAGAGAGAGAAGCTGGGATCTACGGCTCTGGATCGAGGTATGGCGATTCCCCATCCTTTGGAGCTTAGCTCTAACCGGACGGTCGTAAGCGTGTGTCTGCTGGAAAAGCCGATTCAATGGGATGCCAACCATGAGGTCCATGTTGTATTCCTGCTTTCGATCTGTAAAGAGGATTACGAGCAGGCGATGGGGATTTACGATCTGTTCGTAGAACTGATCCGTCAGGAAGAAACGCTAGAACGATTAAAGCATTGCCATTCCTTTGATGCCTTTATGCTAATAGCCCGTCAGGTGCTTGCAGTCAAGAGCAATGATTTTCATTGAGGGCTGACCAGCCTATATTGCCAATATATCCAGCAGAAAAGGGACTCTTTAGGGTCTCTTTTCTGCTTTTTTAATGAACATTAGATGAGTGGGATTGGCGAATATTACCCAGCATTCTTAATAAACTTAATTTGAAGAATTTTTTTGATATTTGACCGGCTACCGATTAATACACCACAAAAACAAAAGTGGTCAACCAGTAAAAACTGGCTGACCTCATAATATGATTGAGAACACCATCCAAGGCCATCGTCTCCGAAGCTACGGTTATGGTCTATTTGCGTGAATCCATTTTTCTCCTGTTCGCTCGCAATCCTCAACTATCCATAACGAAAATAATCCAATCCAAGCAGGAAATGTCTGTTTTCAATCTACATACCATCTTTTTTCATAGCATATACAATTCTGCAATGATTTATATAATCTGCATCTGATTTAACTTCACTAGCTTGATTGAGACCGTATGGCCAAAAATGATTTCTGTCTCCATGTATTTCGTCAGTATTCTTCCCTGTAATCGATCTTAGCTCGGCAGTTGCATTGGCGCCTTGCCAAATTCTAGTCGACATTAACGAAGCATAAACGCTGTTCTGTCCCACTCCCATTGTGTGACCCGTTTCATGCATAGCTGTGGCGGGAACCATAAACCCTCTGTTCGTGCCAAAGCTAATTGTGCCGTTGAAGCTTCCTTCAGCTGTAGGTACTCCTGGTCTATAGTATATAGTAAGATGCTTAGAAAAATCAGTGAAATTATTATAGTATTTTACTGTAGTATCCATAGCTCGGGTGATTCTTTCGTATGCATCCAATTGATCGGCTGTAGGGTTAGCTGACTTCACGAGGGTGTATGTTACATTCCCTTTAATCTCTCGCGCGATGTACCACTGTTGGTTAGAGGCATTGGTATCGTTATACGCTATGATTTTAGCACCATCGGCAGTACTATTTTGAAGTACATCCAAGACCTTGCCGCTATCACGGTTGACTATTTTGAAATAACCTCCAACAGCATTAACTAAACCCCAATTCTGGCTATTGCTTCCTGAATCATCTGCCAGTATAATTCCATCAGCAGATACATCCATAACCTTGTTGCTGCTACTGTTAACAATTTTATAATACCCATCGCTTACAGCAACAAAATTCCACTTTTCGCTTGTTACCTTATTAAGGCCCATTTGTACAACAGTTGAACTAGTTGATGGATCAAGAAGCTTTCCGCTCGTTCGGCCTACAATCCTATAATTTACACCTTCTACAACAGCACTGCCTTGCACTTCATTATCAGCAGCGGAGACAACAGATGCCAGACTGGAAAGAGAGCCTAATAAAGCAAACACACCTAAAAGAACGATAAACCTCTTAAAATTTTTTAGTTTCAATATAAACTCCTCCTCATAATGATTTCACATACTGTTTTTATGGTGGATGCACAAAATTTATGGAACAATTTGTAAAGTGGTGAAAATTGTATTCTACTTTGGTTCTCTTGAGCCTCCTTAAGGAAACTGGTGAGTTTTACATCATTAATCCAAATATTTTTGGTTCAACAAGTTTTTCATATTTCGCCCTCCTTTTGTTAATGGTCGATTCATTTTTCTTGCCTTCTGTTTTTAGATTAAGATCGATTTTTGATATATTTAGGAAGCTCTGATATATTATCGGAAGAAATTTGTCGAAAATTAATAGACTTTGTCAAAATAGTATTTCGTATGATCAAATAGCATTTAATTATTCCTACCTTGTTTGGAACCGCTGAAAATGCTGTGTATGTAACTACATTGAAAAGGGGCGAGCGAGATGCCTTTTTCGCCATATGAGGGAATTCCTAATCAGGGAATGCTTTAAATCTTGATTTCAGGAAGACGTATGTCAATCTTGCGACTAGCTAATAGATAGGCGGTCATATTTGAACTTTAAAAGCCCTTCCAGCTTCTTATAAAGGAAGCAACGGAAGGGCTTAGCTTTTGTTTAATAATACTTATCTATGCGGTGAACTTATTTATACCCTTTGCACGGTAAACTCAAATTCCAACTTCTGATCGGCTGCAATTTGGTATTCCTCGTGTACGGGAGCGCCCCAGCTATCGTCGCCGCCGACACCCATTTGCTTGCCAGCCACCGTGACGACAGTGTAGTAGACGTTGGGCAGCTCATACTGATGGTATGCACTTTCCAGCTCAAACGCTGTGTATGGTGAAATGTTGCATTCCACAGGCGCGGTTGCAGGTGCAGTAATGCGAATACCTCGCTGAGAATCGTCGGTAATATCGACACGACGTACGCCTGTACGGTTACCGGATTCCTGTGGCACGGCATAACCGGATACGTTGTCCGCTGCTTCGTTGTGGAATACGCCGAGTCTTGCTCCGAAGGCCCGGTCGATATAGTTTTCCTCTGGTCCCATGGCGTACCAGTCCAAATGGCGGTAGTCTGCTGGAACCTTGAAAGAAAGAGCAAAGATCGGCAGGTTAGGCAACCCGGATACGCCTTCATAAGTGGATTTCACTTTCAGGCTGCCATCGGCAAAGACGGTATATGTCACTGCTACCTGTACGTCTGCATGAATGCTTAGTGTATAACGGAACGTAACCGTTACGTGATCAGTTTGCTCCTCCGTGACTTCAATCCCCACGCATCTGCGTGTTAGACTCGCAGCAAACCAACCGCCCGCTTCAAACCCAAGCGCTACACCTCTGTCATTGTCCGTGGTTGCACGCCAGAACAATGGGGCAGGAGGAATGGCGATCATCTCGCGTCCAGCGTAGCGCAGCGAAGTCAGGCTGCCTGCTCCTTTGGAGAACATGATACTAAAATCTGCACCGTGAACGCCGATGTTTACATCGCCATGCACGACTCGAATGCTGCCAGCAGGAACAGTCTGTGGACGTGTATCTTCCACGATGAAAATATGCTGTCCAAAGGCTACTTCATATCCAGCCTCCGCCCAGAGCGCAGCTTCTTTCAAGACCAGAGACGTGTGAATAATATATTCACCAGGCGCGTCTACTCCGACCGTATTTACCAGCGTCAACGGAATATGAGCTTCTGTTTGTGCCGCTACATCCACATGAATCACGTTCCGTGCGATTTCGTGGCCTTCATGAAGCAGGCTGTATACCAGCTCGTAGTCATCCGTTCCCTCGAACAGATTTTCATTGCGAATCGTCACACCGCCCCGATCCGGGGTCAGCTTCAGATTTTGGTACAGGAATTTGACCTCCTGCATCTTCGGTGAAACCTTCCGGTCAGCATAGACAATTCCGTCCGTACAGAATCCATAGTCTGTGGCCCGGTCGTCAAAGTCGCCGCCGATAGCGAGGTACTCGCGTCCATAGCGATCTTTTTTCATGACCGCCTGATCAATGTAATCCCAAATAAAGCCGCCCTGATAGAGCTCGTATTTGTTCTCCAGCTCTGTATACTTGTGCATACCGCCTACGGAATTACCCATCGCATGCATGTATTCGCAACTGATATACGGCTTTTGCGGATTGTCGTTCAAATACTGCTCGATATCTGCGGGCTTGGCGTACATCCGGCTCTCCATATCGCTGGCATCATCGTACGTGCGGTTGTGGAATACACCTTCGTAATGTACCAGACGGCTCGGGTCGGTGGCTCGGAAATAGTTGGCTACATTCCGCAGCACTTCACCCGCATAGGACTCATTACCGCAGGACCAGATCAGGATGGACGCATGGTTTTTGTCTCGTTCCAGCATGGAAATGGCGCGGTCCATAACGATATCCTGCCACTCAGGCAGATTGCCGGGAATGTTCCACGAAGGCTCGACTGCGCCAAGCTTTTGCCAGGAGCCGTGTGTTTCCAGGTTCATTTCGTCGATCACATACACCCCGTACTCATCACACAGCTCATACCACAGGGTCTGATTCGGATAGTGAGAGGTGCGAACCGCGTTCATATTGTTTTGCTTGAGCGTACGAATATCCCATAGCATATCTTCACGAGAAATCGCACGTCCAGTGCGGGCGTTGAATTCATGGCGGTTCACGCCTTTGAAGACGATCCGCTTGCCGTTCAGATGCATCACCTTGTTGATCAGCTCAAACTTGCGGAAGCCAATCTTCTGCGCAATGACCTCCACCAGTGTCCCGTCCGGCTCGTGAATTTGGATGAACAACGTATACAAGTAGGGCTTTTCGGCGCTCCAGCGCTGGACTTGATCCAGTGTTGCCGACAGCGAAGCCTTGCCATCTGTAAAATCCGCCTTCAAAGAAGCTACAATCTGGCCCGCAGCATCTTTGACATCGACGGCTGCATAGGCTGCTACTGCTTTTTCCAAGGTCAGCTCAAGCCCCAGAAGACCCTGCGTGTACGTGGCATCCAGATCGGCCTTGGCATGCAGATCACGTACGTGAACAGACGGGATGGTGTACAGATATACGTCTCTGAAAATACCGGAAAAACGCCAGAAATCCTGATCCTCCAGCCATGCTCCCGTACTTCTTTGATATACCTCAACCGCCAGCTTGTTTTCGCCAGCTTGCAGGAACGGTGTCAGTTCAAAATCGGACGGTGTAAAGCTGTCCTCGCTGTACCCGACAAATTGCCCATTCAACCACACATAGAAAGCCGACTCGACGCCCTGAAAAGAAATGAACACAGGCTGACCGTCAGAAGCCATATGTTTCGGCAAAACAAAGCTTTTGATATAGCTCCCGACCGGGTTGTGATCTTCTGGAATATGTGGCGGGCGAACGTCCGAATGTCCGTCCCACGGATACATCGTATTCACGTACTGCATTTGGCCGAAGCCTTGCGTCTGAATATGACCCGGTACCTGAATGTCGCTCCAGCCGCCATATTCGAAATCAGGGGCATGGAACTCAACCGGACGGCTGGCCGGGTTCGTAGCATAGTTGAACTTCCAGCTACCGTTCAGACTATGACGCCAAGCCATATCGGCATGACGCTCCGCTTCCTGAAGTGTAGCGTAATATTTATGATCGGAATAGGCAGGCAGCCGATGTACTGCAAACTTGGTTACGTCGGTTAGCCAATCCAGGCTGGGGGTGTGGATGGTCAAGGCGAACACTCCTTATTTTTAAAATGAAATGAAGGGATTTCACAACAGCGAATCCGTTATTTTACCGAGCCTACCATACCCGCTACAAAATGCTTCTGCATCAGGAAAAATACCAGTGCAGTCGGCAACGTGGACAGGACGATAGCGATCATAATCACACCATAATCTGGTGCATAGCCGGAGCCGAGGTTCGAAATCAACAACGGAATCGTTTGATTTTCAGGCGTTTGCAACACGATCAGAGGCCAGAGATAGTTATTCCAACTCGACATGAACGTGATGATAGCGGCAGCGGCATAGGTTGTTTTCATCGTAGGCATATACACCCGGAAGAACAGACCCAGCTCGGACAATCCGTCCATACGACCAGCTTCCAGCAAGTCCTTCGGAAACATCTTGGTGCTTTGACGGAAAAAGAAGATCAGAAACGCCGTAGTCACCGTCGGAATGACGACAGACGAAAGTGTATCAATACCGATCCAAGGCAGTGTATTGGAGATACTGCCGAACATCCGATAGAGCGGGATCATGATCGCCGCAAACGGAATCATCATAGACATCAGCAGGATATTGAAGACAATATCCTTGGCTTTACTTCTGTAAATTTCAAAGCCATAGCCTGCCAGAGAGGCAATCAGCATCGCCAGCAGTGTCGTGGAAATCGAGATTTTCGCCGAATTGCTCAGCGCAGTGACGATGTCCACCTTATCCATCAGATTGTGGATGTTATCCATCAGATGGGAGCCGGGCAGGAGTCTGCCCTTCGTAACATCGACCGACAGGTTCGTGGAGCTGGATAGCATCCACAGGAACGGGAAAATCGAAACGAACGACACAATGATCAGAAAGGCATACGTAAATATTCTTTTCGTTTTCATCATTTTTTCTCACCTGCCACTTTGAACTGGATGATCGACAAGATAATGATCATAATGACGATGGAGTAGGATACGGTCGCCGCATAACCAAAGTCGGATGAATACTTGAAGGACAGGTTGTAGATATATTGCGAAATAGAAGATGTCGCGTTCCCCGGTCCACCTTTGGTAATATTCATGATTTCATCAAAGAGCTGGAGTGTACCAATCGTCGATGTAATCGAGGTGAATAGGATAATCGGCTTAAGCAGTGGAACTGTAATGTTGAAAAACTGTCGAATAGGGGAAGCACCGTCAATACGGGCCGCTTCATAGATGGAGCTGTCAATATTCTGGAGACCGGACAAGTAAAAGATCATATTGTAGCCGGTCCAGCGCCATGTGATCGCAATAATAATCGTAACCTTGGCCCAGAAAGGGTCTGTAATCCATTGGATCGGCGTGCCAATCACATGTAGATTCAGCAATAAGGAGTTTACCAGACCGTCAGCCGAGAACAAATACTTGAACACAACGGAATAGGCTACCAGCGATGTAATACAAGGCAAGAAGATGGCTGTGCGGAAAAAGCCCTTGAATTTAAGATTTTTATCATTTAGCAATACCGAAATGAACAGAGCCAGAATCACCATCAATGGCACCTGGAAAATCAAATAGATAAACGTGTTCTTCACGGCGGTTATAAACATGCTATCTGTGAACAGACGCTTGTAGTTATCAATGCCGTTGAAGGTCAGATTAGACCCCGTGCCTGTCTTGAAGGACAAGATAAGCGCCTGGATCATCGGGTAGAAATAAAAGGCTGCAATCATGATCACTGCGATGGATATGAACAACCATCCTGTCATACCTGCCTTGAAACGCGATGTCGTCATTTTGGGTGTGGCTGTCTTCATAACCATATCAACTCCCTATGCAGCATTAAAACCTTGAACTCGCAAGCCCAAGGTTTTAAGTGCTTATCGTTTTATTGTTTAGCCTTGGCTAGATGGACTGTCTTATTTAAGCTGTGCTTCTGCTTGTCCTTGAGCATCTTTCAGAACTGTGTCTACATCTTTGCCGTTCAGGTAGTTTTGAATTTCAACGGTCATGATGTCCTCAATGGCATAAGTGTGCATGCCATAATTGACTTTTGGAACTTGTTTGGTCCATTCTGCGAATTTCTTGTAGACTTTGTCGCCACCGAAGTACGGATCTGTCTCGTCATAAGCTTTACCGCTGGAAGCTGCGTTTAATGAACCGACAATTCCAATTTTGCTCAGCATATCTTGATATAGATCTTGATCTGAACCGAATGTTTCTCTCAGGAAATCAGCAGCGGTATCTTGACCGTCTGTGTTCAGGACATACCAGGAGCTGCCGCCGAGGCTGGAAGCATTCACGGATTCAGGTACATTTTTCAATTTAGGGAAAGGAACAACGGCCCATTTACCCGATTGCGAAGCTTCTGCTTTGATTGAAGGCGTAATCCAGTTACCTGTTGGTACGGAAGCAACTGCACCGCTATTAAAGGCTGCCAGGAATTGACTCCAGTCGGCATTCATTTTAACAATGTTCGCATCGAACAAGGATTTGTACGTCAAGAGCGCTTCTTTCAGAGCTGTATTACCTGCCAGGTTTGGTGTTTTACCGTCTTCTTTCAGGTACCATGAACCTGCGGATTGGATCATACCACGGATCAGACCGAGGTCGTTTGGATCTTGAGTCAGCATATCTTTACCTGTTTTTTGTTTTACGGCTTTACCGATTTCAATGAATTTGTCCCAATCAATGTTGGTCAGGTCAGCTACTTTGTAGCCAGCTTGTTCCAAATAATCCGTTCTTACATACAGACCCATAACACCGGAGTCGAATGGAACACCGTATTGCTTGCCGTTGTAGCTGGTCGGTCCAATTTTATAATCGGCGAAGTCGGATGCTTTGATCGAGTTGCTCATATCATGGAAGGAATCAGGATAGGCTTGCAGGAAGTTTTGTGCCCGGTAATCCTCAATCAGAACCACGTTAGGCAATCCTTTGGTAGAACCGGAGTTAAGACCGGCATTCATTTTTTGCACGATATCATTTTGAGCATATTCAACAATGTTTACGTTTACATCAGGATGTTTGGCGACGTAACGATCTTTCGCCAGCTTTAGGGCCGCGATATTGAAGTTCGGGTCCCAAGCCCAGACCGTGATTTCTTTCTTACCGGAATCCGTCGTGGTCGCGGCTTTCTCGGAATTGCTGGAACATGCAGATAGCAGGATCAAGCTTGCGATCAGCAGAAGGAAAGTCATTTTTTTCATTTCGTTCAACCCCTACTCTTTTTTTATAATCATTTAAAACTTATTGAAAGCGGTTACCTTGTTTATGAATCTAGTTTATCATCCTTGCTTTGCTGGCAGTTAGGAATATCTTTATACGGATTTGTCTTATTATTATGATTTGTCAAAAAAGGTACCGCTTACATTTGTGCTTTTTTTAGATTTAGGTAATTTTTTTAGATTGAACTAAATTTGTACACGAAGCGCCACTGCGCGGTCGGATGGTGCTTCCCATCGCTGTTGTATCCAGATTTCTTTATTCAAATTATATAAGGTTGATATCCGGATACAAAGGCGACCGCTACGCTTGTACAGCACCATTCCGCCCACTCCGTTCTTGTTCCACCTTCTTTGTCTTTAGTTCAGCCTATATTTTTATTAGATAGGAGAGGCGGGTTTTACGATCAATGGCAGTGTCATTTTCACTTTGGTGCCTTCGCCTTTTTTGCTGGAGATGGTCACGCCATACTCTTCTCCATAAAGAAGGGTAATGCGGTTGTGTACATTCTGGATGCCGATACCAGTGAACAGTTGGCGCTTGCTTTTAGGATTGGGCAGTCCGTCCTTTGCCGTATGCCCGTCCAAATCCATACCGTCTCCGTCATCGACCACCTCGCAGATTAATGTATCGTCCGTTTTGGACACCAGTATATAGATGTGACCCGCGGTTTTCTCATTAAATGCATGGAAAAACGAGTTCTCGATAAAAGGCTGAATAATCAGCTTGGGCACATGGTACTCCAGACAATCCGGCGATACAAAATAATTCACCTGTACTCGCTGACCGTAGCGAACATGGTTAATGAACACATAATTTTGCATGTTGGCCATTTCCTGCTCGATGGTGATCGTTTCGCTCACATTGCTGATTGTATTTTGCAGTAGGGAAATGAGCGCATTGATCGTCTCAGCGGCGGTCTCCTTGTTTCCTTTGAGCACCAGCATTTTGATCGAAGCCAGTGTATTGTACAGAAAATGCGGATTGATCTGCCGTTGCAGTGCAGCCAGCTCTGCATTCCGTTGTCCTTTTTGCGTCTCCAGCAGCTTACGAATATAGTCATTCAGTTCATCCAGCATGTAATTGTAGGCATGACTCAACTGCCTGACCTCATAGCTGCCCGTTACCGGGAGATAGTTATCAAAATTTTTCTCGCGGACAGTCGACATTTGCTTAACCAGCCGAGTCAAAGAACGAATCAAACGCCGGGAAATCAGAAAAACGATCAACAAAGCAATCAGCACGATGCCAATGCAGATCAATACAACAGATTTAACGTCAATAATTTGTCCGATTGCGGTTTGCCTGTCAATCATGTTAACCAGGTAAAAATCATACGAAGGAATATAGTTGGAAAGGAGGATACTTTCCTTGTTCATCACGTTCGCATTAATGTAATTTAGTCCTTGCTCATTGATTTTTGTCGCATAGCCCAGCAGCTCACGGGAGTGTTGTCCGATCAAGTCCTGACGGTTGCTCGACACAATGAGTCCCGATTTGTCCAAAATAAGTACATCATTGCCGTTGCTTGTGAAGTTGTTATAGAAGCGGCGGAATTCGGGCTCGCGAATGGCAATGTAGATCATGCCATACAACGTACCGCTAGTTCGCTCCATGAATGCCCTGGAGGCGATAATATAGGGTGTGGGTTTCTGTCCGGTATTATTCATTTGCTGACGAAGTAGATCCGTATCCAGCTGATACATGAGCCGTGTCGGCTGTGCCGCGCTTCGGGCTGTAATCAAATTGTTCCTGAGCTCCTCTGCAGTTACCGGCCAGTAGGACGAGTCGGAATAGAAGCTTCGGCCGTTCATGCCCGTGATGGCGACACTGACATCATAGGCGTCGACATTTGATTTAATCTGCTTCATCTGCTGTGCCATACCGAAGTAGATGCGTGCCGAGTTAATGGAATCGGATTGGCCGCCTGTCAGATAGTTTTTGACCGTCCCGTTTTCCGAGGCATGGGTTACGGCATTCACAATTGAGTCATTGAAGGACTCAAAGCTGGACTGAATTTGGCTGAGTACCTTGGCATTCGTAATACTGAATGTCTCGGCAAAGAGTCGTTCAGACATTCGAATCGTCACCAAAGAGGTCAGCAAGGACACCGCGGTGATGCTGACCACCATAACGACAAATATTTTAAAGAACAGACCTTGATATTTGATTTTATGCATATACCTTTTCATATTCAATCTCTTTTCTGCTGGCAGATATGCGTTTGCTCTCTAATGGAGATGCTCCCGGCGGTATTGACTGGGGGAGTAACCCGTCACCTTTTTGAACACTTTGGTAAAATAGCTGGGGTCCGAATAGCCGACGGTGCTGCTAATATCCGAAATGGACATCGTACCCGACCGCAGCAGCTCCGCAGCTTTTTCAACCCGAATTTTGTTCAAATACTCGCTGAAGCCCTCTGTATGATGTGCTGTAAAATAGCTCGACAAATAGGAGGGATTAAAATGAAAATATTGACCGAGTGTCGTCAAATTGAGCGTCTCAGCGTGATGCTCCTCGATATATTCCAGCAGCTTCTTCATGCTCGCACTGCTTCCTTGCTGCGTTTTAGCCAAAATCTGCATGTTCGCTTCATCTAAAAAGGTCTCCAGCAATCGCACAGCTTCATGTACATGAGGTGCATCATTTATGGCTTTGAAATAGGAGTATTTTGCCGCATCCAGCTCTTTCATATCATACCCCTGATTCCCGAGCAAAGTCGTAATGTTAAACACGATGTTTCCGAGAAGAGATTTGAATTCAAAAGCGGTGGAGGTATAGTTGCGGGACATGGCAGCTACATAAGACCTTAAGTCCTGAAAGGCTGTATCAAAATGCTCGCGCTTCATCTCTTCTGTGAACTGCTTTAAGTTAAACGAGCTGTTTACCTGAACAGGCTTGGGAAGTTCGTCTTCCATCAGGAGCGCAGTTCCCGGGAAGTAAAAGCGATAGCTGAGCAGTTTTGGCAGTTCATCCTGATAGACCTCGCTAATCTGATTAAAATCATCAAATAGACGGCTAACCGCCCAGCCCGTCTGTGGCTCGACTTGCTTCGTCTCCTGAGCTACTTCCCTGATTGCAGGCATCCAGGAGTGTAATTCACGCGGCTCAAGATTGGCTAAAAAAACAGCCGCATTTGCATCAGACGGCAGTCGCCGCAACACGATTTGTTCACAGGCAGATGTCACTCGATCAGTGAGCCTGGAAAATAGGTCCGAGGCAGGGTGGGACTGGCCTTTCCCCTGTGGTTCCGCCTGTTCCACGCCTATGAGTGCAAAACGGGCATACGGAAAATCCTGTTTCAGCAGTTCCATATCGTAGTCGATGCTATAGCCGGAAATGAGCTTTTCTATCACATGATCCATCGTAATTTGATTATCCCCGGCATCTGCTTGATACTGAATAGACGGAATTTTGCGGGCCGTTCTCTGGAGCACTTGCAGCAGCTCATCCGTGTCCAGCTTGGGCTTCAAAATATAGTCAGCAACACCTTGCTGGAAGGTGGATCGCACGTAATTAAACTCGCCGTAGCTACTGAGCACAATGACCTCAATATCAGGATAGTTCTGTCTGACAATGCGCGTCAGTTCCTCGCCATCCATGATAGGCATCACGATATCCGTAATGACAATATGCGGGCGCAAAGTTTCAATCAGCTCTAACGCTTCTTTTCCATTAGAAGCCTCGCCTACAATGCGAAATCCATACTGTTCCCACGATAAATGATGCTTGATCCCTTGCCGTACCAATATCTCATCATCTACAATCAAAATATTGCATAGCTCTTTCATGGCAGCACTCTCCGTAATTATACCTATTCAAAAAAAGACCTCCATTAAAGCGGACGTCACATCATTTGAGGCACATAATTGATAACGCTTCCAAATTGGCTCGAATATAAAGTATCCAATCTTTACATGCTAACATAAATCGGATGGGAATCCAAAAATAAATTAGTTCAAATGGCATATAAAACGACAAAAAAGGCCATCGAGAAGATCTCGACAGCCTGAACAAACCGGGATTACCCTAAACCGTACCCCATGTCCGATCTCCTGCCAAATATTTTTCAGTCAAAATAGACAGCAGTTGAATGCCAACCTCATTGTGGCCTCCCTCAGGAAGGATCAGGTCCGCGTATTTCTTGGAGGGCTCAATAAATGCTTCGTGCATAGGCTTGACCGTACTCAAATAGTGATCGTGGATCGACTGAATGGTGCGGCCGCGCTCCTCAATATCCCGAAGTACCCGGCGAAGAATACGCACATCCGGATCCGTGTCGACAAATACCTTGATGTCGAGCAGTTGACGAAGCTTTTCGTCAGACAGCACGTGCAGACCCTCCAACATAACAATATGATTCGGCAGAAGCTCTACCGTCTCGTCTGTAGAACGCGCATGAACCGTGAAGTCATACACTGGCGCGTGGGTCGCTTGTCCTTCTTTCAGACAATGAAGATGCTCAATAAGCAATTCATTGTCAAAGGCAAACGGATGATCATAATTGACCAAAGCACGATCATCATAACTCAGATGTGAATGGTCTTTATAGTAGTTATCCTGAGATATGAAAGTCACTTTGTTTGATCCCAGACGTTCAACGACAGCGCGTGCTACCGTTGATTTACCGGAACCCGTACCGCCGGCAATACCAATAATAAGCATGGCGTTTCACTTACCCTTCCCTGAATATATCCCGATACAACTCAAGTATTGTAGCACAACATGCACTTTTTTTCATCAATGCAGAGCATTGTATTTCTTCCATTTTCGTATCTTGGCTCTGAATGTTTTAAACGGTGCCACTGAGTTGATGTGAATCCATCTAGCCATGGGCCACTTCGGATTACTGCCTGTCCACTTGTGAACGCCCTGCGTAAAGAGTTCTTCATGACTTAGCGTGTCAATCCAATCCAGCCACTTTTGCTCTGTCAGCTTGAATAGTTGGCGTAATTCACGTAAAGAGTGGTGGGTGTAGGTTTTGTAAAAGGATTGGTAAAGCTCGCCTAGCCTATTCCATTTATAATTTGGTGCAGGCATGATGACGGGTTTTCCTTCCTTTTCGCCCTTGTCCCATGACATGACAAGATGAAGCCATCCAAGCTGGTAGGCAATGATTTCTGCGGGTGTTTTGTCTACTTCGGAGATACGGATATCCTTTTGGTTCTCGTCAACCTCCTTGTATTCACTGTCTAACAGTAAGTAGGAGGCATGAATCGCTTCTTTTAACTCGGCTTTGGAAGCATAGTGATAGCTGGGCATCTAATCACTCCTATAGGTTCTTTTCATTATGTCGACCTCTTTAAATGTATCACTTTAAACATGACAACCTTATGCCTTATTCAAAAAAAGGTTTTTTGTGGTTTTATGAAAGGGTATTTGGTATATTCACGAAAAAGGATGCAAAATTAATAGAGAATTTAAACCAAAAGATAAGTAATTCGACATATTTTAATATTATTTTATAAGTCTATAATTATTAGTGTATTGCGCTAGCATATATTGTTTGGAAAGGCCGTGTGGCACAAACAGCTATACAGTTATGTTGGTTGGTTCTTATCAATTTATCTAAAAAGGAGACTGTTACATGAAGTCGAGTTTGTTGAAAAAATGTGCAAGTGTAATGTTGAGCAGTACGATGGTTCTGTCTTTATCGTTACCGTTACTAGGTCATGCGCATGCGGATGGGAATTTACAGGTAAGTGATGATTTTGAACAAGGGGAAGCTCAAGGCTGGACAGCAGGTTCAGGGAACTGGTCTGTTGTCGCGGACGGGAATGGCTCTACATACCAGCAATCTAGTCGAAGCGAAAGCCATTCTGTTAAAGGTAATGCATCATGGACGAACTATAGCGTACAAGCGGATGTATATGTAGATGATTTTAATGGCTCCAATCGGGTATATGTTGCAGGCAGATACACAGATTCCAACAACTTTTATGCTGCATCCTTGTACAACAAGAAGGGTGGAGCACTTGAAATTCGCAAAAAGGTAAACGGTTCTATGAAGACACTGGCTACCAATAACAAATACAAACTGGACACCAATACCTGGTACAAAGTGAAGCTGGAGCTGTCCGGTTCGGAGATTAAGATGTATGTCAATGATCAGCTGGAGCTGACCGCAACAGATTCCAGCCTTGCTTCCGGAGCTATTGGTTTGGTAACCTCCAAGGCGGTTGCCCAGTTCGATAATGTTATCGTATCTGGCGCTTCAACTGAAGCAGATCCAGGTACAACACCTGTGAATCCAACACCAGGTACAGATAAACCAACTCCTGGGGTAGATAAAAACGCAACCTCAAATATTAACTATAATCTGGCCGGTTTCTCCTATGGTAATACAGGTGGCGGGGAAATTAAGGAAACCGATGCCAATTACAAAAAGGTTTACAACGCTGTAGATCTCAACGAGGCACTTAAAAAAGGTACTAAAGTCAAAGTTATTGAGATCATGAATGATCTTGATTTGGGATGGAACGAAATGCCTGATGCTGCGAAGGTCATGCCTTTTAGTGCAAACAACCCTGTGCTGACAAATCCTGTTTTGAAGAAAACAGGTGTGAGCAAAATCTATATAGAAAACTTGAATGGAATCACGATTTTCTCGGCAAATGGCGCTAAAATCAAACATGCTGGCTTTGTTATCAAAAGAAGCTCTAATTTGATTTTCCGTAACCTCGAATTTGACGAACTTTGGGAGTGGGATGAAGCAACCAAAGGGAACTATGACAAGAATGACTGGGATTATATCACGGTTGAAGGCCAAAGCTCCAAAGTATGGATTGACCATTGTACATTCAACAAAGCATATGATGGCTTGGTAGATGTGAAAAAAGGCAGTAACGGAGTTACCATTTCCTGGTCCTTGTTCAAAGGAGATGACCGCAGCTCCAATAGCTGGGTAACTCAACAAATTAACGCTATGGAAGCAGACAAAGCTTCCTACCCTATGTATGCTTATCTGAGAAGCAGTGCAGTAGGCTTGAGTAAAGAAGATATCATTGATATCGCAGCAGGACAAAAGAAAGCGCATCTGATCGGTGCTACTGAGATGGCCGCTGATAATGCAGATTTGGCAGTAACATTGCACCATAACTACTACAAGGATATTCAAGACCGTATGCCGCGTTTGCGTGCTGGTAATGCCCATGCCTATAACATCGTTATGGACGATGCCGGATTGGCTAGAGCCAAGAACAGAATTACATCCGACATGGCTAAAGCGATTGCTGCCAAAGGATACCATTTTGACGTCGTAGGTAATGGTGCGATTTCAACTGAAAATGGCGCGGTATTACTTGAAAAATCATATTTAATTGATGTATTTTCTCCAGTTCGTAATAATCAAAAAGACCCTAAAAAAGATGACTACACAGGTAAGATCAAAGCAGAAGATGTTATCTTCTCTGACAACGGTAAAGTATTCAGAGGGGGCAGCGAAGATGCAAATAGCCCGTTAGCCCCTTATCCTGTAAAAGGTAAGAACTTCTCCTGGAATGGATTCACAACGTTGCCTTACAGCTACACAGCCGAAGATCCTGAGAACCTGGTTGCTCAATTGCAAGCTAAGGACGGAGCAGGTGCAGGCAAGCTGAACTGGTCGAGTGAAAACTGGCTTAAAACAGCATACAAAGCAGTCGCTTCGAAAGCTACAGAAACGGTGGAAGATTCCGAATAAATATATTGGAAAATAGCTTTGGAATAAGAAGCAGCCAGGACAGATGTACTCTGTTCCTGGCTGCTTCTTTTCGTATACATTTTCAGACTGCGTTCGGCAAGCACTTAACCGATAACGACATACGAGGACACACCAGCAGGTACCGATCTGACCCGGAACAGCGTTCCGTCGTCTCTAAAGGTACGTAGAATATAAGGCTGGTTCGTAGGTGTACGCACATTGTTGAATCGGACTGTGCCGAAACTGTCGAAATTGGCAGCTTGCACAAAGCTTTCATCTGTACGGCGGAGGACTGCAAAAAATCCCGTTGTAATAAAAGGTACTCCATCATTACGAGCCCAAATGACCGTAAACCGGCTAAAGGTTTGCGTAGGACTCACATTACGATATTTCGTAACAGGAACCTTTCTGCCCGTAGACTTTAAGGTTTGAGGAGGACGAATGGCCATTACCTATCAACTCCTTTGTTGTGATGTGATAGTAGATGCACACAAAGGAGTTTCGAACCGTGCGATAAACTACTTCTTCAAAAATAGGTTTATAGACCTCATCACGCCCAGTCGCGACGTAGTGTAAAGAGTTCTTTTAATGCGTCTGTCGACAGCTCGGTAATCCAGCCCTCGGTGCTGGAAATGATTTGGTCGCTAAGCTGCTGCTTGCTCTCCAGCATTTCGTCAATACGTTCCTCCAGCGTGCCCAGCGAGATGAACTTGTGCACCTGTACGTCCTTCGTTTGTCCCATCCGGTAGGCGCGGTCTGTGGCCTGATTTTCAACAGCCGGATTCCACCAGCGGTCGAAGTGAAAGACGTGGTTGGCAGCTGTCAGATTCAGACCCACGCCCCCGGCCTTGAGCGACAAAATAAATACGGACGGCTGCTCGTCTGACGGCAGTGTGTGAGCTTGGAACTGATCAATCATCCGGTCACGGGCGGTTTTGGACGTGCTACCGTTGAGGTAGAGCACCGGCTCTTGCAGCTCTTGAGCGAGCACCTGCTGGAGCATACGTCCCATGCCAATATACTGTGTGAAAATAAGGCAGCGCTCGCCTTCCTCCCGCAGCTCCTTGACCATGGCCAAAATACGCTCCAGCTTGGATGAACGGCTGATAACTGCTTCGAAATCGGGCTGACTATAGCCGGAAGCCGTGGCATCCGGGGCTGCCTCCTTGGTTAAGAGCGCAGGATGATCGCAAAGCTGCTTCAACTGGGTAAGGGCAGATAATATAGCACCTTTTCGCTCAATCCCCTCCAGCTTGTGCATCCGTTCCATGAGCTCTTTAACAATTTGGTCATAGAGCGCTCCCTGCTCGGAGGTGAGGTGAATATACGTTTTCATCTCATTTTTCTCGGGCAAATCAAGCTGTATAGCCGGGTCTTTCTTCTTGCGTCGCAGCATGAAGGGCTGAACTAGTTTTTGCAGGTCTATCGTTCGTTGTTCGTTATGTTCCTTCTCGATAGCATTGATGAACCGATTGCTGAAGGAGCGTGCGCTGCCCAGATAACCGGGATTGATAAAATCATAAATCGACCATAGCTCGGACAGCCGATTTTCAATAGGCGTCCCGGTTAGCGCTATACGATGCCGGGCAGGGAAGCTGCGGACGGCACTGGATTGCTTGGTTTGCGAATTTTTAATGTTCTGCGCTTCATCCAGGCAAACCGAGTCCCAGGTTATGCTTTGCAGCTGCTCTTGATCAAGGGTCGCTGTTGCAAAGGAGGTCAGGATGACATCGGCTTGCTCGACTTCTTCGCGGAACAAGTCTCCCTGATCCCGCTTGCTTCCATAGTGGAGCATGACCTTCAATGAAGGGGCGAATCGGCTAAGTTCCTTCTGCCAGTTGCCCAGTACCGAAGTTGGACAAATCAGCAGCGAGCTGGAGCGGACGCTCGTCTCTGCTGCGATGTCCTGTAGATGTAGCAAATAGGCAATAAACTGCACCGTTTTGCCAAGCCCCATATCGTCGGCAAGGCAGGCGCCCAGTCCAAAGCGCCGTAAAAAGGCAAGCCACGCGTATCCGTCCCGCTGATACGTCCGCAGCTCGGCTTGCAGTCCATCCGGCACCTCCAGTGCGGGCCATTCCGACTGTCGCCCAAGCTGGCTGATCAGCTTCAGCAGATGCCCGTTCAGCTCGACCTCCAGCCGGAAGCGTGCCGCATCCTCCGGCTGTTCTCCCGTAGCGTCGCTCTCCGCCTCATCAGCGTTGCCGAGCAGGTGTAGCTGCAGGATGTCCTGAAACGACAATCCCTGAGTGCTGTCGATCCCGGCCATGGCCCGACGGATTTGCGCCAGCAGCGCGGGATCGAGTGCGATCCATTGCCCGCGGAAGCGCACCAGCCGCTCGTTGCGGGCCACCAGCTCGGCGAACTCGGACTCGCTCAGATCGGCATCGCCAATGGCAACACGCCAATCGAACTGGACAATCGAGTCCAGTCCGAACAGCGAGCCGCCCTTCGCTCGCTCGCTCCCGCCTTCGCCAGGGCGGACCTTGGCCCGCAGCTTCGGCTTCTTGCGGGTGGCTGCTTCCCACCAAGCGGGCAGCAGTACCTGCCAACCGCCTTCCAGCAAGCGATGGCTGTCGGTCGTCAGGAATTGCCACGCCGCCTCGTCGGAGAGCGGGCGATCCAGCACGTCATCGCGGCTTCCGGTCCGCTGCCCGGCGGGCAAAATCGCGGTCAAGCGCTCCAGCCATCCGGCTGAGCGCTCACGCACATGGGCTGTCCACGCATCGGGCCACGGGCCGGATGCGTATCCATCGTCGGCTAGCCGTACAGGCACCAGCAGTGCCGGGTCCTGCTTGTCCTGCAACACAAGCTTGAGCTGCCACGACGGATCGTCGTCCTCCAGCTCTGGCTCCAGCAGTTGCAGGAGCGGGCGGAAGGGCGCGGTATCGGCCTTCCAGCCGATAGCGATAAGCCATGCCCGCGCGTCCAGACCAGCCGCGGCCGGGCGGTTTTGGGCGAAGAGAATTGGATATTCTCTTCGCAAATCGGCGGCTTCCGCTTCGGTGCCGTACCAGCGTTGAAACACGGTGGCCGAGAACGCCGCAGCCAGCCCTTCGCGCTCGTCCTTCTCCAGGCTGTCAAGCAGAGCAAGCTCTGCCGGTTTGGTGCTTTCCAGCGTTTTCCCCGATTCTAACGCCTCTCGCGCCTCCGCCGCCTCCAGTGCTTCCGTATCCCAAATCCATTGCAGCTTCCCTGTCTGAAATGCTGTGAAGCTGGGCACGTAGGCTTTCGCTTCAATGCAATGGGCAAGTAGAGGGATCAATCGAAGCCACGGGGCATTGTCCTCGTCCCAGATCCATTCGATATGCTCCAGCCATTTGCGCTCCGTCAGAAAGGGAATCACCTGCTCCGAGGGGAGGAGGATAATATCCGTGTCCTGAACGTGCTGAATCTCCAGCTCGGTGCCATAGAAAGAAGCCTCATGCCAAGCAAATAAACGCTGCTTCAGGATTTGGCCGGAAATGCTGTAGTTCATAGACGAATCGCCATAAATAAGCGCGTCTCCATAGGTGGTTAACTGGATGTGTACCGTAATCGTCTCCGTATATTGGCTCATGATAACAATTTCCCTTTCCGCAATTCCTCCTGTAGCGCCCGCAGGCGGCTATGGCGGCTGGTGAAGGTCGCGAAGAACAGCTCCCAGCGCGGCTCTTGCTTCATTTTTTTGTATAGCTTGAACAGCCGCTTCAACAGCTTGACCGCCGCTTTGTAGCTGGATCTGTTTTTTTCCAGCACATATCGTTCCACCGCCTGATGGTAGAAGGGCAGCAGCAGCTCCGGTGCGTTCTTTTCAATGGGCTGCAACACGCTCACCCGAAAACTCAAAGGCTCGCTGCGTATACTTAACTGGTAGTCGATCCATTGCCGCCATTTGTCGTGGGCAAGCAGTGCTTCTTCATACATTCCCCCGGCAAAAGGAAGCATTCCGACCAGTGTATCCCACATTTCCTGTTCTGCTTCTGGAAGATGCTGCAAAACCGTATCCCAATCGTTCATATAATCGTGCAAATGATCGTCCCGATGGCTGTGGAGCAAGGGGCCGATATGCCGTAGTCCGTCCTTGAGGCGCGACCATTCCTCGGCTTCACGTAAGGCATGTAAGAACAAAAGCAGTTGACTGGAAGAGATTTTTAGCGGAAAAGCCTTTTCGGCCTTCTCAAGCAGTGACCAGGCTTGATCATCCTGAGACTGGTAAAAATACATCCAGCTTTGGGCCAGCATCCAGGGAAGCCGGGCCAAAGCTGTACCAAGCTCATCCTCAGCCGCCCGTAAATGCTGTAATTCCTCCGCATATATGCTGGAAGTGGAATCTTTCTGTTTGGGACGCATCCAATTTAGCCAAAATCGGTAGTACGCGTCTGAAAAATAAGTGCCGTTACGCGATTCTGCCAGCATTTTTCGGCGTAAATAGGCCAAGGTCTCTGCCATGCGTGCTTCTTGCATCGGTTCATTGGTTAGGGCAGGTGTTAGGACAAGCTGGCTCTCAAAATCACGCTCGATAGCTTCTTTAAGCTCATCGGCGGCGATTTGCGTGTAATATCCCATATAGGAATGGGTGGGATAGCCTGGCATAGGTGACTGAGGCACCAGCTTTTCCAGCACACGCAGATGAGCGTGCAATTCATACAACTGTTCCATGCCGGGTGAAAGCGGCGGCTTCACAGCATATATTGAGGCCAGCGCGCTTTGTGCATATTGGGAATTTTGCGTATTCATGTGGATAAGGGCGATGCACTGATCGAACAAGTCATGCCATTCCGAGATGGGCAAATTCAGTATGCGGCTTGCTGTTTTGCTGAGCGTGTTTCTGGCAGCCTGCTTGCGATCCGGTGAAGGAGTGGACCGGGAAGCAGGCGCGGTGGTGCGCGCGTCAGATTTGGTGGCCAACCGGGTGAAGCCCGCTGAATGGGCGTTCACCAACGCATGTACGGAACGCTCCTGCATATTCGCATATTTCAGCAGTGCGGCGATCATGTGCTTGCAGTTCTTATGAACCGGACATGTACATCGGCTGGCAGCAAAAGCGCTCAAGTGGAGATCGACCTCGTAAAGCTCGCTTCCATCTACGACAGCCGCGATATGGTCGGCGTCAGGCAATGTAAATTCTTTTACCTTTCCTTGCTTGAAATATTGAAAGCCGCGTTTAATCGTCACGTCATTAAAATGGTCAGCCACGTTCTGGATAAGCTGCTGCCACTGTATATCATCCATAAGATAGGTTGGTTTCATATGCATTAGTCTCCTAAGAGAGAATAGTCAATCTGATGACAGCTTAACACTTCCATTATATCAGTTCATGAACGAGTATTTGTATTAATCCAGAGAGCGGTTTTTATTCGGCAATATAATAGATCGGAATGATTCTGTCCGTCTATATATTGTACCTGCGAGCGAATGGAAACGAATAATGTAAAATGCTGGGACGTAAATTGAGGTGGAGGGAGCAGATGGAAAGTGTCCATGTTTACACTGCACGGTAAAGGCTCCAATGAACAAGACATGTACGGAGTTACGCTGGGTAACCAATTGAAGGGAATCGTGGCGTTGAACGGCTATGTGCCTGACTTTGTGAAAACGGAATACGCGCTGCAAAGCACGGAGGACGTATCCGTATTTATTTCCTACGGCGGATACGATTCCGTATTTCCAATGAAGATCGGTCATGAGACCGCAGCGTATTTCCAGACCCGGACATCTCACTGCACGTTCAAAACGTACCCGACAGACCACGGTGTCTCACCCGACAACCAACGGGACGTGCTCCAGTGGCTGCGTGAGGATGCGGGAATCTCGTATTGATGGCAGTACGTATGTATAGTAATATAATTTCAGAGGGTGTAGTAAGCACTCCGGAAAGGAGAACCTAAGACGATGGGGACCGCGATTGTACTTCTACTCACGGCACTGGTTAATCTCGCAGCCGCTTGGATGAACTTCCAAACAGCCAAGAAAAATAACCGCCGGGTAAAGTAAAAAGCCCCTTACGCTGCAACGTAAGAAGGCTTGAATCATCAGCAAGGTTGGGGAGCAATCCCCTTCCTGCACCCTATCATCTTATGCTTATCTTACCCTCTTCATTCTCTGTTGTAAATTATATTTTACAAATTCGAGAAACCATAAAGGAGGCATCAGTATGCAAACTGTTACCCTTATCATCGCTTTGGTCGGTCTGGTTATTTCACTGGCTGCTTTATCACAAGCTATTAAGAATAGGAGGTAATCGCTTTGGCAAGGAATGCGCTATCTTTTAGATTTCCGGAAGAGTTCGCTACAATGCTGCGTACCTGGTCATTTGTTACCGAAAAGGATCAAAGAACCATTTTGCAAGAAGCCTTCACAGAATATGCGAATAATCACCCAGATACCAAAGAGAAAGTCCTTCAAGTCATAAACACACTAAAATGACCTGTCACAGAGACAGGTCATTTTTTTATATTCTTTCCCTTCTTCATCCCCTGAAAAAATGCTCCTCCAACATCCTCAAAGACAACTCGGCGGTAGTAGCCACCACGATATCGGCACCTTGCATTTGCGAGGGCGTGCCCACACCGACCGCGAACATTCCTGCACTCTTGATCGCCTGGATTCCGGCCTGAGCGTCCTCTATACCGATACAGCCGGCAGGCTGAACACCCAGATTCACGGCTCCGGTGAGGAAGATTTCCGGGTCAGGCTTGCCATGCCGAATGGCTGTGACATCCACCACACTGTCAAAATAGTGTGTCAGCTCCAGCCTATCCAGTATAAACGCTGCGTTTTTGCTCGCAGAGGCCAGCGCAATTCCGATCCTGGCGTCGCGTAACTCCATTAGAAGTGCATGGATGCCCGGTAGTACGTCTGCCGGGGTCAAAGCCGAGATGAGCCGCTGGTACTCCATATTTTTCCGTGCAGCCAGCTCCAGCTTATCCTCGGCAGTATGTGCGTCCGCTTCACCCCGCGCCAATATTTTGTCGAGTGATTCCGTTCGGCTGATCCCTTTTAGCTGCTCATTAAATTCTCGATCAAAAGGAATGCCCAACGCCGCCGCCAAGCTGTCCCATGCCTGAAAATGGTATTCGGCGGTATCTGTAATCACGCCGTCCAAGTCAAAAATCACTGCCTTCATTCGCTTCTCCCCCTTGTCTGCCCGTATTTATGAAACACTGCTCGTCATTAACGGTTGCCCATTGGTTATATGTGTCGGCTGTCCATACAGCTCCAGCGTCAAGGGTTCTCCGTCCAACAGCGTAATGATTACTTCATTTTCCTGTACGAGAATACTTAGCAAGCGACCGCGATAGTTGATTTTAAACGTATATTTGCTCCAGCCCTGAGGCAGGAAGGGGGAGAAGCTCAATGTTTCGTTATACGTTCTCATTCCGGCAAAGCCCTGCACAATCGCCAGCCAGCTTCCCGTCATGGAGGTAATATGCAGACCGTCCTCGGTATCGTTATTATAATTATCCAGATCCAGACGAGCCGTCCGTTGATACATCTGGACTGCTTTTTCCTCCATTTTGAGCTCAGCGGCCAGCACGGCGTGAATGGATGGGGACAGACTGGATTCATGAACGGTCATCGGCTCATAAAATGCAAAATTGCGCACTTTTTCCTCCAGCGTGAACTGATCTCCGAAGAAATACAGACCCTGTAGCACATCCGCCTGCTTGATGAAGCAGGAACGGAGGATTTTATCCCATGACCATTTCTGATTTAGCGGCAGATGACTTGGATCAAGGGAGGATACAGGCTGCAAATCCTTATCCAGAAAGGTATCATGCTGTACGAATATGCCCCGTTCCTCATCGTAGGGATAGTACATACGGTTGATGATATCCTGCCAATGCGCAAGCTCATCCTCGGTAACAGCCAGCCTCTCCGATTTCTCTGAAGAAGTTTGAGACAAGACCGATAACGTATATTTTAAAACCCATGCAGCCAGTGTATTGGTATACCAGTTGTTATTGACGTTGTTTTCGTATTCGTTCGGCCCGGTAACCCCGTGGATCATATACTGCTGATGGCGATGGGAAAAATGAACACGATCCGCCCAGAAGCGGCTAATTTCGACCAGTACATCTATTCCATATTCCCGTAAATAGGCCAAGTCGCCCGTGTAGTTGGTGTAATTGTAAATGGCATAGGCAATGGCCCCGTTACGGTGAATTTCCTCGAAGGTAATTTCCCATTCGTTATGGCATTCCACACCCGTAAAGGTGACCATAGGATACAGTGCGCCCTGCAGTCCTTGCTGTGCCGCATTATGCTTGGCACCCTCCAATTGATGGTAGCGGTATAGCAGCAGGTTTTTAGTCACATCAGGATCTGCCAGCGCCAAATACATCGGCACAGCGTACGCCTCCGTATCCCAATACGTGGCACCGCCATATTTTTCACCCGTAAAGCCCTTGGGGCCAATGTTCAGGCGGGCGTCTTCACCGTAGTACGTAGAGAATAGCTGGAAAATGTTAAAACGTATTCCCTGCTGGGCCTCTGTATCCCCTTCGATTTCAACATCTGCTTTCTCCCAACGTCCGTCCCAAGCGGCGATATGCTCCTGCTTAAGCAGTGTGTATCCTTTGTTCACGGCTTCCACGGCGAGACGTTCAGCTTGTGGAATCAACGCATCCCTTTCTATGTCACGTGAGGTGGTGACAGCCACGATTTTTTGCAGATGAGCACTGTCACCTGGAGCAACGGTATATTGATAGTGGCGTGCAGCATACAAAAAGCCCTCTTCCGTCGTTTGCTGATCCTGTCCTGCGGTCACAATACCCATGGTAGCGTTTACGGTAAAACGCGGAATACCAAACGAATTGTCTATCGTCGTTGTGGATAGGCTGATGAATTGTTCCTGAACCTCGCGCGCTTCCTCCAGCCAGAACACCTCATCATAGTTGGTGTCCTCATTTCTCGTATTACCGTCCAAATAAGGAACAAGCTCAATCGTTAGAGGCTGCTCGCTTATATTGGTTGCCTGGTAATCAATCAGGCATAGTTCACGAGTGGTGATGCTTAGAAAACGTTCCGTAGTGATACGAACCTGACCGTTCACGGTACAGGCACGCCGCAGAATACCTTGCTTCATGTCCAGTTCCTGCACAAAATCACTGATGTGGGCCGTAAATAAGTCCACTTCCTGCTGGTTCACGATCAGACCGATGCCGATAAAATTCATGGCGTTGATGACCTTGCCAAAATACTCGGGATAGCCGTTTTTCCACCAGCCGACCTTTGTTTTGTCGGGGAACCAGACACCGGAGATATAAGTTCCTTGATGATGATCACCTGAATAGGCTTCTTCAAAATTGCCGCGCATGCCCATATAACCGTTGCCTATGGACATTATGCTTTCTTGTAATCGCATGTGTGTTGTATGTAGAGTGTGGGTTGTCAGTTTCCAGTTATCTACGTCAAATAATCGGTTATAAACCATGATTGCGTACCCCTCTCGGAAAATGAATTCGTTGTTTTAACGAAACCAGTATATGAGCGAGTTCAGTATATAGTGCAACCGATTGCCCTGTCAACGCAAAAAAACTGATTTTATGGATGTCCACAAAATCAGTTTTTTGTTCATTCCTCGGAGTACGGTAGCTTCTGACTGGATTCGCGTTCTACAATCCGGTGGGGAACGATGATATGTTTGGTCAGTTCCTTGGGGTCTTCGATTTTTTCGATCAGACTTTTGGCCGCCTGATAACCAAGGGTGAAGATATCAATATCTACGGAAGAAAGAGGGGGATTCATCAGCTCAGCCAGCATCAGATTGTTAAAGCTCACCATGGAAAGCTGTTCTGGCATGGATACGCCCAGTTGGGACAGAAATTTCTGTACAGCCATCGCTACAAGGTCGTCATTGACGATCATAGCGGTAGGCGGCGGGGAAACCTGCAATAGCGTCCGTATGTCCTCCAGGGTAAAAGGCTCCCTGACAACGTACTCGTCCGGTAGAGGCAAATGGGCCTCCCGCAGCGCATCCTGATAGCCCCTGAGTCTTTCGGTATTCACAGTGCGTTCATGATCTCCGCCAACATAAGCAATACGCTGATGATTCAGACGGATCAAATAAGTGACCACGTCCTTGGCGGCCTGATAGTTATCGTTGTCCACATGAGTGGTTTCACTGATAAATTGCTGAGGCTTGCCGATTACAGTGTAAGGTATTTTTTCTTTATGAAAATACTCCACGATTTTATCCTCTTGCTTGGAATACAAGACAATATAGCCGTCAACACGTCCGGTTCGCGTCATCAGCTTCACGCGGGATAGCAATTCATCGCTCGTTTTTCCTGTGACAATCGACAGTGTATAGTTATGCTCATTTACCCATTCGCTGATCCCGCGAAGGCTTTCCGGAAAGAACGGGTTTTGAAAGATCGCCACATCCGATTCAGGCATAATAATGCCAATCGACTGTGTGACACGGTTAGCCAGACTTTGGGCTGAATAATTGGGCTCATAGCCAAGCGCCTTCATTTCTTTGCGGACACGTGCCTTGGTGGCCTCGCTAATTTTTGGGCTGTCTTGAATGACACGGGACACGGTGGAAGTAGCAACATTGGCACGCTTTGCGACATCTTTGATGGTTACTGCCATCGTCTTCTTCTCCTTTTGCTATCTCAAGCAGGAAATATTATGTTCTATCATACGATATTGCTCGAAAATCAACAAATTCGCGACTTTTTTCGAGCTTTTACATCGTCATTAACCAAGATGTTTACAATCAGGGTATTGCCAATAGAAAGCGATATCATTATAATAATTGTGCAACCGATTGCATTTATTTACGAGGTAACAAACAACGCTATACATACTATATGGATGGAGATTGATGGAGAAATGAAAAAACTTCTATCATTTGATTTTTGGCAAAAGCTTGGGAAAGCACTGCTTGTGGTTGTCGCTGTCATGCCAGCGGCCGGAATTATGATTTCGCTCGGTAAAGTGGTGGCAATGCTGGCTGGTGATGTTCATGTCTGGTTGACCGTCGGTGGGGTCATGGAAAATTTGGGTTGGGGCATCATTAACAATTTACACATTCTGTTTGCGGTGGCAATCGGCGGTTCCTGGGCCAAGGAACGGGCTGGCGGGGCTTTTGCCGCCTTAATTGCTTTTATTCTTATTAATATTTCAACAGGAACGATTTTGGGCGTATCCTCGAAGATGCTAACGCAGGAGGGGGCAACCACCCATACTCTCTTTGGTGCATCTATTCCGGTCAGTGGCTATTTTACTTCTGTCTTAGGGGCACCTGCACTCAATATGGGCGTGTTTGTCGGTATCATCTCCGGGTTCGTCGGGGCAGTGGTATTTAACAAATACTACAATTACCGCAAGCTGCCGGACGCTTTAGCCTTTTTTAACGGTAAACGTTTTGTTCCTTTTGTCGTGATTTTATGGTCTGTCATCGTTAGTTTGATCATGTCTGCCATCTGGCCATTTATCCAGGGAGGGATTAACCAGTTTGGTGTTTGGTTGGCGACCTCTGGGGAATCGGCTCCTTTTGTAGCGCCATTTGTCTATGGTACACTGGAAAGACTGTTAATTCCCTTCGGGCTTCACCATATGCTGACGGTTCCTATTAACTATACTCAACTTGGTGGCGTTTACACGACGCTTACGGGTTCCGGGGCGGGCAGCGTCGTTGCTGGACAGGACCCGCTGTGGCTGGCTTGGGCAAGCGACCTGAGTGCGCTTCGTGGTACCGATCCGACAGCCTACAATAGCTTGTTGGAAGGCGTGACGCCTGCCCGCTTTAAGGTAGGGCAAATGATCGGCGGAGCGGGAATCCTTATGGGACTGGCGGTGGCTATGTATCGCCGTGTAGACAAGGATAAGCGAAGCAAGTACAAGTCGATGATTTTTTCAGCCGCCGCTGCTGTCTTTTTGACAGGGGTAACGGAGCCGCTGGAATTTATGTTTATGTTCGTAGCGCCTGTACTGTACGTGGTTTATGCTATTCTTACCGGAATTGCGTTCGGAATGGCGGACATCATACATTTGCGTTTACATTCGTTTGGTATGATTGAGTTGCTGACTCGATTACCGTTGTCTATAAATGCGGGTTTGGTGCAGGACATTATCAATTTCGTGCTGACTTGTGTTGTATTTGCGGTGGTGACTTACTTTATCGCTTATTTTATGATCGGCAAATTCCAAATGGCTACGCCGGGAAGACTGGGGAACTATACGGATGAGGAGCCTCAGGAGGCTGGAGGGACTGGCAGCGCGGATTTGGATACAGGTCATGTAGCGGCCGTTTCCCCTCAGAATCAATTGGCGGCAGATATCATCAAAACGCTTGGGGGTGAGCAGAACATTGTCGAGGTCGATGCCTGCATGACCCGTCTGCGTGTGACGGTGAAGGATACAGATGCCGTCGGGGACGAAAAGACATGGAAAGCGTTGGGCGCTCTGGGCTTAATTAAAGTAGATAATGGGGTACAGGCGGTTTACGGACCGAAGGCCGATGTGCTCAAATCAGATATACAAGACATACTCAACAGGTGATTACTTTGAAATTGTTAACCTTAAATGTACATGCTTGGATGGAAGAAAATCAGCTCGAAAAGCTAAAACAACTGGCCGCTTTTATTCATGAGCAGCAGTTCGATATCATTGCTTTGCAGGAAGTGAACCAGTCTATGGACGAGGCTCCTTTATCGCCGGACGATTTGGGCGCTTACTATAGCGCTGATCCTGAGGTGGTCATTAAGCGCGATAATTACGCTTATGTGCTGAATGGGTTATTGTCCGATACCTATTATTGGACGTGGGCCCCCGCACATATTGGCTTTGCCAAATACGATGAGGGCTTGGCGATTTTGTCCAAAACACCGATTACAGGCACGGTGAACGAATATGTTTCCTCGCTACGGGACTATGACAACTACCGATCCCGTAAAATTGTGGGCGTGCAAACTGCGGTGGATGGAGTATCGGCTTGGTTTGTGAGCGGGCACTACAACTGGTGGAATGATGAGGAATCCTTCCGTGGACTATGGGACCGTACAACGGAGGTATTGAATCCTTTTGCGCCGACGCCTGTTTTTATGATGGGGGATTTCAACAATGCGGCTGAAGTGCGCGGGGAAGGGTATGACTATGTGCTGCAATCCGGCTGGTCGGACACCTATCCGAACGCAACGGTACGTGATGAAGGCCATACGGTCATCAAAGCCATTGCAGGCTGGGAAAGTAACGCCGAACCGCTGCGGATTGACTATATTTTTTCCAACAAACCCGTACAGGTTCAATCTTCAACTGTCGTGTTGAACGGAAAAACGGGATTAGTCGTATCCGATCATTTCGGGGTTGCAGTTGAATTGGAGCTGTAATTATAGGTCAAGGAACAGGCTGCCTGCTTATGCAAGTGGCCTTTTTCTTGAGGATTTCAACTTTAACCGAATGAAGTATTGGATAACAATAGCCATAAGCACCAAAAGCATATTGTAATAAAAAGGGGCATTTATGTTAAAACGTTCAATGAGTACGCCTGCGATGATTGGAGAGACAATGGCCCCTAATTCCGAAAATGATACGACGTTGCCGATAAATGAACTTCTATTTTCCTCAGGAATGACATCCCCCAGTTGGGAGTAAAAAGAATCCAGATAACTGGCTCCGCCAATGCCTCCGATGAACATCCCCAAGTATACAATCCATGGTTCCTTGAACCAAAGAAACAAGGCTATTTCCACCATGATCAGCAACAGGCCAATAATACTGAGGATTAAGCGATCTTTGAGCAGATCGGATACTTTGCCAATAAAGGGTGCTGATACAAACGTCGATACCCCGATGATTGTAAAAGCCAAGCTGATTTCTACAGGGCCCCAATGGAGCTTGTAGGTTGCATACACAGAGAAGTACGTTAAAAATATGGCGAATGCACTCATTTCAAGGAAATGAACGGTGGAATAGAGCAGTAGCTGTTTCGTTAGCATGGTTTTTCTTTTCGATTCATGAAGGGGTTCTTGCTGCTGCTGAGGTTTGGAAGAGAGACGGGGGAATGTCATTCTGGAGACGGCAACGAAGGATATACAGGAAAAAATAGCGACGAAATAGAACGGGACAGCTAAAGTAAAATAGGAAACAATGATTCCACTCATGATAGGTCCCAAAATCGTACCTGCACCTTCGCTGCTGCTGATATATCCATTGAGGATACCTCTATTCTCCGTGGTACTGATCTGGTTAATGGTGACTCTTACAAAGACGGTTAATCCTATCGCCACCAAGCCTTGAAGGAGTCTAAGGATGGATAGAATGAAGAAGCTTTCTGCAACCGGGAACAAGAGCATACAAATGATTTCAGCGAAGAGTAAGCTCAGCCCCAAGCGCTTTGCGCCAATCTTTTCATAAATTCGTCCTGCCAAGCCTCCACCCAGAAATCTTCCCACATAAAATAGAGAAAATAAAATACTCATATTGAGTGCGGATATGCCGAACTGTTCTACATAAATAGCAAAGAGCGGGAGGATCATACTCCCGCTCATATTAGCAATAAGGCTAATGACAATCATACAGATGATATTATGGCTTAAATGTATACGCCTCTTCATATCCTCGAAACCTCTCTTTGATTATGCATAATGGGGGACCATTTTTCTGATTGCTCCTGATGACGCATAAAGGGCTCCAAATCAAGGTAGGATGAGTATAAGTAAGCAGGGCACAAGGGGAGTAATTCTCCCTAGGATACGCAGGTGTGCTCCTCATTGTGCCTGATTTCCCGAGGGCACAGTTTTCCCTTTAAGCGGGAAAGCCCCCTCCAGGCGGCGGCCAAGCTCCATAAATACGGCGCAGCAGCACGATTTCGCCCAAATGATATGAGTTGTGGGAAGCGATATTCCGCAGCAGTCCCGCTTTCGTTTCACCGGGGAAATGGGCCAGCGAATCATCCAGCTGTGCGGTTTCGGCAATCTTTACAGCCTGATCTACGCCATGCAAAAATTCCTTAATAACTGCCTGCCATGCTTCTTCACTTTGCGGTCCGGTTTCTTCGGGCCAGCTTTCCATCACATTGCCCGGAAGTTGGGGCTTCCGACCTTCCAAATGCTCCAGCATAAATTGCTGCCAGTAGCTCATATGCTTCAACAGTTGATAAATGCTGTAGGGCATTTCTACATTTTTTTTACCTGCCAGTTCAGCGTCGATATCCGGCAAAGCCCGAGCCACTCGAATATGTCCACGTTCACCGACCAGCGATTTAACCAGTGCTTGACCGAATAATTGGTTTGCATCCGACATGTAAGATCATCCCTTTCATAAGAGCTTGTCTCATTTTACGATTATACAATTAAATTTTTGGAAATGAAAATTAAAGCATGGTTTGCGAGAGAGAAGAATTTTCTGAAAAAAGTAGTTGATAATTATTCTCAATATAATTACAATAAAATTGTTTCATGAGAAACGAAAAATCATGAATCAGTATGATTTTTATTTAGATGCGAAAATGTTAAAGGGGAGCTTTTCGTATCTTATATTGTTTCTTTTGAAACAAATTTAAGCTATAATGAACGGAGGGATACGCCAAAGGAGTGACTATCGGTTTGTATGGAAAAAGCCACAATCATTCAGCACGTCTATGACCTGCTTATCAAAACTAACCATCAGCTGGAGCAGTATCAGCAGAGAGAGAGTATGTCTTTTCTCGAAGAAGTCCACGAGCATTTTGATGGGAATGCTTCGCTCAAACTGACTGATGTTCACGTCATTGACTGTATCGGGAGGCATGAGCCGATTAATGTTACGACATTAGCGGATCGGATTGAGCTGAGCAAAGGTACGGTTTCGAAAGTCAGCACCAAACTGCTCAAGGAAGGCTGGATTCGCAGAACCCAGCTTAACGACAACAAAAAAGAAATTTATTTTCGTCTAACCCCGTTGGGTAAAAAGCTCTTTCTTGTGCATGAGCGGCTTCACAATAAAGTACAGCATCAGTTGCTTCAATTTTTAGATCGTTACAGTACGGAGGAATTAAATGTCTTGAAACGATTGTTGTCCGATGGTGTCGGTTTTTTGGGTGCAATGGAACGCCAGGACAAGAGTGTGGAACCAAAAGACTAGAAGATGATCAGCATTTTTTAACCAAATGGCATCTGCGTAACCCTTCTCATGTGGTGGCACATTAGGGGGTAAGCAGGTGCTTTTTTAATGTAGCAGCCTTTTGGCCTCCATATAGAACACCTGTACAAATTTTTTTGTATTGATCCGGGCTTGAGACAGCGAGGGCTCCACATTGTTTTGCAGTTCCAGCATTTTTTTGCGGATTTCTGTAAAATCAAAAAATTTGGACGCATAATTTTCAAATTTAGGGTGGGTGTAATCCGTCAATCCGAGCGACACGATATGGCTTAGTGTCTGGAAAATAGCGCGGCGGACGCGCTGCTCAGATGCTTTGATTTCCTTACTCAGCTCTGTCGCAGAAGCCGAGCTTCCCAGCCGTTTCAAGGCTACATTCGCGAAGATATCCTTCAACGGTGGGAACAGATAGGGGGATAGGTTACCCGTATCTTCCTCATACTGGTCCAGATATTCCAGCATGTCCAGCAAATCCATACTGCCTGCTTCGCCGATCATTCCCATTTCGGAGAGCAGAAACTGCCCGGAAGTTGTGATGCTTTTGGTCGGTTCTACTGTTGTCGATGGTCCTCTCGATGTGAACATCGAGAGTCCCTGTAGCGTGCGCTGGATATCCGTGATCGATTGCTGCATGCGCAAACGCTCGGACACCTTATGAATCACTGCAATAATCTCCAGTCGATTCAAGGGCTTGGCAATGTAGTATTCAATACCGAGTGAGTAGGCCTCGCCGATCATATTTTTGGATTCAATGCGGGAAATCATAATGATTTTGCCGCTGAAATGATCACCGAGCGCGCGTACCGTCTGAATGCCATCACGAATCGGCATCAGCAGGTCAATGAGTAATATATCAATCCGGTTAAGCTCCAGTAGATCGCTGTTCACATAGGAACCGTCCTCTGCTTCCCCGATAACCTCACCTAAACCTTCATCTTCAATAATGTCTGCCAGCATAGAACGAATTCCCTGATCGTCATCCACAATATAAAAATGCATCCGGGCTATCTTCCTTTCTCCGTCAGTTTCCGTAAAGGCAATGTGACTGTAAAAGTGGTCCGTACCCTGTCTGTGTGTTCTTCTTCCTGTTGCAGCACAATCGTTCCTCCGAGGCTCTCCGCGACCTCACGCACATAAAACAATCCCATGCCAGTCGAAGGCTGTCCTTCCTCATCATACTTGGTTGTATACCCCGGTGTGAAGACCATTTCCCGTTTGCGCTGAGGAATCCCCGGGCCGTTGTCCGTGACGCTAAAGGTTACGGTGTCCTCTTTTCCCGGTAGAAACCGAATGGAAACGTCAATACTTCCGTTGTCCTTCATCGCTTCAACCGCATTGGCTGTCAGATTATTAATGAGTGTCAAAACCGTATAAACATGCAACTTGGGCAGTAAAGAGTCAACATGCAGGGTGAAATGAATGGACTTGTCCAGCGCTTGGGCATATTTGCGGTTCGTTCGGACGATCAGCTCCCCAAGCTCCCGAGAAGGCATGTAATGCACTCCGCTTTCCGCATCAATCAGCTTGGACAGCCCGGCAAAAATCCGCTGACTGTCTTTTTTGATCTCATGAACCTGTCCGGAAATACGGAGTGCCTGTCTGGCGTAACGGTCCCTGTCTTCCAGAGATTCAGCCTGCTGCAACTCCCGATATAGCTCGTAGCTTTCACGGGTGATCTGCTCTGTATGCGACAGGGTTTTGCCGAGCTGGACGGACTCCTCGTACAGATCCGATACCAGAAGCAGAATCCGTTCGGTCTGCTGTCTTTGGGCCTCTTCATGCTGAACGGACTGCTTCAGGCGAATGATATTGTAGAACCCGAGCACGAAGAAGCTGCGGATCATGGCCATGAGAGCCACTTTGCTGATCTTGACGATGTCCCAGAATTCCCCGTCAATGCTCCGCCGGACGCTAAGTTCCGCCACGCTTGCCGCAACCTCTATACCCACGGAGAGAATGCCTACCCGGAGAGCGCGGTAAGGCTCGGCATTAATGTTAAGGACCTGAAAGAGCAGGCCGTAGACCATGTAATAAAAAAAGGTAGGCCCGTGCAGGGTCACCAGCTCTTCGAAGGAAGGGCCGGGGTGAGTGAAATAACTGAGTGAGATGCGAAAGGCCACCACGGCTATGCCTGCAAGCAGTCCTGATAATGCAGGCAGAATATGACGAATAGATAGCAGAAAGAAAAAAAATACAGGCGTGCCGAAGCTGAGACGAAATGTATTAGAGAAAGGGTGAATATTCAGCTCGCCCGCCAGTGGTACGACCACAAGCATAAGCAGGAAAAGGAGGATATTCAGCTTCATAATTATTCACCTCCTGTGTTATTAGAAAGGCAATGTGAGATAAATTCACAATTCAACATTAAAATGGTGAATTTATTGAAAAAAAACAAATACAGGTGTAGATAATTGTCGGTTTTTATAGATCAGACTGTAGTATAAATAACACCATTTGAATATTAAGAACAGCATACTGCAAAAATATACAAATCAGCCAGGGGGGACACGAAGTGAAAAAGATTAATTTGACAATGCAAATCTTTATCGGTCTGGCTTTAGGTATTATTATTGGTGCCTTATTTTACGGCAATTCAGGGGTGGAAGTCTACTTAAAGCCGATCGGCGATATTTTTATCCGGTTGATTAAGATGATTGTCGTGCCTATTGTGATCTCAACTCTTATTATAGGCGTAGCCGGCGTCGGAGATATTAAAAAGCTGGGCAAGCTCGGCGGAAAGTCTATTGTGTACTTTGAAATTGTGACGACCATTGCCATCCTTTTCGGATTGCTGGTTGCGAATCTGGTTCGTCCCGGAGACGGTGTAGACATGTCCCACCTGGCCAAGAGTGATATCCATAGCTACGTGGAGACGGCTGAAAAGTCAGGCCACAGCTTTATGGATACGATTGTCCATATTGTTCCTACTAATATTTTTCAAGCGCTGGGCGAAGGGGATATGCTGGCTATTATCTTTTTCTCCGTCTTGTTCGGACTAGGGGTAGCGGCGATTGGTAACAAGGGCAAGCCTGTGCTGAATTTCTTCGAAGGCGTAGCCGACGCTATGTTCTGGGTAACCAATCAGGTGATGCGCTTGGCTCCGTTCGGTGTATTTGCACTGATTGGAACGACAGTAGCCAAGTTTGGGCTGGCATCATTGTGGCCGTTATTGAAGCTTGTTTTGTCGGTGTACGGCTCCATGCTGCTATTCATTGTGATTGTTTTTGGAATTATCGCCAAGCTCTGCGGTACTCGTCTCTGGACTATGGTCAAAATTTTGAAAAGTGAGCTGCTACTTGCCTACTCAACGGCCAGCTCGGAAAGTGTCCTGCCTAAGATCATGGAGAAAATGGAGAAGTTCGGATGTCCGAAAGGAATTACTTCCTTTGTCATTCCGATAGGATATTCCTTTAATCAGGACGGTTCCACCTTGTATCAGGCGCTGGCTGCGATCTTCATCGCCCAGATGTATGGTATTGATCTGCCGGTCACTACACAGATCACGCTGATGCTAGTGCTGATTATTTCTTCCAAAGGTATGGCAGGTGTGCCGGGCGCTTCCTTTGTAGTTTTGCTCGCTACACTGGGATCAGTTAACCTTCCACTGGAGGGCTTGGCCTTTATCGCTGGTATTGACCGTATTCTGGATATGGCCCGTACAGTAGTAAATGTATTGGGCAACTCGCTTGCCGCCGTAGTCATGTCCAAATGGGAAGGGGAATACGATAAGGAAAAAGGCGAGGAATATGCTGCTTCTTTGAAATAAAATCGAATAAACCGAATATTTGCCGAAAAGAACACTCTTGCAGAGTAAGTGCGAGGGTGTTCTTTTCGTTTCCAGACCTGTGAGGTTCCTCCCTAATTCGACATTTTTCGATATTTTATCTATGAATATTTGGGCATATGGTCTTAAAAAATGGTTCTTTTTACCTAATTAATTTCAATTTTATTTATAATGATTATTGATAATATTCCGATATAAAATATACCGTTTCAAACATTGGTTCAGAAGGGAAGATCATATCATGTTTCTCAAAAAAAACGAGGCTCAATCACTTGCTCCTTTAGTGGAAGAAAGCCGCAAATTGTCGCAAAAAATACAGCAGAGAGACTACTCTGCCGCAATACAACTATCCTCTGCATCTTCTGAGGTTCAGGAAATCGCAAACAATGTCAACCAAGCGCTTGAATCCATCAAAAATGAGGCTCGACACACCGACATTCGTCTGAAGCTCGTCACCAAGGCGATTGAAGTCGGCTTATGGGATATGGAGGTCATTGCAGGTGATCCTGTGAATCCAAACAATACGTTCACATGGACAGATGAATTCCGCTCCATGCTGGGGTATCAGAGCGAAAAGGATTTCCCAAATGTATTGGATAGCTGGGCATCCCGGTTACATCCGGAGGATTATGACTGGGTATTGGCAGCGTTGGCGGATCATTTGCTGGATCATACCGGAAAAACTCCTTATGACATTCAGTATCGCTTAAAGCTGAAGCATGGCGAATACCGTTGGTTCCGTGCGACTGGAACGACAATTCGAGATCAGCAAGGAGTGCCACTGCGAATCGCAGGCGCTTTGCTGGATGTGAATGACCAGAAAATCAAGTCTGAGGAATTGGAAGCAATGGTTACAAGGTATGACCTTGTTAACCGTGTATTAATCGAAGCTCCATACGACATCATCCTGGTTGACGGAGATGTAGAGAATCCAAATAGTGAATTTTGGTGGTCACCGCAATTTCGCAAAACGCTGGGTTTTAGTGATGAGAAAGACTTTCCGAGTGCGCTTAGCAGCTGGGGTTCACGCTTGCATCCAGATGACGTTGAAATAGCGTTTAAAGCGTTGAACGACCATTTGAATGATTTTTCAGATCGCACTCCCTATGAAGTAACTTGCCGCTTGCAGAATAAAAATGGCGAATACCGCTGGTATTATAATAGTGGGGGAAGCATACGTGACAGTAAGGGAGTGCCAATTCGCATGGCAGGTACTATCCGTGATGTAACGTTGGAAAAACAAAAGCAGTCCGTTGCGGACGAGCTCACGCTCAAAATACAGCATCTCTCCGATTCCATTACGGAAATGGTGAATGGTGTCAACTCGGTTAGTAATCAGGCGCAGGAGCTGGCTACGGCTCAAGAGCAATCGACTGAGGCGGCTAATCAGGCCAAAGTCAGCGCGGAAGAGACACAAAACATTTCCAACTTCATTAAAGAGATTGCCAATCAAACGAATCTGCTTGGGCTGAATGCGGCGATCGAGGCATCCCGTGCGGGTGAACAGGGACGCGGCTTTGCCGTAGTTGCGGATGAAGTAAGGAAGCTTGCCATTCACAGCGCCGATGCGACCGGAAATATTGAAACCAGTCTGGACGAAATGAAGACACTCATCGAGCGGATTTTGCATAACATCGGCAACATGTCTACATTGACGCAGACACAGGCCGCGCTCACGCAGCAGGTGAATGCATCTACGGACGAGATTAACAGCATGTCCAAAGCATTGCTGGATTTTGCGAGAACCATGTAAGTAACATTCTTCTAAGCGCTATGCAAGAATTAGACTGGGCTTAGTCCCGGTCTCTTTACTGATTTTGGAAAATGGATTATAATCCTCAAGAGTGAATCCGAAAGTTACAACTTACAACGATTTTGCGTGGAGAAGAGGAATATACTTGAGCTTGATCAGTTCAATATTGGTTGGGATTGTTGCTCTGGAGCACGTGTACATTTTAATATTGGAAATGTTTTTGTGGACGACTCCACGGGCGATTCGCACGTTCGGCACCTCCAAGGAGCTGGCGGGAGTGACCAAGTCACTGGCTGCGAATCAAGGGCTGTACAACGGGTTTCTGGCTGCCGGGCTGGTATGGGGGCTGCTGTACCCGGATGCTGCGGTAGGGCAACAGATTCAGCTGTTCTTTGTGATTTGTGTTCTGGTGGCTGCGATTTATGGTGCATTGACGGCCAATAAATCCATTTTACTGAAACAAGGATTACCCGCCATCCTGGCATTAATCAGTTTGCTGGTCTTCTAAAAGACACCCTAATCGGGTGTTTTTTTGCTAATTTCGATCACATAATGTCTGAACTTCTAATGAAAAGGGGAATAGGTAGTTTTTAATTGATTGTAAATCCGATTATTCCGATTTATAATATTTTTTATTACACACTTAGAGAACTCGGAGGCTAGAGACATGCGTCGTAATTGGACTGGTGTATTTGTATTGATCATATTAATGTTGGTGGTAAGTGCCTGCTCTGGCGGGAATTCCGGTTCTTCGTCTGCGACAAACGAAAGTGCAGCGAATACGAATGCTACAACAGCTGATAACGGGCAACCCAAGGATGGCGGCAATCTGATCATCGGTGTACAAGCCGATCCGGTGGTGCTGAACCCGAACTATGCGGGTGACCGGGTGAGTCTGACGATAGATCAGGCGATATTCGCACCTTTGTTTCAGGTGAACAACGGCAAGAAGACATTCTATCTGGCAGATAGCCTGACTCCTTCGGCAGACAAGCTGACGTACACGCTGAAGCTGAAAAAGAATCTGACTTGGCATGATGGCGAGAAGCTGACAGCTGACGATGTGGTTTTCACGATTAATAAAATTTTGGACGAGAAGCAGCATAGCTTTTTGAGAAGTAATTTCATGATTAACGGCAAGCCGGTTCAGGTGAGCAAGGTTGATGATACAACAGTGGATTTCAAGCTTCCGCAGGCAGCTCCTGCTTTTGAAGCGGCGCTGGTACAGGTATCCCCGATTCCGAAGCATATTTTCGAGAACGAAGCGGATATTGAGAAAAGCACGAAAAACAACACTCCAGTCGGTTCCGGCCCGTTCAAGTTTAAAGAATACAAAACTGGTGAGTACGTGACACTGGAACGGTTCGATAACTATTTTGGTGGCAAGCCGCATCTGGACTCTGTAACGTACCGAGTTGTGAAGGATTCGAATGCTGCGAGCTTGGCGCTCCAGAATGGCGAGATTAACGTCAACTATGTAGACCCGCAAAACGTGGATACGATTAAAGCAACCGATAAGTTCGATATTTACCCTTACAGTGAAGGCCGCTTGGCTTACCTGATGTTTAATGAAAACAGCGACACAAAGCAGTTGAACAAAAAAGAAGTGCGTCAGGCGCTCTCATACGCATTGAATCAGGATGAGTTGATTCAGGTATCTTATGGCTCCAAGGATTATGCTGATACTGCGAAGTCTGCTTTGACACAGGACGTGCTGTATCACACGAACGATGTTCCATTTTTCAATAATGATGTGAACAAGGCGAAAGAACTGCTGAAATCGGCTGGAGCTGAAGGACTGAAGCTGCGCATTATTATTCCGGGCGGTAATAAGGTGCAAGAGGCACAAGCGCTGTACATTCAGCAGAAGTTGAAGGATATCGGCGTTCAGTTGGATGTAAACAGTATGGATTCCTCGGCTTGGTCGCAAAAATTCGTCGATACGAATGCCAAGGACTTCGATCTGGCGATCAGCGGCTATATCATGGGTTATGACCCGGATGCGTACCGTATCTTGTACAGCACCGGATCGTCCTCCAACTATTCGCGTTATTCCAACAAAGAAGTGGATAAGTTGATGGAAGAAGGCGCAGCGGAGTCGGATACGACCAAACGTGGAGAAATCTACAAAAAGGTACAAGAGATTTTGGCTGATGATGCAGTTATCTACCCGATTGCTTATACCAAAACGATTGTAGCATTCGACAAGCAGTATGGCGGCATTGATCAGGCTGTGCTGAAACCGGTCGTAATTTTCGAAGATTTGTCCAAAATTTATCACAAATAAGACAGGGTTTTCAAAAAATAAGCTGGGAGAACCAGCTTATTTTTTTCGAGAACAGCAAGGGGAAGAGAAACGTATGAGACAACTCATCGCCAGAAGATTGCTGCAAGTTATACCGATGCTATTTTTCGTATCCATCGTCTGCTTCGGCTTGATCAAGCTGGCTCCAGGTGATCCGGTTCTCTCTTTTGTTACACCGAATATGCATCTGGAAGATATCGAACGTATGAGGCACAGCTTGGGGCTGGATCAGCCTGCTTATGTGCAGTACATGTTATGGCTCAAAAAAAGTCTCACAGGTGATCTGGGTTACTCGCTGATTAATCACCAGCCTGTACTGGATCAAATTCTGGATCGCCTCCCGGCTACCGCCGGATTAATGGGCGCATCCATAATACTGGCTGTCCTGATTGCCATTCCACTCGGCTTGACGGCTGCGGGCAATCGGAACCGCTGGATCGACAAGCTGATTAACCTGATGTCGTACATCGGGATTTCTGTACCGCTGTTTTGGCTCGGCATTTTACTTATTTATTTGTTTGCTATTTATCTGCATTGGCTTCCAAGTACGGGGATGCGGACCATTGGAACGGACTCGGCGCTTGATGTGATCAAGCATGGGATTTTACCGTGTTTTGTACTGGCCTTCGGATTTTTATCTGTGTATGTGAGGTATATCCGTTCCAGTACAATAACGCAGCTCAAGGAAGAATACGTGCAGATTCAATATGCGTTCGGGTCTGGAAAACGACTGGTTTTATTTCGGCATGTGCTCAAGCATGTACTACTGCCTATCATTACGCTGCTCGGTATGTCGGTTGCGGATCTGGTAGCCGGAGCCATCGTGACCGAGACGGTATTTTCCTGGCCGGGCATTGGCTCGCTGGGTATGACGGCGGTAAAAGGGATGGATTATCCCGTTATCATGGGCATTACACTGTTTTCCGCCCTGCTGCTGATCATAGGCAATCTGCTAGCGGATATTTTATACAGCATCGCGGACCCGAGAATTAAATCAACGAGGTGAACTCATGAATCGGAGCAAATGGCGCAACATCGGGATCGAGCTGATGACGAGCAAAACGGGCGCCGCCGCCCTCATACTATTGATCGTATTCTCGCTGGGGGCAATCTTCGCTTTTTTGTCACCGCAGGACCCGAACAAGCTGAACGTGCTGGAGCGTCTTCAACCGCCGGGAGCGGCACACTGGTTTGGAACGGATGACTACGGCCGAGACTATTTTACAAGGGCGCTGTACGGCGGTCGTGTATCTTTGCTGGTGGGCTTCGCGTCCATGATTATTGCGACCAGTATTGGCGCAGTAGTAGGCATTGTAAGCGGCTATTTCGGCGGATGGATCGATAATTTGCTCATGCGGATTTTGGAGCTGATCATGTCGATTCCGTCTTTTTTGGTTATTTTGCTGTTGAGCGTGTTTTTGAAGCCGGGCGTCGGCAATATTATTGTCATTATCGCCCTGCTGATGTGGATGAATATTGCCCGGGTGGTCCGGGCGGAGACGATGACGTTGCGGGAACGGGAATATGTGCTGTATGCCAAAGCTTCGGGACAAAGCACATTCGGGATCATTCTGAAGCATATCGTCCCGAACCTGATTCCGGTGATTATCGTGGGGGCGACGAACAATATCGCTTCAGCGATTATGATGGAATCGTCGCTGAGCTTCCTTGGTTTTGGTGTGCAACTGCCGAACGCTACATGGGGAAGCATGCTAAATAATGCCCAAGGATATATTGCACAGGCTCCATATATGGCGTTATTTCCGGGGCTGCTTATTTTACTGACCGTGCTGAGCTTTAATGTTTTGGGGGACGTGCTGCGTGTAGGCTTTGAACCCAAGCTGGTGAAACGATGATTCACAGCTACAAGACCCATGACCAATGGCTCCAGGAGCGACAGAAAGGAGCGAAAACACTATGACTGAACATCTGCTGTCCGTCGAACAGTTGGAGGTTTCCTTTTTCACACGTGAGGGGGAGAATCAGGCGGTTCGAGGGGTTAGCTTTCATATTGATGCTGGAGAAACGGTAGGAATCGTAGGAGAATCCGGTAGCGGTAAAAGCGTTACAGCCAAAGCCATCATGTCTATGATTGCCCCGCCGGGCAAGCGGCTGAATGGCGATATTCGTTACCGGGGAGAAAGTCTGACGGCTCTGACGGAAAAGCAATGGCGCAAAATACGCGGGAACCAGATTGCGATGGTCTTTCAGGACCCGATGACCTCGCTGAACCCGGTCAAGAAGGTCGGCTATCATCTAGTGGAGGTGATTCGCAGACACCGGGGACTGAGCAAGGAGGCGGCTACGAAAGCCGCTGTGGAGCTGCTGCGACAGGTGGGGATTACCGAGCCGGAGCGCCGTATGAACCAATACCCGCATCAATTCAGCGGGGGGATGCGTCAGCGGGTAATGATCGCGATGGCGCTCTCGTGCAGCCCGGAGCTGTTGATTGCTGACGAGCCGACCACAGCGCTGGACGTGACGATCCAGGCGCAAATTCTGGAGCTGCTCAAGACGTTGAAGCAGCAATCCGACATGGCGATTGCCCTGATCACCCATGATCTGGGTGTCGTCGCCCAGGTGTGCAGCCGTGTCATCGTGATGTACGGCGGCATGGTAATGGAGGAGGGGCGCGTGGACGATATCTTTTATCGTCCGGCCCACCCGTATACGCAGGGCCTGCTGCGCTCTGTGCCGCAGCGCACGAACGGCTTCCGCGAGCGGCTGGTGCCGATCGAGGGCACGCCGCCGGACCTGCTGGACCCGCCGTCGGGCTGTCCGTTCATGGAACGGTGCCCGCACGCGTTTGCCCGCTGTGTAGAGCGGCCGCCGATGGTGGAGCTTCGCCCGGATCAGCGGGCGGCCTGCTGGCTGAACGAGCCGGACGCTGTGCCTGCCGGAGTCTACGAGACGCCCGAAGCGGGCCATGTGGAAGGGAGGGTTTAACGTGAGTGAAGTGAGCAATGCAATGGGCGAAAGTCAGCCCCTGGTGGAGGTACACCAGCTTAAGAAGCATTTTGTAACAGCCAAGGATCTGTTGGGACGCAGCTCGGAGGTGCTCAAGGCGGTTGACGGCGTGAGCTTCCAGATCAAGCGTGGTGAGACGTTCGGATTGGTCGGCGAGTCGGGCAGCGGTAAATCGACGGTTGGACGCTGCCTGACGCGGTTATACGATTATACGGAAGGAACGGTGCGCTTTGACGGTCAGGATATTTCCAAACTGAACGATAAGCAGCTCAAGCCGCTGCGTCGGCGCATTCAGAGCATTTTTCAGGACCCGTATTCCTCGCTTAACCCGGGTATGAACGTGCTCGACCTGATTGGCGAGCCGATGGATATTCACAGATTGCATCAGGGCAGTGAGCGTAAGGATGCCGTCGTGGCTTTACTTGAAAAGGTCGGACTGAAGCGGGAGCACTTGTACCGCTACTCCCATGAATTCAGCGGCGGACAACGCCAGCGGATTTCTATCGCGCGTGCTTTATCCGTGAAACCGGAGTTTATCGTATGCGACGAACCGATTTCGGCGCTGGACGTGTCTATTCAGGCACAGGTCATTAACACGCTGGAGGATCTCCAGCAGGAATTCGGGCTGACGTATCTGTTCATCGCCCATGATTTGTCGATGGTGCGGCATATTTCAGACCGGATCGGTGTGATGTACCATGGACGATTGGTGGAGGTAGCCGATGCAGATGAGCTGTATGAGCAGCCAGCCCATCCATATACACAGGCGCTGCTGTCCTCTATCCCGGTGCCTGATCCGAGAGCAGCCGGAGAGCGGGACGGTTTTGGGGCGGGGTTTGCCCAACCAGACGGTTCTTTGGCATGGGACAAGGACGGTGAGAGTGCCGCTGAGCTGCGTGAAATCAGTCCTGGCCATTATGTAGCGTACCCGGTTAACCGTTAGGTTAAGGCTGGTGTACGATGTGCGTGATCAACAAGGAGGCGAGAAACAATGACTGAATCGACGAAAAGAGTACGTATTTCCCAATGGGACGCGCTCATGCTGGAATCTTTACGCGCATTAGGCTGGTCTGATGAGGAGCTAATCCGTCGGGTGCAGCACAATGAACTGCCGTCGGACGGACAGTCCGATTTTGATTATGCAGAGCTTGCCACCGGGCTGGCGTCCAAAGAGCCGGAGATTTTTGCAAGCGCCGTAGCTGACGGATATCAGATTAAGTACAACACGATACGGGGAATCCGTTCATGGATTGCCGCTGCATTTGGGCGGGAGCCTGAGCTGTCACTGGAGGAAGGAAGCGAAGCCGTTACATCCGAGCTGACGAAGGTTGAGTATGCTCGGCTGGAGCAGGTGCTGTCGTTCGGCTGGTCGATACAGGAAGATCGGCCCGCGACTGGTGATGTTGCGGGATTGTACCGAATTGTGCCTGCTGTGCAGACGGTGTAAATCATGGGTTCTGTTCTGAGTAAGACACTTTACCGGAATTGTAACGAGCTGACCAATGAGGCCAGCTCGTTTTTTAATACAACCCTGTTCAAGTGTGGGAGGGCTCTTGGGAACCAGTTGCATTCGTGGGATGATCCATTTGTGGCACCGACACCTGTATTTCATTAGTAGTCTTTCGTGGTTCAGCTTCTGAATAGCTACCGTTTTCATCTTTTTCATACAGCACAACCAGACTATTGTGAATGATCCGTGTTATGAAGTAAAAGACAATCATTCTGGCAGGCTGCATGATGGCTTCGAACATCATAATCGTCGATTCCATATGAGGTAATTGACTGAGGAAAACCCGCTCCACGATCCCTCCGGCAAACCAGACGAAATACAGCGGAATGATCAAGTGTCGGATGTAAGATGCTTTACGTTCTAGCCCTGAATGGCGGGATAAGTAGCTGTGGATAGTGGAAAAAGTGTTTTTGATTCCCCAAAGGTTGAAAATCGGAATCATACGGACAACCGCCCCGAAGGCTCGAATCGGATAATCGGCATGCTTTTGTCGGATGGCTTTATGTACTTGGACTAGCCAGATCAGATAAATCACAATACATATGTAGTAAAGAACAAAGCTAAAGACGGTAACTTTCTGCTCCAACTCGTATAGGTTCTCATAATAAGTCTCATTTGCAAAAACATAAACCACCGTAAAAATAAGAATATGCAATTCGCATATAACACCCACCGCTAACAAGGCTTGCAGCGCAATGCCAACCGTTTTCGATGGAAATGCTTTGGATTGTAAATCATTCAAGATACAGTTCCCCCTAGTCTAGTTGCTTCAAATACGCGATAGCTTCCTCCAGCGTCTCCACGGGGATAATGCGCAGCTTGAGTCCATGTTCCTTTTGAACACGGGCAGCTTCTGCTTCGTTGCCTTCCTCACCGAGCCAATCATAATCTGCGGGTACGAAAAACAGATCAACCTTCGCGGCCTCTGCCCCCAGCAGCTTTTGTTCCAGTCCACCGACCGACCCGACATACCCGTACTCTTCCATCGTGCCGGAGCCTGCGATTTTGTGACGTCCGCCATCCGAGAAGTCGATAGCATTGGTTTCCTCATACAGTCCGATGCCTGTCATCAGGCCCAAGGAGTTCCCCGAAAGTCCCCCCAAATGATTCAATAGCTCTGCATAGCGAGCATCTTCAAAACGGCTCAGATCGGATAAAGCTTCGGATTCCTCATTTGTTTCTGTGTCTGTACTTAATTCCGCCGCTGCATGAACAGCCTGCATGGCTGAATATTTTAGCGTATCCGTCTCTGTGAGGTCCTTTTGATAAGTATCCACCTCATCAGGGGGAAGGGGCTCAAACTTAATACCTCCCCCGGTTACCTTTTCACTGGAATAGATATTCCAACGCTCCACGAGATTGTTAGCTATCCCCGCTTGAACGGACGCAAAAAACACACTTCCCTGAACGCCCAGCTCTTGGACCGAATGCATTTCTCCCTGCAAAATATACTGTGCGGGCATAGGCCGTGTCGCAACAAAGGCAGCGATAGCAGGGATTAACAATAGGGTGAAGATAAGTATACGTTCTTTGGTCATGCCGAATGACACTTCATTCACAACCTTTCCATCTTTTCTCATACGGTATATCATCGGTTGGAATAGTTAGAATGGTTACATTTTCCACCATAAATGAACCATGAAAGTATAAAATCAAACTCTCTTTTTTTATGATATAGTTTTCATACATACTGACATAAGAGAGTTGAGGTGCAGCATGGCAACACTACAAATTGCCGATCCATTCGTCAATCCGGAATTACGCGCGTTTCTGGCAGGCGCAGAGGATCAGGAGCAGGTGCAGGAGTTAATTTTACAGACTGCCAGATGGCTGCACAGCAAGGGTTCCACTCAATGGGGCAAGTTATTGAAAGGGAAGGATGATCATAATCTGGGAGGCGCTATTTCGCGCGGAGAGGTGATCATTTTTCGAACATCAGAGGGGCATACCTTGGCTGGCTCCATGATTCTGCAACAGCAGCCCAGTGCATGGGATCGTAAGTTGTGGGGGCTAGATGATGCTGATTCCGACGGAGGAGCCTCAGTATATTTGCATCGCCTGGTTGTGGATCGGGATAGAACCGGGAAGGGACTAGGCCGCGAACTGGTGCAATGGGTTGAAAAGGGAATCCGTTTCACAGGCAAGGACCGAATCCGATTAGACTGTATTGCGGGGAATGACAAGCTTAGCCAGTTTTACAGACAATGCGGCTACACTTATATAGGTGAAACGGATGGCTTTAATATTTTTGAAAAGATGCTATCGAATTGAGCAAAAGGACGTCTGTACAAACAGACGTTTTTTTGTTTTTGGAACCCGTCCTGAATTGCAGGATGGACAGGTAGGTTGGGATAGAATCACTCTATCCCAATATACGGCTAACCACGAATTAAAGTGTTTTATAAATGAGGTTTATCAATATTTAAAACGTCATAAACAAATATAATAAATATATATTACGTATTATATATTGAAATAACCACTTATTTTGTGTTACAACTTTAAGTAAACCTATAGATCAGTTCAGGCATGTATCTCGATAAGTGGAGGGAATGAATTCAATGTTGAAAAGAGTGTACTCATTTAACGAAGGTAAGTTGGGGATGAAAGCGCTACTAGGAGGAAAAGGCGCCAATCTAGCGGAAATGACGACACTGGGTCTCCCGATCCCTCCCGGCTTTACGGTGACTACCGAGGCGTGTCGAGCCTACTTTACTTCCGGCGGCAAGCTCCCGGAGGGTTTGTTGGGAGAAATCGTCATTGCCCTGCACGACGTTGAGGAAGCCCAGTCGGCTATATTCGGAGATACGGAGCGGCCTTTGCTGGTATCTGTCCGCTCAGGCTCGGTAGCCTCAATGCCCGGTATGATGGACACGATACTGAATCTGGGTCTGAATGATGAAACCGTGCGTGGATTGGCAGAGCAGACGGGAAATGAAACCTTCGCCTATGACTGTTACCGCAGATTTATTCAAATGTTTGGCGAAGTGGTGCTGGGTATCGAATCCAATTATTTTGACCAGCTTCAGGAGCAGAGCAAGCAGACCCATGGGCGTGGCACTGACCAGGAGGTTAGCGCGGAAGAATGGAAGGAACTGATCGCACATTATAAAGAGCTTGTCGCGCAGCAGAGCGGACAGCCGTTCCCACAGGATGTGTATAAACAGCTGCAGCTGGCAGTAGAGGCTGTATTCCGCAGCTGGAACAATATGCGTGCCAAGGTGTACCGGAAGGCTTACGGCATTCCAGATGAACAAGGAACAGCAGTGAACATTCAGGCGATGGTGTTTGGCAATCTCGGCAATGACAGTGGAACAGGTGTGTTATTTACCCGCAACCCATCCACAGGTGTGAATGAACTGTATGGTGAGTATATGGTAAATGCTCAGGGAGAGGACGTCGTGGCAGGGATAAGAACGCCCAACCCTATTCCTCAACTTTTGGAAGAGCAGCCGTTAGTCTATGGTCGTCTGGAAGAGCTGGCTTCCTTGTTAGAACGCCATTACCGGGATATGCAGGATATCGAATTTACGATTGAAAAAGGAAATCTGTATCTGCTACAGACGCGTAGCGGCAAAAGAACAGCGCAGGCGGCTGTAAAAATAGCTGTAGATCTGGTAGAGGAAGGGATTATCAGCCAAGAGGAGGCTATCCAACGGATCGAACCGTCCCACATGGAACAACTGCTACATCGCTCCATTGATGCTTCCACATCGCTGGTTGCGATTGCCCAAGGTCTGCCTGCATCGCCCGGCGCAGCAAGTGGACGGATTGTATTCGACGCAGATACGGCAGAGAACTGGACGAAGGATGGGCAGAAAGTCATCCTTGTCAGTGTAGAGACCTCACCCGACGATGTTCACGGAATTATCGCCGCCGAAGGCGTGCTGACGAGTCGAGGGGGAATGACCAGCCATGCCGCTGTGGTTGCGAGAGGCATGGGTAAACCCTGCATTTGCGGCTGCGACGCGTTGAGCATTGACCTGTACAGTCGGAGCGTTAGTATCGGTAACCTGACCTTTCAGGAAGGGGAAAATATTTCGATCGATTCGACCTCTGGGCAGGTGTACCAAGGCAGTTTGTTGCTCAACGAGCCAGTCATTACACCGGAGCTGCTGAAGCTGCTGGAGATTGCGGATGAAATTCGGACGTTGAAGGTCTACACCAATGCGGATACGCCACTCGACGCCGCCAAAGCTCGGGAATTTGGAGCTGAGGGCATCGGGCTGTGCCGGACAGAGCATATGTTTTTCTCGGGCCAACGGCTGCCTATCGTTCAGGCGATGATTTTGGCCGAGGATCAGGAGGAGCGGGTTCTGCATTTGAATCGTATACTCCAAATGCAACAATCCGACTTTGAGGCTATGTTCAGTGCGATGGACGGTTTACCGATGACGATTCGCCTGCTGGACCCGCCATTACATGAGTTCCTGCCGAACCTGGAGCAGCTTCAGGAGCAACAGCGGGAGCTTGAGCTTTCCGGCGGCCATGTGGAGGAGCTTCAACGTCTTAAAAGCACCATCTCCAAGGTGCACGACCTGCGGGAGATTAACCCTATGCTGGGATTGCGCGGTGTTCGGCTGGGCATTCTGTTTCCGGAGATATACGATATGCAGGTTGAAGCGATCTTTAAGGCCGCGGAAGCAGCACTGCGCAGGGGCGTGGATGTGAGACCAGGGATTATGATTCCGCTGGTCGGTCATTCGAATGAACTCAAGCAGATGAGAGAACTGGTCGATGAGGTGGCAGCTCAGGTGCTTAGCGAAGAGTTTAAGTGGTTCAGGTATCGGGTGGGCACCATGATTGAGGTTCCAAGAGCCGCCCTGCTGGCAGACAGCGTGGCCCAGTACGCCGACTTTTTCTCCTTTGGAACCAATGATCTGACACAAATGACCTTTGGTTACAGTCGGGATGATGCCGAAGGTAAATTCCTCGGCTCCTATATGGAAAAGAATATTCTGGATACGAACCCTTTTCAGGTGTTGGATCAGGATGGCGTAGGCAAATTGATCGAATGGGCTGTTATCAAGGGTAAGGAGAAAAAGCCTTTTCTGGAGACAGGTATCTGTGGGGAGCATGGCGGGGATAGTGAGTCTATTCTCTTTTGTCACCGCAGCGGATTGGACTATGTCAGCTGCTCACCGTACCGGGTGCCATTTGCCCGCATTGCCGCCGCCCAAGCAGCTTTGCTTGTCAGAGCAGAGCAGCCTGAGGGAGCGTTGTCCGTTTTGTAGCTGAAAGTAGTCTCTACATTTCAATAACACATTTAAGGCGGCCTTGATCCAAAGGCTGCCTTCTTCGTTTTACACTATATAGGGGAAAGTTCCGTCAGGAAGTGAAAATTTTAGTTATACATGAAAAATGGGTATATCGCGTCTCCCTCTTTTACATATGATGATAAGAGAAGTTTTTGTAAGCGCTTCAAACCAGGGTGACATACAACTATGCGAAGCTACAGGAGGCGGTTAAGATGGACAATTACATGAGCTGGATAAAAATTGGTTTTTTTCTCAGTGTTCTGTTTTTACTTGCAGCGGCTTGCACTACCTCTCCCAAGCTGGAAAACACGGAAGGGAAAAAAGTCCGGCTGACCATGCAAGTCTGGGGGAATCCTGCGGAGGTGAAGGTGTACCAGCGGGCACTGGATGCCTTTGAGAAGGAAAACCCGAATATTGAGGTTAAGCTGGTGCCTGTACCGGGAGACCAATATGAGCAAAAGCTGCTGACCCAACTTCAGGGAAGCCGCGGGCCGGACGTGTTTTATTCGTATGAGCCGACCATTGCGCGTTTGATTGGGGCGAAGCAGGTACAGCCTTTGGGTGAATTTTTAAAAAGTGATGCCAGTGATGTAAAAGCCGAGGATTTTCCAGAAGGATTGTGGGGTCCGGCGAAGCGTGATGGGGAAATCTACGGGGTCACTCCCGACTCGAATCCGATGGTGATGTATTACAACAAAAAGGTCTTTAAGGATGCCGGTGTGAAGACACCGCAGCAATATTATGACGAGGGCAAGTGGAACTGGGACGCTTTTGAGGAAGTCACATCGAAGCTGAAAGCTGCCGGAAAGCAGGGCTATATTGCAGAAAACTGGTGGGCTCACTGGTATTCATGGGTGTGGTCGAATGGTGGCCGGATTTTTGATGAACAAGGCAAGTATGTACTGGATCACAATGAAAAGGGCAAGGAAGCCTTCCGCTTCATGTACGATATGGTGAACAAGGGAAATGCGGTATATCTCGGTTCGCTTCCCAAGGGGCAGGGAGCAGATGCGATGTTCATGTCCAACCAGGTCGGTATGCTGGCGGCGGGAAGATGGCTGGAGCCCTTGTTCAGTCAAAATAAAAGTCTCGACTTTGATTATATTTACTGGCCTTCCAATACGGGCAAAAATGAACCTGTCGCCATTCCGGTTGCTTACGTAGCCGTAAACAAAAACAGTCCGCATCTGCAAGAGGCCATGAAGTTGGCCGCATTCTACGTCTCGGTGAAGGGGCAGGAGGCGCGACTGGTTGAAGGTGGGAATGCCATGGGTACGCTTGCCGCAGCAGATGAGAGCATTATGAAAAAGGCGATGATTGAGCATTCAAGCTATTTGACCGAAGGACGTGACAAAGGGAATGCGCATGGTTCCGCATTAGCCTACGACGCTCAGGTACCGGGATTAAACTCGGATATCACGGAGACGATTGACCTGATGTTCCTCGGCAAGCAGGATGCGACGGCAACGATTGAGAAGCTGAATCAGATCATATCCAAGGCGGTCAAGTAGGCACGGAATAAGGCCGTGACCGGGGAGGAAGGTGACAAGATGCAGAAAAAGCATCAAGCGCTGTGGGGCTATCTATTCATTAGCCCCCAGTTTCTGGGTCTGTTATGTTTTTCGCTATTGCCGCTGCTGTATGCGCTTTACTTAAGCTTTGTAAACTGGGATGGTTTTGGCATTACGGTGATCGTTGTGACAGCTATGCTGATTAGCGCGTTTATGACGGCGTATGCTTTTGCTAAAATCCGTTTTCCAGGTTCTGATTAGTTACCCCTTAAAAAGTCAGAATTTTGCCTTAAAAACAAGCAAGGAATTCGAGTCGTCCATGTAGAAGTTGTTGTTGTCGAGGCGACAAAAGCTTCATCGAGGCGCTCTGAATTCCTTAAATGTAACAATTCTACAAGGTACTTCGAAATCCTATTCTGAGGTGTCAAAGCACCGCAGGCTGTAGCGACCGTGGATTTTCAACACTTGTATCTTAACTGTACAAATGAAGGAGTGGTATGCCGTGAAAGTCGTAATTTGTGAAGACGAATGTTATTGGGGCGATGCGTTAAAAGCGTCTATATCTCAGTGGGCTTTAAATAAAAATATAGAGCTGAAATGTGCTGATTTTTATTCGTCCCAGAAATTAATTCAATATCTTAATGCTCACATAGATATAGACGTAGTTTTGCTCGATACTTCGCTAAGTAGTGAAGAAGATATTGATGGGATGACTACAGCAAAGCATATCCGGAAAATGGGGAATCAGGTACCTATCATTTTTGTTACAGTTGATTCTGCTCGTGCTATTGACGGATATTTAGTTGAAGCAATGGGCTTCTTGAAAATACCTATTGACGAGAAGCGACTTTCGCTATTTTTGGATAGGGTAGTGAAGCGAAAAAAACCGGAACGAGTATTTACTATTATATCAGAGTCCACGATAAATATTGTTCGTCAAAGTGATATAGTTTTTGTGGAAGTGAATAATCATACAATAATCTATCATACAACAAAAGAGGCAATCTATCTTAGAGGAACATTAAATAAAGTTATGCAGTTATTAGGCTGTGAGAATTTCATCCAGATACATAGGTCATATGTGATTGCAAAATCTAAAATCTACAGAGTAAAAATAACTTATCCATATTCCGTCGATATTTTCAATGGTCATGAGATTACCCATCTTCCCGTGAGCAGAAATTATATTAATAACCTGCTTGAGGTATACTCAGATGATGTATTGCAGTGAATATTATGAATACAGTATGCCTTCTTGTAAAACGGAAATTTACTCGTATTTCATGCTGTTTACGTCATCAACATACTATCTACGCCAGTCCATTGAAATTTCTTCTGTACTGTTTGATAATCTAGACACAACAGAAGAAACGATTGACTCATATTCAAAACTACGAAAGGAGAATGCGAGTGAAATAGACTTTTACGTTATGCATTTTAGAGATTATCATGCTTCGTGGCTTGCCCAGAACGATGCTTATATGGCGGCAATTTTGAAAAATAAAGTATCTAAATCGTGAAAGGAGTACAATATGAAATTTGTCAAAAAAAGCGTTAGTTATATTTTGGCAGTACTGCTCATGTACGGTGTTTTAGTAGTTCCCTCTTTCGCGGCAAGTGAAACAACACCGCAAGTGGCTAAGGAAGAGGCGAAGAATACAGAAATTCAATCCATGCCCTCGATACCGTATTCTGCAATGGATACTCAAAAATTTGATAATCTAGATGAAATATCTCCGAACGAAGCGAAAAAGATTTCCACAGATTCTACCCAGAGCAGAACCGTTAAACCGCAAAGCGCATGGGGTATCTCCGAACCTGTATTTGTAGGAGATGGCACTCTCAGTGAATCATTTGATAGTTATGTGGTTTCTCTCACTGCAAAGCAGCTTTCATTTCTAAAGCTGGATTCCAGCAATACAAATTTGTTGGCTATTCTGTACAATGTCAATGCCAACGGCTCATTAGGCAGTTCTACTGGATGGGGTGTTAAAGCAAACGGAGGTCACTCATACGTTAATATCCCGGCAGGTAAATATGCGATTGTAATTGGTTCTGCAACAGGTGAAGAAAGAGGTAACTATAAATTGATGTGGAATGCTTCAAATCCATCGGGTGCTTCTGCCATTATCAATTGTACAGCGGACCTTTCCAGAGTCGTCTTGTATTATAATCTTTCAACAATCCGCAGTAACGGAGATAATATCTTGACAGGACTCAAATGGGAAAATTCCGAAACATGGTATACCCCGAATGGGTATTCCGCTAGAGATATGAGCATGTCAGTAGCTGAAGTAAAGGGTGTATATTTGGGGTCATTCTCCAGTAGTGTACCCTATTCCGCTCCAAATGCCTTACTGATTGATATCAGTAAGGGATCATGGCTCTATATGAACAGCTATTATCGTAATGTAGAGGGAGATGTAACGCACATTATGGATTACTTCGATCTTTCTGGTCTTAAAACTCCGAGAACCTTTGGAACAGAGCATACCGATTTTTCGTATGGTCCTAATTACATCGTTATTAATTTGGACACATTCCAAGTTTGTGAGTTCTTAAGTCCATTTAATTATCATTATACTTCAGACGGTGGCCGCACTTATTCGCTTACCAAGCTACAAAAAATTTCTTAAAGCGAAAATAACCTACTGCTTATCTATCTCAATACACCGGAGAAATTCACGGTTCCGGTGCTGCTCGTCTATATGATTGCTCAAAAACAAATTATCGAAGGCATTACCTTGACAGGTATCAAGGGGTAGGGGCGTTTCCCTGCTCCTTTTTCTGTTCTTTTCGATACTGTAACGGGGTATGTCCAGTTAATTGCTTGAACACACGACCAAAGTGAGCGATGCTGTCAAAGCCCGTTTTTTCAGCAATGGCGGTCACCTTCCAGCTCGTTTCTCTCAGATACGCTCGTGCTTGCTGAACCCGGACATCCTGAAGATACTCTACTAAGGTAAAGCCTGTGGTCTGCTTGAAAATACGGCACAAATACGTACTGCTGATATAAAAATGCCGTGCCAGTTGATCCAGGGTCAGCCTCTCCGCATAATGGGCATGCAGGTATTCGATGACCGCATACACTCGCTGCTGCTTCTCGCTGCGTTCTGGCGCAATGGTGTCGGGGGTGGAGGATTGTATGCGGCCGATTCGGATAAGCAGCTGGAGCAGCAAGCTTTGGAGATACATATGGCGGTATGCATGGTCTTGATGATACTCATCCAGCATTTGCTGGAACAGATGCTCCAGCTCGCGCTGTTCCTCCGCCGAAGGGCGAAGCAGAAAGCTTTTCTCCGGCAGGAGGGGCTGCTTCTGATCGCTGGACGGGGCGTCAGGCATCGACGTGGCAACAAACGCTTCATCAAAATTGATCAGAATCCGTTCATGGCTACCGTTGCCCTTGTTGCTCGTGCGATGAAAATCGTGTTTGCTGATCCAGATCAGATCGCCCTTCTGTAGAGCGTATACCCGCTGATTAATGTAATAGTAGCGCTCTCCTGCCAGCAGATAATAGATTTCATGTGCTTGGTGAACATGGTCAGCGGACATGCTGAACGGCTCTGTCCGTAGCGCTTGCTCGATGGCAAAACGGGGTGTGGCGATCACATCAACGGTCTCCTTTACGAGAAAATTCAAATGGATAATATATGTATACTTTAAGGACGAATTCACAATAAATGCGAAGAATTCGCTCTTTCTTATACTATAAAATAAAAGTAATTCATGCAAAGGGTGTGTGCCAATTGGCTAAAATCAAATATGCACTTGTGGGTACTGGAGGAAGAGCCGAATTTTTTTACGGTGAAGTTGTTACCGTTTTCAAGGATACCTCGGAGCTGATCGCGTTCTGTGACGTCAATCAGACGAGAATGGACTATGCCAATCGGCTGTTGCAGGAGAAATATGAGCACGAGCCGATTCAGACCTATAAAGCCCATGAATTTGAACGAATGATTGCAGAAACGAAGCCGGATATCGTGATCGTCACGACCATTGACCGTGTGCATCATCAGTATATTATCCGGGCGATGGAGCTGGGCTGTGATGTTATTTCCGAGAAGCCGATGACGGTGGATGAGGATAAATGCCAGGATATTTTGGACGCCATAGATCGCACGGGACGCAAGCTACGCGTCACCTTTAACTACCGCTATGCGCCGCATAATACGAAAATCCGCGAGATTATTATGGACGGGACGCTTGGTGATATCTTGTCGGTCAATTTCGAATGGCTGCTGAACACACAGCATGGTGCGGATTATTTCCGTCGCTGGCACCGGGATAAGCGCAATAGCGGCGGTCTGCTGGTGCATAAATCGACGCATCATTTCGATCTAATGAACTTTTGGCTCGGCTCAAAGCCGGAGACCGTGTATGCGATGGGCGATCTGAAATTTTATGGCCGGGAAAATGCGGAACAACGTGGTGTGACTGAGTTCTATCAACGGGCTTACGGCAGCAAGGCGGCAGAAGATGATCCTTTTGCGTTGCATCTGGACCGTAACGAGCACCTGAAAAGCATGTATCTGGATGCCGAGCATGAGGATGGCTATGTGCGGGATCAAAGCGTATTTGGCGACAATATTAGCATTGAGGACACGCTTAGTGTCATGGTGAAGTACAAGAACAAGACAGTCATGAACTACTCGCTGAATGCTTACATGCCTTGGGAGGGCTTTATCATCGTGTTCAACGGCACCAAGGGACGAATGGAGGTTCGGGTATCCGAGCAATCCTACGTTAATTCCGGGGGCAGTAAGGCAGACGAGGGGGCGTTAAAAGAAAAAACCATTACGATCTATCCCCACTTTGCAGCACCTTATGAGGTGGAGGTAGAGGAAGGCGTGGGTGGTCATGGCGGTGGTGATCCGGTCATGCTGCGGGATATTTTTGATAAGCCAGCAGATGATCGGTTTCATCGCGCAGCCTCACATATCGACGGTGCATGGTCCATTTTGACCGGTATTGCCGCCAACCGTTCTATTCGTACAGGTCAGCCAGTAAAGGTGGAGGAACTGGTTCATTTGTAAAGACTGGCAACCACTAAAATAACCAAGAAGCCCCCCTGTTTATCTTATGGACAGAGGGGCTTCTTGGTATTTTACTGTCAGCGGCGGCAGAGTTTCTGTTAGTTGTCGTAGGGTACTTATTTCATTATTTATCGGCAGTCAGTTCACGGGCTCCCAGTTGTTGTACAGGACGATGGTTATCGGGAAAAAGGGTGGCGAACTGACTGATTTGGTCGGCCGACATTTCAATGGGTTGTTCCAGCACTGTCCAGTTCACATGCTCTGTGCAAGGCGGAGTGGTCAGAGATCCGTTATAGCGAATCGAGTGCAGGTCCTTCGGCAGAAGAGTAGCGAGATTCAGTTCTCCCTCCAGAGCCTCTTCCTGGGAAACATCTTTTGGCAGTTTGGACCAAATACGGCTGAAAGCCTCATTCTCCTTGCCGCCTTGAATGAGTACGCCTAAGACGGCGGTGCTGCCGTTGTCACCCTGATGAACAAAATGAAGCTCCATATCGGCATTTTTACCATCTATTTGGTGTTCACTGGGATGATGGAAGTGAAACTGCTTTAAAGTGAATTTAGTACCGTCCAGTACAATATTATTACCGGGGCTGGCTGCATTGATTTGAACGGTGTGTCCATTATTCAGAATGGATACTTTCGTATTGGTGTAGTGAACCTGTATCGGCTGCTGCGTTTGCGAAGCTTCCATTCGAGTATGTTCTATGTTGACAGGGGATTGTTCGTGGCCGCTACCACAAGCGGCGAAATCCTTTTCCAGCTCTCCCCAATGCTCCGGTCCCTCATCTCCCTCATAGGACCAGTGTGGATTTTTCTGAACAACCGCATGGGCGTCGCTAGTCGGTGAAGACGAAGTGTTCGTAGATTTGGAAGTGGCGGGCTGAGCATTACATCCGGTTGCCGACACAACCAGGAAAATAGCAAACATGCTGGACAAGCAAACTCTCCAGTTTTTTTTCATTGTGCATGATCCTTCTTCCCAAAGTAGAGTATGTGAAACTTTTTACATTGTAAATTATTGTACAAAGCTTCATCAAGGGTACAAGGACTTAGGAAGAAGGAAAGGGTGTACTCTTTTTTACAGCTTGTTAAGAATGTTATCCTCCAGTACAGCGGATTTATCCCCGTACTCTTTAATAATATGCTTTTCTCCCCAGGCGCACAGAGAATCCAAAATGCCCTTCAGACTACATCCGTATTCACTAAGCTCGTACTCCACTTTGGGAGGCACCTGATTGTAGCTAATTCGATTGACGATGCCGTCTTCCTCTAATTCCCGGAGCTGCTGCGTCAGCATTTTTTGTGTAATCGAAGGCATGATGCGTTTCAATTCGCTTGTCCGCATTTTCCCATGTGTCAAATGACACAGGATTACACACTTCCATTTCCCACCGATAACCTCTAAAGTCGCCTCAACCGAGATATTGTATTTTTTCTGACCCAATGTCGATCCCTCCGTGTGTTTCACCTTTTGTTTAGGGTACTTTTTGGTACCTATATCACTAAAAAGTACGTACTGTTCATACTTGCCTGAATAACTCATAATAACATCTGCTGGTCGAAGATTTCTACAGGCAGAAATAAAGATAGGAGTGAAAGACATGTCGTCAGACTCAAAACGAAGTATTTGGCCATTACTGGCTTTAGCCGTAAGCGCCTTTGCCATTGGGACAACCGAGTTCATCAGCGTGGGACTGCTTCCCCTGATCGCTGAGGACTTGCACATATCCGTAACCATGTCCGCCTTAACCGTCACGTTGTATGCCTTAGGGGTAACCATCGGGGCTCCCGTTTTGACCTCGTTAACATCAAGTGTTCCCCGTAAAACGCTGCTGCTGTGGATCATGATTGTATTTATTGCAGGCAACAGCCTCGCAGCGTTCTCCGGTGGAATTGTCATGCTGCTGATTGCGCGCGTGGTCTCGGCGTTCTCCCACGGGGTGTTCATGTCCATTGGCTCCACCATCGCAGCCGATCTTGTACCCAATGACCGCCGAGCCAGTGCCATTTCCATTATGTTCTCCGGGCTGACCGTAGCCACGGTCACGGGTGTACCCTTGGGAACCTTTATCGGGCAGCAATGGGGCTGGCGAGCGGCCTTCATGGCGATTGTGATCGTCGGTGTGGTGGCACTCATTGCGAATCTGATTTTGCTGCCATCCACTCTGCGAAAGGGGAACAGAACCCCTTTCCGCGAGCAAGTCAAACTGGTTACCAATGGCCGCTTGCTGCTTGCATTTATCATTACAGCCTTGGGGTATGGAGGCACGTTTGTGGTGTTTACTTATTTATCTCCATTGCTTCACGACATAACCGGATTTAAGCAGAGTACGGTAACGTTTATTCTTTTGCTGTATGGAATTGCGATTGCTATTGGGAATGTTATGGGTGGAAAAGCTGCAAACCGCAAGCCGCTTTCAGCTTTATTTTACATGTTCCTGATTCAAGCAATTGTCCTGCTCGTTCTGTTGTTCACAGCTCCTTTTAAAACCGCTGGACTGATTACGATCTTTTTTATGGGATTGCTTGCGTTCATGAACGTGCCCGGCCTACAGGTATATGTGGTGATGTTGGCTGAACGTTTTGCCCCCAAAGCCGTAGATGTCGCTTCCGCCGTCAATATTGCAGCCTTCAACGCCGGGATAGCCATTGGAGCATACGTGGGTGGAAGGGTGACTGATTCCTTGGGTCTTATTCATACGACCTGGATCGGGGCGATTATGGTTTTCGCTGCGGTTCTTCTCACAGGCTGGAGTCGCACGCTAGAAAAAAGGGATACGGCTGCTGCTTAAATGGAATATTTATGAAAGATACAGAGGATATAAGTTGAACTGGAAAAATGAAACACAAAAACGGAGTAGTCGGAATGGTGGCTGTACAAGCGAAGCGATCGCTTTTGTCCCCGGATTTCTACCTTAAACCTAGGCTTCATTTAAGAAATCCGGGGGCGGTGGCGATGGGAAGCACCATCCGACTGCGTAGTGGCACGATAAGAAACTTTTAGTTCAGCTTATATAGTAGATAATTTAGGAAGGAAGATAAACAATGACTCAAAACTTACAAAGCACAACAACATTGCACAACGGAGTTCACATGCCTTGGTTCGGAATCGGGGTATTTAAGGTGGAGGAAGGCTCAGAGCTGGTCGATGCCATCAAGGCGGCTGTGAAGCATGGTTATCGCAGTATAGATACAGCCGCAGCCTATGCTAACGAAAGTAGTGTAGGACAAGCCATCCGGGAAGCTCTTCGGGAAAATAACCTGTCCAGAGAAGACCTTTTCGTAACGTCCAAAGTGTGGAATGCCGATCTGGGGTATGAAGAGACACGGGCAGCCTATGAAGCAAGCCTGGACAAGCTGGGTCTGGACTATCTGGATCTGTATCTGATTCATTGGCCGGTTCAAGGGAAGTATAAAGAAGCCTGGAGAGCTTTAGAGTCCTTATATAAAGAAGGGCGGATCAAGGCTATCGGAGTCAGCAACTTCCAGATTCATCATTTGGAAGACCTTATGAAGGATGCTGAAATCACGCCAACTGTGAATCAGGTGGAATTTCATCCACAATTAACACAAACCGAGCTACTGCAATTCTGTCAAAAGAACAATATTCAAATGGAAGCCTGGTCCCCGTTAATGCAAGGCCAATTGCTTGATCATGCGGTACTGCAAGACATAGCGACCAAGTATGGAAAATCGGTGGCGCAAGTGATTTTGCGCTGGGATGTGCAGCAGGGAGTTGTCACCATTCCCAAGTCTACCAAGGCGCATCGGATTGTCGAAAATGCCGACATTTTTGATTTTGAATTGACGCAAGAGGATATGGACCGAATTCAGGCGTTAAATGCGAATCATCGTGTAGGTCCCGATCCGGATAACTTTGATTTTTAAACTCTATTTCCAAGATACGCCGTTCCTTTCTTTAATGAAAGGAGCGGTGTTTTTTGTCCTTGATGGGTCTGGAGCCACAGCATTCCAACCCCGCCATATGGTATTATAGGGTATGATAAAAGAGACGTTTTGGAAGCTTGTGAAAATGAAGACAATCCGGGGGACCTCATGAATAAGACGATTGCAGATATAGCCCAAATGGCTGGCGTGGCCAAGAGCACGGTATCCCGTTTTTTGAACGGCGGGGCTGTCAGCGTGGATACGAGACGTAAAATTGAAAAGGTGGTCAAGGCCACGGGTTATGTGCCTAATACCTTTGCCCAGAGCCTGAAAGCAAAGCGAACTAACATTATCGGAACCGTTGTGCCGCGTCTGGATTCCTTTGCCACATCCCATACGCTGATGGGTATAGATGAAGAACTTCGGGCCCAGCATTATCAGATGCTGATCTCGAATACGAGCCAGGATGTGAAACGTGAAATCGAAGCCATTTACGAGTTGGGTCGGCAAAAGATTTCCGGCATTATTTTACTGGCTGCTGAAATTACTGACGAGCATCTGACCGCGATCCGCGACATTGCGATTCCGGTTTTGCTGGTGGGGCAGCAGCACACGCAGCTTCACAGCCTTATCCATGATGACTACCGGGCGGGATATGATATCGGCGCATATGTTCTGTCACAGGGCCACCGTGAAATTGCCTACGTCGGCGTTACGGAAAAGGATGTCGCTGTCGGTGTGCGGCGCAAGGAGGGCTTTAAGCAGGCTGTTCGGGATGCATTGCCCAATCAAGCTCATAGGGACGATGTGAAGCAACTGGAGCGATCCGCCGGGTACGATATCAGATACTATGAAACCGGTTTTAAAATGTCCGATGCACGGGTGGCTGCGTCTGCGATTTTAGATGGATTTAAGCCGTCGTTAATGGTGTGTGCTACGGATAATATTGCGCTTGGCGTGATCAACGCGGCATATTCCAGAGGGATTGCCATTCCGTCGGAATTGTCGGTGACTGGCTTCGGGGGATACGATATTACGGAGGTGATTCATCCTGCGCTAACAACCGTGCAATATCCTTACATGGAAGCAGGACGCGTAGCGGCGCAAAATATTGTACGGCTGGTAGAACACAAACCGGTAGAGAAAGTGACTGTTATGAATTATTCTCTTATAGAGAGAGAAAGCGTTGACAAACGCTGAACAGGTGGATTATAATTTCTACGAAACCGGTTCCATAGCCTCGGGCACAAGTGGAATCGGTTGCAAATCCATGGATGAGTATATTTTTTTAATCGTACAGGAACCGGTTCCTATACATTATTTTTTTCATCAAATTGGAACCGGTTCCCGAGACGGAAGTTTTAATAAGAATGAGGTACACCTATGAAAATGACAAAAGAACAAAAGTATCGACTGATTGAGCAGGCAGAGCCCGGTGAAATAGCCAGCTTGGAGAAAAAGGTGGAGCAATGTCACTGGCGGCAGGAGTTTCATATTCAGCCATCGACAGGCTTGCTCAATGATCCCAATGGCTTTTCTTATTATCAGGGTGAATACCATTTGTTCTATCAGTGGTTCCCGTTTGGAACCGATCATGGAATGAAATACTGGTATCATTTGAAGTCCAGAGATTTGGTCACATGGGACGACGCAGGCATCGGTATCGCACCGGGAGATTATTTTGATTCACATGGTGCTTATTCAGGTAGCGCGATGGAGCATGAGGGCAAGCTGTATATGCTATATACGGGAAATACACGTGACGGGGACTGGATCAGACATCCTTATCAATGTATTGCCGTTATGGATGAGAGCGGTCTCATTACAAAATGGGAGCATCCCGTTATTCCGAATGTGCCGGAAGGATATACGGATCATTTTCGTGATCCCAAGCTGTGGAAGGACGGAGACAGCTTTTACTGTGTGATCGGTGCCCAGAGAGCGAATGCAACAGGCTGCGCCGTCCTTTATCGGTCAACCGACCTCCATACGTGGCAGTTTCAGGGGGAACTGCGTACAGGGCTGGAGACGTTTGGCTACATGTGGGAATGCCCGGATTATTTTGAACTGGACGGCTCGGGTGTATTGGTATTTTCTCCTCAGGGCCTGGAGCCTTCCGGGGATGAGTATCACAACATTTATCAGTCGGGCTATGTGATCGGCAAACCGCTGGATACCCAAACCAGAATATTGGAGCACGGCGTATTCCGCGAGCTGGACCGAGGCTTTGACTTTTATGCACCGCAGACGATGATCGACCCGCAGGGGCGGCGTATTATGGTGGCGTGGATGGGATTACCAGATATCGATTGTCCGACAGATCCGAACGGATGGGCGCATTGCCTGACGCTGCCGAGGGAGCTTACGCTTCATGAGGGCAAACTCATACAAAGGCCAATACCTGAGCTAACTACGCTTCGTAGAAAGCGTGAGGAACGGGTAGCCGACACATTAACGTCGGAGAGCAAAACCTATACGGGCTTCAAGGGTACGGCTTATGAGCTGATTTGTGAGTATGATCTTTTGAGCGCCAAGGCATGCGGTATTGAATTCCGCGCAAGTGCGACCGAGAAAACGGTGATCCGATATGATGCCGTTAGCCGCAAGCTTGTGTTGGACCGTTCGCAATCGGGTGAGCCTGTCGCTGCTTCGTATGGTGAGATAAGACAGTGCGCAGTGAATGGGGACCGTATCAAGCTTCATCTGTTCGTGGATACGTCTTCGGTTGAAATTTTCGTCAATAATGGGGAAGAGGTGTTCACCAGTCGTATTTTTCCGCACCCAGAGAGTGACGAAATACGCTTTTTTGCCGACAAGGGAGAGGCTCTCTTCCAAGCGGTAAAATGGGATTTTACATGAATATTCAAATCATCAAGTGGATCGTTAATCATCAATAACATAACGGAATGAACGAGAGGATGAACATCATGGCGGAGAACCGTGAAATAGCCAAAGAAGTGATCCAAGCAATCGGTGGGAAGGATAATATTGCGTCCTTTGCTCACTGCGCGACACGCCTGCGGATTATGGTGCATGACAAGGAGAAGATTGACCAGAAAAAGGTTGAGGAGATCGACAAGGTCAAGGGTGCTTTCTTTAATTCAGGTCAATATCAGATTATTTTTGGTACAGGGACAGTAAATCAGATTTTTGAAGAGGTTGAAAAACTTGGTGTGACCGGATCATCTAATGAAGAGGTGAAGAGTCAGGCGAAGAAGGAAGGCAACGTCTTCCAGCGCTCCATTCGTACCTTTGGCGATGTGTTTGTGCCGATCATTCCGGTGCTGGTTGCTACGGGGCTGTTCATGGGATTGCGCGGCTTGCTTACCCAGCCGCAAATTCTGGCCCTGTTCGGCATGACACCGCAGGATATTTCACCCAATTTTCTATTGTTTACCCAAGTATTGACGGATACAGCTTTTGCTTTTCTACCTGCGCTGATCGCCTGGTCAGCCTTTAGAGTATTCGGCGGCAGTCCGGTGCTGGGGATCGTTCTTGGTCTGATGCTGGTGAACCCGGCCCTGCCCAACGCTTATAGTGTTGCGGACGGCTCAGCCCAGTCCTTGACGATGTTCGGATTCATTCCGGTGGTAGGCTATCAGGGCTCGGTATTGCCAGCCTTCTTCGTGGGCCTGATCGGAGCCAAGCTGGAGCGGGCGCTGCGCAAACGGGTGCCAGAAGCGCTGGATCTGATTCTTACACCGTTTTTAACACTGTTGATCATGATTACACTCGGGCTGTTCGCCATCGGTCCGGTTTTCCATTCCTTCGAAGAGTGGGTACTGCAAGGAACGACGTTTGTACTGGATTTGCCTTTCGGTATTGCAGGGATTGTTATCGGTTTTCTGCATCAGATTATCGTAGTTACGGGTGTGCATCATATATTTAATTTTCTGGAAATTCAACTGCTTGAAAAGAATGGCGTAAACGCCTTCAATGCGATCATTACTTGCGCTATGGCTGCCCAAGGTGCGGCTTGTCTGGCGGTTGGACTGAAAACGAAGAACAGCAAGCTGAAGGCGTTAGCGCTTCCTTCCTCGTTGTCCGCTTTTCTGGGGATTACGGAGCCGGCTATTTTCGGGGTCAACCTGAGATATATGAAACCATTTGTCATGGGCCTCATCGGTGGGGCGGTCGGCGGCTTTATCGCTTCGCTCTTCCATTTGGCGGCAACAGGTATGGCTATTACGGTCATTCCGGGAACGTTGCTCTACATGAATCATCAGCTTCCGCTTTATATCTTGGCGAACGTGGCTGCTATGGCAGTAGCTTTTGTCCTGACCTGGATTTTTGGCTATAATGATAAAATGCTGGAGGAAGTCAAAACAGCAGGTTCCTCCAATTAACACCACCCTGGTGGTAGGAATAAGAAAGCACACGCCTAGGAATTAAATGTAACGGTCGTTCTACTTTGGAGCGCTCTCGCCCCTTGTTAAAAAGGGCTGCTAGAGAAAGTATCCAAGTGGGGCGGCCGTTTTTTTTTTGAAATTTAGTATTTCGTACCCGGTTACGCATCATGACTTTGATTGCCAGTCAGTTCGGAAGCGCAACGGGTTGCCAGAGTATTTACAATGACATGGACTTGGGTCGTAGAATAGTTTCCTTCCTTTAATGCGGTATTCCTTGACAAACTGTAGCGATTTTTATCAAATCCCGAAAAACAAAATTTTATGTCAATCATGTAAAAATTTCAAAAAATATATACGATGGTTATTTTGTGTGTTATCATATAAAAGTTGTTAAAATTTAGTATTTGGAGGCAATTATCTGTGAAAAAACTTCTTGTAACAATGCTAGTTATTATGTTGGTGGCCATTGGGCTGAATCCTGCAAGCTCTTATGCAGATTCATCTTCATCGGCTAAAGACGCTTCTAACCAGTCCCTATTCCCACCCTACTCCTCAATTGTTAATTCGGATACGCTCTTGAGCGGCTTGACGCTCGAGGAGTATAATGAAGCTATAGCCAATGCAGTTCCACTGGAGTCAGTAATTGTAAAAAGTGATAAAACTCAATCTATTGAAAAAATTTCCCCTATGGCTGTGCCATCTTGGTCATTTAGCCACCTAGGTCGTAACGATGGATTTTGGTCAGATAAGTTTTCAATTGGTTATGCAGGGTATGTACCTGTAAGTGTGGTGCAGTGGGGAGATGATAGTTCTTGGTCTCAACCTGATGTTGGTTATACACTCGTGAGTAGAGATTATTTGGGCAAGGTTCGCATGGTTTCTGGAAGATATACAGGCACGAATACAAAATTTGAAATCAAGGTACCAGAAGCTGGACAATACCAAATGTTAGTAAATAATTTTAATGACTACACTATTTCAGGGAACGGATTCATGGGTTATTAAATTTTGTTAATTGGATTATTTTTGGAAGGGAGGAAGTGAGTGTGAACAAGCGACTCAGACCAGTAGTTATTATTTTAAGTCTAATTGTCGTTGTCGGAGGGGCGGTGGCTGTTATCAAAAGTCAGACCTTTGCGAACAGCAGTAAGCCTCAAACCCAAACTACCAATGATCCTGACTGGCTCACACCTGAGAAAAAGAAGGAGATAAACGAGAAAGTGTTATCTTCACAAGCAGAAATTATACACTCAAAATATGGAGATTTTTTCCCTGTTGAAGTTCCGAATGAGTATCCAAGCGATCAGGTTGCAAATCGGGACAATCAAGAGGAGATAACAGCTCAGACAAAGCAAATTATCAAGAATAATTTTGTTTACGAAAAAAAAGAGTGAAAAAATTATTTTTTCTAGAACGCTCGTAAAAATGAGCGTTCTTTTTTGTGCGCCATGCATGGCGCGTAACTAGGCGGTGAAAGTCCGCTATGGGGGCTGACAGTTGCCAAGCTGGAGTGGGCGCTTTGCAAACGGGTACCCGAAGCGCTGGATCTGATTCTTACGCCATTTTTAACACTGTTGATCATGATTATACTGGGGCTGTTTGCTATCGGTCCGGTTTTCCATTCTCTTGAAGAGTGGGTACTGCAAGGAACGACGTTTGTACTGGATTTGCCTTTCGGTATTGCAGGGATTGTCATCGGCTTCCTGCATCAGATTGTCGTCGTTACGGGTGTGCATCATATATTTAATTTTCTGGAAATTCAACTGCTCGAAAAGAATGGCGTAAACGCCTTCAACGCGATCATTACTTGCGCTATGGCTGCCCAGGGTGCGGCTTGTCTGGCGGTTGGACTGAAAACGAAGAACAGCAAGCTGAAGGCGTTAGCGCTTCCTTCCTCGTTGTCCGCTTTTCTGGGGATTACGGAGCCGGCTATTTTCGGGGTCAACCTGAGATATATGAAACCATTTGTCATGGGCCTCATCGGTGGGGCGGTCGGCGGCTTTATCGCTTCGCTCTTCCATTTGGCGGCTACAGGTATGGCATCTACTGTTGGCGAAGCTCCATATGTAGCATCAACTGATGAAGTCTTTGCATGTAAGGGGAATTTATAAAAATGGAATAAACAGTAATAAAGTCCCGTCGTAAAACTCTATAAAATTCTAACTATAAGACCAATAGAACAAATAAATTGAGAACTATCATTTCTCGTAACTTAATATTTTTTTACTATTAAATATAAATATGTATAATAAAAACAAAAAAAGAAATCCACGCCGACCAGTTAAGGTTAGCGGGGATTTCTTTTGTTCCTATCCGTTTAAGCACCTCCAATGGTAACGTAAGGCTGAATACTATGGTGGTGGTTAAGTGCTTGATCCGGCACAGTGACAATAAACAAAAAGCTAGCCGCGATGATCAGCAGTACCATTTTTTTCAACATTGTTCATCCACACCTTTTCAATAAGATTTAAAAATGCTGCTTTAGTTTCTGGAACCGAATAATCCTGAAAGTGTAGAAATAGGCCCATACAATTTATAAAATAAGTCTCATTATTTAGTTTATGATAACTGATCATTGAATACATCAAATGTTTAAAGCCATCAATGTAAGAACCTCGATGTAAATCATAATAAGCTAATTCGTAACCAAACCACGCGATATAGTCCGGTATCACCTGTTGAGTATACATATCATCGGATGGAGGCTGTTCAGAAAGAGAACTAATCTCCGTTTCAAACCGTTGAAGTATATCATCCACGTCCAATTCAAATCGGTTTGCTGCAATTATAACATTCAACAATTTGGAGATTTCCTCTTGTTCATTAGAGCCTGATGTCGCTGCAATATATTCAACATAATCTTGAAGCACGCTTATATCTCCAGACAAAAGCTTATATACGTGAGTATTACCTTCCGCCCAATGTTGAAACAAACCGATCCAGTGTCGGGTATCCTCGTCCTTCTCTTCGACCCAATCTAAATTAGCGTAGGCATATGTATAATCTAGAGCTTGTTGAAAATCGCCTTGGGCTTCACAGACACTTGCACACAACAGGTCAGCATAGGTGATGTACACAAACATAGGACGACTTAGCTTTTTTTCGGACTCCTTATGCTCTCGTTTCTTCTGTTGATGTTTCATCGAATATTGAATTTCCGCTTTCACCTTCATTTTTCGAGCTATTTCATCAAGCCTATCCCATTGACGCAAAGACCTGTACACGTTAGCCAAGTCCTTCAATGCGTCAAGCTGATCTATTTCATCCAAGCGCTCAACAAAAGCTTCAAATATCGTTGCTGCCCTGAGATTTCGGTTTTGATCGTCTCCAATCTGGATCGTGAATATACGATATTGACAGACTGCCAAGCGTTCAGAATGTTGGTACTTCTCCACTTCTGCTACATTCTCATAGAGCACCAGCGCAGCAGCATGTCGTCCTTGTGCCAATAGCGCTTCTGCAATTTCAAATAGTTTAGGTGAATAGAGTAGATTGTCCATGATTTGTCCAACGATTCGACTGATCGCATCCAGCTTGTCCAGCTCTGCACAACGATATAGCAACCGCTCAATTCGACGCATATTGGGAGAGTGTTCGATGATGTAGTCATCTATGAATCGTTCGTAAAAAAAGCCTTCCGGTAAATCCATAGCCTCAGTGATTAGATCAAGCTGGTTAACAGATATAGGACTATTACCAGTTACAATGCCACTTACTATTCCTCTGTTAATGCCTGCAATATTCCCGAATTGCGTTAGGCTCAAACCCTCTTGTTTTAGGTATTTGTCTAATTCCGCCCGAATCGTAGGTGTATGCTTCAAGTCATAACCACCCTTCACATAAAAATTCCATAATTTTATATTCTTTCATTCTATTTTTCTCCAAAATTAACCATATGTCAATATATTTTTTGACTAATGTATAAAGGCGAATTTTGGCATATTAATGCATATGGAAATGGAAAGGACGAGTGATGGAAGCGGAAGTAAGAGGGTGAAAAAGCGCACTCCATAAAGAGCGCGACTTGTGAGCGAAGCGCTGGGGCATCGGTAAATGATTTCAATCCACGCACTCACATGTAGTGCGACAGCGAAAAGGCTTGAATCAAGCATTGACATTCACCCATTACAACCCATCTAAGTCCTTTTCGACAAATTTCGAGGTGTGAAGGAACCGGGGTTTTTATGTGAGATTCACATTCGCACTTTATAAAATGAGGTATTTGTTGTCTATCCAGTTGAATCCAACATACATTTAAATACGGAGTTTCGCAAACTTTTCCGCCTTCTCTTTCCACTGTACAAGACAAGCTAAACGATTGAAGACCGTTCATCCAGAAATTCGGATGGGGAGCAGCCTGTCAGCCGTTTGAATATCCGATGAAAATAGGAAACATCACTATACCCCACATACTCTGAAATTTCACGAATCGTCAGTCGGGACTCGGTCAGCATGTAGATGGCGGTTTTAATACGTTGCGTATGTACATGCTCGCTGATCGTTTGGCGTGTTACCTCGCGCAGCAGTGTGGCTGCGTAGTTGGGCGTTTTACGGATCGCGTCGCCAAGCTCCTCCTTCGTCACCTTTTCCCGATAATGATTCTGAATATACTGCTTCATATGCTCTACATGCTTCTCTTTATCGCAAGAAACGGCACCCTTGTCCCACTCCTGATTGATATAAATCATCGCTTCGGTCAGCAAGCAGTCAGCCATCATTGCATAGTAGCTCGGACGCTCCGTCCATTGGTAGTACACCGACTTGATCCGTTCATGCAGCATATCGTAGCATCCCAGCTTGATCAGCAACGGCTGGTCTGTATTCAGTAGGGGGAGTGCGTGGTTCGTACATGTTTTGCGGCAATGTATCACATACTTGGTATGAAAAAGTGTAGGAATGCTCTTGCCGTAGTAAGGCAAATGTCCGGGCAGAATCAGCGCTTCTCCCTTGCCGAGAATAAACTTGCAACCGTTCACCCAATATACACATTTTCCAAAGGTAACCAAAATGAACAGTAAGTCATCGTCGCTGCTATTCGGGCCAGCCTTTTCGTACCAGTCTATACCATGGTCCTGTCGCATGTCCGTCATTGTAATCACGAGGCCCACTCTCCGATGTCTTAAAAAATTATTGTACTGTAGTACATTCATCATACTATAGTTCATAGTCTTGGCGCACGGGTACAAGTAAAATAGAACCATAGAAGTTTAATAGATAGAGAACTGAGGATTTTGCAAAAATCCTGAAGTGAAAGTGGATAGAAACCAAACAGTAAAGACATTCAGGAGGATGACATTACTATGCTTAAAACGAAAATTATCTGTACTATGGGACCTGCCTGCGACTCCATTCATTTGTTAAAAGAAATGATCCAGGCTGGTATGACAGTAGCCCGCTTGAACATGGCTCACGGGGAGCTGGAAGATCACGTTAAACGTATTGAAAATGTGCGACAGGCTGCGAAGGAACTGAACACCTTTATTCCCGTCATGATGGATATCAAAGGACCGGAAATACGGATTGGCAAGCTGAAAGAAGCGTCCTGTCTGCTGAAGCCAGGTAGCCAGCTTATTTTGACCACGGAAGAAATTTTGGGGGACGAGCACCGCATTTCGGTCAACTACCCGGATATGCCGAAGGATATCAAAGCAGGCGACCGTATTCTCATTGATGATGGCTTGGTCGATCTGACTGTAACCTCTATTGAGGGAACCGAAATGATCTGTACCATTGTAAGCGGCGGTATTTTGAAGCCAAGAAAAGGTGTGAACCTGCCAGGGATTCATACGACCCTTCCGGGCGTGACAGAGCGCGATGTGAAGCACATCCAATTCGGGGTGGAGCAGCGCATTGAGCTTATTGCGGCTTCTTTTGTGCGTAAAGGCGACGATATTCGCGAAATTCGCGAGATTTTGAAGGGACATAACGCTGAGCATGTACAAATTTATTCTAAAATTGAAAATGCCGAAGGTATGGAAAACCTCGATGATATTATCAAGGCTTCGGACGGTATTATGGTAGCCCGTGGTGATCTGGGCGTGGAAGTGCCGATTCAGGACGTACCTGTGATGCAAAAGGAAATGATCGACAAGTGTAATCTGGTCGGCAAGCCGGTAATCGTGGCTACACACATGCTGGAGTCCATGCAGGTCAACCCGCGTCCGACGAGAGCCGAAGTTAGTGACGTGTTTAACGCCGTTATGCAAGGAGCCGATGTGGTTATGCTGTCGGGCGAATCTGCTGCGGGTAAATACCCTGTTGAATCCGTACGGACAATGGCTGCTGTAGCTGCCAGAGCTGAATCGCAATTTGATTATCAGGAGCAGTTCGATAAGCGCAGAGCACGCCAAAGCACGAACATTACCGAGGTCATCAGTCAAGGTGCGGTTAGTTCGTCCCTGGAGCTGGATGCCAAAGCAATCATTACGTCTACGGCCAGCGGCTTCACGGCCCGTATGGTGTCCAAATATCGTCCGAAGGCTCCAATTATTGCAGTTACCCCGAACAATACGGTGTTCGCTAAAATTTGTCTGTTATCCGGGGTATTCCCGGTCAAAGGCGATAAGGTAGTGACGACGGATGAAATGTTCGAATCCTCCATCCGCAACGCCCTGAATGCAGGGTATATTCAAAAAGGAGACACCGTTGTCGTGTCGGCAGGCGTTCCTGTCGCAGAGGCCGGTGCCACCAACCTGATTCGAGTACATCAAGTGTAAGCGTAGATACAGACAGCAGAAAGGCGCTGATCCCCAACGGGCTCAGCGCCTTTTTTACATACTATTGTGTTGCAGGCTTACAGTCCAAACACACTCTTGGCAACGACCTGCGTCAACTCTGCCTTATGGGCTTGGTACTGTTCAGGCGTAATGCTCTTGCTGGCCAGCCGTTGATCCAGCTGCTCTGTCAACTGAGCCACCTGCAAATCAACGACAGCCTGAGCGTCCCGTTCATTATATTGTGCAATATCTGCCAAGGTTTGACCGTTATACAACGCATCATACAATTGCTCATCCGAGGATACACCCAGTGTTTCCAGCAGCTCATCATCCTTGGAAGCCTCACTATCCTGTAGCTGAAGGGCTCTTTCTGGAGCCAGTGCAGAAGCATTGGCCCGACTTCCCCATGTAGAGGACTGCCCAATAGACAACGCCAGCAACAAGGTGCAGATAACCATGATTCGTTTTCGATTCATAAGAGTAAAGTCTCCTTTTGATTTCTTTGAAATTCTGACAAGGTGGAGCGGTATATGGATATCCAACGGGAGTAATATTCATGCTTTTAGCCCATCTGGCTTTTATGTAGTTACCAGATTCTTAAATACATCATACACGCCCAATCTTAGCGCCAGCTTAATACTCGTTTAAAATAAACTAAAAGTTCGCATTGTAAACAGGTAACAGCAAAAAAATTTCACCGATGCTTGTAGGATGGCTCGTACGATGGATGTGATCTATCCTTCGGTCCCTGTTTTTTTCTTTGACCAGATTTTTCGTATCCCATGCATACAGAGCAGCAGCAGAGGCAGAAAAAGGCCCATAGATAAGGAAAAAGGTGTCCATATTTTTGCATCCCAGGATTGCTGGTATGGGACATTTGGGTATATGATCACCGACATGACGATCAGGATCATTCCGATAGGGAAGATCAGCGGACGATCATCTTTTAGATTAAAGATTTGGCTAATGGCTATCATAATCGATTGCATATACAGAGCCAGCCTGAAAAAGAGCGAAATAAACCACATGGCAGCCATGATCGCTTCAATACGCTGAAGAAAATTTCCAATGTTTATTTTTTTGGCTAATGAATAGCTCGGATATATATTTCTTGCTGTTAAATCAGGGCCAAAAACCAAAACGGCCAATACAATGAGTACAACCAGAACCAACCCGCCAATCAGGCCTCCTGTTAAAAAAGCCCTGCGCGCTTGATCAGGCTGATCTACAAACGGAAAAATCATGAGAAAAACAATATGGGTCAGAAACGCAATACTAATAAAGGACAAGGCGGCAGACCAAATGGGTCCAACTCCCTTCTCCAGCATCGGTTGGATGTTCTCCAGCTTGATATTGGATACGATTAAAACGACAAAAGCTGTATACAGCAAAATGAACAAGGGAAACAATAGTTCAGCAGAACGGGCTACCGTTTCCAGTCCCAGGCGCACGCCCATCAATACAATGAGCGCAAAGAGGATGTTGACCGCTTGCATCGGCGTTTCTGGCATCATTTGAGTAGTCAAAAAATTCCCCAAATCATACAACACCGCAGCAGGACCCCCCAGAAAAAACATAACCATAAACAGTAGAGCAATGGATTTCCCCAACCACTTGCCCAAAAGGGTCTCCATGATTTCGATCAGGGTCATCTGCGGATACAGGATGGTGATCGTGTTGTACAGCCATATCAACAGCAGCCCGGCGCCCACTCCGACGAGTGCAGCGATCCATGCATCCTGTTTAGCTGTAGCGGCCATAACAGAAGGGATGACGAGAATTGCAGTGCCGATTGTAAATAATATCGTTAAGATCAACAATTGACGTGTGGAGATTTTGACTTGCTTATGCACCATCCTCACCTCTATTTTCACGTTTATCATCCGGCTTGTTATTCTTGTTTGTCCCCAGCCTTTTCAGGGCATGTATACTGAGCAGCAGTAAGGGTAAAAACACCCCGAACGATAGTGCATAGGGAATCCACGTCTTGGTATCATAAGCTTGTTGATAAGGCACATTGGGATATACGATGGTCGACAAGGCGACTAAAAGAATGCCGAGAGGAAGCACTAGCTGGCGGTCATTTTTCAAGCGAAAGATTTGGGCTATGGCTGTCACAATGGAGTGCATATACAACGTGATCCTGAAAAAGAGCGAAATAAACCACATCGTAGCCATGATCGCTTCGATACGTTGTAGAAAATTGCCGATGCTAATTTTTTTGGCTAACGCATAGCTTGGATATATATTTCTTGCGGTTAGATCAGGACCTAGTACCAAAATAGCCAATGAAACGACCACGACCAACATTAATCCGCCAATCAGGCTTCCTGTGAAAATAGCTTTACGGGCTTGGTCGAAACGATTGGCAGAAGCCGGGAAGATCATGAGCAGAATGATGTGAGGCAGGAACGCTGTGCTGACAAAGGACAGGGCAGCAGACCCAATAGGCCCGACTCCAGCCTCCAGTACAGGTTGAACATTTTCCAATTTAATATTGGACACTATCAAACCCGTAAAAGAAATATAAAGCAGAATAAATAACGGAAACATCAGTTCGGCAGAACGAGCTATCACTTCCAGTCCCAGCCGGACAGCCAACAATATAATAAGCGCAAAAAGAATGTTTACCGCTTGAATCGGTGTTTCCGGGATCATTTGAGTGGTCATAAAATTCCCCAGGTAGAATAAAACGGGAATAGGAGCATTGATGAAAAATGTGGCGAAAAACAGAAGACCGACAGCTTTGCCTAGCCACTTTCCGAGCAGGGCTTCCATAATTCCAATCAGGGTCTTCTGCGGATACAGCGACGCAAGCTTGATGTACAAATACAAGACGAGAAGCCCGGCCACGACCCCGACAAGCGCGGCCATCCACGCATCCTGCTTGGCTACCTCCGCCATGCCTGACGGGATGATGAGGATTGCGCTCCCGACCGTATATAAAGTCGTCAAGATCATAAGTTGACGTGCTGAGATTTTGATCTGCCCGGGCACTAATTTCACCTCGTCTTATTTTATTAGACCGATATGGGTCAGGAAATCGCTGAATGGTCTATACACGGCTGCGATCCAATCCAGAGGAGTAGGAATAAACCCACTTAATACCTTGGCACTGCTGATCCCGACCCCAAGAAATAGCAGGATGTAAAACAGCCAAAGTTCTTTTTTTAAACCCTTTTTCCGCATGTACGGGACCTCAAACATGCTGATTGCAACAGCGACCAGCAGTATGCCCAGCACGTTCATTATTTTAGGCAGCATCTTTTAACACCTTCTTTGGTAGGTTACTCCTTCATATCATTCAGGAATGAGCTGCCAATCGTGCCCAAGCGTCGAATTTTGAAATCGACCTTGATATCTACAGGCAATTCTGCGAAATGCTCACGATCCCAATTTTTTTTCAGTGCACTCCAGGTCTTCGGATCAGCACGGTGAATGGCTTCGCCGAATCCGAAAATGTCAGCTTTGTACGATTTTTGAGCTTTTCTGACGGCTGATTTCATAATCCCTTCGACCTTTTCTTCCTCTTTCTTCTCCAGCTCATAAATCGTGCTCACTTTAGTTAAATCCAGGCCCTGACATTCGACTTCTCCCACATTGGCCTCAACATGCATTTTAATATTGATCCGGGGCTCCCCCCTATGCACGTTTCCTTTTATGGCAGTTTGGGTCCGAATGATCTCCGTGACGACTTTTCCGCCTTCGGGGCAGGCCACAAAGCCGACAGAGCTTTGCACTTTGCCGAGAATGAAGTTGTAGCCCCTGCTTTCCGTTTCGTCTAACCATCCGATTAATTTGTCTTTTTTGAACACTGCAAGTCCCGAGTACTGTAAACGGACAGGTGGGTCGATCTGTTGGACATTGCTGTTCGATTCTCCCATTTCGGTATTGCCAACGATCCGAAGTCCTGTCAAGACAGGCTGCATTCCTTCGCTGGTGAGAGCTGCAATCAATTCATCCAGGGTTACCGTCATACTGGGCGACCAGTTTTTCTCTGATGTTTCCAGGGCGGAGAAAAGATCATTCGCCGGAATCGGGTCCAGGGGTGTCATAATTTTCAATGTGTCCTCCGCACTGGTGCCCTTTGACACCACAATATAAAAGTCGGTGCGAAACTGATGATCCCTGGAGAGTAAATCGAGAGCTTTCGCCATCCCTTCCGTTGCTATCGACTCACCGATTACGCATATGCGCAGGTGAGAAAAATACATTTTTCGGGGACTGAGCGTCGTAATTTTCCGGATGGCTTCAAACACAGTATCCGCTTCCGTGGTGTACAACGTGGCTGGAGCCCTACTGCCTGATCCTTTTTTGGATGCTGCTTCTCCGGGGTCCACAACCTGGACGGAGACACGGAATTGATCTCCATGTTTATCGATCCCCATCCCGACGGCGATAGCAAGCTCATTCAGCTCCCTGCGGTTCCAACAGCCCGTCAGAAGCAAGACGAGTGTAAGCATCAGGAACAGAAATGCCGTCTTCTGTTTCATGCTTGTCTACTCCTTTCCGTCTGTTCCTGTCTTCTTCGCTTTATTCCCGTGGTTTCCGAGGCGGGGTGCTGTTTCGGCGATTCACATTTTTCTGATTTATCAGCCGGGGACGTGTAATCATCATCCAGTGAGGAAGCCGAAAGATGGTATCCTTGGTGTCCGACGGTATTAAAGGGGCAAAAGGAGCCATATAGGGAATGCCAAACGAACGAAGGCTGCACATATGCAGGATGAGGGCAATGCCGCCGACGATAATCCCGAATAGTCCAAATGAAGCGGCAAGCCCCATCAAGGGGAAGCGCAGCATACGAAAAGCGATGGACATATTATAGGCAGGCAGGACGAAGCTGGAAATCGCAGTAATGGATACGACAATAACCATCGCCGCTGATATGATCCCGGCCTGGACAGCCGCTTGTCCGATGACGAGCGTGCCTACGATAGAGACGGCTGCCCCGATATACTTTGGCATGCGGACGCCGGCTTCCCGTAATATTTCAAAAGTCAATTCCATCATGAGCGCTTCGATAAAGGCGGGAAAAGGAACGGACTCCCGCTGTGCCGCCAGACCGATCAGCAGTGAGGTTGGCAGCATTTCCTGATGAAACGTAGTGATGCTAACATATAAGGACGGACCAAGCAGGGAAATGAAGACCCCGGTGTAACGAAGAACCCGGATGAAACTGCTGATGTCCGCACGCTGATAATAATCCTCCGCCGCATGTAGAAAGGAAACAAACAGCGCAGGTACGACAAGCACAAACGGGGTTCCATCTATCAGGATCGCGATCTTGCCTTCCAGCAGCTCGGCGGCGATGACGTCCGGGCGTTCGGAGTTGTATACTGTCGGAAAAGGGGTAAATGTTTCGTCCTGAATTAACTCCTCGATATATCCGCTTTCAAGAATGCCGTCTACATCAATGCGATTCAGCCGTTCATGTACTTCTTCGACCAATTTATGGTCCACGATTCCCTTGATATACATGACTGCGACATCGGTTTGGGTCACGCGGCCAATTTGTTTTGTTTCCAGCCACAGGTTCGGATCTTTAATCTTACGTCGGATCAAGGCTGTATTCGTGCGCAGTGTTTCCGAAAATCCTTCCCGCGGCCCACGGACGACATTTTCCGAGGCGGGCTCGGTGACCCCGCGATCCTTCCATCCTCGTGCGCTGGCCACGATTCCCTGCGTCTCACCGTCAACCAAAATGATTGCATCTCCGGATAACAGAGCGTTATATAAGGTTTCAAAGTCGGTAACATCCCGGATGTCCCCGATGGTCAGGGCGTAATCTTTTAAAATCTGCAATACATGGGAGGAGGTTTGGATGCTACGCTCCACGTCGCTGGACAAGCTGCTATCCAGCATCATCGACTCCATAATGAAGTCAGAGACTATATTTTTATCCGCCAAACCGTCGGTATAGAGGATCGCAATGATTTGTTCACCATCCTTGCCGATACGAACCTCTCTTATGATGATGTCGGTGCTGTTACCGAGTGCTTGTCTGATCCGCTGAAGATTTGACCCGATATTTGGACTGAGCTGCGCCTCTGAATGTGCAGGCTTACTCTCGGTGTGCTGGACAGGTGGCTTTTTAAACTTGTTGTGGATGCTTCTATTCCGAAAACGCATGAATGTTCGCCCTCTCCTTGCGGATGTTTTTTAATCCAGTATGGACGCAGTGGGCTTCTCATAAACTTACTATTGGAATTTCGATGGGTAGAAGGGGAATATGAAAAGAACCTCTTTCACAAGAATGAAAGAGGTTCTCAGGCATTTGCACCAATTACAATTTAGGATTTTTTCCATATTTGTTCTCAGCGGGTTGACTGTCTTGGCATAAGAATACAATCAGGATAATAGTACCAACAAGAGGGATTAAACTGATCAAAATCCACCATCCGGTTCTGCCTGTGTCGTGCAGTCTACGGGCTATAACGGCCAGAGACGGCAACAGGACAGCCAAAGAATAAAGGTACGTCAAGATCGGAGTTAAGCCCACAAGACCATCGATCAAACCGATTATAAAAGCCGCGATCACATTGAACAGAGCAAACATCCAGTATTCTGTACGTCGTGCTCTACCTTGGAATCCTACATAGTTTTTTAATCCATTTAAATACCATTGCATATATTTTCACCTCCTCAAAAAAATTTAAAGGTTTACTTTAAGGTAATTCAAAATTGTTCTTTTAGGTATATCGGCAGGAAGGAAATAGAATTTTACTTGTAAAATTATGGTTCTAAAATGGGCGTATACACAACTAATTTATTAATGTTAATAATTTAATGAATAATTTATAAAAATATAAAATTATATATTGAATTTTCCACATTCATTGAATAATATAGAGGTACGGTTAACCGTCAGGTTTGAATCCGCCTTCTTAACAGAAGGTACTTTTATTTTCCGAATGAATTGAAAGCGCTTAAATTCAAGATGGGGGGATGAGCGACATTTAATTCGAGGGTGAAGATGCTAATACAAACATAATCCTGACCGCCTTACTTAATATCGTCTTATGTTTAACAATCAGGTATGTTCAAAAACGAGAGGAGATTAGTTTATGAAGCCATTATTTTTTCGCAAGGTAACGGCAGCTTCTCTGGCGGGTGCGCTGCTGCTGCCTGCCTCTTATGCAGGCGCCGAACAAATGCTCAATCCGGATACAGATGGGATTCAAGCTGCAGGGCAGATTACCCTTCAAGATCAAAACCAAGAGAACATTTCCATTCAAAGCAAAAAGACCGTTTCTTTCAAGGAAACTTCCGTACATGATCCATCCATTCTGAAAGTGAAAGATACATTTTACATTTTTGGTTCCCATCTTGCTGCTGCCAAGTCCAAGGACCTCATGAATTGGGATACGATTGCCACAGGAGTAGCGAATGGTAATGTATTGATTCCCAACGTCAAAGAGGAATTAAAAGAAGCGCTGGATTGGGCCCAGACAGACACGCTGTGGGCAGCGGATGTCATTCAACTGGCCAATGGAAAGTTTTACATGTACTATAACGCCTGCAAGGGTGACTCCCCGCGTTCAGCAATGGGTCTAGCAGTTGCCGATAAAATTGAAGGGCCTTATAAGAATAAAGGCATTTTCCTGAAATCTGGCATGTGGGGTCAACTGGGTGAGGATGGGACGATCTATGACGCAACCAAGCATCCGAATGTCGTGGACCCGGACACTTTTTACGATAAGAGCGGCAAGCTCTGGATGGTATACGGCTCCTACTCAGGAGGCATTTTCATTCTGGAAATGGATGAAAAAACAGGGAAGCCGCTGCCCGGACAAGGCTACGGGAAAAAGCTGACAGGCGGTAACCATGCCCGTATGGAAGGGTCGTACATACAGTACAGTCCGCAAACGGACTATTATTACTTGTTCCTGTCTTATGGGGGCTTATCGGCAGATGGAGGATACAACCTTCGTGTGGCTCGATCCAAAACACCGGATGGTCCTTTTTACGATGCTGAGGGCAACGATATGATCAAGGTCAAGGCGAATCCTGACAAGCCTCTTTTTGATGACGCTTCCATTGAGCCGTACGGTGTCAAGCTGATAGGGAACTATCTGATTCCAAGAGAAATTGGGGACTCGGGTACTGGACTGGGTACAGGCTATGTTTCACCCGGACATAACTCGGCTTATTACGATCCCAAAACGAAAAAGCATTTTCTGATTTTTCACTCCCGTTTCCCGGGCAGAGGCGAACAGTTTGAAGTGCGGGTGCATGAAATGTTTATGAACGCTGACGGTTGGCCTGTAGTTGCTCCTTATCGTTATTCTGGGGATGAGGATTCACTGAAGAAGTTGTCGGAAAAGGATGTCCTCGGTCAATACTCGTATGTAAATCACGGGAAAGAAATCTCGGCCAATATTAAGCAAGCCGTGACCGTCAGTTTGGAAAGCGGCGGCAAACTGTCCGGCGGCGCGAGCGGTACATGGAAGCTTGGTACAGGTAATCAGCTGGAGATTACGGCGGATGGCACGAAGTACAAAGGTGTATTCCTGCGGCATCTTGATCCAGATACGGGCACCAAGACGCTTGCCTTCACTGCCCTGTCCTCCAAGGGTGTTGCGGTCTGGGGTACGTTGAAGCCTGAGCAGAAGGCCAGCAAAATTGTAGCCGCGGTGCAGAAGGATTTGAGCTTGGGCGATACGAGCAACGTTTTTTATAATCTGACGCTTCCTACTCAGGGAACACAAGATACCACCATTTCGTGGGAGTCCTCACGTCCCGAGAACATTTCCGTGACAGGTGAAGTGTACCGTCCAGAAGCGGGCTCCCAGCCTGCAACGGTCACATTGACCGCGACCATAAAAAAAGACAAAGCAACAGCGAAGAAAAGCTTTATAGCCACGGTTCCCGAGCAGGCTCAGGGTCCGCAGCTCGCGCACTATTCATGGAGTGAGGATCAAGGGACAACGGTCGTGGATAGCACATACAACAACTATGATGGCAAGGCATTTGGGGGAGCCACATGGGACAAGGAAGGGAAGTCCGGCGGAGCTCTTGTTTTGAACGGCAAGGATGGTTACGTGCAGCTGCCGGGCATGGTAACGGATGCCGAGGACTTTACTTTTTCCGCGTGGGTAAACTGGAAGGGCGGCGCAGCCTGGCAGCGGATTTTTGACTTTGGAAATGGACAGAGCCGCCATATGTTCCTGACTTCATCCCAAGGAAGCGGAGTGCTACAGTTTACGATCCATGAAGGTACGGATCAAAGCTTGCTTTCGAAAGCACCGCTGCCATTGAACCAATGGACGCATGTAGCGGTTACACTGGAGGGGAACACTGGAAAGCTGTATGTAAACGGTGAAGAGGTAGCTGTTAATGATAGCGTTACCTTTAACCCGAGAGAACTGCTGACGAGCGAGGCTTATCTCGGCAAAAGCCGCTTTGCTGCCGATGCCAACTTTAATGGCAGTCTGGATGAGGTTCAATTGTATAACAAAGCGCTTACAACAGATGAAATTAAGGCATTGGCAGGTCTTTGATGCTGGTAAAACAATAACGTAACCGAGTAGATGCAGGAGACGGGCTTATTATAAAAAAAGTTCGTTTCCTGCATAAGTTTTATATATTTATTTTTCTTTTGCTGGTATAATAATAAGCAGTCGTGGATATACTGTTTTAAGTAGGCGTTGATGAATGACTTTCGCCTCATGAATACGGCTTAGAAACGTAAATAGATGACAAGAGCACTCTGCATAATTTAAATTCCCCAGTGCTTGCGTTTTCAATACACTTATGGTAATATGAGTATATTGAAATTGTGACCTGAGATTCGCATATTGTAGAGGGTTATTGTTTTAGGTTGAAATAACCTTGTACAATATGTGAATTTTTATTTGTAAAAAATAAAGGTCATATAAATATATTTTGGAGGTAATTCCATGCAAACAGGTACAGTTAAATGGTTTAACGCAGAAAAAGGTTTTGGTTTCATCGAGGTTGAAGGTGGAAGCGACGTATTCGTACATTTCTCCGCAATCCAAGGCGACGGCTTCAAATCTTTGGACGAAGGCCAACGCGTAGAATTCAACGTAGTTGAAGGAAACCGTGGACCACAAGCTGAGAACGTTGTAAAACTGTAATTTAAAATTACAGCCTACTTCAAATGCCCCGAACATAGCGTTTGGGGCATTTGTTTTTATCTGTTCACAGGGCCGTTTTTGAACTGATTACATCTTATCGCTTTATAAATCATGAAGAAAGAGGGATGTTTATGTACAATTCACGGAAAAAGCCAATGGATGAGATTCCTGAGGAAATTACAACTGTCTGGAATTGCGCCAGTGATACGTGCAACGGATGGATGCGGGATAATTTCGCTTTTTCTGTCGAGCCGACATGCCCCATTTGCGGTTCTGCCATGGTGAAGGGCGAGAAAAAGCTGGCCGTTTTGAATAATACGAGCTTTAATCATACCAAACAATCCTAATTGGATATATGTTTGTAGTAAAGGATGCCCCATAGCCGCTAACGGCGCTGAGGCGTCTTTTTTGTTTTTTGGAGAATGCACCGCAAGGTGCTATTTTTTTGTACATCAGGATTTTGCAAAATCCTCACGTATGAATGTCTTGGTTCTCCGATTATGGCATGGGGGAAGGTTGAGATAGTATGCTCAGTAAGGTGGAATTAAATTCGGGGAGCGCGTCGTAGAATACAGCATGACCGCTTCGTTCAAAAGGAATAAGCCTCGATCCGGCAATTCCTTTTTGGGTTTCGATTGCCAGCGGGAAAGGGCAGACCTGATCCAGCTTCCCGTGTAAAATCCAGGTAGGTACACGGATATATGGCAGATCCGGACGTAAATCAGAATCACGCAGTGAATATAAAGTGAAGGCCATGCTGTTGACAGAGGATGCAAAGCCTTGGTCACGTATCCAATCGCGTAAGCTCTGGCTGACGGGGTTGGCAAACAATAGTTCGCCAAATGAAGTGACCAGTTGCGGTCGATCTGTATAGGCTTGCTTGATGAGCTTATCCACCTCCGTGACCGGAGTGCCTTGAGGAAAGTCGCTGGATTGAGTGAAACGGGGCGTAGCTGCTCCAAGAAGAATAAGCTGAGTGACTCCAAATCCCCGGTGCCTGCTCATATAGCGTACGACAACAGCCCCTCCCATGGAAAAACCAATCAGCCGCACCTGTCTTAGCTGGAGCGACTGAATGACAGCTAGCAGATCGTCCGCAAGCCGATCATAGTTATAGCTTTGCCACGGTCGATCTGACCTGCCGAATCCCCGAAGATCCACCTGAATACAGCGATACCCGTAAGAAGGCAGCAGAGCCGCCTGATATTCGTACATTCGATGATCCAGCGGCCATCCGTGCACCATCAGAATGGGGATGCCATCTCCTGTATCTTCTACATACAGCTTGACGCCGCGTTCTACCTCAACATAATATCCCATTGCTTTCACCCCTTTAGAGTCACGAAAATTCGTTCTTTTTCACATATATGTACCCGGGGCTTAGCTCATTCGAAAAAGGGATGGCAGCAGTCACGATTTGAACGTATTGATTGTTAAAAAATGTATGTCATCCCGTATAGCGATAAGATATAATGATGGGATGAAATAGCAACGGGAGAGTGGAACCATGGCACCATCGAAAACTTTAAAATGGATTACAGGCGGTTTAGAGATATTTTTAGCTATTCCTGTTTTGGGCGGCCTAATCGTCTTGAACTCTGCGTATACCGTGTTGTTTTTTATGATGATTTTCCATATTGTTACATTAGTGCTCTCGGTGGTAAACAAGGAGGCCTATTATGGATCTATCTTAGGGATCGTGACCTCTGTTGTCGGATGGATTCCGTTCGTGGGATGGTTAATGCATTTGTTTTCAGGTATATTTTTGATGATTACCGCAGCACAGCAGCCGCGTTATCAAGATCGCAACTCCTATGATGATTATTATCGTTACTAAAGTACAGAAAGTTGAATCAGCAACCTGCTCTGTGGGATTACGCCGCTTGTGAACATTTTGTGTGAAGTGAGAAGAAGGCTCTGTTGTTAAGAGAGCTTTGCGAAACGAATACAGTATCTGTAAAATGAAAATATAGTTACTCGTTGTTGCATAAAGCTAGACAAGTAACTACATCATTTCATACAGAGTTGTACAAGCTCGTGCCGGAAGATCCGGTATCGGACGTTTCGCAGTTGTCACGTTTCCGAAATCATCGGTTGGGAAGTACGTATTGAAACATGTGGTCCGTCAGTGCATTGAGCAGGGCCTGGAGATAAGCAAAACCATTCTCATGGACGCGACATACGCGTATGTAGGCAGCCAAAAACAGAGGCCGCTCAACGTACTGGGAGTGCAGCTAAGCGCTGTTTTGCTTCGTCGCCAAACAGCAGTCAAAGCTGGTAAGAAACTGCCCAAGTTGCCGTACGTCAAAAGCAACAAGTAAAGAAAAAATCGAGCAGAGCAAAAGTAGCCCCTCCTCGGTAGAGGATGGACTACTTTTTTTGTATTACATTAGCTTTAATTCCAGTTCTGAGTCTCGTTTATGAAAAAGCTGAGAATCTCGAAATAGCTACATGACCTGAGCTGTTAGCTATTACTGGTGAATTAGCAATGGTAATAGGAAACCCAGATATATTTCTAAATTGAATTGTATCTCCGACAGCAAGAGCCTCAATTTGAACTAAAACCAATTGACCACTTGTTGCCGTGGTTACAGCAGGAGCGAGATATGCTGTAGAATTATTTAGTGATAACCCAATTGTTGCTTCTGGTAGTGTGGCAGTTGCAAGATTTATTACAACACTAATGTTATACAACCCCGCATTTTGTATTGTGAAAACACTTGTTACTGCGTTATAAGTAAGTGCAGTAGATTGGTTTGGAGTAATATTTAAAATGTTTGATCCCGAAGCAATTGTCTGAGGTTGAATATTACCGTTAAAGTATGCGTCTATAAACGTAGGAGGTGGGCCAGTGGGGCCGGTTGAACCTGTTGAACCTGTTATACCAACACCTGTGGCACCAGTAGGTCCAATAGCCCCGGTAGCACCGGTGATGCCAGAAACTCCGGTAAAACCCGTAACGCCAGTAACACCCGTGACGCCAGTAGCCCCGGTAGCGCCAGTGACTCCGGTAACACCCGTGACTCCAGTAGCGCCAGTAGCTCCGGTAGCGCCAGTGACTCCGGTAACACCTGTGACTCCAGTAGCGCCAGTAGCTCCGGTAGCTCCGGTAGCTCCAGTAGCGCCAGTAGCGCCAGTGGCTCCGGTAGCGCCAGTAGCCCCGGTAACGCCAGTAGCTCCGGTAACTCCGGTAGCGCCAGAAACTCCGGTAACTCCAGTGACTCCAGTGACTCCGGTAACACCCGTGACGCCAGTAGCTCCGGTAGCCCCGGTATCACCCGTGACACCAGTAGCCCCGGTAGCGCCAGTGACTCCGGTATCACCCGTGACGCCGGTAACTCCGGTAACTCCGGTAACGCCAGTGGCTCCGGTAGCGCCAGTAGCGCCAGAAACTCCGGTAGCCCCGGTAGCGCCAGTGACTCCGGTATCACCCGTGACGCCGGTGACTCCGGTAACACCCGTGACACCAGTAGCCCCAGTAGCGCCAGTGACTCCGGTAACTCCGGTAACTCCGGTAACGCCAGTGGCTCCGGTAGCGCCAGTAGCGCCAGAAACTCCGGTATCACCCGTGACACCGGTAGCTCCGGTAACGCCAGTAGCTCCAGTAGCTCCAGTAGCGCCAGTAGCGCCAGTAACGCCAGTAACTCCAGTAACTCCAGTAACTCCAGTAACGCCAGTGGCTCCGGTAGCGCCAGTGGCTCCGGTAGCGCCAGTAGCGCCAGTAACTCCAGTAACTCCAGTAACGCCAGTGGCTCCGGTAGCGCCAGTGGCTCCGGTAGCGCCAGTAGCCCCGGTAACGCCAGTAGCTCCGGTAACTCCGGTAGCGCCAGAAACTCCGGTAACTCCAGTGACTCCAGTGACTCCGGTAATACCCGTGACGCCAGTAGCTCCGGTAGCCCCGGTATCACCCGTGACACCAGTAGCCCCGGTAGCCCCAGTGACTCCGGTAACACCCGTGACTCCAGTAGCGCCAGTAGCTCCGGTAGCGCCGGTAGCGCCAGTGACTCCGGTAACACCTGTGACTCCAGTAGCGCCAGTAGCTCCGGTAGCCCCAGTGACTCCGGTATCACCCGTAACGCCAGTAACTCCAGTAACGCCAGTGGCTCCGGTAGCGCCAGTAGCCCCGGTAACGCCAGTAACTCCGGTAGCGCCAGAAACTCCGGTAACTCCAGTGACTCCAGTGACTCCGGTAACACCCGTGACGCCAGTAGCTCCGGTAGCCCCGGTATCACCCGTGACACCAGTAGCCCCGGTAGCGCCAGTGACTCCGGTATCACCCGTGACGCCGGTAACTCCGGTAACTCCGGTAACGCCAGTGGCTCCGGTAGCGCCAGTAGCGCCAGTAGCGCCAGAAACTCCGGTAGCCCCGGTAGCGCCAGTGACTCCGGTATCACCCGTGACGCCGGTAACTCCGGTAACTCCGGTAACTCCGGTAACTCCGGTAACGCCAGTGACTCCGGTAACACCCGTGACACCAGTAGCGCCAGTGACTCCGGTAACTCCGGTAACGCCAGTGGCTCCGGTAGCGCCAGTAGCGCCAGAAACTCCGGTAGCCCCGGTAGCGCCAGTGACCCCAGTAGAACCCGTGACGCCAGTAGCACCAGTAACTCCAGTAACTCCGGTAGCACCTGTGGCTCCAGTAGCTCCAGTAGCGCCAGTAGCGCCAGTAGCGCCAGTAGCGCCAGTAGCGCCAGTAGCGCCAGTAGCGCCAGTAGCTCCGGTAACACCAGTAGCACCAGTAACTCCGGTAGCACCTGTGGCTCCAGTAGCGCCAGTAGCGCCAGTAGCGCCAGTAGCGCCAGTAGCTCCGGTAACACCAGTAGCACCAGTAACTCCGGTAGCACCTGTGGCTCCAGTAGCGCCAGTAGCGCCAGTAGCGCCAGTAGCGCCAGTAGCGCCAGTAGCTCCGGTAACACCTGTAGCGCCAGTGGCTCCAGTAACTCCGGTATCACCCGTAACTCCAGTAACTCCAGTAACTCCAGTGACTCCGGTGACTCCGGTGACTCCGGTGACTCCGGTAACACCCGTGACGCCAGTAGCTCCGGTAGCCCCAGTGACTCCGGTAGCACCTGTAACGCCAGTAGCTCCAGTAGCACCAGTAACTCCGGTAACGCCAGTAACTCCTGTGATGCCAGTGACTCCAGTAGCGCCAGTAGCTCCGGTAACTCCGGTAATTCCGGTATCACCCGTGATGCCAGTAACGCCAGTGACTCCTGTAACACCCGTGACGCCAATAGCTCCGGTAGCCCCGGTGATGCCCGTAGCCCCGGTAGCGCCAATAACACCTGTTACGCCAGTGGCTCCGGTAGCGCCAGTAGCCCCGGTAACGCCAGTAGCTCCGGTAACTCCGGTAGCGCCAGTAACGCCAGTAACGCCAGTAACTCCAGTGACTCCGGTGACTCCGGTAACACCCGTGACGCCAGTAGCTCCGGTAGCCCCAGTGACTCCGGTAGCACCTGTAACGCCAGTAGCTCCAGTAGCACTAGTAACTCCGGTAACGCCAGTAACTCCTGTGATGCCAGTGACTCCAGTAGCGCCAGTAGCTCCGGTAGCTCCGGTAACTCCGGTAACTCCGGTATCACCCGTGATGCCAGTAACTCCAGTAACGCCAGTAGCCCCGGTAGCGCCAGTAACGCCAGTAACTCCAGTAACTCCAGTAACTCCTGTGATGCCAGTAACGCCAGTAACGCCAGTAGCCCCGGTAACGCCAGTAGCGCCAGTGACCCCAGTGACCCCAGTAGAACCCGTGACGCCAGTAGCACCAGTAACTCCGGTAGCACCTGTAGCACCTGTAGCACCTGTAGCACCTGTAGCACCTGTAGCACCTGTAGCTCCAGTAGCGCCAGTAGCTCCTGTGACTCCAGTAGCGCCAGTAGCCCCAGTAACGCCAGTAGCTCCGGTAGCGCCAGTGACTCCGGTATCACCCGTGACGCCAGTAGCGCCAGTAACTCCAGTAGCCCCGGTAACTCCAGTAAAGCCAGTAGCTCCGGTAGCGCCAGTGACTCCGGTAGCCCCCGTGATGCCAGTAACTCCGGCTGCACCTGTTACGCCAGTAAAGCCAGTAGCTCCAGTAGCCCCTGTTACGCCAGTAGCTCCGGTAGCGCCAGTGACCCCGGTAGCACCCATGATTCCAGTAACTCCTGTGACTCCAGTAACGCCAGTGGCCCCCGTAACTCCTGTGGCTCCGGTAGCCCCGGTAACTCCAGTAACGCCAGTAACTCCGGTAGCCCCCGTAACGCCAGTGACTCCGGTTGCACCTATTACGCCAGTAACTCCGGTAACACCCGTAACGCCAGTAGCTCCGGTAACGCCAGTAGCTCCGGTAGCGCCAGTGGCTCCCGTTAGCCCTGTCGGTCCCGCGCCTTTTGCTACAAGCAATTCGGAAGATACAACACGGTGAGCTGTCACTAACTGCCCCATTGAATTTTTACCCCAGACTGAAACTTGAATCTCATTTTCTGTAACACTTTCAGTGGTAAAAACAAACTCAAATGAATTAAAATCAGCATAATAATCTTTTGTAATCACTTCATTTGAATTTACAGTTATAAAATCAAGCACATATAACGTTCTTGTACCATTTAGATAAAAACCCTGAATCAATACCGTAGAAGAATTCACAGTATCACGATTATCAATTTTCACGGTAACTCGATGAGTAGGCCGAATACCACTGACATAATTATTTTCTATGGGTCCAGTTGATATAACCGCCATATATTGGATTCTCCTTTTGTCTAAAGTAACGAAGCTATAATCCTATCACTAATGCCACCTCTTCTATAACTAGTATTGAGATTCGAATGTTCACGATTTATATAATATGTAACATCTATATATACGTGTGGACATTTCCTATGTGATAAAAACCCCTTTTGATAAGGGAGCCTTTTTTGTGGGGCACAAAAAATACCGCTCCGCCTGCCGAAAAAGCAGGGGAGCGGTATTTTTTAATTCGTATGCTTTTGTATGGAAAAGCCGGATCATGAGAAACGTTACGGGTAGCTGTATGTGATGACAGGTTACTTCGTTGCCGCTGACTTAGCTGGAGCTTTACTTGTTCCTACTGGCGGTTGGGACGGTTTAACGCCGTTTACTAAATCCGTAACTATTTTCTCTAGGTTAGAGATTCGATTGTTGTATTCGGTGTCAGTAACTTTACCGTTTTTCTTTTCTTCAGCCATCCTCGATTTCGTGTCGGAAACGAGCAAACTAATGACTTCTTTCACGTTCACGCTTTGTGCCTTTGCGATCGCAGCGAGCGTTTTACCGGCTTTCAATTGTGTGTTCAGTTCGCTGGAAGATAGACCTAGCAGCTTCAAAAGGGCTTTATTCTCCGCATAATTACCGCCCGCCGCTTTCGGGCCGTTGGCATCGCCAGGAAGTACATTCCCTTTGGCGGCGAGCAGTTTCTCGGCCATAGCGGAATAGTCCGTTGTATTGGATGCGTTAGCTCCGGCAGGAGGATTTTCCTTCAGCCATGTGGAGAGATTCGTTTTCAGCTTTTCTTTGGACACGCCTTGCTTCTCAGCCACTTCACCCAAGGTGTTTTGTTTAAGTTGGGTTCTAAGCGCATCGTTATCAAGGGACAATAGCTTGCCCAGCTTGTCCTGAAATTGACCGATTTGTCCAAATTGTCCTTGTGCATCCGTAGGCGGCTTTTGTGAAGCATTAGCAGATTTGTCAGCTGTAGCGGCAGCAGCGTGAACCGCGCCCGCAGAATAAAGTGCTCCACCTCCTAGAAATGCCAATGCCATCGTTCCAGCCAAAATTGCTTTCCTGGTGTTCTTCATCTTCATTTTCCACCTTTCGGTTAGGGTGTGTTTGGTACGAGATTTATCATAAGATATGAACTTGAATGCTGTCTGAGTGCAAGCTGAGCATTTGCTGAATAGGTTTTTTTTGGGCGGCATGACTAAAATTTTAACTGAACATTTACTTGTATTATGTGTATTAAGTGATATAATACACTATATGCACGATAGATGCAGCGGATTAGGGGGAAAAACCCATGGAAGAGCAAAGGGTTGGCTCGCTTCGGTTTTTAATTGATTTTAGCCAGCCATTATATGAACAAATATTAAATCAGGTACGAAGCTCCATTGCCAAAGGGGAGATTGAAATGGGAAGCAAAATGCCGTCCGTTCGTGATCTGGCACAGGAATTGCGTATGAATCCGAATACTGTGATGCGGGCGTATCAGGAGCTGGAGCGGGACGGACTGACTGAGAAGCGGCGCGGCTTGGGAACCTATGTTACGTCGTCCAGTGAGCGGGTAGACAGCTTTCGGGAACAACTGGCCCTGACGTATATAGATCAGTTCCTGGGACAGATGAGCAGTCTGGGGCTGTCATGGGAGGATGTACAGCGGTATATAGGAAGCAAACAGAACGGGAAAGATGACGAAGGAGGCGAAGGGGCATGACGGAATCTATTGTGGTTGCGAGTCATCTGACGAAGCAATATGAAAGTAAAAAAGCGCTGGACCACTTGGATGTCGTCATTCCGGCGGGACGCATTGTAGGGGTGCTTGGACCCAATGGTTGCGGGAAGTCAAGCTTGTTTCGGGCGATCACCGGATTGATTCGGCCGGACGGAGGCGAGCTTTACGTGTTGGGGCAAAAGCCCGGTTGGGAAACCAACCGTGGCATATCCTACCTGCCTGACCGGGCCCGCTGGTACCCCAATCATACGGTGCAGCAGACACTGGAGTGGGGACAGTCCTTTTTGCCCGGCTTTAATATGAAGGATGCGCATAAGCTGGCTGATCATATGGACGTAGAGTTGGAGTTGAAAATGACCGGGTTGAGCCGCGGGCAGGAGGCCCGTGTGCTGCTGATTCTGTGTCTGGCGCGTGAGGTTCCGCTTATGATCCTGGATGAACCCTTTGCTGGCATTGATGTCCTTTCCAGAGAAGCAATCGTGGCCGGTATTATTGATTATTTGGAGGATCGGCAGCAATCCATACTCATGAGTACACATGATATTCAGGAAGTGGAAGGTTTATTTGATTACACGATTATGATGGACCGCGGACGGGTGATATGGTCCGGTGATTCGGATGATCTACGTGGAGAGCATGGATCACTGAATCAGGTGTTCCGCAATTTGTACAAAAAGGAGTGGAAGGCGTGAATTCATCAGGGCTGTTCAAAGATTTGATACGCCATGAATTTCGAAATAAAGGAAGCTGGAGAAAGCAGAGCCGCAATCGACTGCCCAGAACGTGGAGACTTGTATATTTCTCACTATTTCTAATTGCGGCGTTCGTTATTTCCTTGTATTTCGCGCTTCACAACCAACTCGAATTGACAAGGCTGTGGTATGTCACCCTAGGCTTGCCGTACATGATCATTTTCATGGGTGTGGGAAGTCTGAGAAGAGAATGGGAGAATGACACCTACGGATGGTGGCTGACCCTGCCCTATCCGCGCATGTGGCTGATTAGCGCCAAATGGATTGCTGCTATTTTACAAGCCATGGTCGTGACATTGTTCCTGTTTGTGGTAGGTTCTCTGTACGCGCTGTTCATCTCATCAACCATCCAGCCTTATACGTTTGCGGATGCAGCGTCCTTTATTATAGCTGGATTGAACTGGTTTGTGATGATTATCGCTTTCACACCGTTTGTTATTGCGCTGGGTCTGCTGACGGCCAGTACCAAATACAGCACTTTGCGGCCGATTAGCCCGATACTGTGGATTCTTTTGATGGGTGGTGGGAGTGTCTTTTATTGGTCAGGCGATCAGGGGCTTTATGAGCAGTTTGACCATGTTCAGACAGGACAATGGTTTCCTTTTACTTGGCATTTCCCGGTTGCGGTGTTGATCAGTTGGGTTGCTGCATACGCATTAATCCGCTTGAACGCTTATTTGCTGGAGAAAAGGCTGTCAATTTAGCAAACGATCCAATGACATATATATAGGAAGGGAGTTTCACTATGGCGACGATATTCATCTATGCATTGTTGGCTGTTTTGGTGGGGCTGATGATCTGGTTGAGAACCAAAAGACGAGGGGGGCCGGTCAAAGGAAACGGAGTGCGTCTTTTGCTTCCCTTGTTTATAGCATTCCCACTCATGATGATGTCTGTGTACCAATTGATGCATATTCCCGGCCAAACGCATGCGCTTCCCGCCTTTTGGGAGCTGCTGGCTGCCGGGCTGTTAGGTGCGGTGTTTGGTTACGTCATTCTGCTGCATACGGCATATGAGAGACGGGACGACGGACACATTTATCCCAAGCCGAACCAATATTTTAAATACATTATTATCTCCATTATTTTGCTTCGCGTCGTTTTGACCCAGTATCTTAGTAGCTTGGGTACGACCGAGATTAGTCTACTGGCGATTACGATGGCGGTCGTCTACATCTCCATCTGGCGGATTGGGAGCTTCGTTAAGTTTCGGAGAACGTTATCGGTATAAATGGTATAAATCGTGTAAAGAAGCGGGTTTTCTGTTCAAAAGCGTTCATTCGCTTGGTGATAGAACCTGTTTCTTTATGGCTTCATCATAAATTCAACGGGCCACAAGTATAAAAATTTGAAAGGAGGGAGCATTGAGGTTTCAAAAGAATCGATTGGGGTTTAAAGGATAGGAGAGGATGTTGTAAATTATTTTTTTTCGTGGTAAGCTGTAACCATATTAGTTACATAAAAGGGAATCGTTTTCCATATTATTTTATAAGATGAGAGGGGCTTACATTCATGAAAAAACATACGGTTACCGCTGCACTCGCGGGCTTGCTTGTGCTATCTTCTGCTGTACCGGCTTTAGCTGCCGAGGTAAAACCCGCTACAGGTATTCAGGTTTGGGTAGATGGCAAGAAAGAGGCTTATCAGATCGCTCCTATTGTGAGAAATAAGCAGGTCTTAATTCCTTTGAGACAATTGGCCTCCAGTTTGGGAATTCCGCTGGATTCCAAGCATATTACGTTCAACACAGCGCGTCAAAGCACGACAATCCGTTATGGTCAGGCTACCGTTGTCCTGGTATCAGGAAGTCCGGAAGCGCAAATCAATGGAATTAAGGTGCCACTGTCCACTTCGACGATTTTAACCAAACAAGGGGTGACCTATGTTCCGGTGGATGTCGTTAAGGAGGCATGGGGCAAGCAAGTGACTTGGGACCCGGCCAGCCAAACTGTGCAAATCGGGATAAGCAACAAGGATAAGGTTGTTGAGATTCTGACAAGCTTTGAAACCGGAGATACGAAAGCGGCCGAAACTTGGGTTAGCAAGGATCAATATATCCAGCATAATCTGAGCTTTGCCAACGGTAGAGAGGGCCTGATCGAAGGTATTAAACAAATGAAAGGAGCCAATACACAGGTTGATATCCAAAGAATCATTCAGGATGGAGACTATGTAGCCGTTCATTATAAGGAAACTGATGATGGCAAACCAAGCGTATTGTTTGATATTTTCCGGTTCGACAAGAACGGTAAGATTGTTGAGCATTGGGACAATAGTCAGGAGCTGGCTCCAGCCAATCCGAGCGGCCGTACGATGATTGACGGAACGACAGAAATCACAGATCTTAACAAAACCGAAGCGAACAAAGCGTTGATTCGTAAGTTTGTGGATGATGTTCTGGTGGGCAAGAACCGCGCTGCACTGGAAAGCTACTATAACGGTGATCATTACATTCAGCATAATCCTTTCTTCGGGGATGGCGTAGCCAATCTGAAACAAGCATTTCCTGCTGTGAGTACCACGGGAACCACTTCTGGATACGATAAGGTTCACATGATCATTGGAGAAGGGAATTTCGTACTGGTTGTGAGTGAAGCGAAAACGCCTCAAGGTACTTCCGGCGCTGTCTACGATCTGTTCCGGGTGGAGAACGGCAAAGTAGCAGAGCATTGGGATGTAGTTCAGGACATTCCGTCTAAATCTGAGTGGAAAAACACAAACGGCAAGTTTTAAAAATGGCATTCACGGCATGACTGATCCTGAAGGTGATTCCCTAACTACCCTATCCTTGCTAAAATGATGGAAACATGATGAGTGGGGATGGGATGATGGGGAGTTTTAAACAGCGGGTAGGCTGTCTGCATGCGCATCACTCGAACATTGCCTATGTGGAAAGGGCTTTTGCCCCTTATGAGGTGGAAGTGAAGCATTTTGTGGACCCTGCACTCATGTACAGAGTTTCAACTGATCCAGACTTCTCGGCGGTGGATGCCAGTCGAAAGGTAGAAGAGCAACTGGAATGGATGGCTCAAAGCGGCATAGATGTTATTTTGATTACATGCACGAATTATATAGTCTTCGCGGAAAGGGTTCAATTGACGATGCCTACACCCGTGATAACGCTGGATGAACCCTTTTTCCATGAGATATGCGATGATCCGTTGCCACAAACCTTGGTATTTACGAATCCGGCTACTGTAGAGGGGACGATGAAACGTCTTTATCATATAGCGGCCCTGTTAGGTAAGTCAGATATCTCTTCGTTGATAGAGGTCAAGGTGGTGGAGCACGCTTTTGAGCTGATTATGCAAGGTCGCAAAGACGAGTATATGGAAGTGCTGGTCCGTTCATTGCATGAACTGAGAGAGGCTGATCCAGACAGAACGCTGGCTGTGGCGCAGTTATCTATGGTTGATGCTGCATTGCAGGTGGAGCTGGAGACGGGTCAGGCGATTGGCAATCCCTTACGGTCGTTGATGAATTTGCTTGAGAATTTGTTAGGTTGAACAATAAGCATGACCAAAAGAACTTCCAACCCGTATTCCGGGGCAGTGGAAGTTCTTTTTTTGCAGGATAGCGTGTGATTAGGCGTGCTTCTATGGTGTTCGTCATAAGGTATTCTGTTGATCTGGAGTGCTTAGTACTGCGCCTGCTGATTCTCTCTGGATGAGCGTAACGTATAGCCGTTCATGCTCCACGTCTTCCCCCGCTATGATTTTGAGAACTTGTTCGGCAGCTACTGCGCCCCATTTATGTTTGGAGTAATCAATGGTCGTCAGACGGGGCTGAATATATTGTGCCAGCTCGATATTATCAAAGCCAACGATATGAATGTCTTGGCCGATTGTAAGTTCCGACTGAGCCATTCGATTGTAAAAGCCTACTGCCATCTCATCATTGAGGCAGAATACCGCGACGGGTTCAGAATCCGGGCTGACATGTTGCTGTAAAATGATCTCGGCCGCCTGTTCACCGCCCGATTTTTCAAAATCGCCACCAATCTCGATCATTTCGGCGGTGCCGCTGCGCTCGATCGTCTGTTTGACCGCCTGCATCCGCTGCCATGAATCATAAGAGCCGTCCGGCCCGGTGACAACGTACAGCTTGCGGTGTCCCATTTCCAGCAAATGCTCTACCGCAAGAGCGGCACCTGCTTTGTTATCCAGCAGTACCTGATTAATGTTAGGATGATTCAGCTCACGGTCCAGCACGACCATTTTATGCCCGCGCTCGGCGTAATTCAGCAGTTCCTGACTATCGAACGTCTGATCCAGTATGATGGCTCCATCAATCATGCGCTCCGGCAGCATTCGGTGAGACTGCTTGCCGCTGCATACGATGAGGTCATAGTCTTTTCGGTTCAAAATTTCCTTGATGCCGTACAACAAATCTCCATAAACGTCTCCACGGAAATCGGTCAGGAAGACGCCGATAATTTTGGTTTCCCTTTTTTTGAGATTACGCGCGGCGGCATTTGGCACATAGTTAAGCTCTTTGGCAATAGCTAAAATACGTGCGCAGGTCTCTTCCGTTACCTTATCACTGCCGTTCAATGCGTATGAAACGGTAGATATGGAAACGCCCGCCTGTTTGGCGATATCTTTAATGCTGACCACATCGTTTCCTCCTTTTCGCCAGTCTTATACTTGCTATTGTATACCTGATTATTAAACTTGTATTTATTTCGAATATCGTAACTGGACGTGCAAGCAGCAAAGGGCGATCCCGCAAGATCGCCATTGCTTTGTTGCCTATACCTGATTTAGAATCGCTCTTGGGATTTAAGCAAAATGCTCTTTATAAAAAAATCTCCAGACGGTGTACACCGTCATGGTCTGCTAACGCCAGCTCGAAAGTCTTGCGCTTGATGCGCAGGGCACCCGAACGGTAGCGATTGTCGTCGACTGGCTCGCTCTTCAGTGGTGTTCCGTTCAATACCGCGCGGCCTTGCTCATCACTGCTATGCTCTTGCGGCATGCGGTAGACGAAGGTAACGGGTTTACCGGCAAAGGAAAATTCGAATTCCAGTCCGTCGAGATCATCCGGCAGTACAGGGTCCAGGATCAGGTCTTCGCCCGACTGACGGATACCAAGGACATTCGATATGAGCTGATTCATATAGATCCCCGGACCACTGGAGTAAATTCTCCAGCCGCCTTTGACTGGAACGGCTCCTTCACGCAGTTCACCAAACCGCTCTTGTGCTTCGTAGCGGGTATTAAACTTTCCGTCCGAGCTGCTGAAATACGCATTGCTCTGACGCCATTCGGCGTTCGGAACGGACGCGCGAATGCCGACCGGGTTGATGAGCTTCAGGCTGCGCCAAGCGTCATCTTTGCGACCGAGCTTGGCCATGGCTTCCGCGAAGCGGATATGGGCATGCACATATTGCAGCCCGACCTCGCGTCCGAAGTTGGCTGCTTGCTCTGCGCGCTTGAAGTGCGAACTCACACCGCCATCGTACTGTGCAGGGCGGCTCATCAGACGCACGCCATCCGGGCACAGGAACTGCTCGCGGATGAGCTGCTCATGAGCCAATGCTTGCTCCGGCGTGAGCAACTGGCTGATCATGCTGCGTGTCATCGGCAGCAAGCGGTAGTGAATCCCCGTCTCCGTATCGGACGGATGGAGCATCAGCTTGGGCTGACCGGGCTCTTCCATATACACGAAGCCCGGGATAATACCGCTCTCCAGCATGTAGCGGTTAAAGTCCTTGCGGATGCCTTCGGCCATCTGGTGCAGATCCCGTGCGATCTCGGCGGCTCCACTAACGACGCCTGCCGGGGCCTGCTCCAGTGCAGCAGCAAAGTTGCTAACCACCTGATAGGTGAGTGCAACGGTCCAACTGCTCGCCATGTATTGCTTCAGTTGAGCGTTAGCTGGCTGGAGCGTGTCATCCCAATCGCCGTCGCCGTAGGCCGACAAATGTGTATCATGAAGGAAATTCGCCCGAATATATTCGATTTCCTTCATCGCATGTTCCATGAGGGTCGCGGTCTGTTTTGTATAATCAAAAGTATGCCGGTTGGTGTAGGGTACATTTTCTTCCAGAATACTGTAGTCCCGGGTAGCGGTCAAATAATCTCCCAGTACCTTGAGCGGCCAGACGATAATATCGCCATGGCTTTCTTCTTGTTGAACGCGAGTATAGTTGTCAAACATAAACCATTGCGGCCAGTTTCCGCTATCCTCGTACTGATGGCTGAACACGGTCAGTAGAATGGAACGGACTTCGTCAAACTTTTGCACGGCTGAAAAATATTCCACCGGACCCTGACATACATCGCGTGTTCCCCAAGCTGCACCACCGTATTGTTCCAGACCATGAGGCACGGAATAGTGGACAAGCATATTGTGGGTATACCACCAGGCCACCGCATTCACACGGAACAGCTCGCTGGTTTCATGTCCGCTATGCGTCAGATGGAAGCCATTCATCAGCCCGGAAAAATATTGCCGATAGCGCTCGCGCTCAGCTTCGAAAGAGGCATCTTGTTCCGCATGTGCTTGACCTTTTCCGGATGGATAGCCATGCAGCCAGCCTTGTACGGTGCAGGTCCATTCGCTGCTGTCGCCTAGCTCCAGCACGACCAGAGATGCGTCGGGGGAAGCTGTACCCTGTAGCAGCGTGTGAGCGTCGCTCACTTGCTGTAACGGAGCGCCTTGTACCTGCATTCGGTACAACAGGTCCGGATAGGTTTCGGCGCTCAGGGAAGCCTGGTCTGCGCGGAAGAGCAGGTCCTCACCGTCCCGTTCCATATGAAACGGAAGCTCATATTCGTTCACATGCATGGACATTTGCTGAGTAACAAGGAACGGATAAGCTTTGCCGCTTGTCGAGCGAACGTGAAGCTGTACTTCTGGCGTGTCGGCGTTGGTATGGTTTGTAATGATGAGCGTATCGTCAGCAGTTTTGTAATACCAGCGCACATAGTTAAAGCCAATCTCGAACAGGGAAGGCATCGTGAGCAGATGGTATCTCCCGTGGATTCCGACATAGATACGCTGACCGGATGTTTTGGGAATATTGAGTGCATTACGCGCATTTGTGATCATTTTATTGAAATTCGTGTTGCCAATCACAAGCTGGGAATTGAACACTCCGTACATATAGGAGGTAGTTGTAATGGTTTCTTCCTTACCTCCCGCGTAATGCCCGCCCATTAAAATATGCCCATGGGGACGCTCTACACGAAGCTCTTTGGATTTGAGTACGACATGTTCATAGCTGTTTGTGAAAAAGGAGAGCAACGTGTCGTCGTCCCGTTCTTCTTCCTGCCGTTTCGGGAAGAGCTGATCCAGCTCGGCTGCGGTCATATCCAGCGTGCGCAGCGGCTCTCCGATGTTCTGGGCTGGAGCCACCCGCCCAGTTTGGAGATGACTTGTGACGTTCGCCGGGATGGCGGTCCCGGAAGCAGCTTCCATAATAGTCGCTACTTCTTCGCGTGCTTTCGTCACCAGTTCCTGGTATTCCAGCTTTGTAACGGCTGCCGGATGATTCGGCTGGAACAGGCCGTAAAAGGTAAAGTGTGCATCCCCGGCGAGCTTTGCCCGCTCGGATTGCAGCGCCGTATAAGCAAATTCGTATTGGTACACTTCATTGGCAAGCGAATCGCGGCGCAGTGCTTCTGGCTCGTTCGTTTCTTTATACGAAAGCCCAAAGAATTGAAATCCGTCCGTCGAATAACCGACGTTGCGGGTCAACGAGCCTTGCTGGATGTAAGGGAACGCTTGACTTTGCGGCTGGTTTTGACGGGAGCAGACCGTATAGCCTCTTTGTTCGTCATGGTAGACGGTATGGTCGATATATTGAGACAGATAAGCTTCATTACTGCGTACAGCCGCTGTATCCGCAATCCCGATATCCTGACCGTACACGATATCAGCTTCCACGTCATCGCCCTGTAGAGTTACATCCCAGAACCATACCCCAAGACGACTTAGCGTGAATGTCACCTGATAGCCGACACCTGATGTAAAGCCTTCCCAAATAATCTGTTGATCCGTTTGTCGTACTACTCCGGGTGAACGGACTCCCAGCAGAGGAGTGATGCTGACGTCGGACGGACGGTACAGTCGCAAGTACAGGTTGTTCAGGGAACCGTCGACAGAGTTGGTCAGCAGTTGATTAATCATGGTCGAGCCATGGGCGATTTTATATACATCACCGCTGCTCAAGAAGGTGAAGGACAGGTCTCCAACCCGTAGCAAAATATTTTGATCCAGACTTGTATTCATCAAAGGTTACGCCTCACTTTCCTGTTTCTTTCACTAAACGAAAACGTCCTTCGGTAGTATCTCGGCTGTTAGGTCCTGTAAAGACGGCGAATTCACCGCTGTCACTATCAAAGCTCAGGTCTGCATGGTGATAGCGCAGTTGAGGCTCGGCCAATGCAAATTCCACTTCCCGGCTTTCGCCCGGGGCAAGAAGAACCTTGCGGAAATCCTTCAGCTCTTTCATCGGGCGAACCGTATCTCCGCTGATATCACGGACATAGAATTGAACCGTTTCCTCGACAGGACGTGTTCCTGTGTTCGTTACCCGTACCTTCACGGTCAGTGCTTGACCGGGATTGAGGGTGTCGCTGGAAAGCTGTACGCTATCATAGGCTACTTTCGTATAGCTCAAGCCATAGCCAAACGGGAATAAAGGTTCGTTCGGTACGTCCAGGTATTGGGAGACGTAGCGTTCCTTTGTATTTGGGTCCAGCTGAGGACGTCCTGTATTAAAATGATTATAGTACACAGGCACCTGCCCCACCGATTGCGGGAAGGACATCGTCAGACGACCCGTTGGTTCAGCATCGCCGTACAGCAGATCGGCAATCGCCGCGCCGCCTTCACCGCCGGGGAACCAGGCTTCCAGTACGGCGTCTGCTTCTTCAATAACACCGTGCAGATCCAGTGGACGACCGTTGAACAGCACGGCTACCATAGGCTTGTTCAGCGTTTTCAGGCGTTTCACCAGCTCCAGTTGGGCTTGTGGCAGGCGAATATCCGAGCGGCTGCCCGCTTCGCCACTCATATCCGAGCGCTCACCGAGCGCCAGTACGATGACCTCTGCCTGGCTGGCAGCTTGCAGCGCTTTTGCATATTGTTCTTCAGATATTTCGTCTATAGAGCATCCAGTCGCTACCGAGAGCAGCGAGGAGGATATTTTCGATTTGAAGCCGTCAATGACTTGAACAGCTTCTTCTTGCGAACCGCTCCACGACCAGGAGCCAAGGATATCACCACTCTCTGCAAAAGGCCCGATCAGTGCGATATGCTGACTGCGATTCAGTGGAAGAACGGAATCGTTTTTGAGCAGTACGCATGATTTGATCGCCAATTCCTTGGCAACCGCACGGTGAGCTTCGCAGAACACGACTTCACGTTCCCGCTCAGGGTCTGCGCCACGCAGCGGATTATCGAACAAGCCCAGCTTTTGCTTGAGCTTCAATACGCGCATGACCGCCTCGTCGACGAGCGCTTCATCCAGCTGCCCGCTGCGAACCAGCTCAGGCAGATGCCCGTTATAGCAGGAGGTCATCATTTCAATGTCTACGCCCGCCAGCAGTGCTTTCTGTGCTGCCTCGCGCTCATCCTCGGCAATGCCGTGGGGAATAAGCTCCTTGATGGCGGCCCAATCCGAGATGAGCACACCGTCAAAGCCCCACTCGTCGCGAAGCAAATCGCGCATCAGGCGCTTGTTGCCCGTTGCAGCTACACCTTCTACGGTATTGAAGGAGGTCATCACCATTTCGCAGCCTTCATCTAGCGCAGCTTTGTAGGAGGGGAGATAATATTCGCGCAGCTGCCATGCGGACAGATCAACGGTATTGTAATCCCGTCCGCCTTCGCCTGCGCCATATGCGGCAAAATGCTTCACACACGCCGCCACCCGGTCCGTATCGTTCGTCAGGTCTTTGCCTTGAAAGCCGCGTACGAAAGCACGGGCAAATACACTATTGAGGTAAGGGTCTTCCCCTGTAGATTCCATTACACGGCCCCAGCGCGGGTCACGTACCAAGTCCACCATCGGAGCAAAGGTAACATGAACACCGGACACAGAAGCTTCTCTGGCAGCAATGGTAGCGCTCTCTTCTGCGAGCTGCACATTCCATGAACAGCCAATAGCCAACGGTATGGGAAAAATCGTTTTGAAGCCATGTACAATGTCTGCCATAATTAGAAGCGGAATACCTAGACGATTTTTGCTTAGATGTGCTTGTTGAACACGAATAGCTTCCTCGGCTCCTGCGATGCCAAGCACCGATCCGACGTTACGGACCGTTTCTTCTGTGATCCCTAAAGATGCCATAGGTCCGGTAATTTGGCCGTCCGTTTCCGCATCCTCAAAAAAGGCTCCGACGAGTTGGAGCAGTTGATCGACTTTTTCTTCAAGTGTCATATTTTGCAGATAGGAATTCAGTTGTTGTTCCATCATATAATCCTCCGTAAGCTGCTATGGTTGCAGCTTTCTTTTTCAGATCCATGAGATTTTTTGGTAAAGAATGATTCAAAGAAGCGACGAACAGGCTACTTTACATAAAAGCTTAGTTTCCTGTCGTATTATTAATCGAAACGTTTCTATTGTTGAACTCAGTTGGATTATATACGCTTTCAAATAGAGAGTCAAATCGAAATGGAGGGTCATTTTACCGAGAAAATAACTATTTATAGATGAAATGAAAGAAAATTGAGCATAATTCTATACGAATAAAAAATAATATCCCTATTGAATACGGTTTCAATTTGTTTTATAATGACTATCGAAACGTTTCTATTGATGGGTATGGTCCTTAGGCTTTCCACATATTTTTTATAAAAGGCAGGATTTAATTGGCTTTAAACGCTGTATGCTTTATCGTGTGTAATCGAATCCGTTATCATATTTGAATGATCGGTGAGCCGGTCATCTCGGGAGGAATTTGTATGATGAAAAGAACGTTAGGGATCATTTTGGCAAGCACCTTATTACTGGGGGGCGCGTTGGCAGGCTGTTCGTCCAAGGATGAATCATCCGGCAAGGATGCGAATGGAAAAACGACGATTACCCTATGGGGCATGGGGGCGGAAGGTAAGTTGCTGCCTGAGATTGCAAAGGATTTTGAAAAGGAAAATCCTGATATTCATGTAGATGTGCAGGCACTGCCTTGGGATAACGCTCACGATAAGCTGCTGACAGCAGTTGCTTCCAAATCCGGTCCGGATGTGGTTCAGTTGGGTACATCATGGGTTCCGGAGCTTGCATCTGCGGGTGCATTGACGGACATCACCCCTTATATCAGTAAATATCCTGAGCTGGAATCGAAGAATTTCTTCCCGGGTGCTGTGGATACGGCAAAATTTGAGGGAAAACCTGTAGGAGTTCCTTGGTATACCGAAACGAAAGTTTTGTTCTACCGTTCAGATCTATTGAAGCAAGTTGGATATAATGAAGCCCCTAAAACGTGGGAAGAACTTTCTGATGCTGCTCAAAAGCTGGCAGCGCGTGGCAAAGGGAAATATGGTATTGCCATTAATTCGAAGGAGCAGTCTCTGGGCTTTATGTTCGCTCTTCAGAACGGCTCCAAGCTGATCGATGAGCAGGGCAATCCGCTGTTCAACCAGCCACCGTTTGTAGAAGCTGTGAAGTATTTGAACACCTTTTTCCAAAACGGCTCCAATGCCCTTGATCTTGGGATAGATTCCGTTCAGGGATTGCAAGGGGATGGTATCGTTCCTATGTTTATCAGCGGTCCCTTCATGATTAGAGAAATCAAGAGCAAGGCACCTGAGCTGGATGGAAAATGGAATATAGCCGAGCTTCCTGGCAAAGTAAACAATCTGTCTGTTTTGGGAGGGTCGAACCTTTCGATTATGCAGTTTAGCAAGCACCCGGAGGAATCGGCCAAATTCCTGGCTTTCATGAGTAAACCGGAAACGCAGCTGAAATGGATGGAGCTGTCCAGTACCTTGCCTGCCGCTACCAAGTCATGGGAAGATGCAAAACTGAAGAATGATCCGATGCTTCAAACGATTCGTAAGCAGCTCGATCATTCCGCAGCATTACCGCAACTGGCAGCATGGGAAGAGGTTTCTCAGCAATTCATCAAGAGCTTCGAACGCATTTACCGTGGTCAAGCCGACGTACAGAAGGAAATGGATGACTTTAACCAGCAAGCTGCAAGTATTATGAAAAAATAATGATCCGTATCCGTCATTGTCAAAGGGAGTGAAGGCATGAAAGGAAGCTCGCAGAAGCTTGCGCCATACTTGTTTATCGGTCCCTCCATCATTCTGCTGACGCTGTTTTCGCTGTTGCCGATTTTACTGGCACTCGTGATCAGCTTCACAGATATGGATCTGTCAGGACTCGTTAATTATGATAATATTCGCTTTATAGGACTGGAAAATTACAAGAATGTGCTAATAGACCCTTCTTTTCTAAAGTCCATTGGGAACACTCTATTTTTCGTCATCATCGGGGTTCCTTTAGTGCTATTGTTTTCACTCAGCATTGCAATCCTGATTAACATGGGTAAATCACGTACTTTCAAAGTTTTCCGCGTGGTGTTCTATCTGCCGTCCGTAACGAACGTGGTGGCGGTAGCGGTGGTCTGGAGTTATTTGTATAATCCGACCCTCGGGCTTTTCAACTATGTACTGGGCATGATGAATCTGGAGCCTGTCCCTTGGCTGACCGATCCTACGATGGCGAAAATTTCGCTTATTTTATTGGCTGTTTGGCGGGGAATAGGCTTGAATATGATTATTTTCATTGCTGCCATTAAAGGGATTCCGGGTTCTTACTATGAGGCGGCTCAGCTTGACGGGGCCAGCACATGGCAACAAATTCGTTATATTACCCTTCCGCAGCTCCGCTACGCTATTTTCTTCGTGTCCATTACAACGATGATCGGCTGGCTGCAATTTTTCGAGGAACCGTTCGTCATGACCAAAGGGAAACCGCTTGACGGCACACTATCAGCATCCCTGTTTATATACAATAACGGTTTCCAATTTAGTAAATTCGGTTATGCCGCGGCGGGATCGTTCATTCTGTTCTTTGCGATCATCGCGGTGACGCTGATTCAGTTCCGTTTGCAAAATAAAGCGGAGTCCTGATAGAGAGAGGTGATGAACGTGAAAACAGCTGTTCAGCAAGCCCGCGCCAATTCGCGCAGTGGAGAAAAAACATTTCAATGGTTCGTGGCGATTCTCCTGACCGTGGGAGGTCTGTTGATGGTGCTGCCTTTTGCGTGGATGATTTTATCCTCCTTTAAGACGGAGAGCGAGGTAACCCAAATTCCTCCAACCATCTGGCCGCAGCATTTCACATTGGACAATTTTAAAACACTATTTGATAGCATGGCTTTTGGCACCTATCTGACCAATACGCTAGTGATTGTATTAGCTTCCTTTTTTGGATTATTCCTGAACGCCATGGCAGGCTACGGCTTTGCCAAATTCAAATTTAAAGGTAAAGGTTTCCTGTTCTATTTGGTGCTGGCCACGATGATGGTTCCGGGGCAGGTGACGATGATTCCTGTATATTTGATTTTGAACCAGATGGGATTAACCAACACCATGATGGGGATTGTACTTCCCGGCTTGGTAGGCGCCTTCGCCATCTTCCTGTTCAGACAGTTCATGTCCGATATTCCGGAAGAACTGCTGGAGGCAACGCGCCTTGATGGTGCAGGGGAGTTTCGTACTTTCCTGCAAATTGTACTGCCTATCTCAACACCGATTTTGGCAGTACAGGCCATTCTGACCTTTATCGGCGGTTGGAACAGCTTCCTGTGGCCGCTCATTATTGCGAACGATGAGAAGCTGTATACGTTGTCCGTGGGACTGTCGTTGCTCAAAGGTCAAAATGAGAGCCAGTTCGCGCTCCAGATGGCAGGCTCGACCTTCATGGTTGTACCGATCATGATCATATTCATTGTTTTCCAAAAGTATATTATCGAAAATTATACGATTTCGGGCATTAAGTAGTAGTTGTAGCGCGGTGGGTTATAGGCTACACATAGCAACGGCGGAGTTTCTTGGTTTAATACCGAGGAACTCCGCCGTTTTGTTGTTTTACTTTTATACTTGAATGGATTTAATTTCTTGTTCAGATAATCCGGTAGCCTTTGCAATCGTTGCTATGTCCAGGCCCATGGACAGCATGTTTTTGGCGATATTCTTTTTCTCTTCTATTTTTCCTTTCGCCATACCGACGGATTCTGCTCTATCGAGCATGGAAGCTTCATCGTGCAGGTATTTCTGCCGGGCTTCATACAGACGTCTTGCTTCCGAATCCTGACTCAAGAATTGCAGCGTGTCCATGGCTTTTTCCAATCCTGGTTCGTTCATTTTCAAAACCTCCCATTTGGATGGATCTGCGCCTTTAAGAAACAACAGCCAGTTGATAAGCCCTCCTTCTTCGAAGGATGCGGTTTGCTCATCCAGCTTCAGCAGTTCCAAAAAGTGTACTTCAATATCATCAATAAGTGATATCCCTGTGCGGTCCTCACGTAAATGGAATACATTGTGGTATTCATCGTTAGGTAAAAAAGAATAGTTGAGGATGTTAATGGTCACACATTTTTTAGTTCCTGGTATTTTTCGCCCTCATGAAGCTGTCCCGCATATCGCTTACTCCAATAAAACAATGTCCGCTTCTCAATATCGTATTTGTTGAAAAGCTGCATTTCGATATCAATTAGTTTGCCCTCTGCGGTCTTGGCATAGACATCAAAGATAGACTGCTTGTCGAGCGGATCGTCCTTATCCGTATAGGGATTCATTAAAATAATTTCGGTTAATTGAGCTTCTCCAGCTCCCGTTTAGTATTAATTATATCATCTTTTTTAAGATATCAGAATGTCTGAACTTCTTTTCCGAATGATACTGTTTTGGGGCTTCACAACATAATCTTAGGGTAAAAACCAACCTAGGATGTGTATTCCATGAACGATAGCTCATTTTCCCCCCGAGCCTTTGATAAACCTAATTTTCTGGTACTCCTTGTGGATGAGGAACGGTATCCTGCGGTTTATGAAAACCGGGAAATCAAAGAATGGAGCAGACAAAATCTTATTACGCAAGGACTCTTGAGGTCTCACGGGCTGGAGTTTCACAGGCATTATATTGGAAGTGCTGCATGCAGCCCCAGCAGGACAACCTTATTTACTGGCCATTATCCGTCACTCCATGGTGTAACTCAGACAGATGGGGTGGCCAAGGGAGCATTCGACTCCGATATGTTCTGGCTGGATAGAAACACGGTGCCTACGATGGGGGATTATTTTCACGCAGCCGGATACCAAACGTATTATAAAGGAAAATGGCATATATCCGATGAGGATATTATCATCCCAGGCACGCACAAAGCCCTCCCCAGCTATCATCCGCTGACGGGTGTACCCGACAGAAGACTGGAAGGCATATATGAGCAAGCCGACCGCTTGGATAACTTTGGATTTTCCGGGTGGATCGGTCCGGAGCCGCATGGGAGAAACCCACGAAATTCCGGTTCCTCCGCCGCTGTTGGTTTAAGCGGGCGAGATGAGGTGTATGCCGCAGAAACCGTTGAGCTAATCGAAGCCCTTGACCGTCGGAAAGAACATGACAACCATGCAGAGCCTTGGTTAGTCGTAACTTCATTTGTGAACCCGCATGATATTGTTTTATATGGTGCTATTACTGCACGGTTGCCCATGTTTCGATTTGAGGTGGAGCCGATGCCAGCGGTCGCTCCTCCACCGACGATCAACGAATGGCTGGCTACAAAGCCGCGCTGTCAGGCAAGCTACAGGGATATTTACCCTAGAGCGTTACAGCCCATTATTGATCAGCCCTTTTACCGAAAGCTGTACTACCAGTTGCAAAAAAATGCAGACCGTCAGATGCTTAAGGTATTTGAAGCACTGACCCGTTCTTCTTTCTACGATAATACCATTGTGATTTTTACGTCCGATCATGGAGATTTGCTAGGCGCTCACGGCAATCTTCATCAAAAATTTTACTGTGCGTACGAAGAGGTTGTGCATGTGCCTTTGGTTATCCATAACCAACATCTGTTTCCTCAATATAAAAGCGAGCATACCCTGACAAACCACGTGGATCTCCTGCCTACCATGCTTGGACTGGCGAATGCTGACATCGCTGCGATCCAGAGCGGCCTGCAAAACAGCTTTAGCGAAGCCCGTCCCTTGGTGGGACGTAATCTTACTCCTGTTATCCGAGGACAGAACCAGGGGGAGATAGCTGACCAGCCGGTTTATTTTATGACCGACGACGATGTGACCCGAGGCCAGCAGCAGATCAATATACTTGGAGAGGCATATCCGTCTGTTGTTCAGCCCAATCATATCGAGACTGTCATTACGACCCTGCAAAGAGATGGTGTGAAGGAGTTGTGGAAGTTTACCCGCTATTTTGACAGTACTCAATTCTGGAGCCAACCGGGGGTGAAGGATGTTACTATGCGACCCGTGGGTGATCATACATGCGGACAGTACTCTCAATGGGCTACACAGGTCAAAACAAAACCGGATCGTGACGAATTTGAATTGTATAACCTGACCAACGACCCTTTGGAAACATGTAACCTTGCCCATCCCGCATTTGCAACGCAGCAGACCAGAAGCGTTCAACAACAGATGATGCACTTACTGGAGGAACAACGTAAACAAAAGCGTTTATATCCCGCTCAATCAGGCATATGGTGAAAACTACGCGTTTCCCCTTTTGTATCTGGCTACAATGTCACAATACGAACAGCGGAGCTTCTCTTTGAAGGAGGGGCTCCGCTTTTTCGGGCTCACATAGCCATGTTTTGTATATGGGTTAGACAATATTGATGGGATCATGTACGAAGATAGAGCGTGTATTCATTTTTTGAAAGCTGCATCCAACGTATACAAGGGCAGATTTTCCGGCAAAGCTGCCGGGCGCAGGCATGTGCTCTGCATCGGATAGAACGACTGTTCATCGGAGGAATCATGGAACGCCCACATCGCCTCCAGCACATGGTAGGCCAGTTCACCGCTGGCGCGGTGAGGCCGTCCGCTGCGGATAGCGTAGGCCATATCGGCAACGCCGATGCCCCGTGTATTCTCCTGGTAGCCCGGCAGCAGCGGCGCCTCTGTCCATTCCTGCTCGCCCAGCAGCCTGTAGCGAACCGGCCCTCCGAACGTGTTCGGGTCAGGCACCTGCAGCGTGCCAAGTGAACCATATACCTCAATCGGTGGCAGGGAGCTTCCACCAAAGATGTCAAAGCTGGTAATCAGCGTGCCGACAGCCCCCTGCTCGAAGCGTAGCAATCCGGCCACATGGGTCGGAATGTCGACCGGGATGGTCTGGCCTCTCTTTTTCTCGCTTGTAATCATTCGCTGGTCCAGCGCCCTGCCTGTCATGCCGGAGATGGTGGCAATCGGACCAAGCAATTGCACCAAAGCTGTCAAATAATAAGGCCCCATATCAAACATCGGGCCGCCGCCCACAGCATAATAAAATTCAGGATCGGGATGCCAATGTTCATGTCCACGGCTCATCATGAAGGCCGTAGCGGCTACCGGCCTGCCAATGACCCCGTCCTCAATCAGCTTCAATGACGTCTGTATGCCGGAGCCGAAGAAGGTCTCCGGTGCGCAGCCAACAAGCAGTCCCTTGCGGCGGGCCAGCTCCAAGACTGCCTGGCCCTGCTCACGGGTGACTGCAAGCGGCTTCTCTACATAGACATGCTTGCCTGTCTCAAGAGCTCTGAGGCACACGTCGGCGTGAACGGCCGGAATGGTCAGATTAATGATGAGTTCGATCTCTGGATCAGCCAGGATCTCGTCTACCGAATATACGTTCGGAACGTTGTACGCTGCTGCCTGCTCCTTAGCCCGGCCTTGGTCCAGATCCGCTACTGCGGACAGCTCCAGAATGTCGAAGCGATGGCAATTTTCCATGTAAATTCCGCTGATTTTACCACAACCGATAATGCCCACCTTCATTTTGTTCATGCCTGGACTCCCTTCACCTTCAAAAAATGGATAATGGAATTTCCTACTGCATCCGAACCATCCTGTCCACGCTACCGCTGCTGGTTGTCTGCCATGCCAGTATAAGCATCTGCCAGGGAGCTTCCCCGGGCAGCCGCCGTCTGTTTGCCTGCTGCCGCCCACAGGAACCCGCTGCGCATCATCTCGGTCACTTGAGGCATATCTATGATATCCGCGTGATGTCCCAGCGAATTGTAGAAGACGCGGCCGTTCCCCCAGCGCTTCGTCCATACAACGGGCATATCCACCAGCCCGTTGGCTGAATGTGGTCCCGGTACGACCGGGAAGCGTGTGGTTGCCAGCACTTCAACCGCCGGGTCTACGTGGAGGTAGTACTGCTCGCTTTTGACCTGAAAATCCTCAATATGGTCCAGCAGCGGGCTGGAGCCGCGCTTCATGTTCACCATATACTCCACCCCGTCATTGCCGGGATGTGCAACCCATTGCCCGCCTGTCATGAACTGCCAGTCCACATTGTTCCGGAAGGCATCACACATGCCGCCATGGCAGCCTGCCAGGCCTACGCCGCTCTGAACTGCTGCCGAGACATTATTGACCAGCTCCTGCTCAATCTGTCCCATGGTCCACAACGGAACGATCAGGTCCAGGCCTAGCAGCTTCTCCGCATCCTGGTAGGCTTCAAGGCTATTAGACACCTCCACCTCGAATTGCTCTTCCTTCAGAATCCGTTCAGAAATGGCCGCCACCTGTTCCGGCTCATGTCCGTCCCATCCGCCCCATACAATCAGTGCCTTGCTCATCTGTAATCCACTCACCTTTCGGAATGTGATAGTTATATTACATTTCTTCAATGGATACCCAGCGGCGCTCCTCTATGGATCGTTCCACTGCTTCAAGCACGGCCTGACAAGCGACCCCGTCGTGGAAGTTCGGTACAGGCTGCCGTCCCTCGGAGATGGCACTCATCAGCTCAAGCATCTCGTGGGTGAAGGTATGCTCGAATCCGATCGTATGTCCCGCAGGCCACCAGGCCTCGGAGTACTTGTGTGCCGGATCGGTGGCGAGCACGCGGCGGAAGCCCTGAACGTCCTCCTCATCTTGCGTGAAATACACTTCCAGTTCGTTCATTCGTTCAAAGTCAAACCGCACACTGCCCAGACTACCGTTGATCTCGAATGAATTGGTGCTCCGGTGTCCAGCCGCAAACCGTGTGGCCTCGAAGCTGCCCAGCGCACCTTCGGCGAAGCGTGCCAGGAACAGCGTGGCATCATCGACCGTCACTTCTCCCATCGGCGCATTCGCCCCGGCGCTGCCCTTGGCGCTCAATCCGGTCATCTCCGAAGCCAGCGGGCGCTGCTTGATGAACGTCTCGCTCATACCGATCACTTCATGGAACTCGCCGACCAGGAACCGGGCGAGATCAATCAGATGGGCGCCAAGATCACCATGAGAGCCAGAACCTGCCACTTCCTTTTGCAGCCGCCACACCAGCGGGAAGGACGGGTCCATGATCCAGTCCTGAAGGAAAAAGGCACGGAAATGATAGATTTTGCCCAGGCGACCGCTCTCGACTAGCTGCTTAGCCAGTTGGACAGCCGGAGAGAAGCGGTAGTTGAAGCCGATCATATGTCTGACACCCGCTTCCTCCGCTGCCTGTAGCATGTCACGGGAATCCGCCAGCGAGAGCGCAAGCGGCTTTTCACAGAACAGATGCTTGCCATGGAGGGCAGCCTCAACGACAATTTCCTTATGGGCATTACTCGGGGCGTTGATGTCAATGAGATCAATATCGTCACGTTTCACCAGATCACGCCAATTGGTAACGCTTTCGGTCCAGCCGAACTGGCGGGCAGCCGCCTGAACCCCCTGCTCGTTGCGTCCACAGATGACGGACATCTCCGGCTGCAGCGGGGCACCCGGGAAGAACATGGGCAGGCTACGGTAAGCGTTGCTGTGAGCCTTGCCCATAAATTTGTAGCCAACCATTCCGATACGAAGCCGATTAGACATGTCGTTATCCTCCTTATGGGTCTGAGTTCCAGCGAATTGTTGACGAATGCGGCTATTGACGAATGGATGATGCCCTGATAATCAACTCTGTGGACAGAAGCTCTCTTATCGAGGCGCGTCCGGTCAGTTCCAAGGCTGAAATGCGGTCCAGAGGATCCGGTATAAGCTTCGAGGCCGCAAGCACCCCCATCTCATAAAAAGGAACGCGGACACTGCTCAGCGGCGGAACGGCCATCTCGGCCACATCCGAATCGTCATAGCCAATGAACGCCGGGAACCGGTCAACTCCCAGTCCGAGCTCGCGCAGACCCTGCATCACCCCGATGGCCATTCGGTCGTTCGCCGCAAATACGGCGTCAATATCATTCAGCCTGCCAGCGATTGTAGCCGACGCTTCGAGCCCGCTTCGACGGCTGTAATTGCCCTCCAGAAGCAACTCGCGATCATATTCAATACCGGCATCCTGAAGCGCGGTGCGGTATCCCTTCAATCGCTCTGTACTGTTGGAATAGATATCCGGGCCGTTGAGAAAGGCAATCCGCTTGCATCCCTGCTCAATGAGGTGACTTACAGCCGTCCGGCTTCCCTCCACATGGTCTGCATCCACTTCACAGAACGATTGTCCTGCAAAATGGTGATTCATGACGCAGAACGGACGCCCTTCTTCCTGAAGTCTCTTCAGCGCTTCCAACTCATCGTGGTCATCTCTGGCCCCAAGGATGATACAGGCATCGACCTTTTGCTGGCGGAAAAGACCGCTGTAATCCATCTTTTCCCCCGGCTTCCGGAACAATAGTAGCAGATCGAGCCCGCTGTCCCTGGCCTTGCTTCCGATGCCGCTCAGCATCTCGGAGAAAAAATAGGCTGAGAACAGGTGCGCCTTCGGTACATAAGGCATAACCACGCCAAGATGGCCGCTCTTGCTTCGGGCAAAGTTGCGGGCCAGCGCGCTGGGAACATATCCAAGCTGATTGGCGGCGTCCTGGACCCTTCTCCGGGTCTCTTCCTTGATGGGACCTGCCGCGTTCAATACCCGCGACACCGTCGCTTCAGACACGCCAGCGAGCTTTGCTACTTCCTTGCGCGATACGATATTGCCCACCTCCAGTCATTTTGTGTACGCGCGTACATTTTCTCATGCAGCCCTGCCTCTGTCAATCCCACTTTCTTTAGTAAAATTTTGATCGCAGCTGTACAACTATAGCTACTTCAGGATTTTGCAAAATTCAACTCCAGCCGTTCCATTACAGGCCGCTTCCCGGATTTTTGCAAAATCCTTACTTAAGAAAGAAGTTATTTGCTAAACGTAACCAATTGCTTATCGTTTATTAATATAGTTAATAAATACATTAAGTATTTAATAATAATATTGACCATGATATTTATGGTGTGTTATATTAAATTCGTAAATGAGCATTTTGCAACAATCCCAAGAGCGATTTCAAATCAGCAATATATAGATCGAAACGGTTTAGTTCGTCTATCTATTGTACTTTCGACCGTTGGGAATCGAATGATGCAAAATGCTGAAATAAAACGGCTTGTTAGTTTTAGAGGTACAACGGATTTTATTTTCGCATTCAGAGAGGATGGTTTAGGTGGCAGCAGCTGTAAAAGCAAAAATGATTGTAGACAAGTCATTTCGTATTGCTGAAGTCGATAAACGCATTTATGGTTCTTTTGTAGAGCATCTCGGGCGTGCTGTATATGGCGGTATTTATGAGCCTACTCATTCAACTAGTGATGAAAGCGGTTTCCGTAATGATGTAAAAGAGCTGGTGAAACAGCTTGATGTTCCTATTATACGTTATCCGGGCGGCAATTTTGTATCGGGTTACAATTGGGAAGATGGTGTCGGTCCTGTCGCGTCCAGACCTAGACAGCTAGAGCTGGCGTGGAGAACGGTCGAGCCGAATGAAGTGGGTACGAACGAATTTTTCAAATGGGCGAAAGATATCGGTTCAGAGGTTATGATGGCGGTTAATCTGGGTACGCGCGGGATTGATGCGGCACGTAATCTGGTGGAATATTGTAACCATCCGGGCGGTTCCTACTGGAGTGATCTACGCCGCAGTCACGGTGTAGAGCAACCGCACAAGATTAAAACCTGGTGTCTCGGCAACGAAATGGATGGCCCATGGCAGATCGGACACAAGACAGCGGAAGAGTATGGTCGCCTTGCGGTAGAGTCCGCAAAAGCAATGAAGCTGATTGACCCTGACATTGAGCTTGTATCATGCGGCAGTTCCAGTTCGACAATGCCGACGTTCCCTGAATGGGAAGCGACGACACTGGATCATACCTATGAGGTAGCCGACTATATTTCTCTGCATCAATACTATGGCAACCACGACAATGATACGGCCAATTATTTGGCACGTTCCATGGATATGGACCATTTTATTCATACAGTTATTTCGACCTGTGACTATATCAAAGCGAAGAAGCGCAGCAAGAAAAAAATGATGCTCAGCTTCGACGAATGGAATGTGTGGTACCACTCCAACGATGCGGACAGCAAAATTGATCCGTGGTCTGTGGCGCCGCCGCAGCTTGAGGATATTTACAACTTCGAGGATGCGCTGCTGGTGGGCAGCATGCTCATTACGTTCCTGCGTCATGCTGACCGTGTGAAAATGGCTTGCCTTGCCCAATTAGTCAACGTTATTGCGCCAATCATGACTGAAAATAATGGAAAGGCATGGAAACAGACTATTTTCTATCCGTATCTGCATGCATCCCGTTATGGTCGCGGTGTATCGTTGATGCCCGTGGTGGACTCGGAAAAATACGATTCCAAGGATTTCACAGACGTTCCTTATCTGGATAGCGCTGTGGTCTATGATGAAGAGGGAGACGCTCTGACCGTCTTTGCGGTAAACCGTCACTTGTCCGAGTCGTTGGAGCTGACGGTGGATGTGCGCAGCTTCGAAGGCTATCGCATTGTGGAGCATACGGTGCTGGAGCATGACGATCTCAAAGCGACCAACAGTCCGGCAGGAGAAAAGGTTACCCCTCATAACGGCGGTAATGCCAAGCTCGACGATGGCATTGTCAAAGCTCATTTGGGCAAAGCCTCGTGGAACGTAATCCGTCTCGCCAAGTCTCAATAATCCGTGTTCTGCAAAAGGTACAGTCCAGGCTGTACCTGAAAAAGCCCGCATTCTCTCTTGTATGGGTATACAGGAGCAGCCATGCGGGCTCTTTGTATAAAATGAGCCATTTGTCCCTCAGCAGATATAGCGATACAAGAACAGGCTGATTTTTAAATAAAAATTATTTTAATTACTAAATTTAACTAAGCGAAGATGATACTTATTAACTATACACTCATATTACATACATTTTTATGAAGTTAATTAGACCCATTTACGATCAGCCAAGGTGAAAAAAGACCCTATTATAGCGTTGTCAACGTATTGATATCTGAAATGCAGGGTGTACAATCCGTCTGTAATCCACGTTATAATTTACATGATGGTTTATTCAAAAGCCAAGGATTGTCGTAGCATTTCCAGAAAGGAATGATCTGTATGAGTCAAACGAACGAATATCGTTTTCAGGTGAACTTGGGCGGGATGATTGATATTTTGGCCAATCATTTATATAGCAGCCCACGCGTGTTTATACGCGAGGTACTGCAAAATGCAACAGACGCAATTACGGCTCGCAAGGAGCTAGGGGAGACTGCTGCTGAAAGTAAAGGATTTGAAGGTAAAGTGACCGTGGAGTTATCTGGCTCCGGTGAACAACAGGTTTTGATGATTCAGGATAACGGCATTGGACTGTCGGAAGAAGACATCCACCGCTTTCTGTCGATCATTGGCCAGTCTTCGAAGAAGGGGGCAGATTTACTGGCCTCGGAGACATCATTTATCGGGCGATTTGGGATTGGCTTGCTGTCTTGCTTTATGGTGAGCGATGAAATTGTGGTGCTGACGCGTTCAGTAAAGGAAGGCATCTCCATGGAATGGAGAGGGAAACCGGACGGAATGTATACGATCCGTCGATTGGAGACTGAACTGCCTGTAGGCACGCAAATTTATTTGCGCTGCAAGCCGGGGAGCGAGTTTTATTATGAGCCAGCTCAGGTGGAGGAGTCTCTATTTTATTATGGGGCGTTGCTGCCATATCCGGTCATGCTGTCTGTAGACGGGGAGACCAGGCGCGTCAATCTTCCATCTACCCATTGGATGCAGGACCCGGAACAATTGCGCAGTCGTCGCGGTGAGGTGCTGGACTTGGGCTATCGCCTGATGGGTGAGCGCTTTGGCGATTTTATTCCACTGCGGACGGCATCGGGCAGAACAGGCGGGATTGCATTCATTTTGCCGCGTAGCATTAATCTCAACAGCAAGCGGCTGCATCGGGTGTATCTGAAGCATATGCTGGTGTCCGACAAAGCAGAAAATGTATTGCCGGAGTGGGCTTTTTTCATTAAAAGCCTGATCTGGACAGATGAATTGCAGCCGACGGCATCACGTGAGTATTTTTATGAAAATGAGCAGCTTGACGGTGTTCGTTCTGAACTGGGAACCTGTATTCGGCAAGAGCTGCTACGCATGGCGGAGTATGAGCCAGACCGCTTGCAGCACTGGATTCGTTTGCATGAGCTTTCCATGAAGGCGCTCGCGGTGGAGGATGATGAATTTCTGCGGATTATGCACCGCTGGTTTTCCTTTGAAAGTACATTTGGGCGGCGGGAGCTGAGTGAACTGATCCGCGAGGCGGGCGGGCGTCCGCTCCATTACACATCGACGGTTGATGAGTATCGCCAGATTACCCATGTGGCGGCGGCGCAATCCATGCTGGTGATCAATGGCGGCTATATTTACGATACGGAAATTTTGGAAAAGCTGCATTGGATCGACCCTGCTCTGCAAGCCGAGCGGCTTAGTCCCGAGGATGTATCTCTTTCATTTACCGGGCTGACGCAGGAAGAGCGCGAGCAGTATTACAGCGTGCTGCGCGTCATGGATGCTGCTTTGCAACCGATGCGCTGCCGTACTGAATTGAAGCGTTTTGAGCCTGCGAGCTTGCCTGTGCTATATACCATTTCGCAGGATGCGCTAACCTTGCGTTCAATGGAAAACACCGTCGAAGAAACAACGGCGCTTTTTTCCAATGTACTCGATAGTCTGAAAGCCGGGGTCCAGCAGAATGCGGGCTACTCGACCTTATATTTTAATCTGAACAATCCGGTGGTGGCGCGTATTTTTGAGGCTACCGATACACAGATGATTACGGCTGCAACGGAAATGATGTATGTGAACGCACTTATGATGGGCCACTATCCGATGAATCGGAGTGAGTTGGGGCTGATGAACCGGAGTGTGCTGCATTTTATCAATTGGGGATTAGGGAACGGACAGAACATGTAATTGCATAATTACAGGAGGCTAGTCGAATGGAAGATACGATATATGATTTGATGGAACAGGCGCAGGATCTGCCCGGTGGGGCGGCAAAGCTGGCGATTTTGGAGGAAGCGGCCCGCTTGGCGGATGCTTCCGGTTTGAAGGAGCTCGCCTACGAAGTCCGGGGAGAAATTGTGGACTGCGCTATTTTTAATGGATATCCGTTGAAGGCGCTGATCGCTTTTTCGTGGCAACTGGGTCAATTTGATCAAACCCCCGACGAATATGATGAGCAAGAGTTGCTGTGGACTTATAAATGGATTCTCGGCAAGGTGTGCAGCTTTCCCAATATACCGAAAACCCAGGTGGAGGATCTTGTCGAGGATATGCGCAAACGTTATGCCGAATACGGGTATAATGAGCGTCCGTATCAATACTATAAGTTCCGTATCGCGATGGATATGGGGAGACTGGATGAAGCACGCCAGTATCTGGATACCTTTCGTACGATTGAACGGGATAGCATGAGTGATTGTGAAGCCTGCGAGCAGAGCCAGATCGTACGGTTTTACTATTTGACCGGAGAGGACGAGCAGGCGCTTTCCGTGGCCAAACCGATTTTGTCGGGACGGATGACATGCGCGGAAGTGCCGCATGTGACGCTCTCACAGGTGCTATTGCCGCTTTACCGTCAAGGGGAAGCAGACAAGGCGAAGGATCATCATCGTAACGGGTATCGCCTGGTTCGGGATGACCGTGATTTTCTGAAAACCATAGCGGAGCATATCGAGTATTTGGCGGTTGCGGACCCGGTTAAGGGAATTGAAGTGGTAGAGCGTCATTTGCATATGGCGCTGGATTATGAGAGCGGGCTGGAACAAATGTATTTTTACGCGGCAATGGTAGGTCTGCTGCAAAAGCTCGATGCTTCGGGTGATAGTAGATTGATCCGTCTGCCTGCTTCTTTGGAGTGGGGCAAAGAGGAGCGTACGCTGACAGAAATTATTGCGTATTTCAGACCACTGGCAGAGTCGGCGGCAGCAGCATTTGATCGACGGAACGGGAATACGTTTTATACCGATTGGATCGGGAAAATTGTTCAAACCGCGTAGAAGAAGACGCACCAGTAACGAACATTTTATACAGCCCAAACAATGAGGCGGTATAATGTTCCTGTGAAATGACAGGAGGGGTTATGTAGTGACTGTAACCGAGAAAGTTATTAATTTTGCACATCGCGGTGCTTCGGGTGTATGCCCTGAAAATACGATGGCGGCGTTCCGCCACGCTTTGGAGCTGGGGGCAACCGGCATAGAGACGGATGTGCAGCGTACCCGGGATGGGCATTTGGTGCTTATTCACGATGAATCGCTGGAACGCACGACAGGTTCCCCGCTGGATGTACGCGATATTACACTGGAAGAACTGAATGGGTTAGATGCAGGCGGCTGGTTTGATGAGAAATTCCGGGGTGAGCGTGTGCCGCTGCTGGATGAACTGCTGGAGCTGGCGCAGGCTTCGGATGCAATCATTAATCTGGAATTGAAAAATAGCATTTACCTCTATCCCGGTATGGAGGAAGAGGTGATTGCCGCTGTACGGCGTTTCGGTTTAGAGGAGCGGGTGATTATCTCCAGCTTCAATCATGAATCACTGGCGCTCTGTGCGCAATTGGCCCCTGAGATCAGGACGGGAGCGCTGTATATCGAGATTATGGTTCGCCCGGCGGAGTATGCAAGCCGATTCGGGGTCACAGCACTGCATGCTTACAAGCATTCCGTCACACCGGAGGGAGTATCTGAGGCACTGGCAGCAGGTGTAGTCTATCACCCGTGGACAGTGAATGAGCCGGAAGAAATGAAGCGGCTGCTGGAGGCGGGGGTGAGTGGTATTATCACCGACTACCCTGATCGCTTGGCATCTCTATTGGCTGTCCGCTCTTCCTAAGCCGACGCCGAAGATACCACGGAACTGCGACTAAGATTCGCAGGGACATGAGTGTGGCTATTTTTTTGAAGCCAAAAGACTCTCCTGTACGCACTCGTTTTTACGAGGCGAAGGAGAGTCTTTTTTGGGCTTGAGCTGAAGAATATATCATCACAATGATCTTGTTTCCTTTCTATTTGACGCCGAGCCGCATACGATAGCTGAACAGGATATCCAGTGTTCTGTCCTGAAAATGATCTTCTACGAGCTTCACAAAGCGGGCCAAATCTTCATCAAGCGCTCGATTGCCGAGTTTGAATAGCGTTTGTATACCGCCTTGACTAAGAACAAGCCCTATATAACGAGCTGCGTCACACTGCTCATGGTTATGGAAGACAATCTCCCGGGTATATCGGAATTGTCCGCTGCGCTGTAGATTAGGCAAATGCTGTTCCTTGCTCCATTTATGGGCTTGCTGCTCTACAGGTGCTTCCCGATTCAGAATCTCATCTGCTTTGGCGATCAGCTGTACATAAGCTTGGTCTATCCCCCATTGCAGCACCGGAGGCCAATCGCAGTCAAAGGCAGCGAATACCCCGCCCTGAGCCAAAACTCTGCCCGCTTCCCTGAGCGTGCTGTCGGGGTCCATCCAGTGAAAGGATTGAGAGCAGGTGATGACGTCTACAGTTCCATCCTCAAAGGGCAGGTTGTTGGAGAACCCGCTTTTGAAGGAGATGGTGCCTGCAGTTATCGCTCCTGCTGTCTCCAGTTTGCGCTGCGCTTTTCCTCTCATGTCCGGGTTGGGCTCGATGCCGACAATTTGCCGGGCCGTCTCTTTCCAAATGAAAGTCGAAAGCCCTGTTCCACAGCCAATATCGGCCACAAGCTCCACTTTTCGTTCCAGATAGCGGGTAATGATCTCGACAACGAGCGACGGTGCTTCCGGACGGTGTTGGTCGTAGTCATCGGCAAAGCCGTTGAAACGGTCTACATTACTTTGCAAATTCCCCTCAGGTATCATATGGACTTCTTCCTCCCTGATTTCGGCGGACAGCCGAGCATATTCCGATGGTACTGTACTTTTACATTGTACAGGTTTATGTGTTTATCCATCTACTCTTGTGGTTCCACAACATGGATCAGATATCAGAATATGCACAGGAAGAGGGGATAGGTGCAATCCTGTGTGCCTAATTTATCGTGAAGCCAGTGCCCACTCGCGCATCATGGAATCAAGCATTGGACGAAGATCCTCGCGCTGCATACCCATGTGGAGTACGGCTTCCAGGTATCCTGCTTTATCACCGATATCATAACGTGTGCCTTCCAGTTCTAGTGCCAGAAGTTGGTTCTGTAATGCTACCTGATGGAGGGCATCTGTCAGTTGATATTCGCCGCCCGCACCAGTGGACAGATTCTCCAATATTGAGAAAATGAAAGGCTCCAATACATACCGCCCAATGACCGCTTGCCGTGAAGGGGCCTCCGCAGAGGATGGTTTTTCAACAAGTCCACCGACTTCATGAATAAGACCGTTCTGATGGATGGGGTCAATAATGCCGTATTTACTTACATCCTGTTCTTCCACTGTGCGTACGCCGACCACTTGCTTGCCAGTCGCTTCGTAGACATCCATCATTTGGCGAATCGCCGGAGTGGAGGAATTCATAATATCATCGCCCAGCAACACAGCGAATGGCTCATCACCAATAAACTGACGGGCACAACGTACCGCATGTCCCAAACCGAGGGGTTCCTTTTGGCGGATATAGTGAATGACTGCTTTGCCCCCGATGCTTTGAACCTCGCGCAGAAGATCATACTTGCCTTTGCTCTCTAGCACTTGCTCCAGTTCTACGGACTTGTCAAAATGATCCTCGATGGCTTTTTTATTACGTCCAGTCACGATAATGATGCTTTCAATCCCGGATTTGATGGCCTCTTCTACAATATATTGAATAGCTGGTTTATCGACAATCGGAAGCATCTCTTTAGGTAAAGCTTTAGTAGCAGGTAAAAAACGAGTTCCTAATCCGGCGGCAGGAATAACGGCTTTTGTAATTTTTTTCATAGAGATTCACTTTCCTTTCGAGATGGGGAACCGAATACCCAGTATCGGCTCCCGATATAGTTGATAATCATTCCGGCTGCGGTGGCGATCAGCTTGCATACGGCAAGCGGTAGCTCGGTTCCACTGTGAAGCATTTGTAATAATAAGGAGGTCAGTCCCAATACGATCAGGTTGATGACGATAAATTTAGGCAATTGACGTTTATGAGTATCGGGTGCTGGTTGTTTGTTGAATGTCCATTTGCTGTTCAAAATGTAACTGTTGGCTGTGCCGCAGCTATATGAAATGATCTGCGACAACACAACCGGAACTCCGGCCCAAGCCAGCAGCATGAAAATGATATAATCTACGCCCGTATTCACCAGTCCTACCATGCCAAAACGGATCATAGGGAGTAGCTGGGCCATGCGGCTTTTCATAGGTTATGCTCCGTGACCGGATTTAGGTCCGGTATATACTGCGCTGTTGCCGCGTACTGTGCGGCTGGCGGATATTAGGCTGTCACGGGAACCTTGCATGTACAGGGATTCACATTGTTCAGGGGCCTTCATGGCATGGGTCGGGCCGTTTTCGTATTGTCCACCCAGATGTTCACGGACAATGTAGAGCGGGCGGGCTTTGGTTTCGTCATAAATCCGTCCAACATATTCACCCATGATACCGAGAATGATCAGGATCACTCCGTCAAAAATCAGGCTGATGCTAATCATGGACGACCAGCCCTTCATGACATAGGAATCGGTGAAAAAGTTGAGAAACAATACGTACATCAAATACAGGAAGCCGGACATGGACAGGAGTGCGCCGATATAACCTGCCAGCTTGAGCGGTTTAATGGAAAAGGATGTGATTCCGTCCAGACTGAGCTTGATCATGCGTTTCAGCGGATACTTGGTTTCACCTGCGAGCCGCTCATCGCGCTCATATTCAACAGCCGTCTGCTTGAAGCCGATCCAGCTAACGAGTCCACGGACAAACCGATTATTTTCCGGCAGCCGTTTCAATTCGTCTATTACCTTGCGATCCATCATGCGGAAATCGCCGGTGTCTACCGGGATATTAATATCCGTCGATGCTTTCAATACACGGTAGAAGAGACTGGCAGACCACTTTTTGAAGCGGGTTTCGCCATTGCGTTTCAGCCGTTTGGCGTAGACTACCTCATAGCCTTCCTTCCATTTGTTGGCCATCTCAACGATCAGTTCCGGCGGGTCCTGGAGGTCGGCGTCAATAACGACGACCGCCTCTCCCACCGCATAATCCATCCCGGCGGTAATCGCTAGCTGATGACCGAAATTACGGGAGAAATCAATCAATACTATGGTATCGTCTCTGAGACTGAATTCCTTGATCAACTGGACGCTGCGGTCCGAACTGCCGTCATTTACGAATATCAGTTCGTAGGGCTCGCCCATCGAGCCCATGACTTGTTTCAGCCGCCGATAGGTTTCGGTAATGACGGCTTCCTCGTTGTACATCGGAATAACTATGGAATAACGGATTTGTTCACTCATTAGTAGTTCCTCCTTATTTAAAATGTGATTTCGTATAAAGTACCGCTTCCGCCACGTTCGTCTCCGCCAGGTCCGCCTTGACCATCCTGAGCGTTCGAGTTGCTGTTCGTGATGTCGCTTCCGCTGTCGGATGCTTCAGCATGGGTACTGGTTTCGCCAGTTGTTGTTTTCCATTCATCTGTAGGAATCACTTTGCCATGATCTTTGATCCATGCAGTGACTTCGGAGTTACCGCTATCCGGTCCACCGCCGCCTCCACCAGAAATCATGAAGTACTTCACTTGACCGCTTTCCACCAGCGCCTTGATCTTATCGACGGTATATACCGGATCGGAGGATACAAAGCCGTTCATAATAATCACTTTTTGCCCGGCTTCAATCATGTAAGGAGCGGCTGTTGAATAATTGCTTGCTGCGAAAAGGTAGGTTTCACCTGTGTTATGCTTTTGTAAATAGCTCAGCGTTTTGCTGTCCAAGCTTTGACTACCGTTTGGTCCACCCATTCCTCTGGAGCGGGTAGAAGATCTCTGTTCTCTGTCTGTGCTTGTTCCTGTGCTTGAAGTAATACCATCAGAGCTGGATTGCTCTGCATTGTTGGTTTGGTTATTCGTTTGAGTTCCTTCAGCTTGTTGCCCATTTGTACCCTGGCCTCGGTTGCCCAAATTACCTCCCGGCATTCCGCCACCGTCTCCACCGCCGCCAAATTGAGACGGTCCGGCTTGTGGAATCATGCTGTTCCCCCCGTAGGTAATTGGCGTCAATGCCCAGTACACAGGGCCGATGAACATTGCGAGTACACTTGCAATGATGGCATATCTCGTGAACTTCTCAGATTTCAATCGTGCTACTACCAGTAGCGCCGTGCCTATGATACCGAGGATCAATACGGCGATGGACCAGCCACTGCCAATGGTGTCGTTGTAATTTTGCAGGACGAACCAGCTAAACACCGAGGTTGCCAGTACCGCTGCGGGTAACAGCCAGGAGAGCCAGCCGGAACGCTCACGATATTGCTCCCATAATTCCACGAATCCGGCTCCGAAGAGCGCTGCAATTGGTGGTGCGAGCATAATCAGGTAATAATGATGGAAGAAACCGGCTACGCTGAAAAATGCAGCTACGGGAATCAGCCAGGCCAGCCAGAAGATGACCTCTTTGTGTTTTTGCGTGATATTACGGCGTCGAATGCTTGCAAGCAGACCAATTGAAGCAATCAATGCGAATGGGAGCAGCCAGCTGGCCTGACCTGACAGGGCAGCTTGGAACAACCGTAAAGGTCCCTTTTCACCAGTGCCGAACATGCCGCCACCAGAATTTCCACCAGGTCCACCCTGACCACCGCCCGGACCGCCTTGACCGTTACCGCCAAATCCGCCCGGCGGCATTTGGCCACCAGCGCCGTTGCCGTATGATGATGTGCCATCGGTACTGGAAGCGCCTGTTGTAGTGCTATCCGTTGATGTAGTTGCTTGAGCTTGATCCGAATTGGTATTGCTGCTGGTTGAAGCGTTTTGTTTCCACTCCGAGCGTTGACTGCCACCAGCGCCCCCGCCTGTTCCTTGGTTTCCCGTCAGACGGGACAGGCCGTTATAGCCAAAGGCCAGATTCAGTACGGAGTTCGTACCGCTGCTTCCCATATAAGGGCGCTGGTCTGCCGGAGTGGAGTCGACCACGACTGCCCAAGAGAGCGACACGGCCACGAGAACGACTGCCGATGCTGCCAGTGTTATCGCTTTTCGCTTCCAGTTAAACTTGGAGGCCAGCAGGTAGAAGAGTCCCAAAGCGGGAACAATCATATAGGCTTGAAGCATTTTTTCGTTAAAGGCGATACCTACGACTGCGAAAGCCCAGAGGATCGGTCCCATTTTGTGGTTTCTAATGCCTCTGAACAGCAACCATGTTGCGAGCAGTAGTGTGAAAACCAGCATCGCATCAATGTTATTGGTGCGGCTGACCGCTACTGCAATTGGTGTAGTTGCCATAGCGAAGGCGGCCAATCGAGCGGCCATCGTACCGAAGCTCGGCTTGACGAGCAGGTAAACGAGCAATACCGACCCGACCTGAGCGAGCGCTTGCGGCAGAATAACGCTCCAGCCGTGAAGCCCGAATATATAGGCGCTCGCGGTCTGAATCCAGAACACGACGGGCGGTTTGTCTACCGTTACCGATCCGGCCGAATCGAGTGAGGCAAAGAAGAAGTTGTGAAAGTTTTCTAGCATGCTTGCTACGGCCGTCGTGTAGTAGGTGTTAACATATTTGTCTTGCCAGATGTTGTATCCGTTCAAAATCGCGGATATCAGCATGATGATGATGAGGGGGACGTCCGCCCTGCTCTTGAACCATTTCTTAATCATGTACATTCCACTCCCTGTGAAATTTCTTTGTATTTTCCGTTGCACTAGCCGCTATCTTCAGGACTGTGGAATGATCAGCCACTTCCGATCTTGGGCCCGGTGAACTACCGGCTTGCTATTATCATGCCTGACGTAGCTGAAATGGTTATGAGCGCTCCCTGAATGTTAGCTGAAAGCTGGATAGGGATGCTTTTTTTACGTAAATATTCAGGTATATTAGATACAGGTGAAGATGAATCGATCTTTTATTAAGAAAAAAAGTGGTTTCATGAAAGGGAAGATAACCGATGAATCCGATACACGGGGTTAAAATTATGCTAGCGGACGATGAGCCGCACATTTTGCAATTTTTGGAGCTTGGGCTGATTAATGAAGGCTATGAGGTTAAAACAGCTGAAAACGGCAGTGATGCACTGGATTTAGCAAAAGAGTTTCGCCCGCATGTTGCAGTGCTGGATGTTATGATGCCTGAAATGAACGGCTTTGAGGTATGCCAATGTCTCAAGGAGACAGAGGATAACATTGCAGTTATTATGCTGACAGCCAAGGATGATGTGGATGATCGGGTAAAAGGATTAAAACTGGGCGCGGACGATTATGTCGTGAAGCCCTTTAGTTTTAATGAACTGCTGGCCCGGATTGAAGCGCGTCTGCGCAATCAGTTTCCCGATCTGCTCGGAGAAGTGGTTCACGGACCCTTTCAGGTGGATGATCGACGAAAGGAAATTCGCTACCAAAATCAGGTGCTGGAGCTGTCGCCTACCGAATATGAACTATTGAAGTTTTTGGTGTTGAATCACGGGATTGTTCTTAGTAAAAGTCGAATTCTGGATCGAGTATGGGGGTACGATTTTGGGGGCGAGGACAATATTGTCGAGGTGTATATTCGCTCCTTACGTGAAAAGCTCAAAGACAAGGAGCATCGGGTCATTCGTACGCTGCGTGGTGTTGGGTACCGGGTGGACTTGCTATGAAGGCGGCGGGGAAAAGTCGGAGAAGAACTGCGCTCCGTTCTCTCCGCTCCCAGCTTTTGGCCAGAACGTTGCTTATTTTGGCTCTGCTGCTCGTCTTGATTGGATTTTTACAATATTTCCTGATGAAGGATTTTCTGTATCGCAGTCGGGCGGATGCGATGGGTACGCAGTTAGGTTCAATTCCTGCCGATTTATTGATTAAAGATTCGCAGGAGAAGAGCGGAAGCTCCACCCCCAAAGAAGGAACCAATCGGAAGGATAACCGACCGAGGCCGTTTCTGTTTTGGCCGGATATGTCGCTTGCTTCCATAGATACAGCTGGAGCCTTTACGAGCCTGTCTAACGAAAATGGACTTACGCCGCCGAGGCTCACCACTCCGCAGTATATTTCGATGCAGCAAAACAAGCACATGCGTTATGGCTATCAATTGCTCACGGATGCCCAAGGGAACGAGCAACTGGTCGTATTCCGTCCGCTCGGTCCGCCTGACCATTCGAATGGGCTGCTTCAAATGGGTGTATCCACAACTTCCATGCAAGAGCAGCTGATTAACCAGTTGCGCACCTTCATTTTGCTATCTCTGATTGCACTTGCAATTGGTCTGGCACTCATGCTTCCAGTGCTGCGGCGCACGTTGGTGCCTCTTTCGAGGATGGTTGAGGCGGTCAAACGCATTGATGCGGGTAATCTGGCCGAGCGCTTTGACGCAGAGCAGGGGCAGTATGAGGTGGACCGTTTGGCGGTATCCTTTAACGGGATGCTGGAACGGCTGGAGCATTCTTTTGCTGCCGAGCGTGAGTTGCAGATGCAGATGAGACGGTTTATTGCCGATGCTTCCCATGAACTGCGCACCCCGCTTACGTCAATTCACGGTTTTTTGGAGGTGCTGCTTCGTGGAGCGGCATCTAATCCTAAGCAGCTTCAATCTGCATTGGAGAGTATGTATGGTGAATCCAAGCGGATGAATAAGCTTGTCTCCGATTTACTGCTGCTGGCTAAGTTGGACCGGACGCCCGAATTGAAGCTGGAAGATATGTCGCTGGATACGTTGCTGCTGGAAATGAAGCCGCAGCTTCTGATGCTGGCGGGCAAGCGAAGAGTGATTTTTGATATGACGGCGGGTGTGAGAGTGCTGGCGGAAGGGGATAAAATCAAGCAGGTCATGCTCAACCTGTTCCATAATGCTGTTCAGCATACAGATATGGAAAGAGGTGTGATCCATGTAAACTTGTCTGCCGGGAAAAAGCTGGCGGATATTCAGATTCGGGATAACGGGCCAGGTATGAGCAAAGAGCAGTTGGAGCGGATTTTTGAACGCTTTTACCGTGGAGATGAGTCACGTACACGCAGCTCGGGCGGAGCTGGTCTTGGTCTGGCGATTACACAGTCCATTGTGGAAGCACACGGCGGGAAAATCACCGCTGCAAGTACGCCGGGAGAAGGTAGTGTATTCAAGGTTGCGCTACCGTTAGCGGGGACGGTATAACATAAAAGCAGCCTCCCGAACCGTGACGTTGTCTATAACGCGGCTCGGGAGGCTTTTGGGTTAGTTAATCAATGCAGCCTTTTGTAAAAGCACATGCAGCACCTTGGCAGATGCTTCACGCGTTGTAGGTGCATCCGGCTGGAAGTAGGAGGAGCCTTTGATGGTTTCCCCGTTGATAATGCCTGCTGCGCTCACTTTTTCAATGCTATCCTTGGCATAGCCTGCAAAAGATGAAGCATCATGATACGGTGTGCGCGCAGGGCCATCGACAGACGCTTTGATCTGGAGCAGATCTACTGCCTTGCTCAGCACGACAGCAATTTCCTGCCGACTGATGTTAGCGTTCGGATCGAATTTGTCGCCGCTGCGACCTGTGATCAATCCGGCCTCATAAGCGGCTGCCACATCGCCAGAATACCAGCTACCTGCTGGAATATCGCCGAATGGTGCGGCAGTACCCGGTGTCAGGCCAAGAGCCCGGGTTACCAAGGCTGCAAATTCCGCACGTGTCACGTTCTTCTTCGGTGAGAAGGCCGTGTCTGTGGTGCCGTTGATCAGCAGCTTGTTCGCAAGCGACTGAATCTCGGATTGAGCATACGACGATGAAATATCTTCAAAGCTAACGGGACGAGTCGCCGCTGCATACGTCGAGAAGCCCGGACGGCTTACCTTAACGACTGTTGATCCATCTGCCTGCTTGGTAAAGACGGATGGAACCGGGTAGACATTTCCGTTAGCTGTATAGAGAACACCGGCTGTATTCGGCTCAATTTGGCCAGGTACGGTGAAGGAACGACTAATGAACTGTCCTGGCGCAACTTTAAGCGGTTCGCTCTTGCCTCCAGTGACAACATTAGCTTCAAACCCTACAGGGGTGCCAATCACAGTCGCCCCTTTCAGCTTGCTCGTAAATGTGTTGCTTTCCTGTACCTGGCTGCTGATTACCACTTCAATGCCTGCACCGGCAGGAGCATTTTTCAATGCGGATATCGGCAAAGCCAGGGAAGATCCTGTGTTGCTCACAATCAGGCTGCTTCCTGCCGCAGCCTTGCCCAGTGTTGTCAGTTGGGCAGAAGTCAGCGCTGCTTTGGTCGTTTGACCCGCTTGGCTACTGGCCGACAGGACAATGGCTATTGGGCTGGAGCCTGCTGCCGTCACAGTAGCCTGCAAATCTGCATCGGTTACAGTCAGTGACTGTACATTGTTGTTAACCACGACAGTTGTGGCTACCGCTTTTACCGCCTGTCCTTGCTTCACTACGGATTGAAGTGAAGGTGCAGATGTAGCGACAGGGGTGGATGTGGTGGTTGAAGCGGAAGGTGTAGTATTACTTCTGCCGCCACCTCCACCACTTCCTCCACCGCTACTGCTGCCGGAAGCGGCACTATTGTCGACGCGAATGGCCTTCATAGCGCTGAAAAATTTAGGACCGTCAGTATTGGTCTCGACTTCGCCTTTCGCATTCAGTTCCGGCGAATTAACCTCCAGCTTATACACACCGTCCTTCAAATGCTGAATAACGGGCTGACCGCTGGCATCCAGAACAGGTTTTCCGTTAGCATCGTATTCGACATAGCTTCCGTCAATGTCCTTGAAGGAGTATGCGCCTTGCTTGAGACGGGCGTTAACTCCTTGCTCCTTAGGAGTCGTAATTCCATTAATAAGACCAATCAACTTATCATCTATGCCATATACATAGAGCGCAATTTGGTTCGTTTTATCCGTGGTCAGGCGGAAAGCGAGATCTGTTGAGCGTTGGGCACCTGTACGATTCGGGTAAATAATCGGGTTGGTTACACTCAGGTCCTGCAAGCCGAAGCCTGTAGTCGGATTTTCCTTGCCAACATGAACGACGAACGGCAGATGCAAGGTAGGTAGTCCGGCGCTTTTCAGGATGACTTCTCCCTCATATACGCCTGTAGCTGCACTTGAGCTTGGCTGCACGGACAGGAAGAACGGTTGGGATTTACCCGCTTCTGCCGAGATCGCTCCATTCGTGCCGACACCTTGCAACTGAACAGCGATATTGCTCACGTCAGGCGTGACAATCGGGTTCTTGGGATCAGAGGTTACATGATCATGCAAAATGTAGCTGGCTTCATACTGTACGCTGTTAGCGGACAGATTTTTGAGCTGCAATTGAATTTGCTTCGCATCACTGCCTGGTTTTAACACCCCGAAGCTGGCGGAAGGATTGTAGTTCACGACCTCCTGCCGATTGAAGTTCTTATCGAGAATCGTAATCTTTTCAACAGTTTCCAGCAGGGCTGGTGTCTGAATCGCATTGGCGATGTTTACAAGTCCTGCACCTTGGGAATACACATCGTATTGGATTTGATCCTCATCGTAAAGCGTATCCGACGTGTTCGCCAGAGCAGCACGGATATCGAACGGCGTCCAGTTTGGATGCTGCTGCTTCAGCAATACAGCAAGTCCGGCTACATGCGGAGAAGCCATACTGGTTCCGTTGCTACGTTTGTAAGCATGATCATAAGAAGCATCCGGATAGAACTTGGCGAAAGCAGGATAGGTTGACAAAATGCCGACCCCCGGTGCACTCACATCCGGCTTGATGCTAAGCAGCTCGTCGCCGTTCGGCCCACGGGAGCTGAATCCAGCCATCGTGTTGCCTGCATTATCTGTGCGAATATAATCCTTTCCGAAGGAGACAGAGAACTTCTCTCCGGCGTTGTCGACGAGTTGTTTAGCCAGCGCGCGACCTTCCTTACCTTTCATATCAAAGGTCGGAATAAAATCAAAGCTGTCGCCCTGGTTAGCGTTTACGTAGCTATCTAGACTCGGAATGGAGTCTGTCAAATCAGCCTGCATGATGTCAGTCGTTTTTGCTCTCCCGTTAAAAATGATTACGGCCTTTGCGCCGTTTTCTTTTGCATTTGCAATTTTATCCACGAATGCCAGGCTTCCACGTGACACGAGGACAATTTTTCCGGCTACATCTTTTCCTTCAAAATCATCAGGCTGCCCCAAATTTGCATATACCAGTTCATAAGGGGCAGTTCCCATAATTGAAGCAAAATCCTCTTGGCCTGTTCCCCAGCCCAACAGATTAAACCCGTAATGTGCATAAGCATCAGCGGTTACTGTTTTCTTCAATTCACCATTCGCTTCCCAATAGGAATCACGGGTAACTGAAGCTGTGCCTGAAAAGCTTTTGCTTGGCGAGGTTGCCGCACCGACGGAAATGGCCAACTGGGATGAGGCAGGGGAACCCATTGAATAATAATAATTCCCGTCTTGTGCCGCATTACCATTCGCAATGACAGCAACTACACCGGAAAGCACCGCATTATTGATGGCAATGGAGTCCGGGGAGTTCGGGTCCTTCTCGGAGTCTGAGCCGAGGGACAGGTTAATCACGTTCATGCCATCCTTGACAGCGCGTTCAATACCGTCAATGACCTGTGCGGAGGAACCGGAGGAACGCCCCGTCTTGGTATTACGTCCAAGTACTTTATACACGTATAAGTCCGATTTATAGGCAATACCCTTTTGTACAATATCTGCCGTTTTATTAGCGGCCTGGCCAGCAATCGTACCGGAGACGTGTGTACCGTGTGTTGTTCCGGCAAAACCTGTGCCGTACGGGTCATTCTCTTTTTCAAGGAAAGGCTCCTCGTAAGGATCATTGTCCTGCTCAAAAGAGTCATATCCACCTTTGTAAGCTGCTTTCAAATCCGGGTGCTCATAATCGATCCCGGTATCAATAACCCCGACCTTAATCCCTTCGCCTGTCAAACCTTTAGCCCAGGCTTCAGGAACGCCAATTTGATCCAGCGGTGCGTTATCATACGTTGCTTCGCTGACGGTGAGTGCTGGCGGGTCCTGTACGGGGATGGAATAATACGTTTTGTTTTCGTGGATGGATTTTACACCTGGCAGCTTTGCCAGTTCCGGAATTTTATTGGCTGGCAGCGTAATCTCCAAACCGTTAAGTACCGTATTGTACTTGTAATTCACTTGGAGCGGAATACCGTTCTGTGCTGCTTTGTCCACGAACGTTGTTTGCTCATTGACGATAGCCGATTCCGCTTTTTGCTCGGATCGTGCCGTGAAAGTCTGGTTACCCGACCGTGCCGCATATTGGTCCACGGCTAGTGGCTCACCATCAAGCTGCACGATGACTCTGACCTGCTGGGAGGAAGTGGTATTCAGCTCGGGTGAAATGAACGCCGGAGTCGCTTCGGAAGTCAAAGCTTCCTGTGCTTCTAAAAATGAACGAGTTTGCAGGTCTACGGTAGCGGCAGAACTGACAGACGGAAGAGACAAGCTTACCATCAAGGCAAGAGCGAGTGTTACGACAGGAATTTTTTTCGAAATGATCGGATTTTTCAAAGATTTCCCTCTTTTCAATCAAAATATGATTTGTCTACATACTAGGATTTGAAGTCACTGCCGAAGTTCTCACGCCTCCCTCAAGATTCAAATGAAAGAATTGACCACTGGTGACTAACTTGTCAGTTTTGAGGAATATCTTACCATGTTGGTGGGATATATTACTATATGTTTTTTATATTTTTAGAAAAAATAAGGTTAACTTCACGTGCATGTTCCATGGAAATGTTATGAATTTACTAGATTATTTTTGAAATCATTCAAAGGGGAATGGGAGAATACGAGATTTAATGATATAATCTGCATTGGAATTGTTGATATTTTATGAGGATGTAAAATGCTTAGTGCAAAGGAGTCGATTATGTTGGCAAAAACATTGATTTTCGGGCATAAAAATCCGGATACGGATACTATTTGCTCAGCTATTGCTTATGCAGACTTGAAAACCAAACTGGGCGCGGACGTGGAGCCGGTTCGTCTGGGCGAGGTAAACGGGGAAACGCAGTATGCACTGGACTATTTCAAAGTGAGTGCGCCGCGTCTGGTTGAACAGGTTGCTGCGGAAACAGACAGCGTTATTCTGGTCGATCATAATGAACGCCAGCAAAGTGCGGTTGACATTGACAAAGTGCGTGTAACTGAAGTCATCGACCATCACCGGATCGCTAACTTTGAAACAAGCCAGCCGTTGTACTTCCGCGCTGAGCCTGTAGGCTGCACAGCCACAATTTTGAACAAGCTGTACAAGGAAAACGGGATAGCGATTCCGAAAGAAATCGCAGGTCTGATGCTGTCCGCGATCATTTCCGATTCCCTGTTGTTCAAATCCCCAACCTGCACCGACCAAGACGTAGCTGCTGCCCGTGAACTGGCTGAAATCGCTGGTGTGGATGCAGATAGCTACGGTTTTGATCTGCTGAAAGCAGGAGCTGATCTGAGCGGTCACTCGATTGAGCAGTTGGTGAGTCTGGATGCGAAGGAATTCCAGATGAACGGACGCAAAGTGGAAATTGCGCAAGTGAACGCGGTAGATGTGAACGACGTGCTGTCCCGTCAGTCCGAGCTGGAAGTAGCGCTGTCCCAAACAATTGCAGCTAAAAACCTGGACCTGTTCCTGTTCGTCGTAACAGATATTGTGAACAGTGATTCCATTGGTATTGCCCTGGGAAGCCAAGCACAAGCGGTCGAAAAAGCCTACAATGTGCAGCTCGACGACAATAAAGCCGTTCTGAAAGGTGTCGTATCCCGCAAATCGCAGATCGTACCTGTATTGACAGACGCTTTTAACAGTCTGTAATTCGGAAGCAGGCTACGATACAAAAGAAGCCACCTGAATCCAGCTACATTAAAGCAGCGGAAGCAGGGGCTTCTTTTTTTATTTCTTCAATTCTACCAGTACGTCTCTGATGCATAAATTCAAAGGCCGTTTTGTTTTCAAACTAAAATGCGATTTTTGCCGTATCCCCAGTAGTGTTTCCATATCCTTTTACAGTCTATGTTACATCCTTTAAATAAAAGATATGATGTGCCAGTGGGGAGAGAAAAACATACCAACTTTGGAGACTGTACAGCAGTAGACAGAGGTATCTGACTTACTTCTTTTATCGTTTTTCAAAGTGATCCGATGATTAAAGGTTGTCAACAAACTTCAAATAATCCTGTACGCTTTTCTCCAATTTATTTGAAATCGCTCTTGGGATTGTTGCAAAATGCTCAAGCATATATGTTCTTGTCCGCCGACATCAGCGCAGGTGGAAGATGATGCAGTGATTCTGAATCAGACGCCTCCACCATTCTGCCAGCGGATATGCGAGCAGTCTTTGTCTCAGTCCTCGCACCATTTTTCTTCTCCCTCCCTGGGACCAGTTAGACGCGAACCTTTCACATCTTCAAATGCAGACCGTACGCGTGACAGATAGGTTTCAAACTGGCAGATTTCCGACTCGCTAAAGTCCGACATCAGGCGTGAGGCCAGTCCTATGAAAAAAGGGTCCATTTGATTGATCTTGCCTCTTCCTTTATCGTTCAGAGAAACAAAGATGCCACGCTTGTCATTCGGATCATCGTATTTGTTAATGTAGCCATCTTGTTCAAGGGAAATGACCATGGAACTGATCGCTGCCCGGCTTACACCCATTTTCTCAGCCAATGCAGAAGGGGATGACATTTCGTCTCTTTGCGCAGAAAGCACACAAAGTGCTATATATTGCCCATAGGAGAGCCCGAATTCACGTGAACGTTTCTCCATGCCTTTACGAATTTCATACGTTATAGAAAATAGCTCGACCAAAACACCAATCGGTTTATTGCCACCTGGAAACAGATTATAGGCCAGTTGACGAATTTCGGAGTCCAAGAAAAAGAACATGCGATCCACCTCGATGTAGTTAATTAGTTAACTGTAATTTAATTAACCACTGGTTGCAATGATTTATACAAACTTTATTCCGCTTTTTTTAAATATATCTGCACAACTTATCATGACCAAGGTCCAATGCACTGCCCTACGTCCTGATTTACAAAAGCCTGTATAGAGGGCTGGCGGAGGGTACGCCCTTCCTGCCATCGCCACTCACTGTATTGAACCTTGGCGGTATACATAGGCTGTACCCATATTGCATCCCGATGACGATCCGGCTCATTGACAAAAGGCCGCGCTGAAATGGTATGCGGTCTCAGTCGCTCCGTAAGCTGACGCCAGTCCTCTCGCGTAAGCTTCCCCGTGCCTGCATGTCCAATGTAGCGCAGCCTTCCCTGCTTGTCGTACAGCCCCAGCAACAGAGCATTGATGACGCCTCCGTTTAAAGTGTAGCCTCCAATGACAGCGATGCTATCGCCGTAATTCTTGACCTTGACCCATCGACCGTCCTGCCCGCCAAATGTGTAGGGGCTGTCTAAACGTTTGCATACGATACCTTCCATCCCTTCACTGCGTATCACCTGAAACAGAGCTTGTCCATCAGGATGAGCAGGCGCCAGTTGAACCCGTTCATTCGGCAGGATGACCTGATGCAATAATTCGAGCCTTTCTGCCAGCGGTTTACGGTGAACCCATTCCCCATTCAAATACAAAATATCAAACAGCATGTACGTAGCAGGCACAGCTTCATAAGCCGCTTGAATCCGATCTGTTCGACGAATCAGGTCGCGGCGCATAATGTCATGAAACGAGGGCTTACCATCGGCTCCCAGTGCGATCATTTCCCCGTCCAGAATTATCGATTCAGCCTGGCAGTATGAGGAAAATGTAGCGAATTCTGGGTATAAAGGAGTTCGTTCATGCTGCTTCCGGTTAAACAGACGTGTGCTACCCTGATTGTGATATGTCAAAATTCTCGTGCCATCCCATTTTATTTCGTACCGCCACAGGCCCTCCGTAGGGATTTGTTCACTTTGCACAGGTTCAAACGGGATAACGGGTTTCATTTCCGAACGCAAATACAACACCTCGCCTCGCTTTTTTGGAATAAGGATAGTGTCGACGATAGGCTTCTTTTTATGTGAGGATTTTGCAAATTCTGATGTATGAGATGTTTCGTTGGACCTCAAATCGGGGAATGATAAGGATATCTAATCGTCGGCAGAAAGGGGCTCGGTTTCATGAGACAAATTCGCGAGGAGGACCATGCGGTAGTCATGGTGGATGATGGACAGGTGGTTGCGGAAGTAGGCTATAAAACCATAGATGACCATTCCTTGGTCATTGACCATACATTTGTATCCGAAAAGCTGCGGGGGCAAAAGATCGGCAAGGAGCTGATTGACAAAGTCGTGCAAATGGCGAGGGATCAGCATAAAAAGGTCGTTCCCGCTTGCTCGTACGCACTGGCCCTGTTCAAGCGTCATCAAGAATATAGTGACGTCTGGCAGCAGTAACCGCGGGGAATGCTCGTATTACAAGTGCATAAATACCACAACATCGGGACGGGTATTCAGGTCTTCCCGGTGTTTTTTGCGTGTACAAAGCCCCTGAAATGGCCGTATTCTATTATTGATATGTTAAGCAAATGGTTATTCTAAGATGCTAAAGCACATTTTTAAATTGTCGGCTGTGAAATTGTTCATACTGTTGTCACTTCACAGGCCGTCATCAGGTTCTATATAATATAGTATGGTTATTACCACAACAAAAAACGAAAAGTTTGAATTTAAACGAAGGAGACGCTCATTATGAATAAAGCGAGTGAGGACAAGCAGTACGTTCCAACGAGCAAACGTAATTTTACAGCCTTGATTATCACCGTTTCCATCATAGCCAACGTGATTATTTTGCTGCTGTTCTTTTCGCCGATTGGATACCAGGGTAGTGTTAGCTTTGATATCACCATTTTCCCGAGGTTGAATGCGATTTTTAACAGTTTCACGTTTATTTTTCTGGTGGCGGCGTTGGTTGCCATTATCAAGAAGAACGTCAAAGTGCATAAAACATTTGTTTTACTGGCCTTCGCCAGCACTGTTTTATTTTTGTTTTCCTACCTGACCTTCCACTATATTTCGCCGGAGACTGCAAAATTTGGCGGGGTGGGGATTATTCGGCCGATTTACTTTACGTTGCTGATTTCACACAGCATACTGGCTGCCATTATCGTACCGCTGGCCCTGTTCACGGTTGTATGGGGATGGACGATGCAGGTGGCGAAACACCGTAAAATTGCACGCTGGACCATGCCGATCTGGTTGTATGTCAGCTTGACCGGGGTACTCGTGTACGTATTCATGGCCCCATATTATTAAATAGACTTGAACCCTCAGCAGGTTCAATGAGGAAAGAAGGCGTCTCTGCTAACAGAGACGTCTTTTTTATATCAAATAAAAGAAAAATTATTCCTTCTAAATTTATTTTATTGAAAAAACGTTCCTTCTCCAACGGTATTTCTGCTATAATTTGCCTTAATCAACTAAGAATAAGGGGGTCACCATGTGACGAAGAAAGCGAAAGGCAGGTTACGGTTGCTTGTTTCTATGCTCGTGCTGGTTGTGCTGCTGAGCAGCTGCGGTGGCGGAGGCAAAAAGCCGGAAAACGTTAACGGAGGAAAAGTGACACTGCAATTTTGGACCATCGCGCTACAGCCTACATTCACCCCGTATTTCAATCGGGTGATTGCCGATTATGAGGAGAAGAATCCCAATGTAAAAATTGACTGGAAGGATTACCCTTATGACGCAGTGACCAATAAGCTGTTGACGAGTATCGCTAGTGGCAGCAGTCCGGATGTAGTGAATCTCAATACGGAATTTGCCAGCCAAATGGGCTCCAAGGGTGCTGTTGTGGATATGAATGAGCATTTATCTCCGGAGGAAAAGGCTGCTTATTTCGACGGTATCTATAATTCTACAGTTATTAACGGCAAGGCATATGCACTACCTTGGTATACCGGCACGGAAGTGCTCTACATGAATACGAAGCTGGTAAAGGAAGCCGGATTAGACCCTGCCCATCCGCCCAAAACGCGGGAGGAATTGTCTGAATGGGGCCGCCAGGTCAATAGAAAAATCGGTAAAGCAGGCTATGCGCAGCAGCTTGTATCCAAGCTTTTTGCCATAGACGGGATTCCGATTTTGAATAAAGAAAAGACAGCAGCGGCGTTCAATACACCGGAAGCGGTCACTATGATTGATAATCTCAAAAAGCAGATGGAAGACGGTGTCGTGCTCAAAGAGGACGCTGAATTTTCACAGCAAGTGAAATATTACGCGGGTGAGCAGGTTGCTTTCGAGCTGGCAGGCCCGACGTTCATCAACTTTATCAAAACGGCGGCGCCGGACGTATACAAGAACACGATCGCCGTTCCTGTACCTACAGGTAAAGCTGATGTACGGCTGTCCAACACCATGGATCTGGTCGTACCGACCAAGTCTGCACATGTGAATGAAGCGGTGAAGTTTGCTGTTTTTCTGACGAATGCGGAGAGCCAGACGGCTTTTTCCAAAGCGGCTAATACACTACCTTCCACAAAGGATTCCATTAAAGACCCGTACTTCACACAGTCTGATCAATCGCTGGAAGCACAAGCGAAAGTGGTATCCGCGCAAAGCTTGGATAAGGCGACAGACTACATGGTCGGTGTTCCTAATGCCAAGGACGTGAACAGCGCTGTTACGCGTGCTTTTCAAAATATTATATTGAACGGAACGGACACGAAGCAGACGCTTACTGCTTTGGAGCAGGAAGTGAACGATATTTTAAAGCAATAGATCAGCAGGAGAGTCATACGGAGGCTCTCCTGTTCATTTATCAAAATCGGGTGGTGATGCAGCATGATCAAATGGTTGAGGTCGGAATCCTTTACGGCCTGGGCCTTTATGACGCCGGGACTGTTATTGCTTGCCGTCTTTGTATTTTGGCCTATTATTTACAGCATTCCGCTGGCATTGACGGACTACTCGGTCATATCGGATACCCATTATGTCGGTCTGGATAATTTCGAGGCAGCGTTTAAGGACCGCAACTTTCTCATTTCGATCTGGAACTCATTGGTGTACGTGCTCATTGTTCCCTTTCTTCAAATTTTCTCCATCCTGATGGCCGTGCTGGTGAACAGCCGTATACCGGGAATTAAAATATTTCGTACGACCTACTACATTCCTGTCGTAACTTCGATGGTAGCCGTGGCCTTGATTTGGAGCTGGTTGCTTGGCAATAACAGCGTTGTGAATTATTTGCTTATGCAGGCAGGCTTGATCAGTAAGGACATTCACTGGCTGTCAGACAGCTCTTTGGCCTTGTATGTACTCATGTTCATCACGATGTGGAAGGGACTCGGGTATTATATGATGCTCTATCTGGCCGGTTTGCAGAACATTCCACAAGACCTGTACGAAGCCGCCAGAGTAGATGGAGCAAGCCGCTGGCGGCTAATTGTCCATATTACACTCCCGTTATTAAGACCCTACGTTCTGTTCTGTACGCTCATATCGCTTATGGCGGCTATTCGCGTGTTCGATGAAGTGTATGTGCTGACCAAGGGTGGGCCGGGAACAGCCACGCTGACCTCCAGCTTGTATATTTTCCAAAAGGGGATGGAGCAGTTTAACTTTGGTTATGCTTCGGCGCTCGGCTTAATTGTCGGTGTAGTCATTGCGGTGCTCAGTATTATCGTATTCCGATTCAATAGGAAAGGTGGTATCAATCCCTATTGATGAATTTACAGAATGATAAAATGCTACAGTCGCCCCTTCCGAAAAACGAAAATAGCCGCATCATTCGCAACCTGGGGCGAGTTGTAAGGATGACGGTGATCTATGTACTGCTCGTGCTGCTCGCTCTCTTTTTAATGGGGCCGTTCCTATGGCTGCTCAGCGTATCGCTCATGCCTGGCCGTAACATTTTCTCAACGCCACCGGCGATTTTTCCGACCTTTATTGATTTTGATAATTATGCTCAGGTATGGCAGTTTATGAACTTTCCGAAGTATATGCTGAACACGGTGATCATTACGGCACTTGGCGTTATTTTCAATGTGGTGCTCGCCAGTCTGACGGGATATCCCTTGGCTGTATTTCGTTTTAAGGGTAAAAATCTGGTGTTCACGCTACTAATTTCCACCATGATTATTCCTTCATATACGTCGTTCATCGTACATTACCTGACCATTCAGGGGCTTCATCTGGGCAATACGTATTTGGGTGTGGTGCTGCCTGGAGCTGTCTCTGTGTTCAACATTTTTCTGATGCGGCAGACGTTTATCCATATTCCTACCGATGTGCGTGATTCCGGTAAAATGGACGGCGCTTCGGAATTCCGGATTTGGTGGCAGCTGGTGCTACCGCTGGTGAAGCCAGCACTCGCCGTCATTTCTTTGCTGGAGGCTATGTCGTTCTGGAACAGTTTCCTGTGGCCTATCGTTATTCTGAACGACACGGAGTTATACCCGCTGGCGGCTGCGCTGACGTATCTCAATGGTCAATTTGCCTATAACTTTGGCTGGATTGCAGCGGGCACGATGATTTCGGTACTGCCGATCATTATCTTGTTCCTGTTCACACAGCGCTACTATATGGAAGGCTTGGCGGGTGCAGTAAAAGGATAGACCGGAAATATCGGATACGGACGATCCGTGAATGGAAGGGGAGACGGTTACGATGGAGCTGGCGAAAGGAACGCGGCCCAATTCCCGTGTGGGGCTAACAACGCAGGAGATTCAATATTATTTTCGTGATGTGTATGACAGTGGGGCAAAGCTGGTCATACCCGAACCACATTTGATTTCTGAGTTGTCCTCCCGCTTCGGGATGAATCAGGAATATGAAGGCGTTCTGGACCCCGACGGGCCGATCAAGCTGATCTTGCCTCCAGGACCAGGCGTGCCGACCGAAACACGCGGTAGCGTGCAATTGGTACTGGAGTACGATGGAGCGCTCGTTGCAGACGGCTATCGTTTGGAGATTCACAAGGAAGGTCGAATTGAAATTCATGCAGCTAATAAAAGAGGGCTCAAATACGGCATGGATGCCCTGCATTTGCTGCTTCAAGTCGAACAAGAGCGATGTACACTTCCTGTAGTGTCCATTCGTGATGAGCCTTCTTTTCCGGTCAGAGGGATTATTGAAGGCTTTTACGGAGAACCGTGGAGCTTGGCGAATCGGCTGGATGCTGTCCGTTTTATGGCTGCGCATCGGATGAACACATTCATGTATGCTCCCAAGGATGATCCGTATCATCGTGAGTTATGGCGAGAGCCGTACCCGGAAGACACGTTTGCACAGATCCAAGAATTAAAGGAAACCTGCGACCAGCATGAGATCGATTTTCATTACTGCATCAGTCCAGGGAATGACCTGAGCTTTGGCAGCGATGAAGATTTCCTCAGTTTGACGGAAAAGCTGGCGGCTGTGATTGCCATTGGCGTGCGCCATTTTTCTATATTAATGGATGACATTGACTATGTGCTAAAAGGAGAAAATCGACATTTGCTGGGTCGCTCGGGCCACGCTCATGTCTTTTTGACGAACAAGGTGCATACATGGCTGGCTGAGCGGTTGCCTGAATTTACGCTGACAGTCTGTCCCTCGGAATATTGGTCGTACTGGGATACCGAGTACAAAAAGGATTTCCGTGAGCGGCTGCATCCGGAGATTAAGGTGTTCTGGACCGGATACTTTGTGTTTGCTCCGCATATTGGCCGGAAGCACGCCGCCGATAATCATGCGTTCTTTGGGCACGAGCTGTGGCTGTGGGATAACATTCCGGTGAATGATTGTGACCGTGACCGTTTATTCCTCGATCCGCTGCGCGGGCGGTATTCCGGGCTTCCAGACTGCGGACATACCGGTATGGTAGCCAACCCGATGAATCAGTGGGAATGCTCCAAAGTAACGCTCATTACGATGTCTCATTATATGTGGAACAGTGAGCGGTACATGCCGGAACTTTCTTGGGATTGGGCAGTGTGGGAGTTAGCGGGGGAGCGTGCGGAGGAACTGATGTTTTTCTGCCGTCAAAACAGGAACAGCCGACTGGGCGGCAGCACGTATGAGGACGTGGACCTTGCTTTGCAGTTGCGCGATATCCCGGCGCTGGATATGTACTTTGAGCGGCTGCTCCAAGCCGTGAGCGTCCTGCGGCAAGTACCCGCCGATGATCCGGCGGCAGGCTTCGTAGCACAGGCCATGCCGTGGCTGGAACGCGCCGAGCTGGACGCTGATCTGTGGCGTACGCTGCGCCAAGCTGTGGTCAGCAGCGAGCGGCAGAGCGGCACGCAGGCAGAGGAGAGCAGTACGCCGCCGGAAGTGGTTGGCGGGCAAGGGCCTGTGCTCCTGCTGGACGAAGTCGTGGGCGAACTCCGGCGCTGTATCACTGCCTGTCTGGAGACGGAGGCTCGGCTCGGCAGTGATCCGGCGATCCGCGCAGCCGAGCGGTGGGGCTACGTCAGTCAGGATGAACAAGGCAAGTATCGACTGATCTTGTGAGCATTTTGCCGATGGATTAAGAAACCAAGGCAGCATAGCTGCCCTGAAAATAACCATTTGCCGTTAGGATAACGGTAATTTTCAGGAGAGGTGGATGCGTGTGGTGAAGCCAAACACTCGTGTGCTTTTTGTGCCGCTGGATGAGCGGCCCTGTAATTATGAATTTCCTTATTTACTGGCGCAGGGCACAGATTTGGAAATCGAGCGTCCCCCGATGGAATGGATGGGACAAAAGAAAATTTCCGGTGATACGACCCAATTGTGGGCTTGGCTCGAAGAACGTGCAGCGGGAGCCGATGGAGCCATTATTGCGATGGATACGCTGCTGTACGGCGGAATCGTGCCATCTCGTCTGCATGGAATGACAAGTGATCAGGTCGGTGACAAGGTGAATCGACTTCGCAGGCTCAAGCGGCTTTATCCGCAGATGACCTTATATGCTTTTCAACTCATTATGCGCTGTCCGCAATATTCTTTGGCTGACGAAGAACCGGATTACTACGCCGATTGGGGGCGCGAGATATTCAGGAAGGGCTTTATTGAGCACCGTCAGGAGCTGGGGATTGCTACCTCAGAGGAGCTTCTTGAATTATCTGACATCAACGAACGTTTGCCTGTAGAGACACTGGAGGATTATTTGGGCCGTCGCCGTGTGAATCTGGAAGCCAATGAAGCCGCACTGGAGCTGGTAGCAGAGGGTGTCATTGATTTTATGATCATCCCGCAAGATGATTCTGCCCCCTACGGCTATACTGCCAAGGATCAGCAGCGGCTTAGAAAACGTATTTCCAATCTTGGGCTGGATTTGAGCGTGTACATGTATCCGGGGGCAGACGAAGTCGGCTGTACGCTGCTGGCGCGGTGGGTTAACCAGGCGAAGAATGTTGTGCCGCTTGTCTATCCAAGGCTGTCCGCTTTGCAGGGAGCATTTGTGATTCCGCTTTTTGAGGATCGTTATTTTTATGAAACGTTAAAATACCAGATTATGGCGGCAGGTGGACTGATCGCTTCTTCAGCGACAGAGGCTGATTTGATTCTGTTGGCTAACACGCCCGGAGACGCCATGGCGGAAGCATCCTCCCAACAGCGTGCAATGGCCGGATATGATGTATACCGAAACGTGGTGGAGCTGGTCGAATACGGCGCCCATATGCTGCGGTATACAGGCAAAAATATTGCGGTAGCTGATGTAGGCTATGCCAACGGAGCCGATCTTAAGCTGCTTAGACTCTTGAAGCAAAAAGGGCTGCTTTTTGAGCTGGCAGGTTATGCAGGCTGGAACACCAGCTCCAATACGCTGGGAACCGTCATTGCCCAGTCCATGCTGTACAGCCACTATGGGCCTACAGCAGAGCATCTGGATTTTCTGGCGTTGCGTTACGCCGAAGATGCATGTTATTGCGCTGTGGTGCGTACCGCCATGAATAACGGGATTGTGGAACAAATGGGCTTCAACAAGTTTATGCTCGATGGACAGAGAGGCTCGGTTACTGCGGTTATTCGCGGAGAGCTGGAGCAGGCGCTCGACGAATATGTAAACGGGCCGGAGGGCTATGTGGAAATTACAGATTGCTATATGCCGTGGAACCGCACCTTTGAAGTCGGATTGACCGTACGGCATCATGCCGAAGAGAGAGGGTGATCCCAATGGGATTGGAAGCTGTATTATCAAAAGTTCAGCACGGCCTGATCGTATCCTGTCAGGCACTACCGGATGAACCGCTGCACGGATCGGATTCCATGGCCAAAATGGCACGCGCCGCTCAGCAGGGCGGAGCTGTGGCCATTCGCGCCAATGGCGCAGCAGATGTGCGTGCGATCAAACAGGCGCTTTCCCTGCCAGTCATCGGCCTGATCAAGCGGGATTATGATGATTCCGATATTTACATTACACCGACCCTTCGAGAGATGGAGGAACTGGTGGATGCGGGCGCAGATATCATCGCCCTGGATGCTACATCACGTCCGCGCCCGGGGGGATGTAGGCTGAAGCAGCTCATAGATTACGCCCATAAGCATGGAGTGGCCTCTATGGCGGATATATCCACACTGGAGGAGGCGCTTCATGCGGCTTCCCTCGGCGTAAGCTGCGTATCCACAACGTTATCCGGTTATACGCCATACTCTGCTCAGATCGATGGACCCGATCTGGAGTTGGTTCGGAGAGCGTCAGAGCTGGTTCCCGTGCCTTTAATTGCGGAGGGCAAAATCCATGAGCCGGCGCAGGTGGAGGAAGCATTCCGGCTGGGTGCACATGCAGTGGTTGTAGGCTCGGCAATTACCAGACCCCAATTGATTACGCAGCGGTTTGCCGATGCCGCAAGGAAGGCAGTGAAGTGCATCTATGGAGATGAACGACCGAATTAATACGTACTTTCCTTCATTAACAAAATCGGAGCAAAAGGTTGCTTTGTGCGTACTGGAGCGCCCGGCAGATATCATATATTTCTCCGTGACGGAGTTAGCTGATTTTGCAGGTACAGGTGAGACGACCGTCATGCGCTTTTGCCGGAAAATCGGTTTTAAAGGCTATCAGGATTTCCGACTGTCCCTGGCGCAAAACCGGACTTATCGCAAAACCGATACGGGTGGGGAAAACACCGACCCGGACAACGAACATGATATTACCCGCATGGTGTATCACAATATGCTTGATATTTTGCACTCCAGTATGGGACTGCTGGACCGTTCAGAGCTTGGACGTGCGATAGCGTGTCTCGACCAGGCAGGCTATGTCCAATTTTTTGGTGTAGGTGCTTCGGGGATTTCTGCGCAGGATGCCAAAAACCGCTTCTTACGAATCGGGCGGCGTGCCGAAGCCGTGACAGACGGACATATCCAGTCGATGATGGCGGTGTCCATGAAACCCGGGGATGTGGCTATCGGTATCAGTGTATCGGGAAGCACGCTGGATACCAACGACATGCTGCACAAAGCCAAGCAAAACGGCGCGACCATTATCGCGATCACCAATTATGCAAAATCGCCTATCACCTCCATTGCGGATATCGTGTTGCTCACCGCAGGCAAGGAAGCCCCGATGGAGGGAGGCTCGATTGGAGCCAAAATCTCGCAGCTATTTGTCATTGACCTCATCTGCGAAGGGCTTGCTCGCAAGCACACGAGTCATACCAAACAGATGAAGGAAAAAACAGCAAGGGCGGTCATTGAGCGAAGTTATTGAGGTTTTGAAGCGGAGAACCGTACCCCTTCGGCTGTGTCATATCGTTAGTTATTGTTGTGGTATATGACTTGCTATTATAGAAGCTTTACGTAAAGAGCGTGTATGTTGATATCATTTGGCTACAAGGAGGACGCTGTGGTGGCAGATGCTGTGAACAGAGTCATTGGGATCGACATTGGAGGAACATCAGTGAAGGCCGCTGTAGTGGAACAAGATGGTTCGGTACTTGATGAAATCCGGCTGGATACGGACGCTTCTCGCGGGCGTGATTGGCTACTGTCACGGGTATCCGAAGCTGTGGAAGGACTGAAACGATCCCTGGGAGACACCAGCAACAGCACCAGCGGCGGCATCGGTATCGACGCTCTGGGGATCGCTACGGCTGGCAGAGTAAACGTGGAGAGTGGTGAGGTTGTGTATGCCACGGATAATCTCCCTGGCTGGCAAGGCACGCACTTGGTAACGTGGGCGAGGGAGAATCTGGCCTTACGTGCTGTTGCCGACAATGATGCGAATGCCGCTTTGCTTGGAGAAGCGTGGCAGGGAGCGGGGAGGGGCAAGCAACGCTTGGCCATGCTCACCTTGGGAACAGGTGTCGGTGGCGCATATATGGAACATGGCTTGTTGTGCAGAGGGGCTCATTGGAGTGGCGGCGATTGGGGACATAGTATTTTATTCCCAAGAGGTCTTCCTTGCAATTGTGGAAAAAAGGGCTGCGCCGAGCAGTATGTATCAGGTAGCGCACTGTTACGCCGGGTCAGAGAATACACAGGTAAACAGTATCGCTCGGGAATCGAGATCATGAAGCAGGCTGCTCACGGTCACTCGGAGGCGCTTCAGGTACTGGACGATTACACCGCAGATTTAGCCGTGCTTCTGGTCAATATCTCGGTCACCCTTGATCCCGAGGCTATTATCGTAGGCGGAGGGGTAGCAGATGCGGGAGAAGTCTGGTGGCCCTTGCTGGAAAAGCATCTACAACAGCTGGGAGTCGGAACGGAAGTAAACCGGGCGTTATTGGGTAATCGCGCTGGAATCATCGGTGCGGCACGGCTTGCTTTTGAATTAACGGATTCCTAGAACAAGTATGAAAGGGGAACGAACCATGACGCAAAATCGGCTTGATACTGACATTGTTGTGATTGGCGGAGGTCTGGGAGGAACATCGGCAGCTCTTGCGGCTGCGAAGGCTGGCATGAGAGTCATCGTGACGGAGGAGACGGATTGGTTGGGAGGACAGTTAACTTCACAGGCCGTCCCCCCGGATGAGCACCGATGGATCGAACAGTTTGGCTGCACAGCAACATACCGTGAGTTCCGTAATCGTGTACGTGACTATTACCGTCAGAACTATCCTTTAACGGAAGAAGCCCAAAACGATCCGATTCTTAATCCCGGCAACGGTTGGGTAAGCCGTCTGGCTCATGAACCACGAGTAGCTCTACGGGTGCTTGAGGATATGCTTGCTCCCTATTTGAACACGGGGCGTGTTCGCGTATATTACCACACCGTGCCCATAGCCGCTCAAACGGATGCTGATTGCATTTGTTCCGTAACTGTTCGTACCTCGGATAGCCTTGATGGTGGGTGTAGGGTTATGGTGTTGCACGGAATGTTTTATCTGGATGCCACAGAGTGCGGGGATCTTCTTCCGATGGCGGGGGTGGAGCATACGAGTGGAGCAGAGTCGCGGTATGATACAGGTGAGCCTCATGCTTTGGAGTGCGCTGACCCTATGGATATGCAGTCTATTACACATGTGGCGGCCGTGGATTACATCCCTCAAGGAAGCTTCATTATAGAACGGCCGCAACAATATGATTTTTGGAGAAATTATATTCCTTCCTTTTCCCGTTTCCCGATTTTGAGTTGGTTTGCTACAGATGCGGATGATACCAGCAAACTAAAACAGTTCACTTTGTTTCCTAACGATCAGGGTATTGTATCTTTGTGGGATTACCGTCGCATTGTGGACCCTTCTATATGGAGCAAGCCATTAAATGATGGAGAGGTAACACTTTTAAACTGGGCGCAAAATGATTATTACCTCGGTCCATTGATCGGTGTCACTGCTCAGGAGCAGGAAAGACGTAGAGAAGGCGCCCGTGAATTGACCCGTTCTTTAATCTATTGGCTCCAGACCGAAGCACCCCGGCTAGATGGAGGATTCGGTTATCCGGGTATTCGGCCCCGTGGAGATTTCCTTGGCACCTCAGATGGTCTTGCCAAAACCGCCTATATTCGCGAATCGCGCCGAATTCAAGCCAAGTATATGATATCGGAGTTCGATGTAAGTCGTGAGCTTCGGGGGACGGATGGGCCAAAACGATATGCAGACAGCGTAGGTGTAGGCAGCTATCATTTGGATCTCCATCCGACCACTGTATCTCAGCGGACATTTTACATTCCTAATTACCCTTATGAAATTCCGTTAGGCTCCCTTATTCCGGTGAGAGTGCGTAATCTGCTTCCCGCCTGTAAAAATATAGGGATGACTCAAATCGCAAATGGCTGCTATCGGCTGCACCCCACGGAGTGGAATATAGGTGAATCAGCGGGTAGTCTGGCGGCTTACTGTGTGTCCAACGGAGTATTCCCGATAGAAGTCAGCGAATCGGCAGAGCATCTGGGGCATTTTCAAAGCAGGCTGCTTCGCCAAGGCGTGGAGTTACACTGGCCTGTGGAAGTATTTGAGCCGGAGGGAGTTACCAGCTAAAACGTGTGGGGCTATTGCCCCTTGGCTGACTTTGATAAGGTCAAAAGATAACTTTAAAAAAGTAACAAAAAAAGTGCTTGCTAAGTTGCTTGGATATATGATATATTATTTGAGCTGACAACAAAACAGCTGTTTCAAAAGTGAAAAGCTTGGGTACAATAATCTTTATAAAAGAAGAAAAAAATAAAGCTTGCATTTCTGAAATGAACATGGTATGATCTTATAGCTGCTGAAAAACACAGCGAAAAAGAAATGTTTGATCTTTGAAAACTGAACAACGAGTGAGTACGGATTTTGCTTGCAAAATCCAACGCTGAGATTTTGGTACATGCCGTCAGGCTGTATAAAA
>NZ_JBIYCV010000010.1:0-208416 GCF_044908085.1 Paenibacillus sp. RC73
CATCGCATTCATGGAACTTTAGGCTATATGACGCCTATTCAGTATCGCCTTGCAGCCCTTAAAAAAGTTGTTTGATTTACTGTTGACAATCCAAAAGGGAAAGTTGGCTGGGTACTTCGAAAAGATTTAGGAGAGGCGGCAGCAAAAGTATTGGTTGGTGAAGGGCATGAAAATACCGTTTACGAGCTGTCAGGTAGATTAATGACTCAAGAGGAATTTGCTACCGTTCTCAGTGATGTATTAGGTAAAGATATACCTGTACAACAAGTAGATGACGCTACTTTTGCAGAAATGATGAAAGGAGCTGGAGTACCCGAAGCCTATATTCCGATGCTTGTAAAAACCCAAAAGGGCTTTCGTAATGGTGCATTAGAAGTTGAGAGCAACGACTTAGAGAAACTTCTCGGTCGTCCAGTTACTCCCGCTAAAGAAGCTCTAACTCAAATCATCGATGAAATTCGTAAGTCAGTATAATTTTCATTAATTTTCTTATGTAAATAGGCTGATGGAGGAGTTAGAAATTGCAGATCGACATCGGTTGAAACAATGTATGTGGAAATATAAGGGGCTCGGTGAGTTCGGACTTCTGGATCAGCGAGGACGACGAAAGGACTCTACCCTTATGATATCGGAAATGTGGACGAGGCACAAAGGAGAATTCAAGCCTATATTCAAAATCTATAACCAACATCGACCGCAACGAAGATTAAATAAGCTGCCTCCGGTTGAGTACCGGAAGCAGCTTATTTTCTTTTGTTATTTTATTTGTTTTTTTTCAGAATATCAAAAATGATCTTTGCATTATCTGTATTGTCGATAAGTCCCGCAAACAATTCTTTCCCTGGCCCGTAAGCATAGACTGGCACATCTTCTCCAGTATGACCACCTGTTGTCCAGCCAGCAAATGAACGAGTGTTGAAGATGGCTTCAATGGCATTATCGATTTTAACTTCGTCCTTTGTAGCAGAAGCAGTTTTGACCGATTGAACTTCACTTTCTGTAAGATCTAAGGAGATATATTTCTTAAGTGTATCTTCAACACTTGCGCCAGCAACAATTTCTTTAGCCATAAAATCTGGTGTGCGCGTTGCTGCTTTAATTGGTGCTGCATTAAAGTTATATTCTCCATTTGCACCGACCGAAAATCCGCCGGTAGAATGATCAGCAGTTGCAACTACTAATGTATTGCCGTCTTTCTTGGCAAAGTCGATCGCTGCTTTAAATGCTTTTTCAAAATCCGCCATTTCACTCATGGAAGCAACCACGTCGTTGTCATGACCTGCCCAGTCAATTTGGCTTCCTTCAACCATCAGGAAGAAACCATTATCATTTTTATTTAATCGGCTGATTGCAGCATTAGTCATATCTTCTAAAGAAGGTGTTTCTTTGGCACGATCGATTGCTTTATCTAGTCCACCTTGGGCAAATAGACCGAGAATTTGATCGTTTTTATTGTTCAGCAATCCTTCCCGGTCAGTGACATAACCGTAACCGGCTTTCTTGAACTCTTCAGTTAAGTTTCGGTCTTTACGTACAAAATTGCTTAGCCCACCACCAAGCAGGACATCCACCTTGTGCTTTCCATTAATTTTTTCATCAAAGTAATCATCAGCAATAGCGTTCATATTTTTACGGCTAACATCATGTGCGCCAAATGCTGCAGGAGTAGCATGAGTGATCTCAGATGTTGCAACCAAGCCGGTAGATTTCCCGTTTTCCTTGGCTTGCTCTAATACCGTTTTGACATCAGTTTTATCGTTATCTACGGCAATGGCAGCATTGTATGTTTTAACACCAGCAGACATTGCTGTGGCAGCTGAAGCGGAGTCTGTTATATTTTGAGCCTCATCTTCCGGATACGTCGTTTGAGCACCTACAAGATACTGATCAAACTCTGTTTTTTCCATGAGAGGGGTTGCCGGGTTATCTTTCATATACCGATAGGCAGAAATATATGATGGACCCATGCCATCACCAATTAAAAAAATTACATTTTTAATTTTTTGTGTGTCTGAAGCTGCTTGTGTAGAAGCTCCTCCTGACACAATGCCAGTAATTGTGATTGATGACACCATAACGATAGGTAATATTTTTTTGAAAAAATGGCCTAACATAAAGTACCCCCTATTATTTATTCGTAGATTACCGATGATAATCGGCTAACACATAGATAATATTAGTATTCGTATATGAAGGGAAAGATAGTTTTATGTAATCAAAATGTAAAGAGGAAGAAAAAGAAAGGAGAGCCATATCATTTTTTTTGGAAAAGCACCACTGGTTGAGTAGGGGATGACGTGTTCAAAGTATTTTATAAAAAAGAGGCTTGACTTTTGTTCGATTTTAGGCAGGTACTTGACAGGCATGTGGTATATTGAAAAAAAAGTTCAAACATCTACTAATGCTGGAGGTATATAGTGTATCAATACAAGGATCAGGAATATGAAGGTGTTCATTTTGATGGACACTAAGCTTTGAAGTGAATGGAGGTTTTTGTATGGTACCGTCTAGAGAACTTCTTTTTTATCCAATGTATGGCGTCTGCTCTATGGAGACTGGGGAGGAGAAAAGTGACTTACAAGATCTATTGAGTTGTTATAGCTTGTATTTTCCAAAACAAGAACTACACATGTTAATTCCCAAACAGAGAGCACAACAAAAGGGCATTCGTCCGTTGTCCAATGTAGATTCCATACTGAGTTCAAGGGCTCTATTTTTTGGAGAATATGCTCGATTGCCCTTTAACACGTCTGAACGTCGTATCGTTCTGCAAGCCAGGATCGAGTCGGGGTGTCTTCATGACCATTTTGGCATAATCAGGGATATGATTTGTGCCAAAGGCTACAATCTCAAACTGAATTCTCATGACAGGTCTATTCTAAGCTTGGCACGAGAGATGCTGGAAAGCGAGCTAATGTATGTTTTGAATATTTCAGCAGACGATGCCAGCACGTATTTAAGAGAGGATATTGAAAAGCGTCAGCGTGACTTCAATACTCAGAGGTATAGCTCGGTTGACAACTAGAACCTTTAGATTTTGATTATAGATAACCGGCCAAAGATTGGGAGTAGAATTTTCAGCCTTTGTCATCCCGCAAAAATGTGAAATATTAAAGAAGCAGCTCTATAAAGGGGCTGCTTCTTTATATTTATTACAAAATCATTCATTAATATTAGAAAAAAGTATTGCATATAGGTTTACTAGGCATTATGATAACAACAGATTTATATTTTTTCGTTCTTTAAAAAGGTATAAGGTTTAGACCTTAAAGATTTATGGATCGGAGTGTTCGTATGATAATCCAATCTCCTCTGCGCTTTGAGAAAGTATCAGCTAAAAAAGTGAGTGATTTTATTAGAGAGCAGTTGGAAGAGGCTATTATTCTAAAAGAGTTGCTTAGCGAGGAGCAGCTACCAACAGAGCGGGAACTCGCAGAGATATTTAATGCCAGCAGAATTACAGTCCGTGAGGCGCTATCCCAATTGGAGTCGAAGGGACTCATTGAGAAGAGAGTAGGTGCCAAGGGAGGGACCTTTGTTCTTCCCGTGACAGCAAACTCTCATAAACGTACCCGAGCAGAAATCGCAAAAGATTGGGAGCATATGTTGAAGGTCTTTGAATATCGGATGATTGTGGAACCTGAGGGTGCTTTTTTAGCGGCTGCGCGGATCACCACAGATGAACTGGACTTGCTTCAGCGTTATCTGGATCAGAGCATTGAAGCGGACTGTACTCGCGAATGGTTTCGGGCCTTGGATGTAAAGTTTCATTTAGCCATTGCCAAGGCATCGGGCAACCCATTTTGTGAAGCCGCTGTGAGGCAGATTCGGACCAAAATTAACCCATCGCTAGATCTCATGCCCTATGACGATCAGATTCGGACGGTGAACTACGACGTCCATACGGAAATTCTGAGTGCACTTCGGGCACGGGATGCTGAGAAGTCGCGGGAAGTGATGAGGCACCATATCGGACATTCCGCAGACGCCATTTATGCAAGACTGGTTGCAAAAGGCTAGTCGGTACTATACAGAAAAAATAAGATGATTCGAGCGGGGATGATAAAAATGAATATAAATGAACTTTTAGCATTATCCAGACCGCTTCAAGATCAGCTGATTGCTTGGCGCAGAGACTTTCATCGCCATCCTGAAACCGGTTATGAAGAGGTTCGTACATCGGGAATTGTGGCTGAACACTTACGTGAACTTGGGCTGGAAGTGATAACAAATGTAGGTAAAACCGGGGTTGTAGGTCTGTTACGAGGAAAAAGCCCGGGTCCTACAATCGGTCTAAGGGCAGATATGGATGCTTTACCGATTCAGGATGAAAAAACGGTTCCCTATCGGTCACAGATTCCGGGAAAGGCACATTTATGTGGGCATGATGCCCATACCGCAATACTGATGGGAGCCGCGCAGTTACTTACGAAGCTGGAACGGCCTGAAAGAGGAAATATCAAATTTGTCTTTCAACCAGCAGAAGAAGGTTTAGCCGGGGCCAAGGCTATGATTGATGATGGTGTGTTGGAAAATCCAAAAGTAGATGCGATGGCAGGACTACATATGTTCCCGGGTCTAAAGACAGGAACGCTTGGGGTCAGCAAAGGGGTAGCTTTTGCCTCCGCAGATAGCTTAACGATTAAGATTATAGGCAAAGGCGGTCATGCTGCCCGTCCGCATGAGGGGATAGACGCGATTGCCGTGTCCGCGCAGGTTATTTCTGCCCTGCAAAATATACCAAGCCGTCTGGTTGATCCGCTTGAGACCATTGTCATTACGATCGGAAAAATTAGTGGTGGCTACATGGGGGCAGCCATTGCACCGGAAGTCGAGATGATCGGCACCGTGCGAACTTTGTCGGCAGAGTTGCGCAGCCGGATGCCTGAACTGATCGAACAGGTAGTCCGTGGAGCATGTGAATCGTTCGGAGCCGGATATGAGTTGAATTATCGGCTTGGCTACCCGGTTGTTCAGAACGACCCGGATATGGTTGATTTAATGACCGAAACCAGTGAGCAACTGTTTGGCTCCAAGGAGTGGAACTACATCAAACCGTCAACAGGCGGGGAAGATTTCGCTTTTTATTGTGAGCAGGTACCCGGTGTTTTCTTCCGGTTGGGCTCGGGGAGAGGAGATGAAGATACAAGCTATCCATTGCATCATTCCAAGTTTGATTTGGATGAATCGGTACTGCCTTATGGAGTAGCCATGATGTCGGCCATAGCGCTGAATTTTTTGAAACAAAATAAAAATCGGGTTTGAGACGCTCAGAAGCAGCTGTGTGGCAATATACAACCTCAATGGACTGGAGTGGACAAGATGAATAGACATAAGTGGTTTACAAGCGGGATTACGTTACTGATTGCAGCAATTATCCTGGCAGGCTGCGGTGCCCCATCCACAGGCGGTAGTAAAGACAGTGCAGCATCGACATCGACTGACAGTAAAGTGCTGACGATAGCGAATGCTACGGATATTGAGAGCTTTGATCCTCATAACAATAACAACACTGCAAGTGAAGCCGTTCTGGTTAACGTATTTGACTACTTGTTGAAAAATGATAGTCAGCAGAAGAAAGTACCTGGACTCGCAACTTCTTGGGAAAAGGTAAATGATACGACTTGGCGTTTTCACTTGCGCGAAGGGGTTACCTTCCATAACGGTGATCCATTCACGGCGGAAGATGTGAAGTATACGATAGAAAGAGTTGCAAAGGATAACACGCTCAAACAAAATTCCTACTTTAAAAATATTAAAGAAGTGAAAGTGGTGGATGAACATACAGCAGATATCATAACCGACGGGCCAGATCCGCTGCTGCTCAATCGTTTATCCAAAATGGGAGCTGGGATCTTACCTTCCAAATATATTGAGAAAAATGGGATAGAGGCATTCCTTAAAAATCCAATCGGTACAGGCCCTTATAAGTTTAGTCAATGGATTAAGGATGATCGTGTAGTACTGGTTAAAAACGATAAGTATTATCAAGGTCAGCTGAAATGGGATCAAGTTGTTTTTCGCTCCATCCCGGAAGCCTCTACGCGTGTATCTGAGCTTCTCGCAGGCTCGATTGACATTGCTTCCGGAATCCCTTCCACCGATATAGAACGTATTCAAGGCGAAGACGGCAAAAAAATCGTTAAGGCACCGATTCAGCGAGTGCTGCAATTGATTTTACGTCAAAGCCAAGGCAGTGTTACGGCTAACCCGAAAGTGAGAGAGGCGATAGACCTCGCGATCGATAAAAAGGGAATCGTGGACAGCATCGCAGGCGGTGCGGGGATTGTTACTCGTACTTCCGTTACACCAGGTAATTTTGGTGCCGATCCTTCCTTGTATGAGAAATCATTATATGATCCGACTAAAGCCAAAGAACTGCTGAAGCAGGCCGGTTACACTGGTGGAGGTCCAGAATTAACCTTATCGGTATCCTCAATATACAAAGAGTATGCTGAGGTCGTAGCCGCCATGTTAAATAAAGAAGGCTTCAAAATTAAATTGGACGTACTGGAGCCAAGTGCTTTCAGTGAGCGTTATAGCTCCAAATCCTTCAAAGAAATGTTTATGATCGGCATTGGTAATTCCCTGTTTGATGCTTCCAATAACTATAATCGCTACTTGCTAGAAGAGTCTAAAGGCGAAACGGATTATAACAATCCGAAGGTAGAGAAGCTGTTGCAGCATGCCCTGACGAATCTGGATACAGCCTCGCGTGAAAAAGAGTATCAGCAAGTGCAGCAGATATTGGCTGAAGATCGTCCGGCCGTCTATCTTTTCCAAATGGAAGGGATTTATGGCACTGGTAACGGTGTGAATTTCCAACCGAGAAGTGATGAGATGTTCTATGCAGAAGATATTACACCTGCAAAATAAAACGAGAAGTGAACGGGCGGGGACCTCAATGAAGGTTCCTGCCCGTCCTTTTAAAAAAAAGCCTGCTGGTTATGGAGGTGACGGATTGAAAACTTATATCGCCAAATCGCTGCTGCAGGTGATTCCTGTACTGCTGATTGTCTCTCTGATTGTATTCATCCTGGTGAGGGTAACCGGGGACCCTGTAGCCCTGATGCTGCCGGAGACCGCTACAGCTGAGGACCGTGCAGTACTGACACAAGCGCTTGGGCTGGATCAGCCATTATATGCACAATACATTAAATTTATTGGCAGTGCCTTACAAGGCGATTTTGGCACCTCGTTTCGCTATGGTGAATCGGCTTTGCCATTAGTGCTGGAACGGCTGCCTGCCAGTTTTGAATTAGCAGTAGCCGCCATGTTTTTTGCGGTTATCATCGCAGTGCCGTTGGGCGTCATCTCAGCAGTCAAACGTAATACCTTTACCGATTTAATCATTTCCAGTTTATCCGTAGTCGGAAAGGCCATGCCTAACTTTTGGATGGGGATTATGCTCATATTGTTATTCTCCGTCATGCTGGGGATGCTTCCGGTGTCCGGTCGGGGCGGGATGGAGCATTTGATACTTCCGGCATTTACACTGGGTGTCGGTCTTTCTGCACAGATGACTCGACTCATTCGCTCCAGTATGCTGGACATTTTGAATCAGGACTATATACGAACAGCCCGAAGTAAAGGGATTCTCGAAATCGTAGTGATCGGAAAACACGCTTTTCGCAATGGATTGATTCCGGTCGTCACGATTATGAGCTTGCAATTTACGAGCTTGATCGGCGGCACACTGATTACAGAGACGGTATTTGCATGGCCGGGTTTGGGGCAGTTACTTGTCGTCGCTGTGAATACCCACGACATGGCTATCGTTCAGGCCGCTGTATTTGTGATTGCCTTTATTGTGGTTATCAGCAATATTTTAACCGATGTCGTTTACCGACTGCTTGATCCAAGAATTAAATACAACTAGAGAGGGGAGGAGGAAGTGTGGCAGGTATTCATGATGTACAAGCCCTTGGTCCAGACCCAGACCTGGATGGCAAAAAGCAAGCACAACCGTCTAGTATCGGGCGTATATGGAAGCAACTGTTACGAAGTAAAACCGGAACGGTCGGTGCAATAATCATACTGCTCGTTTGCTTAACGGCACTATGTGCCCCTCTGCTGGCCAGTCACAATCCTGCGGATATTGACCCGCTGAATCGTCTGAAGCCGCCCATGTGGCTGGCAGGTGGGTTGCCGGAGCATTGGCTGGGTACAGATAACCTGGGACGGGATATGTGGAGCCGTATCGTATACGGGGCGAGAGTTTCGCTTATCGTCGGTGTCGGTGCAGTTCTGGTCTCAGGCACTATTGGCGCAATTCTCGGACTCCTCGCCGGTTTTTATGGTAAATGGGTGGATGCCATCATTATGAGAGTTGCCGATGCCTTTTTGGCCATTCCGGCTATTCTGCTGATGCTGGTCGTCTTGGCCGTGGTGGGTCCTGGAATGACTACGCTTATTTTTGTTATTGGCGTTACGAATTGGGTTTCCTATACAAGGGTGGTCCGGGGCGAGGTATTGAGTATCAAGGAACGGGACTTCGTTAAAGCAGCCAAGGCGATTGGCTCAAAAAATAGCAGGATTCTGTTGAAGCACATTTTACCCAATGTCTTGTCTTCGTTCATTGTAATTTCTGGTATGAGCGTGGCGACAACGATTATTATGGAAGCTTCTCTTAGTTTTCTCGGATTAGGGATCACACCGCCAGCAGTGTCCTGGGGTGGCATGCTGAGCGATGGGAGACAGTATGTAGCCACGAGCTGGTGGGTTGCAACGTTTCCCGGTCTGGCGATTACCATCACGGTCCTGGGCGTCATTTTCCTCGGTGACTGGCTTCGAGACGTGTTAGATCCCCATATGAAAGCGAAAGAATAACAGAAAGCGGGGGATCGGAAAAGATGACCACGAAATTGCTTGAAGTGAACCATTTGAAAACCTACTTTAAAACGGAGGATGGCATCGTTCCTTCGGTCAACGGTGTCAGCTTCACTGTGAATCCAGGCGAAACGGTGGCTATTGTTGGAGAGTCCGGTTCCGGTAAAAGTGTAACCTCCTTGTCTATTATGGGTTTAGTGGCTGCGCCGGGTAAAGTCGTGGGCGGGGAGATTCTGCTTGAAGGCCGAGACTTACTCAAACTGTCCAAGGGGGAAATGCGAAAATATCGGGGGAACGAGGTATCCATGATTTTTCAGGAGCCGATGAGTTCGCTGAATCCGGTATTTACGATTGGTAACCAAATCAGTGAGGTCATCCGGCAGCACCAGAAGCTGAGCAAATCGGAGGCACGGCAGAAAAGTATTGAGATGCTAGAACGGGTAGGCATACCTGGTGCATCGAAAGTGGTAAGTTACTTTCCGCATCAGCTGTCTGGAGGAATGCGTCAGCGGGTGATGATCGCCATGGCCTTGGCCTGTCAGCCTAAACTGCTGATCGCTGATGAACCGACGACGGCACTGGACGTTACGATTCAGGCTCAAATTTTGAATTTAATCCACAAGCTGAGCAAGGAAGAGAATACAGGCATCATTCTCATTACCCACGATTTAGGTGTCGTCGCGGAAATGGCGGACCGGGTGGTCGTGATGTATGCCGGGGAAGTGGTCGAGGAAGCGGACGTATTTGATTTGTTTGAAAAGCCGGGTCATCCTTATACGATTGGTTTGCTAGGATCACTCCCCAAGCTTACTGAACAGAGAGAATGGCTGGATTCCATTCCCGGTACCGTTCCTAATATGATGCAGATGCCGAGCGGCTGTCCATTTCATCCCCGCTGTCCTTATGCCCAGGAACAGTGCACCAAGATTCATCCTGAAATACAAGCAAAGGATCAAGGACACTATGTCAGATGTTTGCGGATGGAGGAGGTGTCAGTATGAATGAGACAGCACAGGGAATACCGCTTCTCGAAGTGAATGGGCTTAAAAAATATTATCCTATGAAAAAGGGCTGGTTTTCCCAAAAAAGCGGTTATGTACGGGCGGTTGATGGATTGAGCTTTAAGGTGATGCCTGGCGAAACCTTAGGTATTGTAGGTGAATCGGGTTGCGGCAAATCAACAACGGGACAAATGATTACACAACTGCTGGAACCCACGGAAGGCGAAATTCGTTTTCAAGGGCAAAGCCTGTCTGATTTAACGGACGAAGAAGTCCGCAAAGTCAGACGAGATTTACAGTTTGTATTTCAAGATCCGTACTCTTCTTTAAATCCGAGGATGAAGGTCTTTGATATCGTCGCCGAACCGCTTCAGATACACGGGATTGCTAAAGGGAAAGAGCTTAAAGCTGAAGTTTTTCGACTGTTGCAGACGGTAGGATTAGGTGCTCATTTAGCAGATCGGCATCCCCATGAATTCAGTGGTGGACAGCGGCAGCGGATCGGCATAGCGAGAGCGCTTGCCATGAAACCGAAGCTCATTGTTTGCGATGAACCTGTATCTGCGCTGGATGTGTCGATTCAGGCTCAGATTTTAAATTTGTTAAAAGAGCTTCAGCAGCAGTTCCAGCTTACCTACATTTTCATCGCTCACGGTCTGCCCTCCGTCAAGCATATTAGCGATCGCATCGCAGTGATGTACTTGGGAAAAATCGTGGAGCTTGCAGATCGTGATGAGTTGTTTGCACAGCCACAGCATCCGTATACAAAAGCGCTGCTTGAGGCAGTGCCCGTTCCAGATCCGAGGCTGCGTAAAGAACGGATAACACTGACGGGTGAGATCCCCAATCCCGCTAATCCGCCTTCAGGCTGTACTTTTCACACGCGTTGCCCATATGCACAAGAGGTATGCCGCCAACAGAGTCCACTGCTCGAAGAGCATGCTCCAGGGCATATTGCGGCCTGCCATTTTCCCCTGCATAAGCAGATGGCTTATGAATAGATAAACCTTTGGAAGTAGGATTTAACCGAAAAAGGAGGGCTACTCATGAATAAACGACAGATTGCACCGGAGGATTTATACGGATATCAGTGGGTCAGTGATCCGGCAATAAGCCCCGATGGAACGATTGCCTACGTCCACAAAAGCATAGATCGTTCAAAGAATGACTACCATACGCACATCTGTGTCGTATCGCTTTTTGGGGCTGACGATAAGCCGTTGACCGATGGCAATAAGGATTCAGCTCCTGCTTGGTCACCCGATGGATCACAGCTTGCTTTTTTACGTGTGGTGAATGGAAGCAAGCAGCTATGGATGGTTCCGGCTGATGGTGGAGAGGGACAGCGACTGACCGAGGTGAAGCGTGGAGTGGGTGCATTCGTCTGGTCGCCGGACGGGAAGTATATTGTATTTACAAGTATGGTTAGTATAAACGCCGAGCGAGAAGCCATGGCGCTTGAGGAATATAGCAAGCAGTCTGGTGAGCGGGGGCGTATCGTGGATCGCACCACTCCCAAAGCTGAGGGATCGGGCTGGTGGAACGGTCTATTTAGTCATTTATTTGTCCTGGAGCTTGAAAACGGCCGGGTAACCCGAATAACCTCGGGACCTTGCAATGCTTCTTACCCTGTATGGTCCATAGACAGCAAGCGGATTTCGTTTTTGTCCAAACGTGTAGAAGACGACAAGCTGGATGCAGACCTGTTTTCGTTTTCGGATGTGTATACGGTCGATTGCGACGGCAGTCATCTGGTGAAGGTTACGGATTCCAGCTTGGCGATCAGCCAATTTTCGTATGCACCGGACGGCAAAACATTGACTCTGATCGCCAGCGATCGTATTTATGGCAGTGGTAGCCAGAATCGACTGTATACCGTGCCTGTTACGGGGGGAGCCTCGGAACTATTGTTTCCTGAATTGGACATGCAAATCGGCAACTTCGCTTTAAGCGATATGAAATCCTTTGGTCCGTCTCTATCTCCATTATATGCTCCTGCGCGGTTGAGGACAGAAATGTATGTGCTCGGGACAGTGCAGGGTGCTGTTCATATATACCGCATCACAATGGACGGGAATGTTCAAGCGGTGACTGGCGGAAGTGATAGAGATATCTATCAGTACACGCTATCTGCTGATGGTCGCTATCTGGTTTTCGCTGCACTTGATGCGGACCGGCCTGGAGAGCTGTATCAAATGAATCTGGAGACAGGGGAAGAGAAGCGGCTCACACGCCATAACGACGATTACATGGCCTCCTTGCAGGTGAGTGTACCGGAGTCTTTTTGGTTCGAGGCTTCGGATGGATTCAAGGTACAAGGATGGATCTTCAAACCGACTGGACTGGGCCCTGGAGAACGGGTTCCTTTGATTTTACAAATTCATGGGGGACCCCATGCAATGTATACCGGCGCGTATAGCCATGAGATGCAGACACTCCTTGCACAGGGATATGCTGTGCTGATGACCAATCCACGCGGTAGCTTCGGTTATGGTCAGGATTTTGCACAAGCCTGTCGGGGAGACTTTGGAGGAGGAGATTATCAGGATGTACTGAACGCCTTGGACTTTGCGCTGAACCAGTTTGATTATATAGACGAAACCCGGCTCGGCGTGGCTGGCGGCAGCTATGGAGGCTTGATGACCAACTGGATCATTTCTCACACGAACCGATTCCGCGCCGCCGTTACGCAGCGATGCATCTCCAATTGGCTATCCTTCTATGGTTTGAGTGATATCGGTATTTCCTACACGGAGGGTATCGTTGGGACTAACCCGTGGGAAGATCCTGAGCTGCTCTGGTCCAAGTCCCCACTGGCACATGTAAATAACATCGAAACTCCGCTGCTGATTTTACACGGTGAGGAAGACCTGCGTTGCCCGGTTGGACAAGGGGATGAGTTATATACAGCCCTGAAGCGGCTGGGCAAAACAACACGCCTCATTCGCTATCCCGGGTCCAATCATTCTTTGCTGAAGAGTGGTAAACCATCTCTACGTGTAGATAACTTTGAGCAAGTGGTGTCCTGGTTTAATTCCTACTTGAGTAAAGGAGTTGACTCCGATGAGTAAAGTGCAATTGTCGATTCCGGTTGCCTTGCTGATCGAGAACTTGCGTACAAGTGGTGAACCGAAAGACGTCATCATTGAGTGTATCAAAAAACAGGAATTTTCTCCTTTGCTCGGCAAAGTTAAAGAAAAAACAATGGATTTCAAAGAACGTTGTCAAACGGCAGAAGACATAGGGGACGAGTGGGAAGAAGCGATCCGCAGCGGGTATGAATTTAAGTTTTTACACATCAATGGGCTGAAAAGGCTGCTTTATTTTCGTTTTGATCGAACCATAGATCAGGATTATAAGCAGGATGGAATCATGTTGAAGGGTCTGCACCTTGATCCTATCGAAATTGATACCTTGCAAGGGCTGATTGGCAGGCAGTGGCAGGTGATAAAGGAAGAAAATGAAGTAGGCAGTGTGCAGAAGCCCGTAAGTATTAAGCTTTTATATCGAAATGATGATAGCTTTTAAAGGGAAGATCAGTTACCATAGCTGCGCCCAACAGTCCTGATGAGCATTTTTGATCGGGACTGTTTTTTATTTTATGGGCTAATTAATAAACTGAATTGCATCATATTTCGTTGACAGAGTCCACAAAAATCATTAATATAATTGTTGCATAAGTCCACTAAATAGGGGGAGTTATAAATCAATATAGATGCTAAGGTCATCGCAGATATGAGACATTTCAATCGATTTTATACCAATATACTTGGATTATTAGATAGACATGTGCTGGATAGCGGGTATTCCTTTACCGAGGCACGGGTCATTGTAGAGATCGGTATGATCGAGCCATGTATAGCCAATACGTTAGTCGATTCTCTTAAAATTGATCGCAGTTATATGAGTAGAATCATTGCTAAACTTTGCAAAGAGGGCTTCCTTGTTAAGGAAAATTCTTCGGTGGATAATAGAACAAATCTGATTCGTTTGACGCCTAAAGGAAAAGCGTTTTATCACCAACTGGATGAAAGATCTGACGAACAAGTCATAAAATTAGTTCAAGGTCTATCAGAAGAAGAGATTAAAGAATTACATACTTCTATGGTGTTCATTCAGAACAAACTAGAGAAATTGGAGAGAATACAAAATGATTAGATTTGAATGCGACTATACCGAAGGTGCCCATGAGCGTATATTAAAGCGACTTTTGGAGACGAATGATGAACAAACCCCAGGCTATGGTGTGGACGAGCACTGTGAAAGAGCCAGAGCTTATATTAAAAAAGCATGTGACTCCGAAAATGCGGACGTACACTTTTTAGTTGGAGGTACACAGACCAATACAACGGTGATCTCTTCTATTTTGCGTCCGCATCAAGGTGTTATTGCTGCAAATTCTGGACATATTGCTGTACATGAGACTGGCGCGATTGAAGCTACTGGACATAAAGTACTTCCTTTGCCAAGTGATGATGGGAAAATCCGGGCCGAACAGGTAAAAGAGCTGTATGACGCTCACTGGAATGATGGCACTTTTGAGCATATGGTACAGCCTGGTATGGTTTATATTTCTCAGCCTACCGAGAATGGTACGCTTTATACTAAATCCGAGCTGGAAGCGTTAAGTCAAGTCTGCCGGGAATGTGGCTTACCCTTGTTTATCGATGGCGCTCGCTTAGGGTATGGTCTGGTTGCAGTGGACAACGATGTATCTTTAGCAGATATAGCGAAGCTATGTGATGTATTTTATGTCGGCGGTACAAAAATTGGAGCACTGATGGGAGAAGCAGTAGTCATTATCAATGATGCTTTGAAAAAAGATTTTCGATACATGATCAAGCAAAAAGGGGGGCTGCTGGCGAAGGGACGAATGTTGGGTATACAGTTTGAAACTTTATTTGAAGATGGTTTATACTATGAAATTTCCAAGCACGCTATAGATATGGCCATGTTGATTCAAACTTCGTTAACGAAACAAGGAGTTCAATTTCTATATCATTCTACAACGAATCAGCAGTTCCCGATTTTACCAGATCGTATCTTAAAAGCATTGAGCGAAAAATATACCTTTTCCTTTTGGGAAAAAGTTGATGCTACACATAGTGCCGTTCGATTTTGTACCAGTTGGGCTACGAAGAAAGACAATGTTGAAATGCTGATTCAGGATATCAAAGCATTGCAGTAAATTTAATGTGAAAATCAGTTCATAGAATCCTAAAGATGTAGAATGACTATGTAATAGGCCATACCTCGTTGCATGTATTGCAGCGAAGTATGGTTTTTTTGTTGTGTATTTTACTTAATCCAAAGCGGTTTGTCTTCAGTTCCATGAAAGAGCAAGCGGATATAAAAATGGAAAAACAAGACAAGAGCAGATGTATAAAATTTACCTCTGATTCTTTACACTGAATATCTAACGAATCTGCTTGCGGTACTGAAGAGGGGAGAGCCCGGTTATTTTTTTGAAGATTTTATTAAAATGGGAAGCATGGCCGAATCCCACATCCTCTGCAATATGCTGAATTTTGTCTTTGGTGGTTCGCAGTCTCGTTTGGGCTGCCCTGACCCTCACCACGCGGATGTATTCGCTGAAATGAAAGCCGGTCAATTTTGGAAAGATGCGGCTTAGGTAAGCTGGACTAATGAAGTAGTAGGCAGCCACCTGTTCAAGGGTTAATGGTTCAGGGTAATGGTCCTGAATAAAAGAGGAAATTTCCGTTATTTTCTGATGCATCGGATGAGAGGAAACAGGCTCACTTCGTTCAACCGCTTCCGATCGGTGCACCAGGATAAGCAATTCCAGCAGTAAATGCTGTACGCAACGGTCATGCAGGGGCTGCTGATTTCGACATTCGGTATTCATTTGCAGGAACAATCTTTCAACTTCGATCTGCTCTCTAACCGGTAGGCGCAGTAGTGCAGATTGCTGATACGGCGGCAGGTTAAGAATGTCACGATCCTGCTGTGGAAGGAACGTCGGTGAAAAATGAATCAAAATGCGCTCCGTTTCCTCCAATTGTGAACTGGCGGTAGAGTGCAAATCATGAGGGAGGATAAATATCAGATCACCCTTGCGGGCGATGTATACTTTACCGTTCATAAAGTAGATGCGTTCGCCTCTTAGTAAATAGTACAGCTCGTAGCTATCGTGGACATGAGGTTTTGGCATAACTGTGAATCCGGTACGGTAGATGTGATGAATGGAGAATTGCTGTTCCCCAATGACATATTTGTCGTCGTTCGTTTCCGTCATGTGCTTCTTCCTTTACAAGTTAAGATAAGTAAGCGCATTCATATATCAACAGTATATATGACACCTGCCAACGGTAAAAGCAGAAAAGATGGATGAACCAAGCAGTTGCGAGTAGAAATGTGAACAGTTTATTACAACAAGAAAGTCGGAGAATTCGTCTGTTCGCCAAGGAAAGGAGGTGAAAAACACTGCTGGCTGGTTTGAAAGAAAATTTGAGGGGAGGAAATAGATTTGAACAAGCAGCGTACATGGAAAAAGGTGTTATGTAATGTGGTTGTGGGTTCATTGTTGTTGACCTTATGTCCACCACTGATCCAAGCGGAAGCTGGTGTGGGGAGTCAGGCGGTGGTTGGGACAGAGATGGCAAAGGTGGCAAAAGTCGCGACGGATATTCCGGCGTTCCCCGGTGCTGAGGGTGGCGGTAAATATGTTACTGGCGGGCGTGGAGGGGAAATATACGAGGTTACCACGCTGGCGGACTACGGCAAAGATGAACAGACCATACCTGGTTCGCTTCGCGCAGCGGTCAGTTCCGGTAACCGGACGGTAGTTTTTCGGGTTGGTGGAACTATTCATCTCAAGGAGCCGCTCAAAATCAATGGGAGTAACCTGACGATTGCTGGTCAGACAGCTCCTGGCGACGGAATTACTGTAAGCGATTACACAACCGGAATTGATGCGGATAATGTGATTCTTCGTTACCTGCGTTTCCGATTAACTGACCGTTACCCCAGTGAGGATGACGCGTTAGGAGCCAGATACCATAAAAACATTATGATTGATCACTGTTCCTTTAGCTGGTCGGTGGATGAGGTGCTGAGCCTGTATGACAACGTAAATACGACCGTACAGTGGTCCATTGCCTCCGAGAGTATGCTTATGACTACACATCAAAAGGGACGCCATGGCTACGGCGGCATTTGGGGCGGACGCAACGCCACCTATCATCATAATTTGTTGGCTCACAATGCAAGCCGTAATCCGCGTTTTCCAACGGATAAAAGAGAAATTGACGCAGTGGAAATGACCAATAATGTAATTTATAACTGGGGATTTTTCTCTTCATACGGCGGTGGTGAAGGATCGTATAATGTGCTGAATAACTATTATAAATCTGGTCCCAGCACATATCGGGATGTTCGCAGTCAAATCTTTGTAGACGTGGGTAGTAAAAAATATAAAACACGCATGTTCATTGGCGGTAACTACATGTACGGCAACGAATCGGTTACCCAAGATAACTGGCAGCTTGGAACATCCATTGGGTCGATTATAGACCCTTCCACCCGGCTGGCGGAGCCGATTGAAGTCAGAGGGGAATACGACAACGGAATTTCCCCCGATGCGTATGGTCCCTACCAAGCGACAGATGCACAGACGGCATATGCAGAGGTGCTTGCAGGCTCGGGAGCCACGCTGCCAAGAAGAGATGCAGTGGACGCCCGTATTATGAATGACGTGAAGAATGGAACGGGTGCGTTTATCAACTCCCCGCGTGAAGCTGGATGGATTTATGATGATGATAACGTAACTATGACAGGGCTTTCCGACAGCGATCACGATGGAATGCCGGATGAGTGGGAACGTGCCAGCGGGCTGGACCCTTATAATGCCAACGACCGTAATGGTCAGACGCTTGCCGGCTCAGGGGCGTATGCTCATTTTGCCAAGGGCTACACCAATTTGGAGGTCTATTTAAATGATCTGATCGAGAAGCTGTCGGATGGAAACGAGGTAGATAATCCGGAGGCCGTCGTTCAGGTGTCTGACGAAAGCGGCCGTTCATTGAAGCATAACGATATTTTGGAGGCAGGCCGTAATGCCAGATTAACAGCAACGGCCAAGGACAAAGATGGTATTGCGCATGTTGCATTTATCATTGACGGTGTACTTGCTGGCAAGGTCAACACTGCGCCTTATCGTCTCGATTGGAACCAGGTAACGGACGGTACCCATTATATTGTTGCACGGGTGACCGGCCGCAAGGGGACTGCTGCATTTTCCAATCCTGTTGCCATTCATGTCAACACGACTGCATCATCGGGAAGCTGGCTGAGTGAAGACATTGGCTCTGAGGGCCTCAGCGGTTATATCAAAGGACATACTCAAGTATTAAAGGCTGACGAGAATGGAAGCAGCATACGGCTGAAGTCGGCGGGAGACATTGACGGCAAGGCTGACTTTTTCCATTATGCTTATCAGAAATGGGAGGGAGACGCTGAAATTACAGCCCGTGTGGAGAAGATTACCCCGGTGGATGATAATGCCGAAGCGGGTGTCATGATTCGTGAATCGCTGGAGCCTGGATCGAAAATGGCTTATATGGCTTTAGCATTTGTTAAATATGGTAAACAGGGTATTCTCATCAGTCGTGATCAAACGGATGGCAATACGAAACGTGCGTCCATGGAGACGTTTATAACAACGCCATATTCGGTTCGTCTTGTACGACAAGGACAAAAGATTACCGGCTGGGTATCCACAGATGGTCTGACGAACTGGGAGAAAGTTGGTGAAACCGTTATGAATTTGCCGGATAATCAACCGCTATTGTTCGGGCTAGCTACCGATGCATCCAAACAACAAAACGATGTATGGAATTACAATACGTCGGAATTCAGAAATGTTACGATCCGCAAGCTGGCAGAAACAGCGGTGGCTTCCGCTAAAACAGAACAAGAAGCTGCTGCCCGTGAGGTGAATAGCGTTGTTGTAGCGACCTATGGCCCTGCCAGCTTTACATCTCTACAGGCAGCTATTGATGCAGTCCCTGACAACAGTAACACCAGGACAGTTATTCGCCTCAAAAATGGTACCTATCGTGAAAAAATAAAAGTGAATTCCTCCAAAAAAAATCTGAGCATTATTGGAGAGGATAGGGAGAAAACGATTATCTCCTTTAACGATACGGCCAAAACTGTGGTGGACGGAAAAGAATTAGGAACAAGCAACAGCTATACGATGCGTGTGCAAAGTCCAGATTTTATACTGGAGAATGTGACGGTTGCGAATACAGAAGGGACCGGGCAGGTGCAGGCCGTGGCGTTATATGCGGAAGGTGATCGTGGACAGTATCGCAATGTCAAAATTACAGGACTACAGGATACATTGCTTGTGAATCGTGGCAGACAGTATTTTAAGGACAGCTATATCAGCGGCAGCGTTGATTTTATTTTTGGCAATTCACCTGCCGTATTTGAAAATTCGGTGATACACAGCTTGCGTGCCGGATATGTAACAGCAGCTTCAACTGAAGAGAATATGCCGGGCTTGGTATTTATTCAATGTCGTCTGACAGCCGAAAATGGGTTGACAGGCAAGGTAGATCTTGGACGGCCATGGCGCCCTTACGCCCATGTTGCTTATCTAAAATCTTACATGGATAACCATATCAAGCCGGGCGGCTGGAACAATTGGGGAAAGGTATCCAATGAGCAGACCGCAAGATTCGTAGAGTTTGATAATGATGGACCAGGTGCAGCGAGTGCCGGACGTGTACCTTGGGCTAAGCAGCTTACTGCTGACGAAGCCAGTCAGTACACCGTTAAAGCCGTTTTGGGCGGGGTAGATCATTGGAATCCACAGTTGAATAAATAAATCGGCTTCTTCCAAATGTGATGTTCAATAGATAAGCGGGGTGTGCGCTTCAAGCGTTCACCTCGCTTATTGGTGTGGTGTGCAAGTAATTTTGAATTCGGAAAATACATAACTTTAAAATTGAATACATTTGTTTTTATGGAAAATATTCTATATATTAAGTGTGAGATGTATTTTTTTAATAGAAAAAAACTACATCTTGTATGTTGTTCGTAGTTCATCATGAAAATACACCCATTTATTTCTAGTAAATTTATTATGTCGGAGGTGTAGGGATGGCACGTGTGTTGGTAGTGATCACGCCTGCTGAAGGCCATGTTAATCCGTCATTAGGATTAGTTAAGCAGCTGGTCGACAGTGGTGAGGAAGTGGATTATGTATGTACGGAGGAATTTCGTACGAGAATTCAGCCAACGGGAGCAAAACTGATAACCTATCCTTTTGTTGATGATGCTTTTTCCAAAGACGCTGATTTAAAGCCAGCGGAGTACAAACATCATTATCAATTTGTGTACATGATGGTTAAAGGTATGATTCAGCCGATCATTCCAGAGGTTTTGAGAGTTATAGAGAACAGGACCTATGATTATTTAATCTATGACTCTTTGATGGGCTGGGGAGGTAAGATTATAGCAGAGAAGCTGGAAATACCTGCAATATGCTCTATCGCTTCTTTTGCTTTCGTAGAACCTTTGGGGTCTGGCCAAGGCATGGATGAAAATGATCCAGAGGTAAAAAAGCTGTATACGGCCACGATGAAAGTAACGCATCAATTAGCTCATGAGCTTCAGGTTGCCATCCCGGCTATGGATGAGATCGCTCCACATGCCGGGCGCTTGAAAATTGTTTATACAAGCCGTTATTTTCAACCGCAAGCTGAAAAGTTGGATAACAGTTATATTTTTACAGGTCCTTCTATTGTACCACGTAAAGATGCGCCCTCTTTCCCATTCGAACAACTTCGTGCTCTGCATCCACAGACGGTTTACATCTCAATGGGAACCATTTTGAATAAAGACCTGGAGTTTTATAAGCTTTGCTTTGCAGCATTTCACGATTTACCTGTGCAGTTTGTACTTTCATCAGGCAAATATACAGATATGGAGCTATTGGCCGATTGTATCCCTGACAATTTTATTGTCAAGCCCTATATTCCACAACTGGAAATGCTGCAGCATGTAGACGCATTTATTACACATGCGGGGATGAACAGCACAAGCGAAGCCTTGTATTACAATGTGCCTCTGGTTATGGTTCCCATGACATCAGACCAGCCTATCGTGGCCAATCGGGTGCAAGAGCTGGGGGCGGGTATTGCTGTGAATAAAAATGAGCTTTCACCCGCGAGTTTAAAAGCTGCCTTATTAGAGGTTTTGAATCATTCAACCTATAAGCAGCAGGCCCATGTGATTGGTGAATCATTACGTCAGGCTGGCAGGTATAGACATGCGGCAGATACAATTAGGAGTCATTTCTCCACAATAGAAAAATAATATGACAGTAAAGAAATCATTTTTATTCAGGGGAGACTATAGCGAATCATCCATTAAGCTAGTGGGGCACAGATCGCTCCATAAAACAGCGGCAGTTTGGGCTTTATTTTTTCGTCCAAGGTTGCCGCTGCTTCTTTTTAATGAGGTCCAGTCTACTACTTTTCAATGAAACGGTTCTATAGACTGTGTTCCTTTTGTTTTAAAGCAACCGTTTTTGCAATATCTAATTTTTTTGATATCGCTAGAAGGCAGATGGAGCAGAGGATCAGGAACAAACATACCCAATAGGAGTTCCGATAGCCAATCCATTGAGCGGTTAATCCACCCGCTAAGCTGCCTACCAGTCTTCCAATGGTTGTCGCATTGGAGTACAGCGTCGATGCATAACCAGGAAGAGAAGGCAACAAATCCTGCATGTAACTGATGCCAATGGCCGATATCACTGCAACAAAGAAGGCCAGAAGAAGCTGCCCCACTAATAACTGCCACATTTCTGTAGACATAATGACGAGAATGTAATAGGCAACCCCTGTTAAAGAACCCAGAAATACAAGCAGGCGGTTGGAATATTTAGCGGCAAATACACCTAACATGATCATTAAAGGTATTTCCAATATTGCACAAATGCTGGATACTAAAGCAACGTCATTCGTGTCCCCTTTTAAGTTGTGAATGATAAACAATGAAATATTTAAACTGTTCATCCAGTGTGCCACATAGAGCAAAGTGAGAACTGAGAACGGTATCAGAATCTCAATATTTTTATGCAATGTAATGTTATGAAGTGAAAGTTGAGCCTTACTTTTGAGTTGAGCAGGGGGCTGCTTAATAAAACAGAATAGTAGAACTGCGATAAGTACAAAAATGGAGGTCGTACCCATAAAGATACCTTGAAAACCCGTATGTGCAATCAAGAAGGAGCCCAATAGAGGCCCAGTGATAAACCCAAGAGAAAACATAGAACGAAGTGTTGAATTGGCAAAGGCATGATCAGCTGATTTACTGCGATCTACCGCTTCACGTGCACTAGCAAATAACTGTGGCATTCCAGGTGCTCCCACTGCTGTGAAGACAGTCATATATACAAAAAGTACATAAAAATTTTGAATGACAAGATATCCTGCAAATGCTACGGCATTAAATAACATACAAATAACCAAAATTTGTTTACGATCCAATCCAGTATCAGAACGTTTGGCAATAAGAGAGCTTATCCATATACCACAAATCAAAGTCACAGCTGTAAAAACACCAAAGGTTCCAACAGATACGCCTAGTGTAGTTGTGAAATATACAGCCAAAAAAGGTGCACTTATCGATATCGCCATACCTTGCAATAACATACAGATCATGAATAGCGGGTAGTTACGGATAAAGAAAAGATTTTTAATACGCATTATCATACCCATTTTACACTCCTTTAAATTGGATAGTATATAACCATACTTAACCGAGTTAATGTTTCACCTGAATTATGATAGGTATGGGGTCTGTCCGCTTTGAATCGGATGGAATCCCCACTTTTTACTGTATATTCAAGGTCATTTACACGAATAGTTAATTCTCCATCAAAAACAGTCAAGAACTCCTCCGTTCCCTCTCCGTGAGAATCAGCACTTAGGAAGCCCTTTTGTTCTATCTCGATTGAATAAACTTCAAAGCGTCTATTATCTTCGAAGGGGAAGTGGGGATAGACTCGATATTTTCCGTTGTCTTCCGTTAATATTTGAATTTCACTTCCTAAAACCACTTTTGTATCTGGCTGCGGATTATTTATTAATGAAGAAAAAGAAATTTTTAATCCATTCGCTATTTTCCAAATCGTTGTAATCGTAGGGCTGGATTCGCCTCTTTCAATTTGACCGATCATCGTTTTGCTTACTCCAGTGAGTTCTGCAACTCTTTCAAGACTTAATTTCTTATTTTCTCTAAAGGCTTTTAAGTTTTTGGCAATGATCAGATTGATGGTTTCCATAAATACCTCCTGCACCTGTGTACAATATAACGTCTGTATTGTACAATAAAACGTAAAACGTTATATTGTTCTTTTTGTACATTATAGCATACATCGAAGAGGGGGTTCCAAAGTGCCTTTATTATCATTTTTGCTATATGTTTTTGTTACCAGTTTTACGCCAGGCCCCAATAACATTATGGCCATGCTCTTTGCTAATAAATTCGGGCTTAAAAAGACAATTCGATTTTGTTCAGGAGTAGGTGCAGGTTTCTTTGTAATCATGTTATTGAGTAGTTATTTTAATCTTTTACTTGAAAATTTCATTCCCAAAATTCAATTTGTGATGACGATCCTGGGTGCAGCCTATATGCTATATCTGGCTGTAAAAATAATTATGAGTAAAGATAGTGGTAAAGATAATGATGAGGGCAAGAATAACAGTTTTCTAACAGGTATGCTTTTGCAATTTATCAATCCGAAAGGAATTTTATATGGTATCACTGCTATATCAACCTTCATCCTTCCATATCACCATTCAAATTTCAGCTTGATATTGTATTCGTTATTTCTAGCTTTTGTTGGTTTTATGAGTACATTCTGTTGGAGTGTGTTTGGCTCCGTTTTTCAAAAGTTCTTATCAAAATATAGAAGTCAGTTTAATATAATAATGGCTTTGTTATTAGTATATAGTGCAATTTCGATTCTTGTAGAATGACGACATGCAAGTAATACAAACAGCGCCTTTGAAGGACCCTTCATTGGGACTGTTTGTATTTTGGTGGATAGCAGATGAAGCGATGGCGAAAAGGCCGTTCAGTCTGCTTTACTTTTTTTCTACACAAGGCTCTTCCACAGAAAATTCCTCCAGCACCGTTGTTTTATCACCATAAACCCTGTCTAAGTGTTCTTCCCCCCATAAGCAAAAACGATCAAGCAGATCTTTAAAGTTCCTTCCGTATTCACTAAGCTCATACTCTACTTTGGGTGGAACCTGGTTATAGATAATTCGGTGGATGATCTCGTCCTTTTCCAGCTCTCTAAGCTGTTGGGTAAGCACTTTTTGGGTGATTTTTGGAATGAGTTGACGGAGTTCATATGTACGTTTTCTGCCGTTGGTTAAATGATACAGGATGGTGGCTTTCCATTTCCCGCCGATGACCTCGAAGGTCGCTTCAATACCGTGCATATATGTTTTGGTATTATCTTTCATTTGCTTTTCTCCTCTCGGATCTGTAGTGCAAAAAAAGCACTAAGGAACCTTAAAGTACCTACGGTACATTGAAGTGCGTACTTCACACTTTCATATATATCAACCATAATAGCATCTGTAGACAGGGTACACCAATCACGAGGAGAAAGAAGGTTACGGATAACATGAAAGTTCTATTGGTCGTTACGCATCCTAGAGAAGATTCACTTACCCTTGCAGCCATGAATCGTTTTGTAGAGGGATTGAAGGAGAATAAGCACGAGGTAGATATTTTGGACTTGTATCGGGATGGGTTTAATCCGGTATATAGCGCGGCAGATGAGCTGGATTGGAATACGCCTCATAAACAATATGCTCCTGAAACACGGAGAGAGATGGACAGAATTGCTGCTGCGGATGCTCTGGTCTTTGTATTTCCTCTATGGTGGTACAGTGTTCCTTCCATGCTAAAAGGGTACCTGGATAAAGTGTGGAACATAGGTTTACTTGAGGAGTTCAAGACAAAACAGGTCTTGTGGCTGTGCTTGGCGGGAGGAACGAAAGAACATTTGATCAAGTATGAATACCACGATATAGTTACTAATTATTTGAACAAAGTGATTGCTGTCTACGCGAGAGTAAGAGAGTCCAGGGTTGAGTTCTTCTACGATACCTTGTCCGAATCGAAAGAATACATTGAAGGTCTGCTGGAGCACGCCTATCAATTAGGTCGAGCATATAAGTAAACTTGAAAGAGCTATCCCAAAGCACCTTCAAAACCACTTTTATAGTGATTTCAAAGGTGCTTTTTATTTTAAGTATGAATTGGGGATAGCTACCCTTTTATTGGATCGTGTATAGGCGCTGGAGCTCCTCCTTGAACAGAGATCCCGCCGCCAGGCGTGCTAGTTGGACCAGCGGAATGAGCTGCCCCCATTCCAGGAGCATCGCCTGTAGCATTTTTGGCCAGCTTTTGCTTTTCCCACAGCGCTCTGGCTATGACCAGCATGGAGAGTACACCGACATATAGCAACAGTGATCCAAGTTCGGGAAGCATTTCTTGTAAAGGCGCACCACGAAGTCCCATCGTGCGCACAAATTTGTACAGCCATGCAAATGGGAAGAAATCACCGATTTGGATTGCTAAAGGCGGAAACAACGATCTTGAGAGAACGGCTCCCGAGAGAACAAAAGCAGGCATGAGTATAATAACCATTCTGCCGATGGCTACTCCCGGATGTGCAGCGCCCCAAGCAACCAGGATATTGATACAAACTGTACCGAATACATACAGAACAACCGGAATGATAAAGAGAACCGGATTGGCCTCGAATCGGCTGCCCCCAAACATTTTAAGTACTCCGAGAGAGAAGATTAAACCTGCCGTCGAAAACAGCGTGTAAGGAAGAATACGCAGTAATATGTTGAACGGATTTTGAAGTTCTGCAGCCAGCCTTCTGGAAACCCTTAGTCTGGCTATAAGAGGTAAGCTGTTAATATTAAGCATCATAAAAGAGAACATACAGGTAAATGCAAGCACTGTTGTATTCTGATAATCATTCGTTGGATTAAAGAGGGAGCGTACCTCAAGAGCGATGCCATTTAATGCTCCCTGGGTCTGTTCCGCGTTCATTCCGGTTTTCATGATAGCTGGAACGGACAGTCCCATATTCTCGGATACGCTAATTTCCTGCATGGCCGTGCGGATCAAAGTAATAGATTGGACATTGGTGTTATCCAGAATCAGCCCCACACGACTGGAAAGGGAGCGATTGTGATTGGCCTCCAAACCCTTCGGCAGAGAAATAACAGCCAAATATTTCTCGTGATAAAAATATTGTTCAGGGTTGTCAGTGTATGAAACAACCTCAGCCACGTTCATATTAGGGGAGGCATCTATTTTCTGGATGAACTCACGGCTATAGGCTGTGTTATCCTGATCCACCACGACTACGTTAGCTTCGTTAATTTGGCTGCTTGGGAGTAGCAGTGAATATCCCAGCACTGCAATCAGCGGGAAAATGATAGCTATGATCGGATACTTGGAATGAACCAGGTACGTCCATTCATCACGAAGAGATTTCATCAGTATTCACCTCAACTGTCATACCCGGTAGCAAAGTAGACTCTTTTGGTACATATACACGTACTTGGAATGTAGCGGTATCCGCCTCACCTTTTTCACGAGACATTTTTACATTAGCGAATTGTGGTGCAGATGTAACATAGCGTACAACACCTTGCAAATCCTTATTTAGAGCCGAGATGTGGGTTTTAACTTCTTTATTGGCTTTAAATTTCCCCACTTGATCTTCGTTCACGTAGAGATCGTAATATAACTCGTTGGTTTCTAAAGTAATAACGGGAGCCCCTTGTCCCACATTTTCGCCCACTTTGGTACTGATAGCACTGATCTTGCCATCCTGCGGTGCTTTCAACACCAGACGTTCTTTTTTGAGTAATAGCGTTTTAAGCTGAACTTCCTGGGTTTCCTTTTGCTGTTGTAGAAGATCAACGGCCAGCTTCTGATCTGCTAGCTGTTGACGACTTTGCTGAATGGTTTCCAGTTGTGTTTTGGAACGATCCACGGACAATTGGGCACCACGAATTTCTTCCGCTGCTTGTTTTACAGCAACAGATGCTTGTGTCGTTTGCTCTTTGGCTTGCATTCGTTCTTCCGCGGTTGCGCCATTGAGCAGCTTTTGCAGAGACTCTTGTTGCTGACTCAACTGATTTTTAGCTAAAGTCAATGATGAATCGGCATCATCCAATGCAACTTTGGATACACTGCCTGCATCATATAGTGCTTTGTTACGATTATAGTTAGTTTGGGCCGTCTGAACGCTTTTGGTTGCGGAGGCTACTGCAATTCGCTGTTGCTGGACATCCTCATGCCGAGCACCATCATTGACGTGCTTTTCCGCTGCCGTGGCTTGACGCTCAGCGGCTTCTGCCCGCTGCAATGCTGCTTGACTCTTGCTTTGAGTTACTTGAGATTGTGCAATATCGAGCTGTGCCTGCTTTTCCTGAGTTGCAGCTCGTGCATAACCTAAGTCAATTGATTTTTGCTGTTGGCTGATCTGTGTATTGAACTGGGCAATTTGCGTTCGTAGTTGCTCCATTTGCAAATCTACATCTTTGGCGTCCAGCGTCATAAGGATAGTACCTTTTTTTACGGGAGTTTCCTCTTTTACTGGAATGCTGAGGACTTTTCCACCTACTTGTTCAAAGGATACATGAATGCTGTCCGAATTCAGGGTTGTACCTTTAACAGATCGTGAAGCATTGACTTGGTCTTGTCCGTTGGTTTGAAGGAGAAAACCTCCGCCGATCAGACAGGCAATAGAAATTAGAGGAATAATGAGACTGGTGATTTGTGTGCGATTCATTGAGTAAATACGCTCCTTTAAGTTAATCAATTGGCTTAGGCATGGAGATAGAATAAATAATAGGGTATGTAGATATTATTTATTTTAAAATTAAAAAGTAACCCGGCTAACTAAAGCATAAATTTTAGAGTTATTATGGTTTCGCTTTTTTATATATTTCTTGTGCTTGGGGAATGCCGAGTTCTATTTTTTGCAGTAACGTCAGCAATAACTCTTTTTCATCGGTGGATAGGTGGCTCATCAGCTTGGAGGTGCTTGTAAAATGTACAGGCAGCAGCCGCTCCATCAATGCTGTCCCTTGATCAGTCAGTTTAACGATGCTCATACGACGGTCAGAAGGGTGACTTTGTCTAATGACAAAACCATCGCGCTCTAAGCGGTCAATGAGTCCGGTAACAGTAGGTTTGCTTATTCCCACTTTCTCCGCAAGCTCTGTAGCCATCAGTCCTATGTTCATGTTTCGGTACAAGAGAATTAATATTGAAAATTTTCCATGAGATATACCGAATTGTTCAAAGCCCTCAAAGCTAACTTTAAAAGTACTGGAGGATACGCGCATAAAGAATAGCATGGCTTCTGTGGCTTTGATATCAATCTCGGGAATACGCTTGGAAAATTCTTGAAGTGTTTCACGAGTGGGCAAATCCCGTAAATCAAAATCCATAGGGTTCTCCTTTCGACTGGAAGTTATTACAATTCGGAATTTTGTTAGCTGGCTAATCATAATACAATAATATTTAAATTACAAGCTAAATTTTGATGAAATCTTTGTTTACGGAGTTTATAAATTCTTATCGGAAAGCGAACGTTTATCTTTGTTCCCTATCTTTAATCCCACCAAAATCATCGTACATATGATCATAGCCAGTATGAACAAGGTTGGCATAAACGTCTGAAAAAGGTCGAGGCTCAGCCCGATCAAGGCAGGTCCCAGAGAGCCTAGCAAATATCCTCCAAATTGCATCATTGCAGACCATGAGGTAGCTTCTTCTGTATGCGCTGCTTCTTCGATTGGAATGAGTAGTGCTAAAGGAAACAATCCACCAGCTCCAATGCCCAGGAAAATAGCAGCCACCCAAGGAGAAGAGTGTGTCATCAACAGGACAATGCCGATCAATTCAGATAGACCACATAGAAGCAGCCATGTTGTTCTGTTTCCTGATTTACCGGCAAGAAGAGGGATGAAGAAGCTTACCGGGATTTGAATCAGGGTAAATAGGGTAAGCACCATACCGGACTGAGCATGGTCTAAACCCGCAGCTTGCGCGATGGGGGCCAACCAAGCAGTCACAGCGTAAAAAATACCCGCCATACAGCCAAAAAATAAAGTAAATAAATGTACCCGTTTATTCCTGATCGAGAAAGACGAACTCCGCAGGTTTTTTGCAGGAACTTCTCTTTTTTGGAGCAGGGGGAGAAGGAGTAGCACAGCGGGAACCGCTAAAATGCTCCAGAAGCTCAGAGCGTGCTGCCAAGAGTCCATTTGTCGGAAAAGTGGCACAGAAAAGCTGGATGCAACGGCTGCTCCGATTACCATGGAAACGGAATAAAGCCCGGTTAACCCTGGTTTCTCGGGAAAATATTTTTTGATAAACCCCGCAACCAAGGGGCCTGCGATTCCGATACCTATTCCAGAGAATATAGCGGTAGCGAGCAGGAAGGAAGTATGATGAACGAACATGCGCAGGAACGTGGCTATGAGGATCAACAGCATGGCTGCAAGCAAAGATCTTTCAACGCCTAAGCGATGCTGGAGCCAGATAGATGACAGAGAGAAGAGGCCCATACAGAAAATAGGCAGCGCCGTAATTAAACTGGCGGTCACCCCGCTTAATCCCAAATGAGCTTGAATGATATCCAGTAAAGGCCCGACGGACGTAATGGAGGGTCTTAAATTTAAGGAGATAAAAAATATAATCAGGATAAGATACACCAAACGCATACAAAACGCCTCTTTTCTTTAACGTTGAATTCATTGTAGATTTCGCTCTATAATAGATCAATACTATTTATTCTATATAAACAATAGTTATAAACTATGATTTGGAGGCGAGATTCTATGGAAATACGGCAATTGCAATATTTTCTTCGATTGTGCAAAGAGCTGCATTTTTCTGAGGCCGCCTACAAGCTGGGAATTTCGCAACCCACGCTGAGCCAGCAAATACGGGTATTAGAGGATGAGGTGGGGGTCCCTTTGTTCGACCGTATTGGCAAGAAAACCGTAAAGACGGAAGCAGGCGAGCTTCTGGAGCACTACGCTTCACAAGTCATTCAGCAATTGGAAAATGCAAAAAACGCCATATCTGATCTGACCCATCTCCATACCGGTCATTTGCGTGTTGCGGTTCTGCCCTCTGACCTGGATTATCGACTGACTCCTGTACTGATCAGCTTTCACAAGGAGTTTCCTCATACGAAGGTTCAGGTCATTCCCTCGATTGATATTTACAATGAAGTGCTCGATAATAAAGTGGATATTGGAGTAGGCTTGGGGATTCATTCGGATCACCGTTTGCACCGCATCCCTTTTTATACGGAAACGCACAGCTTGTATGTAAATACAGAACATGATTTAGCAGACAAAGATATAATTGTACCGGAAGACTTGGCAAAAGTTTCTTTAGTGATGTATCCCAAAGGATTTGTCGGGCGTGATCTGGTGGATCGTTGGTGTGAAGATCAGGGGGTTTTAATCCATCCTTTGATGGAAACAGGCTCAGCAACATCTCTGTTTCAACTGGTGAAAGAAGGCATAGGAGCTACGATTCAGCCGAGCCAATTGATTGAAAGCTTCGGGTCACTGGGGATTCGCGCGATTCCGATCAAGCATGCACCTACCCGACATTTGGAAATGTTTTATCGTGTAGATAAATATGTAGGTCCAGCCGCAAAAGCCTTTATTCAAAAAATGGAGACGTTTTTTAAAAATTGAAATCCAAAGTGAGGAACCTTGAATGACGACAAAACTATACTACTCTTCTCCGACCCTTACGGAGTGGGAGACTCATATTACACGCAGCATGGAAAGAGACGGCGGATATTTTGTTATGCTGGAGGAAACGGCTTTTTATCCGCATGGAGGGGGTCAGCCATGTGATACGGGAACGATTCAGGGCGTTCCGGTGGTGGATGTTTTTCTGGAAGAGGGCGATATTTGGCATCAGGTCGAACGTTTGCCGGAGGCTGAGAAGGTGGCTTGCACATTGGATTGGGAGCGCAGATTTGATCATATGCAGCAGCATAGTGGACAGCATTTGTTGTCGGCGATTTGTCGGGAGCTGCTGGGAGCGCGGACGGAAAGCTTTCATCTGGGACAAGAGTACGCCACAATTGATGTAAACTGTTCTGAACTGACACCTGCGCAGTTATCCGCCATCGAGCAGGAAGTGAATCGGCAAATCTATAGTAACCGTAGCATCCAAAGTTATATAGTGACGAACGAGCAATTGAAGGACATTCCACTTGTAAAAATGCCTAAAGTAACGGAGAATATCCGCATTGTCGAGATTGAAGGTATTGAATACAATGCTTGCGGCGGTACACATGTTGGCCGAACCGGGGAAATTGGAATGATCAAATGTCTGAAATGGGAGAAGCAAAAGGGGCTAGCGAGAATCCATTTTAAATGCGGCCTTCGCGCGCTTCAGGACTTTAACGAAAGTCTTCAGATTTTGGACGTGCTGTCTGCGAAGTTTAATACCGGGCGCAAGGATATTTTGACCCGCTTTGAAAAGTGGGAGCAGGAGCACAAGCAGCTCAAGGCGGAAGTGGACATCCTGCAAGAAGAAAATACTTCGTATCAGGCAGCAGAGTTGCTTTCTGCTGTTCAGGGGAAAGTTTTGGCTCATATTTTTGAACAAAAAACCTTTCAGGAATTACAGCAAATGGCTGCCAAGCTGACATCTGAGCATGATTTACTTGTATTATTAGCCACAACAGCAGAAAACAAAATCATTCTGACGCATAACGGCACACAGCATGTTGCCTGCGGAGCATACTTTAAAGAGCATCTGGGCGCGTTTCAGGGTAAGGGTGGCGGCAGCAACCAATCGGCTCAGGCAGCGTTCTCGTCCCGTGAAGACCTTTTGAACTTTTTTGAAACCGCCCAGCGACAGTTTATTCAGGGCTAATGCAGGATTAGTGGCTCAGGGGTAGCTTCCACTTATGTTCTTTTTCCGTAAATAAAATAAAAGAAAAAATGAGTGCCACTACAGCGCCCCAGATGGCTTTATCTCCAATAGCCAACGTCAAAAATCCTCCCAGAAAAGCCCCGACCAGAAAGGTGATCAGGATGACACCGTAACGCATGGCGCGAATGGCAGCATTCGTGTCCTTGGTCGTAATGGCGATATACACCGCCTCTGTGGCAGATCTGAGGTTCCCGGTGCTGACGGTGGAAGTGTACGGCGCATCAATGAGCTTGCGGAAGGAAGTCATTTGAACGGAAGCAACGAATGAGACGATCACCGTCACCACCGTATTGGGAACCCCCTGCGGAATCAGACCCACGATGAAAAAAATGAAAATTTCCAGCAGTAGAATGGCACGGGCCCAGTCCGGTGTCAGGCGGTGGGTAGATTTTCTCTTAATCCCCTCAGCTACAAAAACACCCAGCGAAAAGGCGATCAGGGGCGGGATATGGGCTAACGCCTGACCCCAGTTTCCCTGAATGGCTTTGACAGCCAGCAGTACGATATTGCCTGTCTGTGCATTGGCGAACACGCCATCTCTTCCGACAAACGTGTATGTGTCCAGAAACCCCCCTACTAAAGAAAGTAAGGCGCCCAGTCGTAACGATTCGGACGTTACTTGATGTAAATGGATTTTGCCTTTCATATTCACGGCAGAAGCCTCCTATGCTACAACGTCGATTCCTTTAACATAGCACGACTATTCCGATTCGACAATTCCATTGGACACTGCGGCACGAAAAACAGGTGTAAAAGGAGAAAAAGTCATGGAGAATAAAGGATTTGTGGAGGCAATTCGCAGCATGACTGCGGGCGAACAAAGATTATGGCTGATAGACATCATACAAGTGACAGAAGCTGTGAAACGGAACGAAGCTTCTAAAGATGATTTGTATGAGCAAGTGTCAGAGTTATATGATTACTTGCTTGAAACTCAAAACAGACACTCATGGTGGGAGCCTGACGAGGGTGGCACGCAGGTGCATATCGTGATTGGCGATTCTTTTGCAGGGAGTATGAAAATAGCACTCAAACAACTGGGATGGGAAGATACGCATCGGGTTATTCCTTTTCGGGATAACTATGCCATCGGCCCATTGTGGCAGCTTCAGCAGGAAATGGGGCGCAGGCAACGGCGGGAATGGTTCAGAGATCATATTTATGATGAGCATGATGAGCATGATGAGGATGCTGAAAGGGATGATTTTCTGTTGCTGGAGCAGTTTGCTGCTATTCCAGCGCAGGCGGATATTACGATCTGGACGGGGAGCAATACTCCTGAGCAGGTGGGGCTTCGTTTGAGCATGTACCTGCTGAGGAATATGTCTAACGATATTCGGATTAAAAATGCGGCAGATGCTTACAGCCGCGTATTTAAACGTCCGGATGCTACAGGCCTAAGATCAGGCGAGATACCTGCCGACAAACTACAAGCTATTCTAAGTCGAGAGGACAAGGGTGTTTCTTTAACACCAGAAGAAAGAGAACGAATGGCGGAAGAATGGTGTAAGCTGGCGATGAAGCCTGAGGTGCTACGTATATGGAAGGATGGGAGCATCGTTAATGTAGAAGAAAACGATTATGATGCCTATATTTTGAGTAAGGTGGATGAGTTGCACAAGCGGCAAGTCCAGCCTGATTTTATCAAATCAGCAAGAGTGATCGGAGAAGCTATGGGGCACCTGGATCAGCAGATGGGAGATGAATTCTTCGAATATCGGCTTCGAGCCCTGATTTATGAGGGAATGCTGGAAATCAAAGGCGTTCCAGGAGCCATGAGACGTTATAGTATTAGAAAGAAAGCATCTCCAAGTCCAATAAAAAAAGGGCCTGAAAATGCTTGATCGTATTACCTGTTCTGTGGGGGGCTCGGCTCAAACCTATTGCAAGGCTTGAACGAGGGCTTCGCCAAATTCCTGTGCGCCGTCTGGACCATCAGCAGTAATGATGTCGCTATGGGCAACCACATGCTGAGTCACATATTCGACTTGATACGTCTGGAGCTGATCCTTTTGCACGTCCACCGGATAGCATGCAGCCGCTCTGCCGGAGAGCAGCCCGGTTTGGGCCACGGCTACAGAGCCAGCACAGATGCCGGACAACAGAATCTTTTGCTCATGCGTTTGTTTTAGCAGGGATTGGAGATCCGTGTTGTTCCACAGATGATCATTCGTGCCCGATCCGCCGATTACAGCGACCACATCATAATCAGTAGGGACAGCGTCTGTGAAAACCAGATTCGCGGTCGCTTTACCGTTGTAGTCACCGATAATTTCACCTGTTTTGGTACTAGCCAGCGTAACGGTAACGCCTGCTTGCTCCAGCGCTTCCTTCGGTTTAAACAATTCATCTTCATTAAAGCGTTCCGGGGGTATAATAAAAAGAGCCTTTTTACTCATACTTCATTCCTCCTTGAATGTGAAACGATATCTATTATTGTAGAATGGCTTCGTCCGGCTGTGAAGAATGCACTTTCAAGTGCGGAGGTTACCTGCAGGTTACTATTACGGTGCAAGTACGGTGCAAGATCATGATGGAATAGAAGGAGTTAACCGATATATGTCTGATACGCTGAGAGAAGAAATACGGGAGAAGATCGTCAACGGAGACTATAACTGTGAAAAAGAACTGACCTTGTCGGTGTTAAGCGGCAAGTGGAAGGTCGTCATTTTATGGCATCTGGGTGTGGAAGGGCCGCACCGGTTCAGTGACTTGCAAAGGCTGTTTCCGAAGCTGTCTCATAAAGTACTGACCAATCAGTTGCGAGAATTGATGGAGGACGGCATTGTACATCGAGAGGTGTATCCCGAGGTGCCCCCAAAGGTAGAATATTCAATGACCGAGCTGGGGATGACGATTTTACCTATTGTAGAAATGATGTATGATTGGGGGAAAAAGCGGGTTCAGTCTATTCGCGAGGAAATGCTACGAGGCGATATATAAGTAAATCATAGGGCAATCCGTCATATGAAAAATAGAACGCCTTGCGTCATGAGTACAATTGTACTCATGACGCAAGGCGTTCTTTGGCATGTTAGCAGTCTGTGTCCGTGTTGATTTAACGCAGGTTATTGCTGCTCAATTGCTGGCAGAACTTCAATCCAGCGGGTAGCCCAAGTCCCGATATGGTCAAACAACGGCGCTAAATCGCGTCCCTTATCCGTAAGGGAGTATTCGATCCGAACCGGCTTCTCTGGATAAACCATACGTTGTATGATTCCTTCTTCCTCAAGCTCCTTCAAGCGATCGGAAAGGACCTTCCCGCTTAAATTGGGGATTGAATTCTCAATCGCGACAAATCGTTGCGGACCGTTAGTTAGTTGAAACACGATTAATACCGTCCAACGTTTGCTCAGTAGCTCCATGGCTTTTTCAAACCGTGGGCACATTTGCGGAATGTTCATGTGATCACCTCATGCTCCTATTATTAACGATCCACTGTTAAAAGTAAATGATTTTACTTTACATAAATTTATTACTTGACGAAATAGAATGATATAAATATACTTTGTTACATAAAGTAACTTGTCGGATTCGATACGGACGTATATATAGCATTTTCCATCATTCGATTCCCCACGCTCGAAAGTACAATATATAGACGAACTAAACCGCTTCGATCTATATATTGCTGATTCGAAATCGCTCTTGGGATTGTTGCAAAATGCTTAAAATTTGATATTATAACGATGCAATTAAATTAACAGGTACGGACTAATTGTTGAGGTCATGGTTTAGGCGCAGGAGGAAGTCAGATGAAGCTGGAATGTGAAGTGTGCGTAGTTGGAGGGGGACCAGCCGGGGCCTTGTTATCCTGTTTGTTGGCGGAGCAAGGTGTTTCGACGATATTGGTTGAGCGGCAGAGCGTGGCGGGAAAGGCTTTTCGCGGCGAAATTTTAAATGATGAGGGTCAGCAAGTGATCCAAAAGCATAAGCTGCTCGAACAAATTCATGAGGACTACATCCTCGCTTCGACGAGAATCGAATATTGGGAGCATCAGCAGCAGGTGAAGACGATTGAGCCAGCGGTCGGTAATGTAGGGGTCCATATTCCACAGCCTCATTTTTTGGACGCTTTGCTCAAGCAGGCGGCTACGTATGAGTCCTTTCGTTATTTGGCGGGCACGACAGTGACTGCGCTGGAAGGCGATAGCGAGCAGGGATACACGGGCTTGATCGCTTGCGATAAGAACGGCGATGAGGTTACGATTCGCAGCTCTGTTATTGTCGGGGCAGATGGTCGCTATTCGACCATGCGCAAGCTGGCGCAAATGCCAGTGACGAATATCAGACACGGCTATGATCTGCTGTGGGCCAAAATTATGGCACCTGCCGGATGGGAGCCTGTCACACGTCTGGCATTGGTCAACGGGCGGCAGTTGTCTTTATTTTCGCAGGCTGAGGGCTATATTCAAATTGGCTGGAACGTAGATGAAGGCAGCTTTCCTGCCTTGTTTAAGCAGTCGTTTGAACCGTTCATACAGTTGTTGGCAGATGCATTTCCCGATCTGGAGCATAACGTGCATGATCACATTCGTTCGTGGAAGGACTTCGTACCGTTGGATATTTTCAGCAGCCGCAGTGATACGTGGTCGCGGAACGGACTGGTCCTCATTGGAGATGCGGCGCATACCATGACACCTACCGGAGCTTTTGGCTTGAACGCAGCCTTGAAGGATGCCGATGTACTGGCGAGTGAGCTTCTTCGTTTGCGTCAGGAGGGTGGATATACTGCAGCGGGCCTAAAGGAGTTCGAAGACGAGCGGCGGCTGACTGTCACAGAGCTTCAGGAACGACAGCTTACGATGGAATCCACGTTTCATGAATATTTTTTACAAGCAGAAAATCAAATCATATAAATCAGCGATTAGCCTTTAAATAGCCGGGGCTTCCGGATAGATAGAGCTTATATAAAGGATGGTGCAGAGAGATGAACCAAAAAGACGTAGCTACGTTACTTAATGATAAAATTCAAACGATTCGCGGAGAGCAATCTTCGACGATTTTGGTTGGGCCGATTAAGCTGCCAGTCAATTTGGAAGGGGAAACGGTTGTTTTTCAATGGTATTGCTGGTTGCCTGTACGGGATGAGGAAGATCGTCAGGACTTGATAAATGCCAACGCTGACACGATTGTGAAGCGTTTGTCCACACTGAATTTGGCAGAGGGGCAGCAATCGAGCGTACTGGTGTACGGCGATCTTCAACAGTCGGAAAATGCGCTTGTTCGTATGCATAGCATTTGCCATACTGGAGATATTTTTGGTAGCAAGCGTTGTGATTGCGGATTTCAGCTCCACCAGTCCATGAAAATGATTGTGGAGCACGGAACGGGTGCGTTGTTCTATCTGGCAAACCATGAGGGCCGTGGGATTGGCTTGTTTAGCAAAGCGATGGCTTACATTTTGCAGGAAGAAGGTATGGACACCGTCGAAGCCAACCACCAATTGGGCTTTGAAGATGATACTCGCAATTATGCGGATGCGATTAGTGTGCTCCGTCATCTGAGACAAAAACCGGTAACCTTAATTACAAATAACCCTAAAAAACTGGAAGCCTTGAAGCAATCCGGTATGAATGTCGCAGGGCGTATGCCGTTGTGGGGCGATGTGTCGCAATATAATGAACGGTATTTAAATACGAAGGTGGAACGGTCCGGCCATTTGCGGGATTTCGATTTCAGGGAGGTTCTATGACCACTCACGAGAAATATATGCGCCTGGCGCTGGAAAATGCCAAAAGTGCCAAGGGACAAACGGAACCGAATCCGCTCGTTGGCTCGGTCATTGTGAACAACGGCCGCATTGTCGGGATTGGTGCTCATCTGAAGCCTGGCGAGCCACATGCCGAGATTCATGCTTTGCGTATGGCGGGTGAACATGCTCAGGGAGCAACGATTTATGTGACGCTGGAGCCGTGTTCCCACCATGGACGGACAGGCCCGTGCGCGGAAGCGATTGTGAAGGCTGGCATTCGTCGGGTCGTTATTGCGGCGCTGGACCCTAATCCGCTGGTTTCGGGCAGAGGGGTACAAATCCTGAAGGATGCGGGTATTGAGGTCATCGTTGGGGTATGTGAGCAGGAATCTGTCCGCATGAATGAAGTGTTTAACCAATATATCGTGAGCAAGCGTCCTTTTATCACGATCAAATCAGCGGTGACGCTGGATGGCAAAATTGCCACTCGAACCTCGGAAAGCAAATGGATAACGTCCGAGGTTGCACGAGAGGATGTGCATCGCCTTCGTCACGAGCATGTAGGGATACTGGTCGGTGTACAGACAGTCATTCACGATAATCCGCAGCTTACAACTCGTCTGCCAGAAGGTCGGAATCCGATTCGCATTATTCTGGACAGCACGCTACGCATTCCTTTGGATGCCCGTGTTATTACAGATGGTGAGGCACCTACCTGGATATTTACAGGACGTGCTTATGATGAAGGCAAGCGGAATCAGCTGGAACAGTTGGGTGTAAAGGTATATCCGACACAGGATGAAAACAGTGATCGGGTCAACCTGCCGCAAATGCTGGATATTTTGGGTACGGCGGAGGTATCTTCGGTGTTCGTGGAAGGCGGGGCCGAGGTGAACGCTTCGTTCGTGCAGCAAGGACTGGCAGACAAGCTCGTGCTGTATATTGCGCCAAAGCTGGTTGGAGGGCGTGGAGCACCGGGCTTTCTCGGGGGAGAAGGCGTGTCCGCCATGAGCGATGCGGTTGGGCTACAAGATTTGAGCGTAACGCAGGTTGGCGTGGATTGGAAAATAGAAGGGTATTTTGGGCGGGAAAAATGAGTGAGGTTGTGGGTGGGAGAAAGCGCTCCGCGAAGGGGTTGATCTTCCGATCGCTGTTGCAGTGGGATTCTTCGGATTGTATAAGACATGTAGAGGTAAGAATCCCACTGCAAAGGCGAACGCTCACGCTTCTCCAGATTCAACCCCTCCGCTCCGCTACTACCCGCCACAAAGTAACTCATTTTTCCGAAATGGTGTGGAGCAATGGGGGAAGGGCAAAAGGACTTAAAGGCTTAAAGACTTAAAGACTTCAAAGATTGAGGATCTGAAGGGCTACAAGCCTGGAGGATTCTTTTTTGTATACCTAACGTTTATTAGGGTGAATGGTTATTGGGATGAATAACTCATAGGGTGAACACCTAATGGTGTGAATGGTTTAGGGAATGAAGAAGTTTACATATATTGCAATATGGCAAAAGACACGAGGGAAGCGAATGTGCTTCTCAGGTGTCTTTTTTTATGGAGTCGTAATACTTTCGCCATGTTCGTGAGTGCGGGTGTGCGTGATAATGATAAAGGCTGATACAGAAAGATATTACCGAGGTGAGGATTTCAAATGGTCCCGCAGTGCCTGCCTGATCGGGTGAGGTATCCTGTAAATCTGATGTATCCACCAAATTAGGGTTCGAATCCCAATCGCCTTCCACGCGACTCATGGTAGAGTATTTAAAAAATCGAAAAAAACCACTACAAAGACCCTAATGAGTATCCCATGTCTGGTCCACATGACAGAAATCGGGGAGGTGGCTATGCGGCCAGCGGATACCGGGGAGAGCAAGCGCTGACAGGCTCCGAAGCTTCGGGAGATATGAGTTTACAGTCGATGTTGGACTGATGAATTCCATCCTCGCAACACGGGAACAGGCGGAACCTTCCTTTTTCCTCAAGCTTGGCCCCGCCGTCCACACCGGAGGGATGCTCTGCAAGGGTCACTAACCCTACTACAACGAATAAAAATGAAGAATCCTCATTTTAAAAATGTGTTGATTTTAAGGCGGGCAGCAGCGGAGCGGTCCATTTGAATCTGAAGAAGCGAAGCGTTCGCCTTTGCAGTAGAATTCCTACCTTTAAATGTTTTATCAATCCTAGGAATTCCACTGCAACAGCGATCGGAAGATCAAATGGACCGCGGAGCCGCCACACGTAGAAAAAAGCACACTTTTAAGCTGAGGATTTTAAATACTAGGAGTGATACGATGTTTAAGAAAATAACGATTAAATCGGATGAGCGCGGGCTGCTGTTTAAAAAGGGAAGCTATCACAAACTGCTGCTCCCAGGGACTTACGTATTGAAGACATTTCAGCAGGAAACGGTTGAAATTTTAAATGTTGCCGAACCGTTTTTTGTACCGGATCATGATATTCGTTTGTTTTTGACGGATTCCGTTCTGCTGGAGCAATTGAGTGTCGTCGATGTAGAGGATTATGAATATGTGCTGCATTATGAGGATAATCGGTTCGTGGAGCTGCTGCCCGCTGGGAAATATGCCTTCTGGAACGTGCTCAAGGAGCATCGTTTTGTTCATGCGGATACCCGGCAGCCTGCGATTGATAAGGCGTTGGGGCAAGCCTTTTTGGCCAAGACACAGGGCTTCTGGAAGGCGCTTCAGGTGGCAAGCTATGAGCTGGGCTTCCTGTATTATGATAACGTGTTGCAAGGCGAGCTGAAGCCGGGTAAATATTACTTCTGGATGTCGACGGTGAACACGGAGATCAGAACGATAGATTTGCGTCAGCAGCAGATGGACCTGATGGGGCAGGAAATCATGACAGAGGACAAAATCACACTGCGCCTGAACTTCGTCTGTCAGTACCGCATTGTTGACCCGCTGCGGGCGCTGGAGTTCCGGGCATTCGAGGAGCAAATGTACATTATGCTTCAACTGGTGCTGCGTGAGTATGTCGGAACGATGAAGCTGGATGATTTGTTGAAAATGAAGCAGGAAATTGCGGAATATGTCTTGACCCGACTGAATGAGCAAAGCGGCGAATATGGGGTCGCTTTTACGTCGGCAGGGGTGAAGGATATCATTTTGCCGGGGGATATCAAGGATATTTTGAACACGGTGCTGCTGGCAGAGAAAAAGGCTCAAGCCAATCTCATCACACGGCGCGAAGAAACGGCGTCCACTCGCAGTCTGCTGAATACCGCCAAGCTGATGGACGAAAATGCCACCCTCTACCGTCTCAAAGAGCTGGAGTTTCTGGAAAAAATCTGCGAGAAGATTGGTACCATTTCGCTGACTGGCGGGAATACGCTGCTGGAACAGTTGAACACGCTGGTTCACATGAAGGATGGACAGGGGACCGTATAGAGGGATAGCGGTAGGTTTCACGCCCCTTAACGCAAAATACCACCCAAAAGATGAGCGCGAGACGGCTCAAGCTTTGGGTGGTATTTTACATCAATACGCTTAATTCGTCTTAGTCGAAGCGAGAAAAGCGTCCATATCAATCACCGGAACGAGAGCGCCCTGATGCTCCAGTACGGTAGGAAACAGCTCGCGTTGCCACTCTTCCTCGTTGCTTTTCAACTGACTGTCCAGGTCGGAAGCCGTATCCTCTACCTGATCGACGAGCAGAGCAATTTTTGCCCGGCTGAGCAAAATCATTTTGTCCTCGGAGGACTCGCCTGAAGCAGGGAGCAGCAGTTTTTTGCGCAAATTCAGGATCGTAAATACGTCACCGCGAATGGTGACCATTCCTTCATGCCATGACTCGGAAAAAGGAAGCGGTGTTCCTTTCTTGGCATTCATGACTTCTTCCACTTCTACAAAGTTTAAAGCGAACGTTTTGCTCGCCAGTTTGCACACAATAAATTCGGACATAGGCCAATTCTCCTTACATTTGAGATAAGACTACTACAGGTTGTGAAGTGACGTTAAAATGGGTTAACTATTGCGTTTTAACAAATGGAAAGATAAAGTTGAAGGTGCTATGTAGCCAGGTTCTATTCACAGAATATCACAAAATAGCAGTTAAATCTTCCAAATGGCCAAGGCATGGCGCTCAGTTTCTCCTAATATGAGATGCTTTAGGAGATTGAAGTTGTGTCCGGTGGCACTACATTTTAAGATAAGCGGGTTGAGGTAGAATGGATCATGAAAAGCAGCGTCTAAGTATCGAGGCAGCCAGATTATACTATCTGAACGACTATAGCCAGCAAGAAATTGCAGTCAGACTCGGGGTATCGCGTCCCACGGTATCGCGGTTGCTTCAAGCTGCCAAGGAACAGGGATATGTGAGAATCAGTATTGTTGATCCGATGGAGGATATGGATGAGCTCGGAGAGCAGATCAAGAAGAAATACGGGCTGGATACCGTTCTGGTCTGCTATTCGCCGTTAAATGAATATCAGGAGATCAAGAAGCATATTAGCAAAAAAGCTGCCGATTATTTGCATGAAACGGTACAAGATGCAGATATTATTGGAGTGACGTGGGGAACGACGATGCATGCGGTGGCGCTTCATCTCCAGCAAAAGCAGGTGAAGGGCGTCGAGGTCGTTCAGCTCAAAGGAGGCGTAAGCCATTCGCATGTCAACACGTATGCCGTGGAGACGGTGAATTTGTTCGCGGAAGCCTTTCACACGATTGCACGGTATTTGCCGTTGCCTGTGATTTTTGATAGCCACGCCGTCAAGAAAATGGTCGAGGAGGATCGGCACATCCAGCGTATCATTGAGCTTGGCAAGCAGGCGAACATTGCCGTGTTTACGGTGGGGACGGTCAAAGAGGATGCGCTGTTGTTCAGATTGGGCTATTTTAACCATGAGGAACAGAAGTTGTTGCAAAAAATCGGCAAGGGCGATATTTGCTCACGTTTTTTTGATGATGAGGGCAATATATGTAGTCAGGAAATTAACAGTCGTACCGTTGGCATTGATTTGCCTGATTTGCGCAAGAAGGAGAAGGCGATTCTCGTAGCAGGAGGACAGCGCAAAGTGGAGGCCATACGGGCATCGCTGCGTGGTAAGTATGCGAATATTTTGGTGACGGATCAGTTTACGGCACAGGCACTTTTACAGTAGACATATGGTTCGGCGTGAGGAAATATAAGCTAAACTAAAAAATGAACAGTTAAAACGGAGTAGGCGGAGTGGTGCTGTACAAGCGAAGCACCATCCGACTGCGCAGTGGCGCAAAGTGGCGCAATAGGTAACTTTTAAGTTCAGTTCATAGATGGGTAATGTGGACTGTAGATAACGTCTTATGTGCAGGCTTGAACATAATTTCAAAATGTGTTTTACATATGTTCAATGCCGTGCTATGATGGTCTTATCACAGAGAAGTAAAGGACATCGGTCCTAATACGATCTCTCTAATGAAGGAGCGTTTAGAGAATGAACATTGCAGGATTGATCGACCATACATTGTTGCGTGCAGACGCGACGAAGGATGAAATTACAAAATTGACCGCTGAGGCGAAGAAATATCAGTTTGCTTCCGTATGTGTGAACCCGACCTGGGTAGCTTACTCGGCAGAGCAACTGGCAGGAACAGGTGTGAACATTTGTACCGTTATCGGTTTCCCGCTGGGAGCCAATACGACGGCAACGAAAGCGTTCGAAACGAAGGATGCTATTGCTAACGGTGCGACTGAGGTTGATATGGTTATTAATATAGGCGCTTTGAAAGCGCGTGATTTACAGCTCGTTGAGCAGGACATCCGTGCAGTCGTGGAAGCAGCCGCGGGTACACTGGTAAAAGTAATTATTGAAGCATGCTTGCTGACAGACGAAGAAAAGGTACTGGTTTGCGAGCTGTCGGTCAAAGCAGGAGCTAATTTCGTGAAAACTTCGACAGGCTTCTCTACAGGCGGAGCTACTGTGGAAGATGTGGCTTTGATGCGCAAAACCGTAGGACCTGAGATTGGTGTTAAGGCTTCCGGCGGCGTACGCAGTCTGGAAGACGTACAGAAATTAGTAGAAGCGGGCGCAAGCCGGATCGGTGCAAGTTCCGGTGTGACAATCATCGAGGGCCAGCAGTCTACATCTTCCTACTAAGTTCATTTTAAAGTCATGGAGGGATTCGCGATGAAGGATCAATTGATTCAGGAAGCGCTTGAGGCGCGTAAACAGGCATATATTCCGTACTCGAATTTTCAGGTCGGTGCTGCGGTTCTCGGAAGCGATGGCACGATTTATCGAGGATGTAATGTGGAAAATGCCTCCTACGGCTTATGCAATTGTGCGGAACGGACAGCGATTTTTAAAATGGTATCCGAAGGCTGCCGTAAAATTGATGCCATTGCGATTGTAGCAGATACGGAAGGGCCTGTGTCTCCATGCGGAGCCTGTCGTCAGGTGATTTCCGAATTTGCTCAACCAGATACCAAAGTGTATCTGACCAACCTTCATGGCAACACGGAAGAGTGGACGGTGGACCAACTACTGCCGGGTGCTTTTCGACCTGCCGATCTGGGGAAATAAAAAAAAGAATGCCTCTTTCGGGGCGCATTCTTTTTATGGGTAATGTAAGCGCTTAATGTAATGAGGGGGAAAATAAAATGAAATATGTAATTGCTCTGGTGGGACTGCTTGTTGTATTTGCACTTACTTACGTTGCCAGCAGTGACAAACGTAAAATCAGGTATCGTCCGTTGGTGGTAATGGTTGTATTGCAGGCGGCACTTGCTTTTGTATTGCTGCATACAGAGATTGGTGAAATTCTGGTCAAAGGTTTTGCAAAAGGGTTTAATAGTCTGATTGGATATGCTATGGAAGGAATTAACTTTGTATTCGGCGGGATTGCGAATGAAGGAGCGGCGCCGTTCTTTATCGGTGTATTGCTGCCAATCGTGTTCATATCCGCGCTGATTGGGATTTTGCAATATGTAAAAGTGCTGCCTTTTATTATTAAATATATCGGGCTTGTCTTGAGCAAAGTAAACGGAATGGGTAAACTGGAATCCTACAACGCTGTAGCTTCGGCTATTCTGGGTCAATCCGAGGTGTTTATTTCCGTTAAAAAGCAAATTGGTCTCCTGCCGAAGCATCGACTATATACGCTGTGTGCGTCTGCGATGTCTACGGTGTCCATGTCGATTGTGGGAGCCTACATGCAAATGTTGAACCCCAAATATGTGGTTACTGCTTTGGTGTTGAACCTGTTCGGCGGCTTTATTATCTCTTCGATTATTAATCCGTACAAGATTGAGAAGGAAGATGATTTGCTGGAGGTTCAGGAGGAAGAGAAGCAGTCCTTCTTCGAAATGCTCGGGGAGTATATTATGGACGGTTTCAAAGTCGCCATTACGGTAGCTGCGATGCTGATCGGTTTTGTGGCGCTGATTGCCATGGTTAACGGGATTTTCTCCTGGGCGCTTGGAATAAGCTTTCAATCCTTGCTTGGTTATGTGTTTGCGCCTATCGCTTTTGTCATGGGGATTCCATGGAGCGAAGCGGTTCAGGCGGGCAGCATTATGGCCACCAAGCTCGTGTCTAACGAATTTGTGGCGATGCTGGATCTGACCAAGCAAACGGGCTTGTCGGATCGCACAATCGGGATCGTATCGGTGTTCCTCGTATCTTTTGCAAACTTCTCGTCCATCGGTATCATTTCCGGGGCTGTGAAGGGTCTGCATGAGAAGCAGGGGAATGTGGTGGCCCGCTTTGGTCTGAAGCTGTTGTACGGCGCGACGCTGGTTAGCGTGCTGTCGGCAACGATTGCAGGGTTGTTTTTGTAAAAAAAACAGCGAGTTAGGAAAGGAATTTCATCATGTCTAAATTCAAACGGATTCACTTGGTTGTTATGGACTCTGTGGGGATCGGCGAAGCGCCGGATGCTGCCCAGTTTGATGATTACGATGTAGATACACTGGGTCATATTGCCCGCGAACGCGGCGGTCTGAACATGCCGAATATGGGTAAGCTCGGTCTGTCCAATATTCGTTCTATTGAAGGGGTGCAAGCCGCTGAGCAACCTTTGGCGTATTACACCAAAATGCAGGAAGCGTCCAACGGTAAGGATACAATGACCGGACACTGGGAAATCATGGGCTTGAATATTGCGGTTCCTTTCCGCGTATTCCCTGATGGTTTTCCGGATGAGCTGATTCAGCGCATTGAGGAGCATACGGGCCGCAAAGTCATCGGCAACAAGCCTGCCAGCGGAACGGAAATCATTGACGAGCTGGGCGAGGAACATGTGAAAACAGGAGCGCTCATCATCTATACATCGGCGGATTCGGTGCTGCAAATTGCGGCGCATGAGGAAGTTGTACCTTTGAAGGAGCTTTATGAGATTTGCGAGTTCTGTCGTAAAATCACGCTGGAAGACCCGTACATGCTGGGCCGGATTATTGCGCGTCCGTTCGTAGGAGAGGCTGGGAACTTCTCCCGCACCTCCAATCGCCATGATTATGCGCTCAAGCCGTTTGGTCGTACCACAATGAACGAGTTGAAGGATGCAGGTCTGGATGTGATCGCATTGGGTAAAATCTCCGACATTTATGACGGCGAGGGTGTTACGAAAGCAGTGCGCACCGTGTCTAATATGGACGGTATGGATAAGCTGGTGACTACGCTGGATGAAGATTTTACCGGGTTAAGCTTCTTGAATCTGGTCGACTTTGATGCCGTATATGGTCATCGCCGTGATCCGCAGGGATATGGTCAGGCTTTGGACGATTATGATGCCCGTCTGCCGGAGGTATTCGCTAAAATGACGGATGAAGATCTGCTGATTATCACCGCAGACCACGGGAATGACCCGACGTATCGGGGAACGGATCATACACGTGAATATGTGCCTCTGTTGGTGTACTCCCCACGTTTTGCAGCTGGAGGCAAGGAGCTTGCGGTACGTAAAACGTTTGCGGATATCGGAGCGACGGTAGCGGATAACTTTGGTGTGAAGCTGCCTGAACACGGAACGAGCTTTTTGGCAGAGCTTCAATAATCGGAATTAGAATCAGGATTAAGCTCGGACAAATGGGACGGAGGAATAAAAAACATGAGTGTACACATTGGAGCCAAACCAGGAGAGATTGCAGAAACGATTCTGCTGCCTGGAGACCCGTTGCGGGCGAAATTTATTGCTGAAACGTATCTGGAAGACGTGACCTGCTACAACGAGGTACGCGGAATGCTCGGATTTACGGGAACGTATCAGGGCAAACGCCTGTCTGTACAGGGAACCGGAATGGGACTGCCGTCCATCAGTATTTATGTCAATGAGCTCATTAGTGAGTACGGTGTGAAAAACTTGTTCCGCGTAGGTACATGTGGCGGGATGAAGGAGCATGTACACGTTCGTGACGTTATTTTGGCACAGGCTTCTTGCACGGATTCCGGCATGAACCGCCATATTTTTGGCGGCTACGACTATTCGCCGATTGCCAGCTTCCCTTTATTAAAGGGCGCTTATGATCGCGGTGTTGCCAAGGGCTTAAAAATGCATGTCGGTAACGTGTTCAGCTCGGACAGCTTTTATCGTGATGACAAATCAATTACACAAAAGCTGATGGAATACGGCGTACTGGGTGTCGAGATGGAGACTTCGGCATTGTACACGCTGGCAGCCAAATTTGGCGTAAACGCGTTGACGATTCTGACGGTAAGCGATCATTTGCTGACGGGTGAAGAAACGACAGCGGAAGAACGGCAAACGACCTTTAAAGAAATGATGGAAGTTGCCCTGGATACAGCAATATCCCTGTAAACGATCATACGCACAGTGAGGAGAAATGACATATGAGAATGGTAGACTTGATCGAGAAAAAGCGTGATGGAAAAGAACTGACCACCGAGGAAATAAATTTTATTATCCAGGGCTACACGCAGGGGGAAATTCCTGACTATCAGGTGAGTGCGTTAGCGATGTCCATTTTCTTCAAAGATATGACCGAGCGCGAACGCGCGGATCTGACGATGGCAATGGTTCATTCAGGTGACACAATTGATCTGTCCGCGATTGAAGGCGTGAAGGTCGATAAGCATTCTACTGGCGGTGTGGGTGATACGACAACGCTGGTGCTGGCTCCGCTCGTAGCGGCTTTGGATATTCCGGTAGCGAAAATGTCAGGTCGCGGCCTTGGACATACCGGAGGAACGATTGATAAGTTGGAGGCTATTGCAGGCTTCCACGTAGAAATCAGTAAGGACGAATTCGTGGATCTGGTCAATCGCAGCAAAATTGCGGTCATTGGACAAAGCGGCAACCTGACACCTGCGGACAAAAAGCTGTATGCGCTGCGTGATGTTACCGCTACGGTAAACTCGATTCCGCTGATTGCCAGCTCGATTATGAGTAAAAAAATCGCTGCCGGTTCTGATGCCATCGTACTCGATGTGAAGACAGGTGCAGGTGCGTTCATGAAAACCGTCGATGATGCCAAAGAACTGGCACACGCGATGGTAAGCATCGGTAACAACGTCGGCCGCAAAACGATGGCTGTCATTTCCGATATGAGTCAGCCGCTGGGTCTTGCCATTGGTAACTCGCTGGAAGTCAAAGAAGCGATTGATACACTTCGCGGTCAAGGACCAAAGGATCTGGAAGAGCTGTGTATGTCCTTGGGCAGTCAGATGGTATTTTTGGCTGGCAAAGCCAATTCCCTCGAAGACGCCGAAGAGAAGCTCAAAGAAGTCATTCGCAACGGCAAAGCGCTGGAGAAATTCAAAGAGTTTATTGCAAACCAGGGCGGTGACGCTTCGGTTGTGGATCATCCAGAACGCTTGCCACAAGCACAGTATCTTATTGAAGTACCTGCGAAGCAGGATGGTGTGGTCGCTGAAATCGTGGCTGACGAAATCGGTACGGCTGCGATGCTGCTTGGAGCAGGACGCGCAACCAAAGAATCCGAGATTGATCTGGCTGTCGGCCTGATGCTGAACAAAAAGGTCGGCGATGCTGTAAAAGTGGGCGATTCACTGGTTACCATTCATGCCAACCGTGAAGATGTAGCCCAAGTGCTGGAGAAAATTTACGCGAACATCCGCATTGCGGATCACGCCGAAGCTCCCGTACTGATCTACGGAACGGTGACAGAGTAAGCGTTAAGCCGTACTCATAAGGTTGTAATAGATATCGTGGTTATCGAGCCGGAGACCCTCAGTTAGAGGGCTTCCGGCTTTTGTAGCTCCCGCTTTGGTTAACCAAACAACAAGGAATTTCAATGATGAAAAGAAAGGATGAGCGGAGCTATTTTAAGCCGAAAGGAAAAAATGCTATTGTCAATGTCCAGTGAGGGTACTATACTGAACCTACAAACTGACGACCGTTCGTAAGGTTATTGGAGGAAGAACATGACACTGCAGAAAATTAAAGCGGCTGGCTTGCAGCAATTTGCGAGAAAGGGATACGATGCGGCCTCCCTGCAACTGATTGCTGATGAGGTAGGGATTAAGAAGCAGTCGATTTATGCTCATTTTAAAAGCAAGGACGATTTATTTTTGGATATATTTGCGGATGCGGTGGATCAGGAGATTTTGGAGCTGGATCGTTATTTTCAAGATCAATCCGAACAGTCCCTTGAAGCTGTCCTGCGAGGGTTAATCATTGAATTTAAGGAACGCTATGAGAGCGCCATGAATTTGCGTTTGATCCTGTATGTCGGCTTTCTAATTCCGTCTACGCTGGAAGCCCAGGTTCAGGCCCTGGTCACACGCTATGTAGAGCATAAAACCAGCTTGGTATATGAGCGGCTGGCAGCCGAAACATCGGTTAAGCTTCGTGTTCCAGCTCGATCCGCTGCAACAGCTTATATGAATTTGATCGAAGGCATGCTGGTAGAGCTGGTGTATAACGGTACCGCCGATTTTGATCCGCGTCTGGAAAGCTCTTGGGATATTTACTGGCATGGCTTGATTCAGGCCTGAGCATCCAGGCATTTGAGTCAACATAATTTTATTGGGGGAAGAGAAGTGTGTCTGTGAAGGAAAGCTTTTGGTCCAGAAACTTTATACTTTTGATGATTTCCAATGCTATATTATTCATGGCATTCGAAATGCTTTTGCCGACGCTGCCGCTGTTTGTGGAAAGTCTTGGTGGTAGTCCGTCACAGATCGGCCTGGTGACAGGTGTGTTTGTGTGCTCAGCGATATTCATTCGTCCATTTTCTGGTAAGCTGATCCAGCTTATGGACAGGAAGTATGTTCTCATTATCGGGGTGGCGATTTGTATACTTGCCACGGGCAGCTACATGTTTTCCACCAGTTTGCTGCTGTTGCTGGTGTTCCGGCTGGTGCATGGCTTTGGATTTGGTATTGCTAGTACTCTATATGCGACTTCTGCCTCGGATGAATTGCCTTCTCATCGTATGGGAGAAGGAATGGGCTATTTTGGCGTAGGTGAGACGGTAGCGATCTCCGTGGGGCCGTTGATTGGCATATGGATGCTGCATGCAGCGGGCTTTAACGGACTGTTTTCCATGGGCGCTGTCATTATGCTGCTAGCTCTTGCTATGATCGTATTGGCTCGTCGCCATTCTGTTCAACCGACGAGTGCAGATACAACGAAGGAAAAAACGAAGGTTCCACTCAAATTATTTGAAAAAAAAGTGCTGCTGCAATCCTGTCTTGTACTGCTGGTCGGCGTAGTGGCAGGTGGAGTGATGTCTTTCGTGGCCTTATTTGCCAAGGAGCAGGGATTTACCAACGTAGCATGGTTCTTCTTTACGGTGGCTATGGCAAGCTTCCTCGTCCGACTGGTGTCCGGTAAAATTTTTGATACCAAAGGCCCGGCTTATATCCTGATTCCCGCAGGGGTTGTGCTTATCGCCGCCATTATCATGGTGGCCTCATCGCGGACGGAATTGCAATTTTTGGTCGCTGCTGTGCTGTATGGCTTGAGCTTTGGAGCTATTTTCCCGGCTTTGCAGGCTTGGGCCATCAGTGTGGTCGGAGAAGATGAGCGAGAGGATGCCGTGGGTTCGTTTTATAATTTCTTCGATTTGGGCATCGGGGGAGGCTCTTTGATTTTGGGTATGGTTGCGGGATTAACCTCCTATAAAACGATGTATTTGTTCTCCACTCTCCTGATTGCGGCATATTTAATTATATTTGTGGTTTATAGTGTATTGGATAAGAAAAAGTCCCGTAACACGCTGAACGTATAAGCGCATAGATGCCTTGGATCAAGTTTGAAAAATATGACAGCCGGACTCATAATAGATATGAGTTCGGTTTTTTGTATAGTAAGGCAGAAGGGCATCATAGAGGGGGAGAGACATGTTCGAATTATACAGCGATGTCCGGGGAACGGCCTATGAACGGCTGATTGATTATGCTATGGAACGAGCGGACACTTTTATGCTAGGCGTACATGAATGGGAGACAGAGGACATGGGTATTGATTTCGACACGACTATCATGTTCAAGGAACTGTTACAGCAATTGAATCCATTTTTGCTGTCAACGCATTCCTATGAGGAGATGAGAGGAAAACATGCTGTAGCCTACACACAAGGAACGTTCTATCGATACCAATGCACGCCGGCGGCGGGGGAGCTGTTAAAGCGAGCGGCGTCCAGCTTGTTTTCCTGGATGCATCCGAAAGTACCTGAGGATTTGTGTTTCCAGAATGCCGAAGGAGAGGATTGGATCATCAACGTTGCTCACGAGCGAATAGGCAGACTGAACATGGGTAGAGAAGAGGTCGCTGCATTGGAGGAGCTTATCCCCGGTGTGTTCATTCACAAGCCTGAGCATCGGGATATAGATGCTTTTCTGAACGATGCCATTCGGCATCAGCCAGATCGGTTGGAGTTGATGGGGTTTGCTTTGACGGAGATACCGGAACGGATCAGAGAATTGTATTCTTTGCAGCATCTGACCATCTTCGAGCAGGATATACGATCATTACCTCCAGCTTTGTTCGAATTGGAATCCTTGGAGTCACTGACGATACAAGTAGCGGATCTGGAAGAGCTACCAGCCAACATTGCCAAGCTAACCCGACTCCAAAGCTTGAATATCGCTTGTGGGAGCTATGACCGTCCAGCACCGGATTACAAGGTGATTCCCAAGGATGAGTTGTCATTCCGGCATTTGCCGCCTGAGATAGGAGAGCTACAACAGTTGGAGTATTTGGATATACAATATAGCGGAATTCGTACACTGCCCCCTGAAATACAAAATCTGAAAAATCTGCGCTCCTTAAATGTTGTGAACGGATTGATTGAATCTGCCCCCGATTTTATATTCAAAATGACCTGGCTGGATCGTTTTCTTGTGGAAGATAAGCCGTTCCATCTGTGTAATCACGGCGACGACTAAATGGTATGGAAAATGGCTTATATCGTTTAGGATTCAACATATTTCTATAAAGGAGGAAATGAAATGGTAGATAAGTGGGTTTGGATGGGGGTCGCAGGGGCAATTGTGGGGTATGCCGCTTTTGCCAACTTATCGACGACTACGCATACTACATCAACGGCGAGTGTGGTGCACCCGGCTGCTCCGTTAAGTGTGCAGAATGAGCAAGGGGGCGTAACGAAGCGCATTGTACATGATCAGGAGATGCAATTTGAGGGGCCTGCTCATACGAACTTTACATTTGAAGAGGGACGGAAGCTGTATATCAGCATCAAGAATACAGGGAAGCAACCTATACGATATAAGCTTAAAAGCGCGGGTACGTCAGGCTTGTCAGGTCAGACAGATGGATTTTCCAGCCGAACGTTGCAGCCGGGAGAACGGCATGATCTGTTGTTGGTAAAGCCGGAGGAACAAAATGAAGCAACGAAGGATTCCACAACTGAGCTGATTTTGGATGTAAATACGGACGATGGCTCCAAAGGATCAGTGAAAACGTTCGCTTATATTACACTGTAAGCTCCTTCCATATGGGCACGACATGCGGTCATTAGCCTACTTATGTTACAATAGAACGGTTGAAGACTTAATGAACAGAATAGGTCAGAGCAGAAAGCAGAAGCAGAAAGGATGACCCGTTGTGCCCAAAAACCAAGAATACGGTAATCAGAAAATGTCACGGAGGCTGTCACTCACAGCCATTTTACTTACACTTACATTTGTAGCTCTCGCTGGCTGCGGCCAGGATAAGAATGCTGAAACCGTCGAGACCGGAAGCAATACAAGTGCGATAGAGCATGGAGCTGATGCGGATCGTAGTGGTTCAGCCCCAAATGAAAAAGTAGCGAAAGAGAGCGAGAGTGCGGAAAACAACGGAAATGAAGCGGAAAAGTCAAGTCCATCGGCCCCGGCTACTTCATCGGATGTTTCTTCCTCCCCAAAATCCGCCAATCCATCCCACAATCCTTTTGAGGTAGCAGGTATTCAGGACCCTAAGGCGTTTTTGAACACGTTCAAAGCGTTGCAGAAGGCTGTTGCCGACAATGACAAGGAAAAGGTGGCCAATTACATTTTCTATCCTCTGCGCGTCAACGACAGTGAAAAGGCACTAACAATTCCGAATAAGAAAGAGTTCATTGCCAAGTACGATCAGATTTTTACGGACGCAATTCGTGAAGCGTTGGTGAATCAAAAGACAGACGACTTGTTTGTCAATTATCAGGGAGTCATGGTTGGCTCAGGCGAGCTGTGGTTGAGAAGAGATACAAACAATCCGAAGCTTTTTGGAGTTTTTTCAGTCAATCTTGAAACGGTCGCCAATTAAGCAGTACCTCGTGTGTGAAAATAGCCTGTAAGCAGTCGGGAACATCCTGTTGTTCCTGACTTTTATCCCCTGAAGGAAGCGAAGCACAGATCATCCATCCCAAAAAAAGGTTTGACAACGCTCATAAACTCTCGTATTATATCTACATAACTCATTAAACAGGTAGGAATTAAAGAATTAAAGTATTAAAGTATGATCTCGCCATTGTGGCGGAGAACCTCTAGGAACAGCAGGCAGACACTGTCCAAGCGACAGGTTTGACCTATCAGGGCTGCATCAGGGAATTCTCCGCTCTTTTTTTTGGATACGTCTGTCAATAACAGGCGTAAATGAATTTGTTTTTATTAATTACATAGAATTAGGAGGGTTTTGATGAAAGGGAAATGGAAAAGTGGACTTATTCTCGGGCTATCTTTGGTTTTGACGTTGACGTTAAGTGCTTGCGGAGCAAGCAAAGGAGAAACACAGGCGAATGGCAGCTCTGCTGCGGGTTCCAAAGATGTGGAGCTGCTCAATGTTTCTTATGATCCGACCCGTGAGCTGTATGAGGCGTATAACAAGGCGTTTGCCGCTCACTGGGAGAAGGAGAAAGGGCAGAAGGTTACGATCAAGCAATCTCATGGAGGATCTGGTAAACAAAGCCGTTCTGTGCAGGACGGGCTGGATGCGGACGTAGTTACTCTGGCTCTGGGCTACGATATTGATGCGTTACAGGAAAAAGGGCTGATTAAAGAGGGATGGCAGGATAAATATGAGCATAATAGCTCTCCATACACTTCAACCATTGTGCTGTTGGTGCGTAAAGGTAATCCGAAAGGGATTAAAGACTGGGACGATCTGATCCGGGGTGATGTGCAGGTTATTACGCCGAACCCCAAGACGTCAGGTGGAGCCCGCTGGAACTACCTTGCGGCATGGGCCTATGCGCTCAAGAAAAACAATAACGATGAAGCTAAAGCCCAGCAGTTTGTACAGGAGCTGTACAAACATGTGCCGGTACTGGACAGCGGTGCGCGTGGAGCGACAACGACCTTTGTGGAGCGCGGAATTGGTGATGTACTGATCGCTTGGGAAAATGAAGCGCTGCTTTCCGTGAAGGAGCTGGGTACGGATAAATTCGATATCGTATACCCGTCGATCAGCATTTTGGCCGAGCCTCCGGTAGCGGTGGTCGATAAGGTTGTGGATAAAAAAGGTACACGAGAGGTAGCGGATGCGTACTTGAAATATTTGTACAGCGAAGAGGGGCAAACCATTGCTGCCGAGAACTATTATCGTCCAACGCTGGATAGCGTAAAGGCGAAGTTCAAGGATCAATTTCCCAAGCTGGAACTGGTGACCTTGAAGGATGTATTCGGAACGTGGAAGGAGACGCAGCAAAAGCATTTTAGCGACAAGGGCATCTTTGACCAAATTTATGTACCTGGAAGTTAATGGATTTCAGAGAGGGATGGACAGAACATGAGTCAAGTGCAAGTCACCCGAAAACGCGTACTTCCCGGGTTCGGGTTAACGATGGGATATAGTGTGCTGTACCTCAGTCTGGTGGTGCTGGTGCCTTTATCGGCGCTGCTTCTGAACTCAACCGGATTGACGTGGGAGAAGTTTTGGGATGTGGCGACTGACGTCAGGGTACTGGCTTCTTACAAGGTAAGCTTTTTGTGCGCTGCCGCTGCGGCGCTGATTGACCTGTTCCTCGGTTTTCTGATCGCCTGGGTGCTGGTGCGTTATGAATTTCCGGGAAAACGGATTTTTGATGCGGTGATTGATCTGCCCTTTGCATTGCCTACAGCGGTTGCGGGTGTTGCTTTGACAGCTCTATATGCGCAAAATGGCTGGATCGGCTCGTTGTTCGAACCGCTTGGCTGGAGGATGGCCTACTCGCAGACGGGTATTACGCTCGCGCTGATGTTTATCGGCATCCCGTTCGTCGTGCGGACGGTCCAGCCCGTGCTGGAGGAGCTGGACAAGGACGAGGAGGAGGTCGCCGCTACGCTGGGAGCGGGCAGATGGCGTACCTTTCGCAGCGTTATTGTGCCCGAGCTGATACCACCGCTGCTGACGGGCTTTGCGCTCGCCTTTGCCCGTGGCATCGGGGAGTATGGCTCAGTCGTCTTCATTTCCGGCAATATGCCGATGAAGACCGAGATCGCGCCGCTGCTCATTATGTCCAAGCTGGAGCAAAATGACTATGCCGGAGCTACGGCGGTAGCATTGATGCTGTTGGTCATTTCATTCCTGCTGCTGCTGGTGATTAACAGCATTCAGCGCTGGTCGCGGCGACGTACTGTCTAACGTTATCACGCAGGACAGTATGCGTTTGGTTCATACGATAGCGGTATATCCGCTGTTTAAGGAGGAAGAAACATCATGTCACAAGCGATAACCGGACAGGAGCTTACCCATGCATCTGTGCCTTCATCTGCACCGCCCAACAGGGTTACAACCGAAGCCCCTTGGGTGAAGTGGACGCTGATCGGTGCCGCTTTTCTGGCTTTGCTGTGGGTGCTGGTACTGCCGCTGATCGTCGTACTTACCGAAGCGCTCAAGCAGGGCTGGAGCGTATACGTTGAAGCGTTACGCGACCCGGACGCCATGTCGGCGCTGCGGCTGACGCTGTTGGTGGCGGCGATAACAGTACCGTTGAATACGGTATTTGGCGTAGCGGCGGCTTGGCTGATTACAAAGTTTCAATTTCGTGGTAAGGGCCTGCTGGTCACCCTGATTGATTTGCCCTTTGCCATCTCTCCTGTCGTCGGCGGATTGATGTATGTGTTGGTATTCGGCGCACAGGGCTGGCTTGGGCCGTGGCTGGACGAGCATGATATCAAAATTATTTTTGCCTTGCCGGGCATTATATTGGCGACGCTGTTCATCACGTTTCCTTTTGTAGCGCGGGAGCTGATTCCGCTAATGGAGGATCAGGGACACCAGGAGGAAGAAGCGGCGGTTACGCTGGGCGCACGCGGCTGGCGTATTTTCTGGAAGGTGACGCTGCCGAATATCAAATGGGGTCTGCTGTATGGCATTATTTTGTGTAATGCGAGAGCGATGGGTGAATTCGGGGCGGTGTCCGTGGTCTCGGGACATATCCGTGGAGAGACAAACACACTGCCGCTCCATGTGGAAATTTTGTATAACGAATATCAATTCTCGGCATCCTTTGCGGTGGCCTCGCTGCTGTTATTGTTGGCTCTCGCCACCTTAGTGCTTAAAAGCTGGTTTGGGCGCAAACGGGTTCATTAATGAAACGCAGGAACATGCTTGATTCCACAGGGTCTCTCTTCGCGTCTATCGTCGATGTTTGGCGATAAGATGGGAAGGGAGACCCTTGTTCTAAGATGACTTATATGGATAATAAAATGATCATATCAAGGCACGCAGCTGTGCCCAAGAGGAGCGAAGGGAATTATGAAACATCCGTTTCAGTCCTACCGTCAGCTATTTCCAGTGCTGTCCTCACATATTCATCTAGGGAGCTGCTCCCAAGGAGCCATATCAAGGCCAGTTTCTGCTGCAATCGAGGAATACCATCGAAGCTTGCTGCAACACGGGCATAATGGCGACTTGTCTATGGCACGGGTGGAGGAGGCCAGAGGACATTTTGCCAAACTGATCGGGGCGGAGCCTGACGAGATTGCGGTGCTGTCCTCAGCCTCCGAGGCGATTGCCAGGGTGGCAACTGCACTTCCTTATGTATCGGGAAAAGAAGGTATTGTGTACGCAGATACTGACTTCCCGACCGTAGGGCACATCTGGCAAGCGCAGGACCAATTCCGTGAGCACATTCGTTGTATCCCCTCCATGCATGGTGAGGTTACTTTGCAGCAGTACGAGAAACACATTACCGAAAACACTGCACTTGTTATGGTGTCCCATGTGAACTACACCAACGGATTTCAGCAGGATCTAAAATCTATGGCGGATGTGGCTCACCGAAATCAGGCGTTGCTGTTTGTAGATGCCTATCAGTCTGCGGGAATCATACCTATGGATGTAAAAGCGATGGGCGTGGATATTCTGGTGGCAGGAGCCCGCAAATATATGCTGGGGATTCCGGGAGTCGCTTTTCTTTATGTAAGCAACGATTGGATAGACCGCTTCAAGCCCAAACTTACCGGATGGCTCGGACAGGAAGCCGCTTCCCGGTTTGATATTACACGCTCGGTTCTGGCGGCAGGAGCCCGACGCTTTGAGACGGGATTGCCTTCATTCATTAGTATCTTTGCCGCCAATGCGGCCTTAAAGCTGCTGCTGGAAATCGGGGTCACGGACATTCAGGCGTATATGAGCGAATTGCTGGAATTTTCTATGGAGTATGGCCGCCGCAAAGGGTTAAGCATACGTTTGCCTTCCGGGGAAGGAGCTTTACCTGGCCTCATCGCTGTTGAGGTAGCCGATGCATCGGCGGTTGAGAGGCGCTTGAGAAGACAAAATATCATCGTTTCGGCACGGAAGGATGTGATCCGCGTGGCTCCGCATTTTTACAATACAGCAGAGGAAATCCGGCGGGTGATGGACGAGGTAGCGGCCATTTGATGAATCTAAAAAGCCTCTTCTGCGTAACGGGAGCGTAATGTTGTCCCTTTTACACAGGAGAGGCTTTTTTGGCATTTTCAATCTTGTTGATTATACAATCCGCTTGCGCAGCCAGCCGGAAATTAAATCCGTTAATATGATCAGGACCACAATGCCTAGCAAAATGACACCTACACGGTTCCAGTTGCGCATTTGGAGCGCAAACAGCAGCGGAGTACCGATACCGCCTGCCCCGACCAGACCGAGCGTGGTTGCGGAACGGATGTTAATTTCAAAACGGTAGAGCGAATACGAAAGGAACTGTGGAATCACTTGCGGCAGCACAGCGAAGAAAATCACCTGCAAACGGTTGGCACCACAGGCGATCAAGGCTTCCTGCGGCCCGTGATCGACGCTTTCGATCGTTTCTGAAAAAAGCTTCGCCAGCATGCCGATCGAGTGAATACCGAGGGCAAGCACACCCGCGAATGAGCCGGGTCCAACGGCCTTGATGAACAGGATCGCGACGATCATTTCAGGAAATACCCGAATGACGCTGAGTACAAATTTACCGCTGCCTGACAAGGGGCGTAACCGAGTCATGTTGCTGGATGCCCAGAAGGCAAACGGAAGACAGACAAATGCGGATACGAAGGTTCCGAGAACGGAGATAACCAGCGTATCCAGTAGCCCGCGCAGCAAGTCCTCTCCTTCAGGAATGTACACGAATGACCAGTCAGGATGAAGAAAGCCGTCCAGTATAGCGAGAGAGACGTTTTTGGCGGTTCCCTGCAATCCTTCGAACTGCATCCCACGGAAAGCCCAAATATAAATGATGATCAGCAGAATGGCTATCGCCCATAAACGCAGTCTGGAGCGAAGAGGTCTGCGAAGTGTGGAATCATTCATAATAGTTTCCTCCGTAGCATGTTACTGCCGTAATCAATCGCCAAAACGATGACGAGGGTCAGTAGAATGATGATGCTTGCCCGGTCATACCGGAACAGGCCAAGCGAACGGTCGAGCAGCAGGCCGATACCGCCCGCGCCGACCAGCCCCAGAACAGAGGCCGCACGTACATTGACCTCAAAGGTGTACAGCAAGTAGGACACAAAATAGGGCAATGCCTGCGGTACGACTCCGAAGGCAATCACCTGAATGCGGCTCGCGCCAACGGCGGTCATGGCTTCCAGCGGGCCGGGATCAATGGCTTCAATGGCCTCGAACGTCAGCTTCGCAATGATGCCGAAGGAGAAGAAGAGCAGGGCGAGCATCCCTGCGAACGGCCCGATGCCGAACACCGCCACAAAGATGGAGGCAAACAGCAGATCGGGAACGGTCCGCACGAGGTTCAGGATTGTGCGCATCGGCAGCGAGATCAGCTTGCGCGGCATGACATTGTAGGCGCACAGCAACGCAACAGGAATAGCCAGCAACGCACCCAGTGTCGTGCCGACAATGGCAATCTGGATGGTTTCCAGCATCGGCTTCCAGATGGTAGGCAGGTAACTCCAGTCAGGAGGAAACATTTCGCCCAGCAATTTGCCCATCTCCGGCAAGCCGACGATCAACTGGTAAGGCGTAGCATTCGTATGAATGGAGCATGCCACCAGCACCACAATAAAGATCATCCAGGTGGCGTAACGCTTGTAACGACCCGGCAGGGCTGGCCCTGCGGTCGGCTTTGATGGCTGCGGCGGTCCGGCTTGCGGTGACGGCGGCGTCGAAGAGAGCGGCTGGACAGTGGAGTCGGGCTTCATGATCCCACTCCCAGCAGCTCATCATGCTTGATGGCCCGGCCGTAGATTTCCGCAAAGGCATCATCCGTAGCTTCCTCCGGCGTGCCGTCAAAGACGACCTCTCCGGCACGCAATCCAATGATCCGCGTCGCATATTCGCGCGCCAGATCAATGAAATGCAGATTGACGATGGTCGTAATCTGCATTTCACGATTAATCCGATGGAGGTCGTCCATGACCTGGCGGGTGGTCAGCGGATCAAGCGATGCGACAGGCTCGTCCGCCAGAATAATCTTGGCCTCCTGCGCCAGAGCGCGGGCGATGGATACGCGCTGCTGTTGACCGCCGGACAGCTCATCGGCCCGGCTGTAGGCCTTTTCGCGGATGTTCACGCGTTCCAGTGCCGTTAGGGCCAGCTCGACATCCTCCTTCGGAAAGAGGCCAAGAATGGTTCTGAGCGTCGAATGATAGCCGACTCGGCCGGAAAGTACATTGCGGAGCACGGTGGACCGCTTAACCAGATTGAAGCTTTGAAAGATCATGCCGATATCGCGGCGAATGCGGCGCAGCTCGCTGCTTCCGGCAGACGTGACAGACCTGCCGCCCACGACAATGTCGCCGGAGGTAATGTCATGCAGTCGATTAATGGAACGCAGCAGAGTAGACTTGCCCGCACCGGACAAGCCAACAATGACGACCATTTCGCCCTCTTTAATTGTCAGATTAATATTGTTCAACCCTTTGGTGCCGTTCGGGTATGTTTTCGATACATTGCGGAATTCGATCATATGCTCCCAACTTTCTCCCCCCGATGGGGTGGAATGAAAACAACACCGCCATGAATACATGGACGGTGCTGCCCTGTCATTCGTAAAGCCTGTTTCGTAGCTACTGCCTCATTACAATTACGCGTTTGCTCCTATTACTTAACTGCTTGGCCGACGGCTTCGGCATATTCACGAACAGAATCGAAGTTTTTATCGTCACCTTTTTCATAGCCTACATGCGTATAAATTTCTTTAATGATTTGACCGCCTTCAGGGTCTTTGGCGATATCTATAAAGGCTTGGCTGATTTTGTCTCTCCACGCCTGATCCATATCGGAACGTACGCTGACCGTATCATTCGGAATTTTAGCTGTGTAATGAATGACACGAGTTTTTTCAAATACATCCGGAATTTCCTTCTTTACCGTGTTGCGTGCATCCTGGAAAACAGCTACAGCATCAACCTGACCGTTCAGTAGCGCCAGAATAGCAGCATCATGGCCTTTGATCGTTACACCCTGGACATCTGTGTCCGGGTCCACGCCGGCTTTTTTCAGCTCTGCTGCCGGATACACATAGCCTGCGGAGGAGGTTACATTTTGCCAGCCAACTTTTTTACCCTTCAGATCAGCCAGGCTTTGAATCGGAGAATCCTTTTTCACCACGATCATCGCTTTATAAAAGTTTACTTTTTCAGTTGTATCCTTGCCTGTACCGTCTTCAATGCCGTAGCGTTGGGCTTGCAGGAGCAAGTCAGCCGCTTTACGGTTATCGTGGGCCAATACATAGGCATTCGGCGGAAGGAATCCTACATCTACCTGTTTGGAAGACATGGCTTCCACAATTGTGTTGTAGTCGGGGGACACGGTTACTTTTACCGGAATTCCGAGCTTGTCGCCCAGCAGCTTTTCGAGCGGCTTGGCTTTGGCTTCGAGCGTATCTGCATTTTGGGAAGGAACGAACTGTACTTTTAACTCTGTAGGAACATAGGCTGTGCTTTCGCTTTTCGTGCCATCTGTGCCTGGAGTGGACGCGCTGTTGTTATTGCTTGCATTGGAGCTGCAAGCGGCCAGACCTGCCGCCAGTGTGAAGGTCATGCACAAGGTCAGTGCTTTTTTAAACAAAATAATTTCCCCCTAAAAATAGTAATAACGAAAAATTGAAAAAGTCTGTAAATTCTGTGACAAACAGAATCTTAACAGCTAGTCCGGTCACTAGGGTAAAAACTATTCCTGACTTTGGTAAAAAGTATGTAAAATATATCTTATACTCTCTCATTTCTATTCATTTAACATTCTCTTAACAGTACCCTGTTAGACTTGTTCAAGCTCTATGACCGAAGCTGAAGGAGAGAACAGGATTGGATATTTCAGATATCAATAAAGAGGTACAACAGCAGACGCTATGTCCTGTGAGGGTGAAATTCCGTGTTATGGTTACGACCGATCTGCATGTCAGCTTGTGGAATTACGATTATTATACGGATCGGGAAACGTTACAGTACGGTCTTGCGCAAACAGCCAGTCTAATCCAGGCAGCTCGGTCCGAGGTACCTAACCACCTGCTGCTGGATAACGGGGATGTTATTCAAGGCAATCCGATGGGGGATTATGCTGTACAGCTTCTCCAACAGGACCCGAACGCCGTGCATCCTGCCTACAAAGCGATGAATCTGCTTGGGTACGAAGCGGGCAATATCGGGAATCACGAATTTAACTATGGATTGGAATATTTACAGACTTGCATTCAAGGAGCCAAGTTTCCTTTTATCAATGCCAACATCTATATGCAGGCGGATACAGATATAGATACGAAGAAAGATATTTTTACAGATAGCCATACAGTCGTGGAAAAAGAACGAAATTACTTTACACCTTATCTGATACTGGATAAGACGGTGGAGGATGAAGCAGGCGGCAAGCATTTGTTGAAGGTGGGGATTATCGGGTTTGTGCCTCCGCAAATTATGCAATGGGACAAGGCGTGGCTGGAAGGAAAAATCATCGTCAAGGATATGCTGGAGACAGCAAGACGGTTTATTCCGCAAATGAAGGCAGAGGGAGCAGATTTGATTATTGCCATGCCTCACGCGGGCTTCGAAGATATTCCTGAAACGCCATATATGGAAAATGCGGTGCTGCATCTGAGCAATGTAGAAGGGATCGACGCTATTTTGTTTGGTCATGCGCATAAAGTATTCCCCGGCCCTTCGTTTGTTGGTAAAACTCGTGTTGACGTGGAGCGAGGCACCATACATGATATTCCGGCGGTAGAGCCGGGCTTTTGGGGAGATCATCTGGGTGTCATAGATCTGGACCTGACCCTTATGGACGGAGCGTGGCAAGTGGCTGCCTCTTCTGCAGAGGTACGTCCGGTGTATGATCCAGTACGCAAGCAAGCGCTGGTGCAGCCGGATACTGCCATTCAGCAGGCGGTTGCGGAAGAGCATGCCGGAACGCTGGACTATATTCGCGCACCTGTTGGCCAGACGACATTAGCAGTAAACAGCTTTTTTGCCCAGGTGATAGACGATGCTTCCGTTCAACTCGTGAACGACGCGCAAATTTGGTATGTGAAGCAGCAGATGCAGGGGAGTGAGTACGAAGGTCTGCCCGTTTTGTCGGCAGCGGCTCCCTTTAAAACAGGCGGCAGATACGGGCCCTCGTATTATACCGATATTCCGGCGGGGACTTTGGCAATCAAGCATATCGCCGATCTGTACAATTTTCCAAACACACTGCATGTCGTCCGACTGACCGGGGGAGAAATTCGGGAATGGCTCGAATGGTCTGCCGGACAATTCCGACAAATTGATCCTTATGCAGAACAGGAGCAAGAGCTGATTGATTCGGATTTTCCGAGCTTTAACTTCGATATCATTGACGGGATTAGGTATCAGATTGATGTGACGCAGCCCGCCAGATATGATGCTGCTGGAATATTGAAGGAACCGGATGCGCACAGAATCATTCATATGTCCTTGGATGGAGCGCCGATGGATATGCAGCGAAGCTATTTGGTTGTCACGAACAATTATCGTGCGTTTTCTTCTACATTGGTCAATCCGGGTGGGGAACGAATCGTACTCGCTTCACCGGATGAAAATCGGCATGTGCTGACTGAATATGTGCGGCATATGAAGACGTTGACGCCCAAAGCAGACGGTCACTGGTCCCTCTCACCATGGCCGGGCCGCCCGCACGTGACATTCCTGACCTCACCGCAAGCAACAGATGCCGCCCAAGCCTATTCGGAGTTGCTTTATGAAGGATTGACCGCAGAGGGATACGCCAAGTTTGCCCTGGATTTCGGACGATCCTGAATTCTTTTTTTTAAAAATTGAATCCAAAGTGATCCAAACGGAAAGCTCCCCCGTTATACGGTATGTAAGCAACACATGACAACATATCCAACGAGGGAAAAGCGGACTCATTTCCATTCTTTATGAGCCTATGGCATCAAATGTTGAGCAAAGACTGTCCCTTCGGGGGTGGTTTTTTTGCACACGGATTATTTGAAATCGTACGAAATTCGTAATTTTATATGTCCTGAGTCGCGTTTAAGTTATTGACCTCCGTTATAATTAGACATATACTTTGATTAAACAAATTTTGGTTTAAAAGGTAATGAAAAAGTCACCATCATTTGATGGAGGGGGTGTCCCTTTGGAAAAAAACACCACGATTCGTGCAGAAATTGAAAAGTATATTCAGCGTGAAGGTATTTCCATGCAATGTTTCGCAGACGCTTCCAAGGTAAATCCGGGTACACTTAGTGGTATACTTAACCGGAATCCCCCACGGCCGATTTCAGTTAATCAGCTTGATCTGATTACCGGGGCTATGGGATTGGAAGAAGGGGCCTTGTTCGAGATGTATGTGGATGAATGTTTTATTCATTCCTTACCGCACTGGAGGAGGTTACGTCCGTTTCTTCTCCGTTGTTCAGAGCTGAACAAGCTGGAATGTATTTGCAGCGTACTTGGCTATCTGATGGATGATTTATCGAACATTCCGGCTATTTTTGAGACCGCAGAAGCGATGTTTGAAGACGACAGATATGAAGCCGCTATGCTGCTGTACAATTGCGTCATCGAGAGTGAAAAATATACCCACTCCGAGCGGTTAGCGATCAGCTATTTCCGTATATTCCAGGTTCAGATCAAGGATAACAAACGGAGCTTGAAGGCTGCTGTACAATTCCATTTGTACCGTGGTCGGTTGCCGGAAACTTACGCATTGGAAGGCTTACATATGCTATCTCAAGTGTTTGCGTTAAAAATGCAATGGTCCGAGATGGAAATGTATGCGGACGAGCTGCGAGAATTGGCTCAGGCGCTATACCGCAATCGGAACCGCTTTGGAGATGAGCATCTGGAGTTGCTCAAACCGCTTGTCTACTATTATGCACAGGGTCATCTGCTCAAGGCCAGCTGCTATGAGTTTCAGGGCAGGTATGAGGAATCCAAGAAATGGATTGATGGGTATGCAGATTTGAGCTGGTTTGAAGGATTGGACGAGGAAGGCCGGAAAGTAGTGGACATGCATCGTGTGTATGCTCAAGGCAATCGGCTCTGTATCGAAATTAAAATGGGCAATACCTCTGCAATTTATGAATATATTACGTATTTGCGCGAGCATCCGGACGAGACACTGGAAGGCTTGAATACGCTGCTGGAATCAGCGAACAGGTTCGGTTACTTTGCGGATGCCGAGCTGGGGCTATTCAGCGAGCAACTCAAGAGCTTCTGGGAGCTTGCCCCGGATCAATGGGACACTCACTACCGCAAGCATTTTAATGCATTCCGCTTCGCCTCCTTTTGCAAGGTGTATGCCGAATATCATTTTCGGAAGGGTGATTATGCGAAGGGACTGGGGCAAACACTGCATTGCTTGCAGCTGTCTGTAGACAATAGCTATACTGAGCATATTATCGGTTGCATGGCTTTGTTTGAGCAGCACCGGAATTTTGCTACCCCGGAACAGCAGCATTTGTATCAGAAGTTTTGTCTGGGCGTGCGTGAAAATGAAAAGAATCATGCTTATGATCACAGCACCGGCGGGTATTTGTAATCTTTGTCATTCAAACCTTCATAGATCCTATTCTTGTGAGGATGTTCCCGGTCAAAAGGGAACGTTCTCGTTTTTTAATGCTACTGTTTTCTGTGACTTTTAGCATAGGAAGAACGCATTGCGCGTTGACAAGTTTCGCATGCGGGATTAGGATAAATGCAGCACAGTAAGTGAAGGAGAGCATGTGAAAATGACGATTCCCAAAACATTAACGATAGCCGGCTCCGACACCAGCGGCGGCGCGGGTATTCAGGCAGACCTGAAAACCTTTCAGGAGCTTGGTGTATATGGAATGAATGTATTGACAACCGTAGTTGCGATGGAACCCCAAACATGGAACCATCTTGTATATCCTGTTGCGCTGGATGTGGTAGAAGCACAGCTGCGCACGGTATTGGAAGGTATCGGCTTTGACGCGATGAAAACGGGTATGCTCGGTTCTGTTGATATTATCGAACTGGTTGCCAGCCATCTGCGCAAGCATGATCTTAAACGGGTCGTTATTGATCCGGTTATGGTCTGCAAAGGCACGGATGAAGTGCTTCAGCCGGAAAATACAGAAGCGATGCTGGAATTTCTGATCCCGGGCGCTGATCTGGTAACGCCGAATTTGTTCGAGGCTTCGCAATTGGCGAAGAACGGACCGATTACGACGCTGGAACAGATGCAGGAAGCGGCTGCGATTATCCATGAGCGCGGGGCGAAGCACGTGCTGATTAAGGACCGTGGTAAAATCCGCGCAGGTAAAGCGATGGATCTGCTTTATGATGGAATTACCTTCGACTGGTTCGAGGCGGATGTTGTGAAAACAAGCTTCACCCATGGTGCAGGCTGCACAACTTCGGCAGCGGTAACGGCTGGCTTGGCCCAAGGGCTGACCGTACGTGAAGCGGTGGATCAGGCCAAAAAATTTATTACACAGGCGATTGAAGGCAGCTTCAAGCTGAACGAATTCGTCGGCCCGACTCTGCATGCGGCACATCGTTTGCAAAATCAGTAAAGCATGAATGCATTTATAAAACGGCTGCTATAGGCAGTGCATCTACGATATTTAGCGTTAGGCTAGAGTTTTAAGCCGCAATACAGGGTATTGCGGTTTTTAACGTTGTATTTTTTTGGAATTATATCTTCCAGTTTGCTCTAATCGTACTGTATAATAGGCATCAGATTTATTAAATTTAGGGAGGACTCGAAGCAATGACATTATTCAGCCAAATGGCTTATATCCGACCAGAGCAAACTGAAATTGAACAGCGGTTTAAAACGCTTTTGCAGCAATTTCGTGAAGCGGACAGCGTAGAGCGTCAAAATGAAGTCATTCATGCCATTAATAAGCTGCGCAGTAACGTGGAAACGCAATTGCAATTAGTAGAGGTTCGGCACTCCATTGATACGGAGGACGCATTTTACAAAGCAGAGCAAGAGTACGCTGATGATTTCATGCCGGTCATTCAGGAGTATGTAACCGATTACTACCGGGCCTTGGTGGACTCGCCGTTCAGAGCCGAGCTGGAGAGCCAGTGGGGTAGCCAGCTTTTCAGTATCGCCGAGGTATCACTCAAGTCGTTCCACCCGGATATTATTGAGGATTTACAGCAGGAGAATAAGCTGACCTCCGAATACTCCCAATTGATTGCTTCAGCGAAGATCCCGTTCGAGGGAGAAGAACGTACATTGTCGCAGCTCCTGCCTTTTGAAATGGCGACAAACCGGGAGACACGCAAACAGGCCTCCGAGGCCAAGTATCAATTTATGAGCGAGCATGAGGATGAGCTGGATCGAATTTACGATGAACTGGTTAAGGTACGCACGCGCATAGCGCACAAGCTGGGCTACGATAACTTTGTAGAGCTGGGCTATGCCCGTTTGGGTCGTACCGATTACAATGCCGCTATGGTTGCCAATTTTCGCGAACAAGTGCTGAAACATATCGTTCCGCTGGCAACAAAGCTCAAGGAACGCCAACGCGAGCGGATCGGCGTGGATCAGCTTCGCTATTATGATGAAGGCTTTAACTTTTTGTCAGGCAATCCTACACCCAAAGGCGACCCGGAGTGGATCATTCGTAATGGAGCGCGTATGTATGAGGAGCTTTCACCGGAAACACATGAATTTTTCAGCTTTATGATCGAACGTGGGCTGATGGACCTGACTAGCAAAAAGGGCAAGCAAAGCGGTGGCTATTGCACGTTTTTGAGTGAGTATGGCACGCCGTTTATTTTCTCCAATTTCAATGGTACATCCGGTGATATCGATGTGCTGACGCATGAAGCGGGTCATGCCTTCCAGGTGTATGAAAGTCGACATTTTGAAATCCCCGAGTACCACTGGCCAACCATGGAGGCGGCTGAAATTCATTCCATGAGTATGGAGTTTTTCGCATGGCCCTGGATGAAGCAGTTCTTCGAGGACGATACGGATAAATATCACTTTGAACATTTGTCCTCATCGTTGTTGTTTGTCCCTTACGGCGTAGCTGTGGATGAATTTCAGCATGCAGTATATGAACATCCAGACTGGACGCCAGCCGAACGTAAAAGCGCATGGCGCTCCATTGAACGCAAGTATAAACCGCATTTGGACTATGAAGGCAACGAGTATCTGGAGCAGGGCGGGTTCTGGCATAAGCAGGGACATATTTTCCAATCCCCGTTCTACTATATCGACTACACACTTGCACAATTGTGCGCATTCCAATTCTGGAAACGCATGAGTATCGACCGGACAGCTGCGTGGGAAGATTATTTGAAGCTGTGCCGTGCCGGGGGGAGTCATTCATTTACCGGATTGGTGAAGCTGGCTGGTCTGATTTCGCCGTTCCAGGATGGATGTATCGCCTCTGTGATCGGAGAAATTGAAGCTTGGCTGAACAGCGTGGATGATAAAAAGCTTTAAGCTTAACCCAAAAGGGCATTTCACTTACCAGTAAAAGCTGAAAGGCTTGCAAATGAGATGTCCTTTGGGATGGAAACAGAGCTGTTGCACGGAAAAAGCCGGGAACCTCTACATGATGTAGAAGTCCCGGCTTTGTGTGTTTTTAGAGCAAATATAGCTCTATTAAAGCTTGGTATTCAGCGGTTTGAGGTTGGCCTCAATGGAAGCGCGACGCGATTCCAAAAATGGCGGTAACGCCAGCGATTCACCCAGAAACTCCAGTTCTTCATCTGTATCAAAGCCGGGTCCATCGGTTGCCAATTCAAACAAAATGCCGTTCGGCTCACGGAAATACAATGAACGGAAGTAAAAGCGATCCACGAACCCTGAGCTGGAAATTTGCAGTTGGTTAATACGATCAACCCACTGTCTAAGTTCTTCCTCAGTCGCAACACGGAAGGCTACATGATGCACACTGCCTCGTCCCGGGCGCTCTTGTGGAAGATCGTTACGTTCTTCCAGATGAATCTCAGTTCCGGTACCGCCTTCGCCGGTTTCATAGATGACCACATCAGGCTGCCCGGCAACGGTGGAAGAATAGGAGCCCTTTTTGCGGAAGCCCATCACCTGCTCCAGAATGAGGATCGTGTTCTCCGCTTTTGGAATGGTCAGATGAACTGGGCCAAGTCCGACGATGCCGTATTCAGCAGGGACAGGGCTTTTCTCCCAAGGCGTACCGCCCCGCACTCCGTTGTCATGCTCATCCGAAACCAGGAAGAAGCGCTGCCCTTCAAAATCCTCAAACGAAAGCGCCAAACGTCCCGCTTGATCCGTAATTTCACCATGTTTTACATCCAATTGCTCGAAACGGTCTTTCCAGTAATCCAGTGCTTTGTCATTCGGTACCCGCAGGGAAAGCGCCGAAATGCTGTTATTCCCCGTACGAGTTTGCCCCGCATGTGGGATTTCAAAGAAAGTGACTTCGGTACCAGTCGTTCCGCGCTCATCTCCATAAAAGAGGTGATAGACGCTAACATCATCCTGATTCACCGTTTTCTTAATGAGCCGAAGTCCCATTACCTGAGTATAAAAATCAACATTCTTAGCCGCCGCCGCCGTAATCGCCGAAACGTGATGCAATCCTAACAGTTTCATGTCATTATCCTCCTTGGTTTTTATATGATTAGGTTTTTCAAAGCAAAATAAACAGTCGTAAACTTTTCTTTATTATTTATTATCTTGATATTAAGATATATTATTTTGGATTGTTTGTCAACTTGAATTATACACTGACTCCAAAGACGGACAAAAATAGAAATTCGAAATAGTGCAAAAGCAGATACAATAAAGCCCGATATAGCCCAATGTAGATAGAATGAATTTTATTATAAAAGGAGTGTACTCGATGTATGCGGATAAGGATTTAACCATTAGGCCCGTTACAGAAGAAGACTTACATGCTCTTTGGACGCTAACCTATAAAGAAGAATCGCCGGAATGGAAACAATGGGATGCGCCTTATTATGAACATAAGACACTTTCTTTTGATGATTATTTAAAAGATAAGGAAAAGCGAATCGGGCAAGATGACTTTTGGCTCATTGAAGTGGAAGGTAAGATCATTGGATCGGTTAGCTACTATTGGGAGCATAAGCCTTCCCAATGGCTTGAAATGGGAATTGGCATTTATGATTCGCAGTATTGGAGCGGTGGGTTTGGTACCAGAGCATTGCGACTGTGGATCACGCATTTATTTAATACACTACCTCTAGTTAGAGTAGGCTTTACAACCTGGTCAGGAAACCATCGGATGATGAAGGTTGGGGAGAAGCTGGGGATGACCTTGGAGGCCCGGCTTCGAAAGTGCAGATATTATAATGGACAGTATTATGATTCGATCCGAATGGGGCTTTTGCGGGAAGAGTGGAAGTCGTAAGCTCCTAATTCAAAATTTTTAAAATCAAGTAGATCAAGCTGTCGGGATGCTCCCGACGGCTTTTTTTGCATGTTTTGTTCATTTCAAAAAATTTGACAGATACGAGATGACTGATATAATTTATGCTAGTTGATTTTTGATAATGATTATCATTATTGGAGGGGAGGACAGGGCCGAAGCTTGGTACAGGTTGTTGGAGAACAGGCTCCCTTGGTTAGAACATGAAATTGCGTTATTTAATACTGGCTTTTCTGGTACTGGCCTTCGCCTCGGTTTTTATCGGTGTTCATGATGTAACTCCACTTGATTTGTTCCACTTAACCAATGATCAGGCGCAGGTGCTCCTGATTAGCAGACTACCGCGTTTGATCAGCATCATCATCGCAGGAGCGAGTATGAGTATCTGTGGGCTTATTATGCAGCAGCTTACCCGGAACCGATTTGTATCGCCCACCACCGCAGGGACGATGGATGCGGCACGATTAGGTGTGCTGATGGCTATTATGGTGTTTGGAGCGGCTGGATTTTGGACGAAGATGCTGACGGCTTTCGGGTTTGCCCTAGCGGGGACACTGATTTTCATGAAAATACTGGATAAAATCCGTTTCAAGGACCCGGTATTTATCCCGCTGGTCGGTTTAATGTTCGGGGGCATTTTAAATTCGGTGACGACCTTTTTCGCCTATAAATACAATCTGATCCAGAGTATTTCCTCGTGGATGCAGGGTGATTTTTCACTGGTGATGAGTGGTCGCTATGAGATGCTGTATCTTAGTGTTCCTTTGGTTGTATTGGCGTACATATATGCGAATCGTTTCACAATTGCAGGCATGGGCGAGGATTTTGCGGCAAATTTGGGCGTACATTACAAGCGCACCGTCAATGTTGGTCTGGTGATCGTGGCTTTGGTTTCCTCCGTCGTCATATTGACCGTGGGAACGATCCCTTTTCTGGGGCTGGTTGTACCCAATCTGGTCAGCATGTATATGGGCGATAATCTGAAAAAAAGTTTGGCCCACACCGCGACCTTGGGCGCCGTCTTTGTGTTGTTTTGCGATATTTTGGGACGGGTCATCATTTATCCGTATGAAATATCTGTAGGGCTTACGGTTGGTGTGATCGGGAGCGCGTTGTTCTTGTATTTGCTGTTGAGGAGAAGGGCCTATGAATCCTAAATTAAAAATCGGCATATTAGCCGCTGCCGCGCTTCTGTTGATTGCTGCTTTCGTGTTTATAGATCTTCCGCATACCTGGCACTACGCGCTGCCACGAAGATTGAAAAAGATAGCAGCCTTCATCCTGACAGGTGGATCGATTGCTTTTGCAACGGTTATTTTCCAGACGATTACCAATAACAAAATTTTGACCCCGGGCATTATCGGGCTGGATTCACTGTATATGCTGATTCAGACGACCATTGTTTTTGCGTTTGGCTCTGTACCGTTCATTTCGACCAGCAGAGAGCTGAATTTCTTATTATCTGTGGGACTGATGGTACTGTTCGCGGGTTTATTGTACAAATTAATTTTTCGCAAGGACGGACGCGGGATTTATGTTCTTCTGCTGATCGGCCTGGTGTTCGGCACGCTTTTCAACAGTTTATCTACCTTTATGGAAGTGCTGATTGATCCGAACGAATATGCAAAAATTCAGGACAAAAGCTTTGCCAGCTTCAGTAATGTGAATACCGAGCTGCTGTGGCTATCCGTCGTGATTCTAGTGCTCGTATTCGCTTATGCGTGGAGGTTCATCAAGTATCTGGATGTGCTGTCGCTCGGACGGGAGCATGCGATTAACTTGGGGCTTCCATACGGATTTATTATTAAAAGATTGCTGGTGATCGTGGCGATTCTCATCTCCATTTCCACGGCGCTCGTCGGACCGATTACTTTTCTCGGGTTGATTGTGGCGAATGTGGCCTATCAAGTGATGAAGACTTATCGGCATCGATATATTATTCCAGCCTCCATCTGTGTCAGTGTCATTGCATTGGCAGGCTGCCAACTGCTGGCAGAGAGAGTATTCGACTTATCGACAACGGTCAGCGTCATTATTAACTTTATCGGGGGGGTGTACTTCCTGTACCTTTTGCTGCGGGAGAATAAATCATGGTAGAAGTCAAAAACGTATCCAAACGCTACGGGAATAAAAATGTGGTGGATCAGGTATCCGTCACCGTACCGAAAGGCACCATTACCTCCTTTATTGGACCTAATGGCGCGGGAAAAAGCACGTTGTTGTCGATGATCAGTCGTCTGACAGACAGCGATGAGGGAGAAATCCTGATTGACGGACAGGCCGTGAGCCTGACGAAAAGTGAGGAGCTGGCCCGGAAGATATCCATTTTAAAACAGACCAATGATGTCAACATCCGCTTAACCGTGAAGGAACTGGTCAGCTTCGGCCGTTTTCCGTATTCCCAAGGCAGATTGAACAGCGAGGATCGCCAAATGGTCGAGCAGTCCATGGCCTACATGGGGCTGGAGGACATGAAAGACAAGCATATTGATTTGCTTAGCGGTGGACAGCGACAGCGGGCTTTTATTGCGATGATTTTGGCTCAGGACACGGAATACATACTGTTGGACGAGCCGCTGAACAATCTGGATATGAAGCATTCGGTTCAGATTATGAAGACGCTGCGCGCTTTGGTGGATGATCTCGGCAAAACGATTCTGGTCGTGCTTCACGACATTAACTTTGCCTCCTGCTATTCGGACTATATTGTGGGGATGAAGGACGGCAGGCTACTGAAGCAGGGAACGGCTGACGAGATGATTGATAGTCAGGTATTAAAGGATTTGTACGATATGGATATTCCGATTCAACAGATCGGTGATCATAAAATTTGCGTTTATTTCACATAGGGGGAATGTAAAATGAAGAAAAATATGATGTTTTTAACGCTGATGCTGGCGCTGGTACTGATCGTGTCAGCCTGCGGCAAAGCGGCTCCAGCCACTCAGGAAGCGACTGGCAACGGCTCATCTTCTGCTGCAACAACGGAATCGAAAACCATCTCGGTCAAACACGCACTGGATGAAAACCCGGTCCAAGTCAAAGTTAATCCAAAAAATGTCGTTGTTTTTGATTTTGGCTCATTGGATACGTTGGATAAGCTGGGTGTCGACGTTGCGGCGGTAGCGCAGCAGGATCTTCCTACGTATTTGAGCAAATATAAAGATTCCAAATATGCAAGTGCAGGCACGCTGTTTGAACCGGATTACGAGAAAATCAGCGATCTGTCTCCTGAATTGATCATCATTGGTGGCAGACAGGCAGATGCGTACAAAGAATTGAGCAAAATTGCACCGACCATTTCGTTAGCTGTAGACACCAAGGATTTTGTGAATTCCTTTAAGAAAAACGTTGAAACACTGGGTCAAATCTTCGATAAAGAGGATGCTGCCAAACAGGAATTGGCTACGATTGATAGCTCCATCAAGGCCGTACATGACAAGGCTGTAGCGAGCAAAGCCAAAGGACTGATCGTTCTGACGAATGAAGGTAGCTTGAGCGCATATGGCGAGCAATCCCGCTTCGGTATCATTCATGACGCTCTGGGCGTCACACCTGTGGACCCTAGCATTAAAGTATCCACGCATGGACAAAAGGTTTCTTTTGAATATGTACAGCAAAAAAATCCGGATTACATCTTTGTCGTTGACCGTGGAGCAGTCGTGGTAGAGAAAGGCAAGGAACAGGTTACAGGCAAACAAACGATTGAAAACGAGCTGGTGAAGAAAACCAATGCGTTTAAAAACGGTCATATTGTGTATCTTGACCCGAACTACTGGTACTTGTCAGGTAACGGTCTGGAATCCGTGTCCGAAATGATCAAGGAAATTGATGCCGCGCTGTAATGGATAACTTGTACATGATGGAGATTTGCATACGATGAAAGGTCATCTGGATTTCCAGCGTCAATTCCCCGAGGCCGTCAAGTGGTTGTTCCGATAGCACGATTGGAATATGGACTTTATACAATAATCCCAAAGGATTGGAGATCGTGGAGTCTCTATGCCCTTTGGGGTTATTTTTTGCGTATAATAGAGTAATATTCAAAATTTAATGTTACACGCTAATGAAAGTGAGGGAACCCATATATGAAGAAAAATCGTCTGGGGTCTTCGGATCTGCTGGTAGGCGAGATTGGCTTGGGCTGTATGTCGGTCGGTACGGAGGAACAGCAAGGTGTTTACCTGATCCATGAAGCGTTGGATCGGGGCGTGAACCTGCTGGATACAGCGGATTTGTACCATCACGGACGTAATGAGGAAATTGTGGGGGCAGCGATTCGTGGACGGCGTCAAGATGTCGTTTTGGCGACCAAGGTCGGTAATCGGCGTATGCCGGGCCAAGAGGGCTGGGGGTGGGACCCGTCCAAGGAGTATATTCTGTCTGCGGTCAAAGAAAGCCTGCGCCGCCTGGGAACGGATTATATCGACCTGTATCAGCTTCACGGTGGGACGATTGACGACCCCATCGACGAAACGATTGAGGCTTTTGAACAGCTCAAAAGGGAGGGGGTCATCCGTTATTATGGCATTTCCTCGATTCGTCCTCACGTCATCCGTGAATATGTCGAGCGTTCGAATATCGTCAGCGTCATGAATCAATATAGCTTGCTGGACCGTCGGGCAGAGGAAGAGGTACTGTCATTACTTCAGGAGCGGGGAATCAGCGTCATTGCACGCGGGCCTGTCGCCAGCGGCGTATTGACCGACGAAGGAGAAGGCAAGGTAGCCAAGGGCTATCTGGACTACGAAGAGGCAGAGCTGCTGGACTTACGCAAGCAATTAAAGGCATTTACGAGTGCAGAGCGCAGCATGGGGCAGACAGCTATCCGTTATAGCCTGTCTCACCCGGCTGTTGCTGCTGTCATCCCGGGTGCAAGCTCACGGGGACAATTGGAGCATAATATCGCAGCAGCCAGTATCCCGCCGTTATCCAAGCAGGAGCGGGAGGCACTACAGCAAATTAGCCGGGCTAACCGCTATGGTGCGCAATACCGTTAATATGAGCACAGGTAGGGCAGAGGGGATCTTTGTCACACGGTCGGAAATGCGATTTGCCAGCCGATAAATTGGCTCATACTTTTGAACGTGTACTTGCCATAGTTGCAATATATGAAAGAATCATTACAATATAAGAATAAGCTCAGGTTTATAATCCATATTTGGTTATGGAGACGTTCATAAATATACTCTAGGAGGAACCAACAAATGGAACGCATCGAATCACAGCAGCAGTATCAGGATTTGATTAACGGTGACGGCTTGACGGTCGTAAAATTTGATACAACCTGGTGTCCGGATTGCAAGACACTGGATAAATTTATGGGTGGCATTATCGAGGAAAATGCAGATAAGCGCTTCTTTGCACTTGATGCTGAGAAATTCCAGCCGATTGCCGAAGAAAACCAGGTGCGTGGAATTCCGAGCCTGCTCGTTTTCCGTAACGGCGAAAAAATCGCTCATTTGCACAGCAAATATGCCAAGACGCCAGCACAAATTTCCGAATACCTGACCACGTTGGAATCAAAACAATAATGAATGATGCAAAATGCTGAAATAGAAAAAGGGTTATCCCATGGCTGACAAATCAAGCCTATGGGATAACCCTTTTTTGTCATACGAAACGAGCTGTAATTGCTGAAAAGCATGAAGGCTTTGCGGCAACAAACAACAGCTTACAAAATAATGAAGAAGAACACAGCCGCCAATACGAAGCGGTAGATGGCGAATGAAGTCAGGCTCAAGCGTTTGAGCAGACCGAGGAACGTTTTGATCGCCAGCATTCCGACGATAAAGGCAGTAATAAAGCCGGCCGCGAACACTGGGAAATCACTCATAGACAGATGATCCATGCTTTTGATCATATCAATACCCGATGCGCCCAGCATGACCGGAACAGATACAAGGAATGTAAATTCCGCGGCTGCCGTATGACTTACACGTGCGAATAGGCCCCCGGACATAGTTGAGCCTGAACGGGAGAATCCTGGCCATAGAGCTAGGACTTGGAACATACCAATGGTAAATGCTTGTTTGTATGTGATCTCATCCAGCGTATGTGATCTAATAGGCGGATGGAATTTTTCAGCCGCGATCATTAGCAAGCCTCCGATGACCAGACTGTACAGAACAGTTTGAGGGCCAAACAGGTATTGCTTGATTACATCACGGAACAACACGCCAATCACACCCGCAGGGATCATGGCCAAAATAATATGGAGCAGGTTCAGGCGCGGCTGGGTCGAGATTCTGCGTCTGAAATCAAATAAGCTCAGGAACCTGCGCCAGTACAATACGACAACCGCCAGCACAGCACCCAACTGCACAATAACCTCGAACGTTTTGACTGTATCATTCTCCGTGTTTAACCCGAGAAGATCAGCCGTCAGGATCATATGACCCGTCGAAGAGACCGGCAAAAACTCTGTCAGCCCTTCAATAATACCCATAATAATAGATGATAAAATATCCACTTTATTAGTTCCTCCTTACACGCGTGCAGGGCAAACGGCCTAAGCCGTTTGCCCTGGAAGTATGTCATTTCAGTAGGAGTGAACGCAAGTGTCAAGTGCACAGTGCAAGCCGCTCAGGTCACAGCGGTTCACTCCTGGGGAGAAGTGTCAGATTCCGCTTCCAACTCGGATACAGGAGATTCATTGTGCAGAATAATCTCCACCCGTCGAATACGATTTTTACCCATTTCACGAATGATAAATTTCACATCATCTTCTATGAATTCCTTGCCCTGTCTCGGTTCCGGAACCCGACTATACACCCACCCTCCGACAGTATCCACGTCCTCATCGTCCAACGTCAAGCCAGTCAGATCACTCAAATCGGAAAGCATCACCTTGCCATCCATCAAATAACTGTTCTCCGTCAATTTCTCGATTTCCTTCCGTTCATCCTTATCAAATTCGTCACGGATTTCGCCAACAATTTCCTCCAAAATATCCTCAATAGTAATCAGACCGGAGGTTCCGCCGTATTCATCGACGAGTAGGGCGATATGAACCTGCTCCTTCTGCATGCGTTTGAGCAGCGTGTTGACAGGTATAACTTCCGGAACAGTCAGGATCGGTTGAATCAGACTATTGAAATCAAGCTCAGGGTTGCGGTCATACTCAAGGAACAACTGCTTGGTATTAATCATACCGATGATCTGATCCTTGTTCTCTGTCGCCACCGGAAAACGGGTATACTGCTCTTCGTGAATGGTCAGCATGTTTTCTTTCAGCGAGCGATTCGTAAACAAGCATACCATATCTGTACGTGGCACCATAATTTCTTTGGCAACGGTCTCGTCAAAAGCAAAGATACGATTCACGTAGCCATATTCGGTGTTATTGATCTTACCACTTTCCACGCTTTCGGACAAAATGATCTGAATTTCCTCCTGAGAATGCGCTTCCTCATGCTCGCTTGCCGGTTGAAGACCAAACAAACGAACCAAACGGTTGGCCGAGCCATTTAGGAGCCAGATAAACGGATACATAATCCGGTTAAACCATACGATGACCGGGGAGGTCAACAAGCTTACTGCTTCCGCTTTGCGGATCGCCAGCGTTTTGGGAGCCAGCTCACCGATAACCACGTGCAGGTAAGTTACAATGACAAATGAAATAATAAAGGCCAGGATATGTGAAAATTCCCCATTGATGTTGAGCTGTTGAAAGAGAGGCTCCAGCAATTTGACCACGGTCGGTTCACCGAGCCAGCCGAGTCCCAACGCTGTAATCGTAATACCAAGCTGACAGGCGGACAGGTAGCCGTCCAGATTATTGACGACCTTTTGTAGCGCCAGTGCGTTTTTACGGTTCTCCACTACCAGCTGATCGACCCGGCTGGAACGGATTTTAATAATCGCAAACTCGGTAGCCACGAAGAAAGCACTAAATATAATCAACACCGCGAACAAAAATAGACTGACACCTATACCCATGTAATTTTCACTCATCCCTTTTTCGTTCAATTTTTAATGAACTCCATTTTAAGTTCACTTGAACTTATTTTAAGAACTTAAAAGCAAATATACAAGGTTCATATCCAATCATAGCAGGTCACCTACCTCCAATTTGCACGGAAAATAAGGCAAAACAGAACCCGCACGGATCATTGCTTCACTTTACAAGCCTAGTTTATGGGCGTATGATGAGTTCAAATGAACTTGAAATGGTTTAAAGGGAGGAAAGCAGATGGAGTCTTTTACCCTCACACGCCGTGATATGGCCCATTTGCTGCTGGCGATGGAAGGTCGCCGCGAATTGCAGCCATTGGCCGTTCTTCAGGATGCCTGGAGACGCACCCATATCCATCCGGGCCGTCCCGGCAGCACGATGCCGACATTTTTGTATACTGAGGTAACGCCTGTGCTGGATAAAATTATCAAGGGCAAGCACAGCGCAGCCTTTTCGTTACAGGAGATTGTTTCTCTTGGTCAACTGGTCGAATATAGCCATGTTTCATTGGCCTCTATGCAAAATTGGGTCAAACGCGACTTCAAGGAATTTCTCGGATCACCGAAGATCGGTAAAAAATATTCAGTCAACCAGGCCGCACTGCTGCTCATTGTGGAGGATTTGAAATCGTGTCTTGATTTTGAATCCATCCGTCAGTTATTTCATATCCTGTTCCAACAGCCAGAGGATGATACGGATGATCTAATCCAGCCGGTCGATTTGTACGCTGCTTATTCAACCTTGTTTGAGGAGCTGGATGCGAATGGAGATCAACTGCTGGATGTGGCAGGCGCCGGGGTTGCAAAAGAAAACGGGAATTCCGCTACAGGGCAGCAGCGTCAGGAAGGTGCGACAGAGGAATTGCTGATTCAGGCGGCAGATCAATACACCAGCCGTTTGCAGCATTTGACCCCTAACCAGTGTCAAGCCGTTCGGAATACATTGCTGGTAGCTGCGGTATCGGTGCAAAATAGTTATTTTTTGTCCATAGCACGCAGGTATGTGAATGCGACGTTGTTTCTGGACTTTCAAGGGTAGATCAGGATTGGCGCTAGAAGCCGATCCTATTTTTTTGCCCTTTTTCGAGTATTGTCTACCCTTTTGGAGACTGAAAAAGTATACAAAAGAGGTATATACACTCAAACGCTGTCAAAGATACAATAAACATATATCATCCAGCAATTGGAAAAACTTTGAATATCTCTTCCAAAGCATCTGAATACACACACAGGAGGTAATGGCATGTCCGATGTCTCCATCATCATTTGTACCCGCAATCGGATCGAAGATCTGACACGCTGTATACAATCTATCGCAGGACAGCAGCAGCTGGAGCATACGGCTGTAGAGCTGCTGATTGTGGATGACGGCGATATTTCCGACCAACAGGTCGAGCTGTACCGTGACATGGTATCCGGCTTGCCTCAAGGCGTTTTGAAGTATCATAAAAAAAGTCGTCCCGGCGTTTGGTTATCCCGCTATGAAGCGTTGTCTCTCGTACGGTATGATATCGTGCTGTATTTTGACGATGATGCCGAACTGGATGATAAACTCTATATCCGGCGCTTGCTCGATACCTATGATCAGGATGAAACGATTGTGGGTGTTGGAGGGATTGCAAAGGGACTACATTCGAGCCGGGCAGGGAAGCTGCTGGGCATTTTGACATTTCAGATGTCCCCGTCTCTCGGCAAGCTTTCGCCCAGTAGTCTGGCAGGTTCATTGCTGCGTTGGGGAGAAGCGACGGAGGTTTTTGACACGGAATTTTTTCATGGCTGCAACATGTCATTCCGGCGGGTTGCGCTTCGAGATATGAAGCCGTATCCGTGGATGACCAGCTATGCCGTGGCTGACGATTTGTATATGTGCCAGTTAGCGAGCCGTTACGGCAAGCTGGTTATCAATCCCGACTTAACAATCATTCATCACGAATCTTCAAGCTCGCGCGATAAGGCGGGCAAAGTAGCCAAGGCTACAGCGATCAATCACTATTATTTCCTTGCTCTGAAAAAGGCGGGAGCCATCCAGTACGGGGCGCTTTTATGGACCTTGTCCTACCTGATGTTCAAGGAGATACTACGTCGTAACTTTAATGCAGCAGAAGGATACAAGCAGGGGGTGCTGTTCATTCTGAATCCGCGCAAGCAAAAATATAACGAATATTTAGGCCCGGCGGTTCAGTAATCTGATTCCACACACATTTTCAGGATAAAGGGGGAGTATGATGTTAAGCTTGTCCATTGCCCTGTGCACCCGAAATCGGGTTGACGATCTGACCCGATGCATTAATTCAATAGCTATTGGTGGGGCACCGGAGGCATGTGAAACCGAGCTGTGGATTATTGATGATGGAGAACTGCCGAGGCATGTGCTGGAACGCTATAAGCGTCAATTGGGCAGAGCGGGGATTACCTACCGATACCATCGCAAGGAGCAGCCGGGCTTATGGCTTTCACGTGTAAAAACAGTTGAGCTGGCGCAGGGCGATATCATTTTGTTTCTTGACGATGATGTTGAGCTGCCGAACAACTATTTGAACGAGCTGATACGTACCTATGAGGCTTACCCGCAGGCCGCTGGTGTCGGCGGGATTGCGCAGGGCATGAGCAACAGCTTCATGGGAACCATTCGTTGCCTGCTGTCATTCCAGCAGTCCTTGTCCAAAGGAAAGCTGTCTCTCAGCGGTCAGTCCGGCTCGATGTACAACTGGCACAAGGCGAAGAAGACGTTTCGAACCGAGTTCTTTCATGGTTGCAATATGTCATTTCGCCGTGAGGCGATTCGCAGTCTGGAGCCGGTACCTTGGTTGCAAAGCTATAGCGTAGGGGAAGACCTGTTACTTTCACGAATTGCCATGAAAAGCGGCTCGCTGTACATTAACCCGGCGCTTACGCTCCTTCACCACGAATCGCCGTCCTCGCGCGACAATATGGAGCAGGTCACTTATATGCGGGTGATGAATCATATTTATCTGTTGCGGGACGAGCGATCTGGGCCGATTGGCTATGCTGCGCTGTATTGGACGACGCTGTATCAAATTTTGAGAGAGAAGCCCAAGAAAAATCATACTGCCATTCAAGGCTACAGAAAAGCACTGAAGGCGATTTTTTCAAGTCAGAAGGAGCCTATGGGCGGAGGGCAGCTACCTGAACGCAATTCCAAAAAAACGGTAGGCTGATGGAGGTGCGGCAGGAGACTTGATGTGAGCATAGAGACGAGAGGCTTAATAAGGAACAGGAGTTGGACGTAACATGAGCACATGGACAGCAGCAAGGAAAGTATTCACGGGTGACAGTCTCGCCAAAACGATCATGCGCACGAGCTTTAACAATTTTTTTGTGCTGATCGTCACGACCCTGACTTCGATCCTGACCGCACGTATGCTCGGAGTCGAGGGGAAAGGAGAACTGGCGGCAGTTCTGTTCTGGCCTACGCTAATCGGCAGCGTGCTGAGCTTCGGCTTGCCAACGTCGCTGATTTATAACCTCAAAAAGAAAACAGGCACGACGGAACAATTACTGGCGTTGTCGCTGTGGATTCAGTTGCCTGCCAGCTTGCTGGCGGGGGCGGTGGCCTGGATATGTATGCCGCTGTGGCTGAATGGCTATGGTGCGGATATCGTCCACCTGTCACAGCTCTATTGTGCGGCTGCGGTACCGCTGGCGGTGCTTACGGCGCTGACAACAGCATTATCGCAAGGGCTGGATCGGTTTAGCGTATATAATGGACTGTTGTTTTACTATCCGCTGCTGAACTTCATCGGTCTGGTGACGCTGTGGCTGATGGGGCTGCTCAATGTGCAGCTGGCGGGGGCCGTGAATTTTGCCGCGAGTTTCCTTGCGCTGGTATGGGCGTTCCTCCGTTTGCGCAAGCATATGAATTTGCGTACTTTCCGCCCGTTCACCAGCCGCCAGGTGCTCCGCCCTTATTATAGCTATGGAGCGAGAGTCTACGGGATGGAGTTGATGGGGACGCTGTCCACACAAACGGACAAAATTGTCATCGTGGCGCTGCTGTCACCCAAAGCATTCGGTCTGTACTCTGTCGTCTATGCTCTGTCGCGTGTGTTCAATGTGGTGCAGAACGCTGTTACGAATGTAACCTTTCCGAAGGTGACTGGAATGGAGCACAGCAAAATTGTCGAAACCGTCGGTCGTGCTTTTCGCATCTCCATGGCTGCTATGCTGATCGTCATCGTGCCGGCTTTGTTCATTGGACGATACATGCTGGGCTTGCTGTATGGCCCCGCTTTTCTGGAAGCATCGTTAACCTTCTACCTGCTGTCACTGGAGTGCATCATCGGAGGTGGCTCATGGATTCTGGCTTCGGCCTTCAACGCACTGGGTCGGCCGGGGCTAGTGCTGTTTCGGCAAATTGTGGCATATGCGATTACCGTCGGGCTGTTCTTTATTTGTACCCCGATCTTCGGTCTGGACGGCATTGCCATTGCTTTGCTCGTAGGCGCTTGTGTACGGTTGGCATTCTCTCTGTTTTCATTCCCGATGTTTTTCGATGTTCCGTTATCACGGATCATTTTTGATAAAAGTGATATCACATTTGTTATTCAGACCATACAAAAGAAGCGCAGGAAGGGAGAACTGAAAGATGCCGAATTCGCATCCCATGGCTAAACTGAAAAATAAGCTGAGCGTCATTCTCGACGTAGTCCCCCAAGGTTCGAATATCATTTATGTTGACTACCCCGTGTATAACAACGGTGGGGACGTACTCATCATGAAAGGCACCGAGGCGTTCTTCAAGGATAACGGTATCCGAGTTCGTGCCCGTTACAGTGCTATGGATATTCCCGATCAGCTTCAAATTCCGGGCGACTGGATTATCGTGTGTCATGGAGGCGGCAATTTCGGCGATTTATATTCAAATCACCAAAATTTGCGGGAACGTATCGTGCGGGATTTCCCGAGCCACCGCATTGTAATCATGCCGCAGACGATCCATTTTCAATCCGAACAGAAGGGGAATGAGGTCGCTGCGCTGTTCAATGGTCACCCGGATTTACATATGTTTGTGCGGGATACACGTTCTTATCAGTGGGCCAAGGAAAAGCTGAATCAGTGCAGCATCACGCTATGCCCGGACATGGCACACCAGCTCTGGCCGTTGAAGCCGACGACAGAAACGGTCAAGGACGTACTGTACTTCCTGCGTACGGATATTGAAACCGTAGGGGGGCAAAAGCAATTCGACGACGAAGCAGATGCCGCCCACCGTCTGGACTGGGACACTCTGTTCACTCCGCTGGAAGTAAAAGGGATCGTCTACTTCCAGAAGTTTTACCGTCTGGACAAGAAAATCGGCGGTCCGCTGCCAACGCGTACCTTCTGGTACAAGTATACCGATCATCTCATGAACAAGGCGGTTACGCTGTTCAGCTCTTACCGCGAGGTTCGCACCTCACGGCTGCACGGTCATATTCTAGCCTGCCTGCTCGATATGCCGCATGTCGTCATTGATAATTCGTACGGCAAAAACTCGCAGTATTATAACACCTGGACACAGCCCAATCCCAAGGCGAAGCTGTTCATCGATACACCTGATGCGCTGGAGCAGCTTTCTTAATCTCTATTCCTCCGCACCATAAACTCGCAAAAAGCCTCCTGACCATTTACTGGTTCAGGGGGCCTTTTACTTTGGAAAGCTGATTATTTATCATTTCCTAATGTCATAGGAAATTCGTTTAATATCTCTGACATCCTTTGTCGTTTACAATGAATTCATAGAGTTTACAGGGAGGGTGATATGGGCAAAGTGTGGTGAAAGGGGGGGAGATCATAAATGAACAATCGTCAAATCAGTATACTTCTTCGTATTCTCTTTGGAAACGATCCACTTACCGGCAGTTCCATTGCGAAAGAATTTTTGGTCAGTGCCAGAACCGTTCGTTCGGATATTAAGCTGCTGAATAACGAATTGTCTAAATATAAAGTCCAGATTCATTCATCGAAGCAAGTCGGCTATTATATCGAGCCCAGAGATAAGAAAATCATTAGAGGTATTTTCGAGGAGTTCAATCTCACGGATCAGGAGACGGATGTACCGAATACGCCTATTGAAAGAACCGTGTATATCGTGCTCAAGCTCTTGTTTTCAACCGACTATATAACGATGGAAACTATAGCCGATGATATCTACGTTTCCAAGACGACCATTAATTATGATATCAAGCGAGTGAGTGAAGTCGTTCATAGCTTTTCAAGCTTGCAGTTAACGGTATCTCAAACCAAAGGCTTATTGCTGTCGGGAAATGAAATTTCCAAGCGGGCGCTTCTATACCATGCTCTACAGCAGGGGACAACAGGCAAGCACTTGGAAATTATGAATCGCATAAAATATCTGTTCAAGGAACCCCATGTCTATGATGATCTTATTGAGTTCCAGAAGCTAGTTATGAATATGCTTAATTCTTACGGGTACTTCCTAACCGATCAGGACATTTTCTCCTTGTTTATAGATTTTTATATCAGCATGAAGCGCAGCCAGACGGGATTTATTATAGATCAACAGATTGAGGAAGAGCTGGACCCGGATATTGTGAAAATTGTCTTGGCAGGTATGAGCAAGCTTATGGCTGAACCGGAGGAAAATGAACTGAAGTATCTACAGCAACGCTTCCAATCCAAGCGGCTGTTAAATGTGAAAAATGATGATTCATATACACAGAACCAAGAAGCTGTTGACATTGTGAAGCACTTATTGGTCGAGATACGAAGTAAATTTGGTATTAATTTTCTGAACAATGAGAATTTGACCCATAATCTTATTCAACATATAAGTCCGCTGATCTATCGTTTGAAAACGCATACTTTTGAGATTAATCCCTTAAAAGAGGAAACGCGAAGAAAGTATCCTTTTGCCTTTGAGCTATCGAATGTCCTTGTACCTATCATTAAAGAAAGGTACGGGCTAACGATTAATGAATCAGAGCTGACCTACATTTCATTACACCTTGCCGTGGCGCTGGAAGAAGTATTTGACAAGCCTGCGGTTGCCATTATGTGTGGCTCAGGCTTGGGAACGGCTCAGCTTTTATACCGCAAGCTGTTGTCCTATTATGGTGAACGGCTGAACATTTTGGGATGGTACTCTATGTATCAGCTTGAACAGGTATTGAATGGGGACTTGGGGCAGGTTGATTTTATAGTGACTACGGTACCCATAGAAGCGGACACAAGCATTCCTGTGTTGCAGGTCAATCCGTTGCTGAACCGGTCAGACCTGAATAAAATCGAGAAATATTTACAAAGTCCTATTCGTATTCACAGCCAGAACAGTCACGAATCAGGGAACGGCCATTCTTTTTTCAGCGAGGGATTATTTGAATACGTTAGACAGCCGGGTGATTACTTTCAAGTTCTACGTACATTAACAGCAAATTTGCTAGAGCAGCACATGATTAGCGATGGTGAAGAGTTCTATCAATCTGTCATTGAGCGGGAGCAGATGCAGTCCACTGTTTTGGCAAATTTAATTGCTCTGCCACATGCGATGGATTATATCTCCACCAAAACAGCTATTTCGGTAGGGGTGCTGGAGGAGCCGATCAAGCATGAAGGCAGAAAAATCAAACTGGTGATGCTGGTGGCCATTAATCCGAAGGAAAAAGAAGAGCTGAACCGATTGTACAGCATGATTGAACGAATTTTGGAAACAGACCATGTCAAAGCGCTCACAAGCGCGGAAAATTTTCAGGCTTTTATGGCAAATTTAATATAAAAGGAGATCGTTTATTATGAATATTTTATTAGTTTGTGCCGCAGGAATGTCTACCAGTATATTGGTCAGCAAAATGAAAAAGTCCCTTGAGCCAGATCAACAGGATTGGGTCATTGAGGCTCATCCGATTGGAGAGTTATCTGATTACATTAACAACTTTAATGTGGTTTTATTGGGACCGCAGGTGAGCCACAAGCTCAAGGGAGTCGAGAAGGAGTACGGTTCTTACGGTAAGCCGATTGCTGTCATTAATTCTCTGGATTACGGAATGGGTAACGGAAAAAAAGTAGTTGAGTTTGCAATTGAGTTAGTTCATAAAAACAATTTATGATCCAAATATGTGAGAAATAAAAAAGAAAGAAGAGGGATGGAATATGGAGACAGAGACAGAACAACATATTATGGGAATTATTCTACACTCCGGCGAAGCCAACAAAAAGGCATTTTCCGCACTCGGTGAAGTGAGAAAACGGAATTTTGAACAAGCCAGAGCACTGATTAAGGAAGCCTCCAAGGAATCGGTTCAAGCACATAAAGTGCAGACCAAGCTGATGCAGCAGGAAGCCGACGATCAAAAGCTGGAAATGAATCTGCTGGTTGTACATGCACAGGATCATTTAATGAACTCTTTATTAACCATTGATTTAATTGAGGAATTAATTGAAGTATTTTATGAATTGCACCATTAAAAATATACAAACATCGAGAAAGAAGGCGCAGCCATATGGCAATTTCAATAGAGTCCTTCACTGAAAAACTACAGCAATTTGCGGGAGTATTACAAGATAATAAATACTTCGATGCTATTTCCAAGGGCTTAATGGGGACGATGCCGATTATTTTCGTAGGCTCCATTGCGGCGTTAGTTAATGCCCTACCCATAGATGCCTATCAAAGCTTTATTACAGACACGGGATTGAAAAATTACCTTCAGTTGGCGACCAAGTTGACTACAGACATGATCGCTCTCTATGCCGTATTTAGTATTGCATACAGCATGTCCAAAAATTATAAGCAAGACGGACTGAATGCAGGCATACTGGCCTTGCTGAGCTTTTTAGTCGTCACTCCATTGGATATGAGTAAGGATGGAGCATTTTCCTTACCGTTTCAGTGGCTGGGAGCAACCGGATTATTTATATCTATTATTATGGGTTTAATGGTAGGCAGATTATATGCTTTGCTTCTTAAAAAGGGAATATCCATTAAGATGCCGGATGGCGTTCCACCGTCCGTTGCAAAATCTTTTGCCGGGCTGATCCCGGGACTCGTGATTATCGCGGTTGATTTGTGTATTAATGGCTTGTTCAATGTAACTTCCTATGGAAATATTCATAACTTTGTTTATCATCTCCTGCAGACCCCTCTTCAAAATCTGGGAGGAACGTATTGGGCTTTTATTCTGACGATCGGGCTTTTGAGTCAAATCTTGTGGGTCGTAGGGATTCACGGAGGAATGGTTTGTTTGTCGGTGATGATGCCCATCTTTATGGCCTTGGATTTACAGAATTTGTCCGCCTACTCCGCAGGACAACCTCTTCCGAACATTGTGGGCATGAACTTCATGTTTGTGTACGGAATTGGAGCAGGCTGTTCGATTGGACTGGCTATTCTTCTGGTTGTGGCTAAAAGTGAACGTTATAAAGCGTTGGGCAAGATTGCTTTTCCATCGGCTATATTTGGGATCAGTGAACCGACCATTTTTGGTGCTCCGATTATTTTAAACCCGGTATTGGCGATTCCTTTCATCGTCAGTCCAATCATCAGTTACACACTGGCCTACTTCCTAACTACGATGGATGTATTGCCTCGTCTGGGACTGCAAGTACCTTTGGGTCTTCCACCTATTATTAACGGTTTTATGTCCGGTGGCTGGAGGGTTGCTTTGTTTCAGGTATTTTTGATCCTCATATCTCTTGCTACTTATTATCCTTTCTTCAAGTCACTTGATAAGCACGCGAAGAAGGAAGAATTGGGAGGTGCAGCCTGAATATGTTAGGAATTTGGAACTGTATTGTACAAACTGATGTATTGAATATGAAGTTCATTTTTAGAATTATCAACGACCATGGCTATACCGTAAATATGAAAATGGAGCCTATGAACTTTAACGTGGAGTTCTTTAAAGTTTCGGTGGATCAGAGAAAGTTGAAGGCCGTCGGACGGTCTGCTCTGCTGGCTGGCAAAGAAGTGACCTTGGAACTGGGCTTTGAGGCGGAAAAATGCAGCGGTTCTATTGATTTTCCCAAGTTAGGAAGCATCAAACTGGCGGGAACTGTAGGGGAAGGACCCTCGTTGCTCGAAGGACTCAAACAGAAAATTAAGGAAGAAAAACACTCCGAACCCGTTCAGAGAAGTGCTGCGGAAATTGATGCAGCCGTTAAGGAATGGCTAGACCGAATGACGTTAGAAGAAAAAATCGGCCAAATGAGCCAAACGGTAGCCTCAGCTTTTTCCTTTGGCAACACGGTCATTTCAGACACACCGCAGAAACTGGTGGAAGAAGGTAAAGTAGGCTCCATCCTTGGAGCCTTTGATATGAACAAGGTGTATGAACTGCAAAAAATTGCAGTAGAGAAATCACGCCTGAAAATTCCGCTGTTTTTCAATGCCGATGTTATTCATGGTTATCAAACGATTTTTCCGGTTCCCTTGGCTTGGTCCTGTAGCTGGGATTTGGAGGCGATCAAACGGGCGACTGCGATTTCAGCGAAGGAAGCCTCGGCCTCCGGCGTGACCTATAACCATGGACCCATGGTGGATATTACGCGCGACCCTCGTTGGGGCCGTGTAGTAGAAGGGGCGGGCGAAGATCCCTATTTGGGCTCACAAATAGCCAAAGCTCAGGTCGAAGGCTTCCAGGGCGAAGATTTATCCGACAGGGACTCTATCATTGCCTGCCTCAAGCATTTCATCGCATACGGTGCTGTTGAGGGTGGTCGAGATTACAATACGGTAGATATATCGGAACAGCGGTTAAGAGAGACCTATCTTCCTCCTTTTGAGGCTGGATTAGCTGCTGGCGCAGGCTCTGTTATGAACTCGTTTAACACGTATAATGGCATACCGATTGCCGGAAATAAACAGATATTAAATACGCTATTAAGAAAAGAGCTTGGTTTTGAGGGCATGGTTATTTCCGACTATGGTTCCATCTCGGAGCTTGCAGTCCACGGGGTTGCCAAAGATAACAAGCAAGCCGCCAAGCAAGCTCTGGATGCTACGCTGGACATCGAAATGGTCACACAGATGTATGCCAAGTTTTTGCCTGAACTGGTGGCAGAAGGCCAGGTTTCGGAAGAACATATCAATGCAGCAGTAAGCAGAATCCTTACTTATAAATACAAGATTGGAATTATGGACGATCCGTATCGTTACATTCGGCCGGAAGAGGCTGAACGGCTATACATGTCTCAAGCACATTTGGAGGAGAGCCGATCGTTGGCGAGAAAGTCCATTGTGCTGTTAAAAAACAAACAAGTGCTGCCTTTACAGAAGACGGGTCAAAAGCTCGCTTTAATTGGACCGTTTGCCCTAAGTAAAGATTTGTTGGGCTCCTGGCAATTCTCCAATTATGGAGAACAAACGGTAAGTCTGCTGGAAGGGGTATTATCCAAGCTTGCGGCGAACGATTCTGTTACAGTGGTGGCAGGCTGTGCCGTTGAACATAAAATTGAGGGTGGAATTACCGAAGCGCTTGAAGCCGCTGCTTATAGCGATGTCATCGTTTTGGCTCTCGGTGAGGAAAGCGAGCATTCCGGCGAAGCGGCTTCCAAAACGAAAATTTCGCTGCCAGAAGCACAACTGGAGCTAGCTCAAGAAATCGTAAAGCTGGGCAAACCGACGGTATTGGTACTTACAAATGGTCGTCCTGTGTTGTTAGACTGGTTTGAGACGCATATGGATGCCATCGTCGAGACATGGTACCTCGGTTCACAGGCTGGACATGCCATCGCCGATGTATTGTATGGAGACTATACCCCGTCTGGCAAGCTCACCATGAGTTTTCCGTATAATGAGGGGCAAATTCCGATTTATTATAATCACTACAATACCGGTAGACCTGCTACAGAACGAAAAGGAAAATATGCTTCAAAATATTTGGATGCGTCCAATGAGCCTTTATATCCTTTCGGATATGGCTTGAGCTACACGACTTTTAAATATTCTGAAGTAGTCCTTAATTCCGAGCATCTACATCGCGGAGGTAGTATCACAGCGAGTGTCACCGTTACTAATACAGGCGAATACTGCGGGGAAGAAATTGTACAGATGTACATTCGGGATTTGGTCGGCAGTGTCGTAAGGCCTGTAAAAGAGCTTAAAGGTTTTAAGCGGATTTCCCTGACTGCGGGTGAAAGTCAGCAGGTTATATTCACCATTACAGAGGATGATTTGAAATTCAACACTTCGGATGGCTCCTTTCAGGCAGAATCTGGAGATTTTAAAGTATGGATCGGCACTAATTCAAGAGACGTCCAGGAAGCTGCGTTCGAGCTATTGGATTAAGAAAAAAGCCACTACATGGTCGGAGGGGCGCATTATCGTTATTGTGCCCATTCAGTTCTTTGGTATCGACTTATTTATAGCAGGGCTTGTATGGCTGTCATAGATCAGGAGACTTACAAATCACTTAGTGTGATATGTAAGTCTCTTTTCTTGTTTATCTTTTTGACAATTCATTTCATGAATAGATATAATTTATGGGATAAAACTTGCAGTAGAATCGAGGCTGACGAATGAGCAATCAACCAATGGACATGCTTCTCACGAAGGATATCGTGCGCGAAGGGGAACCGATTTTGCGTACGAAGGTTGATCCGGTATGCTTGCCGCTGCGTGAAGAGGATCTTCAACAGATGCGGTGGATGATGGATTATCTGAAAAATAGTCAAAATGAAGAGCTGGCAACCCGTTATGATCTGCGTCCGGGTGTGGGATTATCAGCCAATCAGGTAGGTCTGAACAAAAGAATGTGTGCTGTCTATTATCAGGATGGAGACAAAACGGTTGAGTATGCGCTGTTTAATCCGAAGCTGGTCAGCCACTCGACGTCCATGATTTATTTGGAACAGGGCGAAGGCTGCTTGTCAGTGGATCGTTACATACCCGGATATGTCCCGCGTTATGAAAAAATTCGCATTAAGGCCAATTTGCCGGACGGAACGCAGGAACTGCTGACTTTCAAAGGCTATCCGGCGATTGTGGTACAGCACGAGATGGACCATTTGGATGGCATTATGTTCTATGACCGTATTAACCCGGACGATCCTCAAAAGCTGCCGCAGGGTGTGCATATCGAACCTTTTGTGCGTGAATAGTTCATGATCCGTAAAGTGTGGTGACTCCGTTCGCCACATTTTTATTTTGCAAAAAATATAGATATAGATGTTGCGAAGCTTTAAACTGAAATCATGTATATCGTGATGCGGTGAGTAAGTAATACATATTAATGTAAGCGCTTATCTAACGGGGGGATGGCATGTATCGTGGAGTTCGACATCTGATGAATAATATGCGTATGCGAAATAAGCTGCTGTTCTCCTACGTGCTGATTGTCATGATCCCGGTGCTGGTGGTGGGCGGCTGTGTCACGTTTTATTTGCGGGAGCAGGCTTTGGACAGTGCGATTGCCCAAACGGTGAACAATGTGGAAAAGATCAAGAGCCAGACTGCGAATTTACTGCGCGTACCCACGGATATTTCAAATGGGCTGATGTTCGATAAAAGGCTGAGGGAGATGGCGAATCGCCGTTATTCGGGCATGGTAGAGCTGATGAATGCGTATCATCAATACAAAGACTTTAATGAGTATGTACAGCAGTATAGAGAGATTGCGACCATCCGGTTTTATTCGTATAATCCGACGCTTGTTAATAATCTGGAATTTGTCCCTGTAGATTCTGGCATTGAGCAGCAGAAGTGGTTCGAGACGGCCTTGAAGGGGACGGCGATTAACTGGTTTTATATTCAGGATAAAGAGGACAACCCGGTTAATCGGCTGAGTCTGGTGAGGCAAATTCCCTTTCCCGAATACAATACCAAGGGAGTTCTGATGATTGCACTGAGTCAGACGGAGCTGAACCATATGCTCAGCAAGGAGCCGTTTGAAACGTTGATTGTGGATCGTAACGGAATTGTGGTCGCGGCTACCCATACACAGTCCGTGGGTCAAACATTGACGGATTTGCATTTGGGCTTTGATGTACAGGGTAGGGGTAAGGGGATATATGAAGCAAAAATAAACGGGAAATCCTCGAACATTATTGTGGATGAGCTGCTGCCAGCCTCAAGTGTGAGCGGATTGACGATTATTTCAGTGTTTTCGACGGAACACATTGTACAGGGAGCGAACCGAATCAGCTTGATCGGCGCATTGTGTGTTCTTGCGGTGCTGGTCATGGCTTTGATTCTGATTACGATGATTTCCTGGCTGATCACCAAACGGCTACAGCGATTGAGTTATGAGCTGGGTAAGGTGGCTGCAGGGGATTTCCATGTCGTGTCGAGCGTGGAGGGGATGGACGAAATCGGGGACTTGTCCCGTCGCTTCAACTATATGGTTGCCAGCATCCGCCAGTTGATGGGGCAAGTGTATGAAGCGAGTGAGAAAAACAACAGGCTCGAAATGGCACAAAAGGATATCAAGCTGAAAATGATGGCCAGTCAGATTAACCCGCACTTCCTGTTTAATGCGCTGGAGTCTATTCGAATGAAGGCGCATCTGAACGGGGAAGCCGAGATTGCAACGACGGTGCGTTTGCTTGGCCGATTGATGCGGCGGAATCTGGAGATTGGCAGCGGTAAAACGACAGTGCGTCAGGAACTGGATATGGTGCGATCCTATTTACAAATTCAGCAGTTTCGGTTTGGAAATCGTTTGGTCTATGAAGTGAATCTGGCAGAAAGCGCTGAGGAAATGTCCATTCCTCCATTAATTATACAGCCGCTGGTGGAGAACGCAGTTATTCATGGCCTGGAAAACAAGGAAGAACCGGTTACCGTGAAAGTCGATATTTCGATGGAGCTGCGAGAGTTGCAAATAAAAGTAGCCGACGATGGAGTTGGCATGGAGGCAGAACAGTTGGCCCGTCTGCTTGACCGTATCACAGGCACGGAAGAGCCGGAAGGGAGCAGTATTGGTCTGCGCAATGTTCACCAGCGTCTGACGCTGATGTATGGTGAACATTGTGGTCTGCACATGGAGAGCGTACCGCAGGCAGGAACAACCGTAACCTTTTCAATACCCAAGGAGGAGGGGTCGAATGTATAAAGCGATGATTGTGGATGATGAGCCTGCGATTCGTGAAGGATTAACCTCCATTATTGATTGGAGAGACTGCGGCTTTCATATTGTAGATACCGCAGGGAACGGGCGCGAGGCATTGGATAAATTTAAGGAGCACCGGCCGGAGCTGGTCATTGTTGATATTCGTATGCCGGGGATGAGCGGGCTGGAGGTCATACGGAGCATACGCGAAATGAACGGCGAGCCTTTTCATTTTCTCATTTTAAGTGGATATGCGGACTTTGATTATGCGCGGCAGGCGATGGGCTTTGGCGTGGATGGTTATTTATTGAAGCCTGTGGACGAAGAAGAAATGACGACAGAGCTGAAACGGGTAAGGCGAAGCATTGAGAGCGAAAAAGAAGACGGCAAGTGGGGGAACCCGCCTGCCCATGAGAGCGATTGGATCGAAATCCTGCTGTTTCCGGTTCAGGAAGATCGGGCTAATCGTGGTGCATTGGAACACAGCGACCCTCTCCACGGAGGAACGGAGCAAGCTGAACATCATGGCCAGCATCCGGCGCCACCCTCTTTGGATTGGAGAAGCTATCAGGTCGTACTGCTGGATCTTCGGATACCCGACTGGGATCGGCAAGCTCGGCAGTCGGCAGCAAAGCTGCGGCTAACGGAAATGTGCGGGGAGCAGGGCAGGGGGATTGTATTCGAGGCAGGAATATATACAGGCTTGCTACTTCCCTCCACGGTGGACACAGAAGAAAATGCTGTTCGATTGCTGGCTTCCTGGCGACAGGCGCTAAAGCCGTGGGCAACGAAAATATACGTAGCTGCTGGTGATCCGGTGGAGAGACTTCATGATATTTCGAGTTCTTTTGAACAGGCGCTGCGTCTACTGGAGCGTACTTTTCTTTTCCGGGCGGAAAGGGTGATGCTTACCAGTGACCTGCACGATTTGGAAACTTCGGACGAGGAAATGTGCGAAACGACTGACAAAGCATCAGACCCCATGCGTTATGCAGAGAAGCTGTACTACGCGCTGGATATGTCCAATCGTGAAGCTGCAATACGTGTATTGAAGGAAATGGAGGTCCAATTTCCACAGCTCTATCGTTCAGAGGCTGAAATCAAGGCGGCGTTTGCACAGACATTTACCTTGGCGCTGAACAAGTATGCGGCTGGACAGGAACAGAGCCGTACGGTGCTGGAAGAGCATTCCCGCTTGATTACGGATGTATATGCCTATTCAACCTTGGGAGAGCTGGTGGATCGGTCAATGGAGCATGTGCTGCAATGGATTGGTCAGACCGATCCAGGTGGTAAGGAAACGATCATGAAACAATTGATTGATTTCATTCATAGTCATTATGATGAGAATTTGCGCTTGGAGCTGTTGGCGGATATGTTTAATTACAACAGCGGCTATTTGGGCAAATTGTTCAAAAGCCATACGGGCGAAGCTTTTAACGCCTATCTGGACAAGGTGAGGATCGAGCGGGCAAGGGAATTGCTTGCACAGGGAATCAGGGTGCATCAGGTGGCAGGACGTGTCGGATATGCCAATGCCGATTATTTTCACGGCAAATTCAAAAAATATGCGGGGATGTCGCCTTCCTCTTATCGTAGTCGGGTTCAGAAGAACAGAGGGACGGATGGCAGTTGATGGATTCCCGTGGGTTAAATTGATGAAGTCTCTCTTGCGGATGTCGGAGCAAAAGTCTCCGGACGAAGAGAGGCTTTTTGCTTGGAAAAAAATCAGACAGATCAATCGAAAATGTCACACTAACTAGAAGATTTGAGTTGTTTTCATAAATTCGCCATCATTACGACACAGCTTTGACACGATGTTCACACTTTCGATTCTATTTCATTCAAACCTATTCTATATAATGATGATATTCTGAAGCCGGATCATGAGATTCCGTAATGAAGATGCCTGAGGGGGCTATTCATAAAAAGTGATCGTTCCATATGTAATAATGTGAATACTATCACAAGGATGAAGGGAGGCTTCAGAATCCAATTATTAACATTCATTCTTAAGAGAAGCGCAGGGGGAGGAATAACATCATGGACGTATTAGAATTGGCACGGTTGCAGTTTGCAACCACAACAATTCTTCACTTTGTTTATGTGCCGATCTCCATTGGATTGTCGTTGCTGGTGGCAATTATGGAGACCATGTATGTAATCAAAAAAAATGATTTATACAAAAAAATGGCTCAATTCTGGGGAACTTTTTTGCTGATTAACTTTGCAGTAGGCGTGGTCACCGGGATTTTGCAGGAGTTCCAGTTCGGGATGAACTGGTCTGACTTCTCCCGTTTTGTCGGTGATGTGTTCGGTACGCCGCTGGCGATTGAGGCACTGCTTGCCTTTTTCCTGGAATCAACCTTTATCGGATTGTGGGTATTCGGCTGGGAACGGCTGTCCAAAGCAGTCCATTTAACCTGTATGTGGCTGGTATCCATTGGTACGATGCTGTCCGCCCTGTGGATTTTGGCAGCCAACTCATTCATGCAGCGTCCGGTAGGATACGAGATTCATAACGGTCGCGCAGAAATGAAAGATTTTTTCGCTCTGTTGACGAACGAACAACTGTTATGGGAGTTTCCACATACATTGTTTGCAGCTATTGCGACAGGGGCTTTTCTCGTGGCAGGTATTAGTGCATGGAAGCTGATGCACAAAAAGAATCTGGACTTTTTCAAGCCTTCTTTCAAAGTAAGTATTATTGTTGCATTGATTAGTTCGATGTTAATCCCGATGTTTGGTCACGGACAGGCTCAATATTTGGTGGAAACACAGCCAATGAAAATGGCTGCCAGTGAAGGGTTATGGGAAAACAGTAGTGACCCGGCCCCTTGGACAGTTATTGCAGGCATTGACCCTGAAAAGAAAGAAAACAGCTTTGAATTTAAGGTTCCTTATGCGCTCAGTTTGCTGTCCTATAATAAGCTGTCCGGCGCGGTACTGGGGATGAATGAGCTTCAGGCACAATACGAAAAAGCCTACGGCCCCGGTAATTATATTCCGCCGGTACGTACTACATTTTGGAGCTTCCGCATTATGATTGCAGCCGGATGTGCCATGATTGTACTTGCTTTGTATGGAGCCTATCTGACATTCCGTAAAAAATTGGAGGGTTCGCATCGTTGGTTCTTCCGGTTGATGATGCTCGGTATATCTCTTCCATTCATTGGAAATACTGCGGGTTGGATCATGACAGAAGTGGGGCGTCAGCCTTGGACGGTCTTTGGTTTACTTCAAACCAAAGATTCCGTTTCGCCTACCGTTGTGGCAGGGGAAGTGCTGTTCTCACTGATCTCGTTTACCGCATTGTATTTAATTTTAACGGGTGTGCTGACGTTCCTGTTTGTCCGTACGGCTCGCAAAGGTCCGGATATCGAACCACATCAGGAAACGGTAATCCATGATCCATTTGCTCAAGGGGGTGACACCAATGTCGTTAAATGATTTGTGGTTCTTATTAATTGCTGTGCTGTTTACCGGCTTCTTCTTCCTGGAGGGCTTTGATTTTGGCGTGGGTATGGCTACAGGTCTGGTACCGCGTAATGATCAGCAAAAACGCTTGATGATCAATACGATTGGTCCATTCTGGGATGCTAACGAAGTATGGTTGATCACAGCAGCAGGTGCGATGTTCGCGGCTTTCCCGCACTGGTATGCGACCATGTTCAGCGGATATTATCTAGTATTTGTATTTATTCTGCTTGGTTTGATTTTACGCGGAGTTTCCTTTGAGTTCCGGGGTAAGGCAGAAGGGAAATGGTGGACAGGGACGTGGGATGCCTGCATTCTGATGGGTAGCTTTCTGCCGCCGATGCTGTTCGGTATGGCTTTTGCGGCTTTGGTAAAGGGTGTACCTATTCAGCAAAACATGGACTTGAAAGCCGGATTCTCCGATGTGTTTAACGGATATACGGTATGGATTGGACTGACCGTGGTTGGGATGTGCCTGATGCATGGGCTAACGTTTATTTCTCTGCGGACGATTGGAGAAGTACGGGATCGTGCTCGTGTGATTGCGTCAAAATTTCTTCCGATATTAGGTGTTTTGCTCGCGGGTATGGTGGTATGGACTTATTTTGCAACAGACTTATTCGCACGTCGTGGCCCTTATATGTACGCTGCAGTTGCAGTGGGGATCGTCGCCTATGTGCTGTCATGGTATTTCCTGAAACAACGCCGCGAAGGTTGGGCCTTCGGGATGACGGGAGCTATCATTTTGCTGACATTCGTTTCGTTGTTCGTCGGCTTGTTCCCGAGATTTATGGTGAGCTCGATCAACAGTGCATTTGATTTGACGATATATAATGCAAGCTCCAGTCATTACACCCTGAAAGCCATGACGATTGTTGCAGCAACGCTTTTACCCTTTGTGCTGGCTTATCAGGCGTGGAGCTACTTTGTTTTCCATAAGCGTCTCAGTGAAAAGGACCATTTGGAATACTAATGGATAAAGCATGGTTTGGATTAAAGGGCATTCGGCCGGTAATGCTGCTGCTGGCCGCCCTTTCCCTGGCCCAGGGGGCCGCTGTGATTGTGCAAGCGATCTTTTTGGCGAAGGCTATAACGATTTTATTTGATAAACATCCGCTGGTGATGGCTTGGCCGTCACTGGCGTTGTTTTTCGCGGCTTTTGCGGCGAGGCATACGATGATCTGGCTGCAACGCCGGACAGCAGGCCGCTTTGCCGAAGCATCAGGCGCTTCCTTGCGGGAGCGTCTGCTTGCTCGTTTGTTCGAGCGAGGACCTGTTTTTGCTGCCAAGGAAGGCAGCGGCAAGCTGGTGACGTTGGCGCTGGATGGAGTGGATCGTTTTCGCACGTATTTGGAACTGTCCATTCCTCGTATGATTGACATGATGTGTGTGACGATACTTGTGCTCGTGTCTGTTTTCACATTGGATGTAATTTCAGGTGTGATTTTGACGGCTACGATGCCCATCCTGATTGGCTTCTTTATCCTGCTGGGCTTGGCGGCGCGGAAGCAGGCAGATAAACAGTGGCGCTCCTATCGCCTATTGTCGCATCATTTCACGGATTCGTTGCGCGGCCTACAGACGCTACGGTTTTTGGGCCGTAGCCGGGAGCATGGAGAAACGGTCGGGAAGGTCAGCGACCAGTACCGCACGGCTACGATGCGTACACTGCGGGTCGCGTTCCTGTCCTCCTTTGCGCTCGATTTTTTTAGTATGCTGTCGGTCGCTTTTGTGGCGGTAGGCTTGGGCTTGCGTCTGATTAGCGGATCGGTGGGACTGGAAGCGGCACTTGCGGTACTGATTTTGGCACCGGAATATTTTATGCCTGTACGCCAGTTGGGATCGGACTATCATGCCTCACTGGATGGCAAGGAGGCTTGGGGCGCGATGCGCTCCATTCGCGGTACAGAGAATGAAGCGGCTCAGCAAACAGATTCCGTGGATATCCTTACGGGGAGTGGCCGCACAGACAATGCTAAGGGTGACGGCAATGCCCTAAATATCACAGGACAGGATACGATCAGGCTATCGGATATATGCCTTCTTAATGAGGACGGTTCCGCACGACTTGACCACATATCCGCGAGTGTTGAGTCGCATATGAATATGATCGGCATCGTCGGAGCCAGCGGTGCAGGCAAAACAACGCTGCTCAGTTTGCTTGGAGGCTTCGCTGAACCGACGTCGGGTGAGCTGAACGTGAATGGGTGGGCATTGGCTGGTGATACCAAAGCCGAATGGCAGCGACATATTGCCTATATTCCGCAGCATCCGTACCTGTTCAGCGCTTCCTTGGCGGATAATATCCGGTTTTATGAACCGGAGGCATCCAACGAGCAAGTGGAATGGGCGATTGACGCGGTTGGACTGCGTGAGCTGGTGGATGGTCTTCCGAATGGATTGGATGAGCCGATTGGTGAAGCGGGCCGGACGCTGAGTGGAGGACAGGCGCAGCGGATAGCGTTGGCGCGTGCTTTGCTGAGTAATCGTCCGGTTATTTTGCTGGACGAGCCGACTGCACATTTGGATATCGAGACGGAATGGGAGCTAAAACAGACGATTTTATCTGTTTTGCAACATAAAAGAGTGTTTCTCGCGACTCATCGACTCCATTGGATGCCGGATATGGACTGTGTCTGGATGATGAATCAAGGTCGTCTGGAGGAAGCAGGATCACATAAGCAACTGGTTGCCCGTAAGGGAGGATATTACCGTTTGCTGACGGGAATGACGGAAGGAGGGGACGGAAGATATGAGAGCCACGGACAATAGCGGCCAAGGCTGGTTTGTATTTTATTTGAGACAATATTTTTGGGCCTTTCTGGCTGCGGCGCTATTGGGCGCTCTGGCAATTGGATGTGCAGGCGCATTGCTCTTTACGTCCGGTCACCTGATTACCCGTTCGGCTTTAAAACCGGAAAATATATTGATGGTGTACGTTCCGATTGTGCTTGTACGAACGTTTGGTTTTAGTAAAGCGGTCATTCAGTATCTGGAACGGTTGGTGGGGCATGATGCCGCGCTGCGTCTCGTGTCCCGTATGCGGGTGCGGCTGTATCGGGCAGTAGAACCGCAAGCGCTTATGATTCGAAGCAAGTTTCGCACAGGGGATCTGTTGGGTTTGCTGGCGGAGGATATTGAGCAGCTTCAAAACATATATTTGAAGCTGGTTCTGCCTGCGATATCGGCGTTGCTCATCTATGCTCTGGGGATTTCAGCACTCGGATGGATGGACGGAACCTTTGCCTTGATGATGGCACTGTATTGCGGATTTTTACTTTTTATCGCCCCGGCCATCTCGCTGTGGACCTCGCTCGCTAAACGACGAACGTTCAAGCAGGAACGGAGCACAGCCTATCAGGAGCTGACCGATGCATTGTTCGGCATGAGTGATCTGGTGCTGAGCGGTCGGACTGGACATTTTCTGGCTTCCTTCACCCAACGGCAAAACAAGGCTGCTGTAGTAGAAAATTCACTTCGGCGAAGCGAATGGCGCTCTCATTGGATCGCACAGTGCGTCGTAGGTGGCGGAATTGTGATGATGACCATATGGGCTGGAGGGCTGGTAGCAGAGAACCGCATAGAGGCAACATGGCTGGCGTCCTTTGCGCTTGTTGCTTTTCCATTGCTGGATGCCTTCGTCCGCGCTGGAGAAGCGGTGGTCCATGCGCCGGAGTATCAAGATTCACTACGACGGTTGAAAGATTCGGAAAAACATACACCTACAACTGCCGCATCTGTACCGTTTTCGACCTCGGCTTCTGTGCATACAGGGCGGCAAGCAGCAGGAGGCATAGTAGATAAAATAGAGGCGGAACATGTTACCGCCCAGCGATCGGGCAACGCAGGTGAACTGCTGCTGAACAACGTGAGCTACCGCTATACAGCAACGCAAGAATGGAGCGTGCGCGATATTTTCCTGCGTGTGCCGCAAGGGGGTAAGGTTGCACTGCTTGGTCGTAGCGGTGCGGGTAAGTCCACCCTGCTGAATCTGATTCAGGGTGCATTGCAGCCGGATGAAGGGAGCGTCACTGTCGCAGGTGCGCCCGTGTATACAGGCGGGGCGTATTCCAGCCTGTTTGCAGTGTTAAACCAGCAACCGTATTTGTTCGATACAACGGTAGCGAACAATATTCGGTTGGCGCGGCCCGATGCTACGTTGGAAGAGGTTCGTGCAGTAACGCAGCAGGTGGGTCTGGGAACGCTGATTGATTCCTTGCCAGATGGCTATGACACTCGGATGCAGGAAACGGGCCTACGCTTTTCCGGTGGAGAAAGACAGCGAATTGCACTGGCGCGGATTTTGCTTCAGAATCACCCCATTGTTCTGCTGGATGAACCAACCGTAGGACTCGATCCGCTGACAGAGCAGGAACTGATGCAGACGATGTTTCGTGTGCTGGAGGGCAAAACGCTCATCTGGATTACACATCATCTGACCGGAATGGAGCATATGGACGAGGTGATCTTTATGGAGCAGGGTGGCATATCCATGCGAGGCAGTCACGAGCAGCTCTGGCAGGAGCAACCCCGATACCGCAACCTGTATGAGCTGGATCATCCCGGTCTGTAAAGAAATAGAGAAGATCAGGCTTCGGTAAAATGAACATACACATTGGAGTCGGCATGGATATATGCTGGCTTTTTTCCTTCTCTATCCGCTGTAGGATTGATCTTGTTCCGAATCAGCAAAAAAGTTATGCTTGGAGGCATAAAGACACTCGGAACGCTTTGGACCACTGATCTGCTCGGTTAGTGCAAGTTTCGTGCTGCTGCAAGGAGGCCCTTATGACGTATAATCAAATTAAATGGATTATCCTATTTGTACCTACACTAACGGTTGGAGCCTGGGAATATGTAAGACACCAGTTCTTGCTCCCCTATATATCCATGGATCTGGGAAACTGGCTGACTCCGGTCATCTTGTATTTGGTCAGTGTGACGCTGTTGACCAAGCTTTTTCATATGCTGGAACGTATTCAGATGGAGTTGCAACACGAACGCGCGGCCAAGGCAGCCCTTGAAGCCAGAGAGGATCTTGCCAGGGAGCTGCATGACGGGATTGCCCAATCACTTTTTTTATTGTCCGTCAAAATGGATCGCCTGGAGCATAACCAAGATCAGGAGCAGTATCGTCAGGATATTTATAAAGTCAGAAAGACCGTCCACGAAGTAAACCGTTATGTTCGTCAGGCGATTGCCAATTTAAGATTTGATCCGACCATCGACGAGACGCAGTCAACCAACGAATCTATGGACTATAAGGTGCAACAAATGATTCACGAAATTCCTGTGTACGTAGATATTCGGTGGAACATTCCCGACGATGCGCTGACTCCAAAAGAGAAAGTAGAGCTTCTGGCCTGCATTCGTGAGGCAGTTGTCAATATTGAAAAGCACGCAGGGGCTTCCAAAGGCTGGATTATTGGAGAAGGTGACCACGATTATTGGAAAGTCATCGTCAAGGATAATGGCAAAGGTTTTACGACCGATCCTTTTCGGTTTAAAGACCGATACGGCCTGAATATCATGAAGGAAAGAGCGGGAGATATGAACTGGACGTTGCAGCTTCTGTCGGATTCTTCGTATACCATGGTGGAAATAACCAAAGAGGGAGAACATAAATGACGCATACCCGTGTACTGGTCGTAGACGATTCTGCTCATGCTCGCGAGGCCATCTGTGAAATATTGTCCATGGATCAAAGCTTTGAAATCATCGGGATGGTGGACAACGGCGAAAAAGCAATTGAGTTTACCGAGCAGTGGCTTCCAGATTTGATCCTGATGGATATTTCGATGCCTGGAATGGACGGGCTGGAGGCTACACAGCGGATTAAGCTCATGTTTCCATATGTCAAAATAGTGATGATTACCGTGTCGGATGATATGATTCATCTGCTTGAAGCTTTGAAACGGGGGGCCCAAGGCTACCTGTTAAAAAATATAGCGCCCTCCACATGGCTGGAATACCTGCATTCTATTGTGAATGAGGAAGCACCACTGAGCCGGGAACTGGCTTTTCAAATCTTGAAAGACGTCACCATAACAGCGAAAAAGGAACCACAGGTCCGTCTTACCTCAAGAGAGCAGGATATTTTATATGGGGTGGCCGCAGGGTGGACGAACAAGGAAATCGCCGAAAAGTACGGTATTTCCGAGTACACAGTAAAAAACCATTTGAAAAATATTTTGCAGAAGCTGCATGTACAGAACCGTGTACAACTGACGAGATATGCATTGGAAATGGGGCTTGTTCCTGATGATCCTAAATTCAGGTCATAAGCCTCTTTGTTTTTTTGACACCATTTAGTTCAAAATATAGCTCGAATGAGGTATTTTAAATTTTGATTAACTTTTGTATACTGGTTAGAGTTGGCGTGCTTCACATGAACGGTCAACTGGAGGGGAATGATCTGAATGAAAACATTTATCTCTAAGCATTGGCACTTGATGCTGATTGGCTTTGTAGCGCTGATCGTGGGCGGGTTTGTCTTGTTTTATTTTCAGGGGAGCGTGTCGTCGTTTCCGGCTAGCCAACCTAAAACCGTTCAAGAAGAGCCGGACAAAGCCAAGTATGAAATTGCTACGGTCAATGTAGAGGGAGACGGTTTTTATCCTAAAAATATTGAAATAAAAGCTGGTGTCCCGACTAAAATTAATTTTAAGAGATCGACATCCTTTACTTGCATAGATGAAGTACAATCGTTGAAGCTTGGAATGGACGTCTTTATGGACCACGAAAATAACTATTTTACTGTCAAGGACCTGAAACCGGGTGTATATGAGTATAACTGCGGTATGTACATGTTCTATGGGACGATCACGGTAAAATAAATCAATACCAGCTTTCCAGCACATTTTTGCCGGGAGGCTATTTTTTTTGCCTTAATACAAGGTATCTATAATAATAGTCACAAAATGTTCAAGGTTATAAGGCATATATGGCTCAAGTGGGCCAGGTCATGACAAGCCAAAGGTAGGTAAGATGGAAGGAAACGATAGAGAAATGAAGGGGAAATATGAATAAACACAGGTTTATCCCAATGGTATGTATGCTTTTGACCGTAGTCTTACTGGCTGCTTGTTCTGGCCCTCAAGAGGGTTCAACGCAAGCAACACAGCAGCCAAAGAAAGAGCTGACCTTTCTGTTTAACTTTGCTAGTCAGACCGTTGATCCCGGTCTGGATTATACTCCGTTAAGAGCAGATGTCGTAGAAACGTTGGTTAAACTGGACGAGAACGTAAAAATCCAGCCATGGCTGGCTACCCAATGGTCGAGTAAAGACGGGCAAAACTGGGAGTTTCAGATTCGTGACGGTGTAACCTTTCAAAACGGAAAAAAACTCACCGCAGAGACGGTTAAGCAATCGTTGGAACGCTCAATAGAGCTGAATCCGGGGGTTAAGCAGGTATTGCGAATTAAATTCATGAAAGCCTCCGGTCAAACGCTGCATGTGGTGACGGAAGAACCATTCCCTCAGTTCCCATCCGAACTGGTTCATCCCAATACAGCCATTCTGGATACAGAAGCAGCCGATCCGGATAAAAAGCCAATCGGTACAGGGCCTTTCCAAGTAGAATCCTTCACCGCAGGCACATCATTAAAGCTTACCCGCTATGATGCATATTGGAGTGGGGCGGCCAAGCTGGATCGGGCGGTTTTTGCTTTTAACGAGGATGCGAATGCACGTTTATCCGCCATTTTATCCGGTGATGCAGATATCGTCTATCGCCCACCTGTTGAAAGCATGGACAAAATGAAGCAAGACAACCAGCTCAAGCTGGATTCAGTGGTTAGCTTGCGTACACATGAGTTGATTTTTAACACGAAAAGGCCTTTGTTCCAAAATGCGAATTTGCGTAAGGCATTTGATGCTTTGGTTAACCGCGAGGAGCTGAAGGACGCTATTATGGGCGGACAGGCTACAGTGGCGCAAGGTCCATTTTTACCGGATTTCCCGTTTGTACCGGAATATCCAACCCGCAAAACCGGGGCTGAAGAAGCGCTCAAGTGGTTTAAGGAAGCCGGATTTCAGGTGGACAATGGCAAAGTAACGCAAAACGGGAAGCCGTTAACCTTAAAGCTGGTGACTTATGCATCCAGAGCCGAGTTCCCAATCTTCTCACAAGCTTTGCAATCGGAAGCCAAGCAATTGGGCATTACGCTGCAAATTGAGCAGGTTGAAAATTACGAAGACTATTTGATGAACGATACGACTTGGGATCTCGGTATGTACAGTCCGTTGATTGCGCCTCGCGGTGATGCCAGCTACTTTTTGAATGTATCGTTTTTGCCAGATGGAACGCTGAATTATGGAAAAATAAACGATGAGTCGTTAAATAAATTGATTTACCAGTTAGATCAAACCGTAGATACAGCAAAACGGGATGAACTAATATCTCAAGCGCTCACGAGAATTCATGAGCAGACGTACTATTCCTATCTGGTGCATCCGAACACGCTGGTTGTATACAAAGACCGTGTGAAAAACTGGGTTACCAGCAAAAGCGAATATTACATCCTTACCAACCAGTTGGATGTTGAAGCCAAATGATTCAAATGCTTGGGAAAAGGCTGATCGAGTTTTTCCTGTTTATTTTTCTTCTGTCGCTCATCAGCTTCGCGGGAATCAAGCTTGCTCCGGGAGACGCTGTCCGACAACTGCTGCGTGTGGATGATGTGGCGCTTACGAATGAGCAAGTGGAAATTCAAAGGGAGATCATGGGGCTGAATGAGCCGGTTATCGTGCAATATGGGGAATGGCTCTCGAAATTCATTCGTTTGGATTTGGGAGCTTCCTACATGACACATCGTCCGGTCATAGAAGAAATATGGACGAGGATGCCAGCGACGCTTCTTCTGACGTTTACCTCCATTGTGGTGTTGATCGGAGTTGCAGTACCGTTGGGCGCTTGTTCAGCTTTATATCCCAAGAAGTGGATTGATCGAGTCAGCCGGGTGCTCGCGATCATGGGAGCATCGATTCCCAGCTTTTGGCTAGGACTTTTACTTATTGAGGGGTTTTCGGTAAGGTGGTCGATCTTTCCAGCCATGGGGAACGGTACTTTGATGCATCTGGTGCTTCCTTCGCTGACACTGGGACTTACGATGGCTGCGGTATATGTACGTCTTATTCGTTCCAGCCTGTTAAACAGCTTGAGTCAGGATTTTATTCTGGGTGCAAGGTCCAGAGGGATTGGAAGGCAGCGTATTTTTTGGTTGCATGCGTGTCGCCATAGCCTGACTCCAGTAATGACCATGTTTGGCGTCAGTGTGGGAAACTTGCTGGGGGGAAGTGTCGTGGTAGAAACGATATTCGCCTATCCGGGTCTGGGAAAGTTTATTGTAGAAGCTATTCATAACCGGGATTACCCGATGATTCAGGGATACATTTTATTTATGGGTGCTGTCATTATGCTGCTTCACGTGATGACGGATGTAACGGTGGGATACGTGAACCCTGAAATCCGCTTGAAGGAGGGAGGACATTGAGTACATCCCGACTTCCTTTATGGTTGTTTATAGGTGGAATAGCTGCACTGTTCATCCTGCCTGAGTTTATGAAAAATGATCCGTTGCTCGTTTTGCTCACTCGTAGGCTTCAATCCCCAAGCGCCGAGCATTGGCTGGGTACGGATGGTTTGGGCAGAGATTTAATGTCACGGGTGGTATACGGAGGCAGAAATACGGTTGGAACAAGCTTATTGATTTTGCTTCTGTCTCTTGGTATTGGCATTCCTGCCGGGGTAATCGCAGGGGTTATGGGAAAAGGGGTAGACCGATTGTTCATGCGGGTGTCGGATTCCATTCTGGCTTTTCCCGATTACTTGATTGCGATTGTACTGACGGGCTTGCTCGGGCCGGGTGTCGTCAACCTGATGATTGCGATTGTATCGGTAAAATGGGTGGCATATGCTCGTCTGGTGAGAATCAGCCTGATGGCAGAAAAAAAGAAGGATTATATCTGCAGTGCCCGCTTGAGCGGGGTACCAACGATTCGATTGGTCATCCGGCATTTGCTCCCAGCGGCTTTCAGAGAAATTGTGGTCGTAGCCACACTGGATTTGGGTAAAATCATTTTAATGATCGCGGCTCTATCCTATATTGGACTTGGGCTACAGCCGCCTATCCCCGAATGGGGAGCGATGCTGAATGAGGGACGGGCCTATTTTCACAGTTCTCCGCTGGCGATGGTCATTCCGGGTGTAGCCATTATGCTGTTCGTTCTTTTATCCAATCTGATTGGGGATCAGCTACGGGACAGTCTTGAACTAAGGCCACGGGGGAAATGAAATGATGAATATTCTGGAAATAACCGGACTGCATTTGAAGTCCGAGCAAGGCTTGATTGTACGTGATCTTCATATATCCATTAGTGCGGGACAGTGCCATGCGCTGATTGGTGAAAGCGGTAGTGGAAAAAGTATGACCTCGCTGTCGATTGGCGATCTGCTTCCTGCAACGGTTTGGGTAGAATCCGGTAAGATCGAATTGTGCGGGCGCTCGTTACTCACCCTGTCCAAGAAAGAAAGAGAACGCCTTCGCGGGCAGGAAATCGCTTATGTTTTTCAGGACTATGCCAGCGTGTTTACGCCGTTTATCACCATAGGCAAACAAATGGACGAAACGCTAAAAGCACATCATGTGTTAGAACGCAAAAGCCGAAAAGAGCGCATCAAGCAAGTCCTCGAACACGTTCGATTAACGAAAGAAATATACAACCGTTATCCATTTCAGCTCAGCGGTGGGCAGCTACAAAGAATATCGCTTGCGGTAGCCATCATGCTGGAATCCAAACTGCTGATTATGGACGAGCCTACGACAGCATTGGATCAAACGAATGCCAACGAAATTTTACGGATCATTTCAGAGCTAAAAGAACGCACCCAATGCTGCATTTTGTTCATCTCGCATGACCTGAGAAACGTCAAGCGCTACGCCGATCAAGTCACTGTGATGCGTGAAGGCCAGCTTATGGAAACGGGGAACACATTGCCATTGTTGAACAACCCGAAACAGCCCTACACCCGAAGGCTGATTGAAGCTATTCCATCCTTGCGCCCATCAATGAAATCCGTGCATGAGTCCATATAGAGAGGGCGGTAACATCTTTATGAACCAGATACTTGAACCTGAACTTTTAGTCGTGCAGGACCTTCATAAATCTTACCGCAAAAAGGGACAAGTGCTTGGCGGGGTATCGTTGACGATTCGAGCGGGTGAATGTGTGGGGCTGATCGGAGAAAGCGGCAGTGGAAAAAGCACCTTGGCACGCTGTATTATGCTTATGCAAGCTATAGATCGAGGAACAATCCGGTTTCAGGGAACACCCGTTCAAGCAGGCAACAGGCAGTCGTTAAAACGTTATAAAGGACAGATGCAGGCCGTATTTCAAAATCCCTCTGCGGCGCTAAATCCAAGGTTTCGTTTACTGGAATCCGTCATGGAGCCACTGGATCAACTGGAACGAAAGGTTCCATCTTTTTTGAAAGACTGTGGTTCAGACAGAAGAGAAATAGCAGTGAAATTGCTGGAATTTGTGGGCTTATCACCTGGATTGCTGGATAGATATCCTCATGAAATCAGCGGTGGACAAAAGCAACGGCTTTGCATGGCAAGAGCTATCAGCGTGGAGCCTGCACTCATTATTATGGATGAACCAACATCCAGCCTGGATACCTTAATTCAGTCAGAAATGCTAAACTTGCTCAAGGAGTTGCAGGGGAGGCTGGGATTTTCGTATCTGTTTATTTCCCACGACCTACCTGTGGTGCAATATATGTGTGACCGGGTGCTAGTCATGCACGAAGGCCGTTTGGTGGACGAGTTTGTAAAGGAGGAACTGTTTGCTCCCGACAGACATCTGTACACCCGCCAATTAGTTGCAGAATATGATTGAGAGGTTTGACCAGCTTACATTGCTGGTCTTTTTGTATTCTATAATTTAACTTGAAAATTCACACGGAAAACGGAGCAGGCGGAATGGTGCTGTACAAGCAACAGCGATGGGAAGCACCATCCGCATACGTAGTGGCACGAACGTAATTTTCAACTCCCTCCCCATATATCTAATTTTGAACTGATTTTTCTCCTAATTCGTTGGGTATCCGCTTTCAAGCTAGCAAAGTATGATAATAGTAACTATATACAAGGAGGAGCTTGCTATGGAATCATCAACTGAAACCGCTTCCAATGCTGGTGCTACGATTCCTGAGTCTAACCGGGGCAGACTGCGCAAGGTACGCGGGCCGAAGCGCGGGCGTGGAGAAAAAGGCTTGTGGGACAGTGTAAAGCAACAAAAGTACCTTTATTTTATGTCCATTCCTTTCGTCATATGGGTGTTTGTTTTCAGTTATCTTCCGCTGTGGGGCTGGACGATGGCGTTTCAAAATTATAAGCCGGCCAAATCTTTTTCGGACCAGAAATGGGTAGGGCTGAATAACTTTATTGAGCTATTTCAGGATGAACGATTTTATCTTGTATTACGCAATACGCTGGCGATGAGCCTGATGGGTATTGTATTTGGTTTTGTTGTACCGATCTTTTTTGCCATTCTGCTAAATGAGCTACGGGGGATGCTGTTCAAACGATTTGTGCAGACGATATCCTACCTCCCGCATTTTGTATCCTGGGTGGTTGTCGCCGGATTGGTTACGAAAATGCTGTCCATTGACGGAGGAATTGTTAATGATTTATTGATAGCGCTTCATATTGTGGATGAGCCGATTCAGTTCATGGCGAAGGGGAGCTGGTTCTGGTACATTGTAACCGCTTCCGATATATGGAAAGAGACAGGCTGGAATACGATTATTTATTTAGCCGCCATTACCGGAATTGACCAGGAGCAGTATGAAGCCTCGCGTGTGGACGGGGCGAGCCGCTGGAGACAGATGTGGCATATTACGCTGCCAGGTATCCGTTCGACGATTGCTGTTCTGTTCATTATGGCGATTGGACATTTGGTGAGCAACGGTTTTGAGAAGCAGTTCTTGCTTGGCAATAGTCTCGTGACGGATTATTCCGAGGTGCTGGATCTGTATGCGCTGAATTACGGGATTAATTTGGGCCGCTTCTCTTACGGGACGGCAATTGGTATTTTCAACTCACTGGTCAGCATTCTGCTGTTGTTTACGGCGAACGGTATATTCAAAAAACTGACCAAAGAAAGCATCATGTAGGGAGGGAGAAGCAAAATGACGAATAAGGCATTTAATGCTACTCGGTCTGAAAAGCTGTTTGACCTGTTCAACTATATCCTCATGGCTCTAATCGTGGTGTTGACGCTGTACCCGTTTCTGAACGTACTTGCGATTTCCCTGAACAATTCAACGGACACGGTTCGCGGCGGTATTTATATATGGCCCCGCCAATTTACGCTTGAAAATTACAAAACAATTTTCCAGTACGATGGCCTTCTTCAGGGTCTGCAAATATCTATTCTTCGTACATTGGTCGGGACGGTACTCGGATTGATATGCGCGTCTATGCTTGCTTTTACATTGAGTCGGGTCGAGTTTCGCGCTCGTAAGTTTATTTCTACGTTTTTGGCGTTGACGATGTATTTTTCCGGCGGGATGGTGCCCGTGTTTATTTTGATGCGGGATCTGCATCTGCTGGGTTCATTTTGGGTGTACATTTTTCCAGGCTTAATTAGCGCATTTAACGTGTTTGTCATTCGTTCCTTTATGGATGGTTTGCCGTATGCGCTACAGGAGTCTGCCAAGCTGGATGGTGCGAATGATTTTACAATTTATTGGAAAATCATTTTGCCGCTGTGCAAACCAGTATTGGCAACGATTGCTCTTTTTTTGGCAGTAGGTCAGTGGAATGCTTGGTTTGATACGTATTTGTATAATGGTGGGGCGCCACAATGGACGACGCTGCAGTATGAGCTGATGAAGATACTGCAAAGTACGCAGCAAGGCGGCTCCAGTATGGCGAATAGTAACGATATGGCTAAGCAAATGGCTCAAATTTCACCAGAGTCGATTAAAATGGCAATTACAATTACGGTTACACTTCCCATTCTGATGGTATATCCGTTCCTGCAAAAGTATTTTGTAGGCGGGATGACGCTGGGAGCGGTGAAATCATAAAAGCCAGAATCCTGAGTGTAAAGCAACAGTTATTTGCAGGCTAAGTCATCATATGAATATAGGAGGATTTATACATGAAAAAACACTGGTCTAGATTTGCACTGATTCCCTTGCTCGCGGTGTCACTTACCACACTCGCAGGTTGTGGGGGAAGCGATAAAGCAGCAAAGGAAGGTACATCCAGCGGCACAGACCCGATTACGTTTAGCTTCTTCGGAGCAGATACAAGCCCGCAATGGAATGGAATGAAGGATGAAATAGGCAAGGAAATCACCAAGAAAACAGGTGTAACCTTGAATGCGGAATTTGATGTCAGCGGCGGAGGTGGAGATGACCGAATTGCTTTGATGGCAGCAAGTGGAGAATACCCGGACTTGGTTTCTCCTAAAGCGAATATCAGCAAGCTCGTGGATGCGGGGGCCATGATTGATCTGACAGATCTGATTAATGATCACGCACCCAATCTCAAAAAGCTATACGGACCCTATATGGATCGTTTGAAATACAGTAATAAAGATCAATCCATCTATGTCCTTCCTACGTATGCAGGTGTGGGACAGGAGAGTTTTGACGCGACGGGGGGATTTGAAATTCAGCATAAGGTGCTCAAGGAGTTAGGTTATCCAAAGGTAAGAACGCTACAGGATTATGAAAACGTACTCAAAACCTATGTAGCCAAGCATCCGACGATCAATGGCAAAAAAACGATCCCTCTCACGCTGGATGCAGACGACTGGAGAATTATGATTACCGTAACGAATCCTGCCTTCCAGACGACTGGAGCGCCGGATGATGGTGAATATTTTATTGATCCCAAAACATTTGAAGCCCAACTTCATTATAAACGTCCAGAAGAAAAGGAATATTTCCGTTGGTTGAACCACATGTACAATGAAGGGTTGCTGGATAAAGATTCGTTTGTGCAAAAAAGTGATCAATACAAATCCAAAATTGCCAGCGGTCGTGTCCTCGGTCTGATCGACCAGGAGTGGGGTTACCAGGATGCTGAAAATGCGTTAAAAGCGTCAGGCAAGGCCGATTCCAGTTACGCCCATTTTCCAGTTACACTTTCCGAGGAATACAAGGATCGTTCTTTTCAGGATACGGGTTTCACGTCCGGTTATGGTGTAGGTATTACGGAAAATTGCAAGGACCCGGTGCGGGCTATTAAATTCCTTGATTATTTAGCATCCGATGAAGGACAGGTGCTAGTGAACTGGGGCATCGAAGGCAAGCATTATGAGACCAAAGACGGCAAACGCGTCATCCCGGCTGATGTATTGGAGCAAAAAACGAATAATGCAACCAACTTCAATAAATCCACTGGAATAGAATTGTACACGTTACTCAGCGGACACTATGGCGACGGAGTGAAGGACCCTACGGGTAACTACTACACTGCCAAATTCCCGGAGCAAATTATCGCGGCTTATTCGGAGCCGGAGAAAGAATCACTTAAAGCGTATGGCGTAAAAACGTGGAAAGAACTGTTCCCGGACAAGAAAAAATTTGATGTAAAGCCTTGGGGCGCAGCCTATAACCTGACGACAGACAATGAATCCAACTATAACGTCACCTTCAAAAAAACGACAGATATTATCCGCAAACGTATACCGGAAGCTATTTTAGCTCCGGCTTCCAATTTTGATACGATATACGACAACATGATTAAAGAGCTGGATGCCGCCGGAGCGGTACAAATGGAGCAACAATATACTCAATTGGTGAAGGACAGAGTGGAATTGTGGAGCGGCAAGGCTTCTAAATAGCGAGCTGACTTAACGAGGCGCAACAAAATGATGGGTTGTCGGAATGACGGAGCGCTTGTCCTTGTGGTTCATACGGGATTGGCGCTCTGTTTGATCTCAATGGGGGAGGGTTCGATGTGAGACAACGCGAAAAGCATAAATCCCTGCGTTTATGGTATCGCCAGCCTGCTAAGGTGTGGGAGGAAGCATTGCCTGTCGGCAATGGGAGGCTGGGCGCGATAGTTTTTGGCGGGATCGGGGAGGAGCGTTTGCAATTAAACGAGGATACGCTCTGGTCCGGATTTCCCAGGGATGGCGTTCAGTATAATGCATTGAGATATTTGAAGCCCGTCAGGGAACTGATTGCGGACGGAAAATACAAGGATGCTGAGCATCTGATCAATACGAATATGCTGGGGCGGGATACGGAGGCTTATCAGCCTTTGGGAGATTTGTGGATTACACAGCAGGAACTTGGGGAAATTGTGGAGTATGAACGCGAATTGGATTTGACCACCGGAACGGCTGCGGTCATTTTTCATAACGGGGGTATCCGTTATACTCGTGAAGTCATCGCCAGTGCACCAGATGGAATTATTATGGTATCGCTGACTGCGGATAGGCCTGGAAAGATCAATGCAATCGTGCGTATAACTACACCGCATCCTTGTGAAACCGAGGCTGGCGAGGATGCACATTTTGGTGATTCATCCCCGTGGGATAGTCACAAGGAAGATGGCCCATCTAATGAATCAACGAGGGACGTAATTACGTTAACCGGACGAGCGCCCAGCCATGTGGAGTCAAATTATCGCGGGGATCATCCGCAGTCGGTTGTTTACGAGGATGAATTGGGGATGGCCTTTGCGGTTCAGGCGCGGGTTATCCCCGAGGGGGGGACGCTGACAGAGGATGCTGACGGAGTGCTGAGTGTATCGGGTGCGGATAAACTCACGGTGTATTTAGCCGCAGCTACCGGATTCCGGAGATTTGATACTAAACCGGACAGTGATGCAGCGGAACCGACAGGCGTATGCCAAGTTACTTTGGATAAAGCAGTCTCGCTTGGATACGAGCAGGTGAAGCGACGGCATGAGCAAGATCATCGGGGACTATTTGGCCGCGTTGAGTTAGAGCTTGGGAATGATATCGGGACGGATCGAATGACAAAAAGACAAATTCCGACTGACTTGCGATTGGAGCAGTACCGCGAAGGTCAGACGGACCCGGATTTGGAGGTGCTGTTGTTTCAGTATGGACGCTACTTACTGATAGCAAGTTCGCGTTCAGGCAGTCAGCCCGCCAATCTTCAGGGTATCTGGAATGACCGGGTGCAGCCGCCGTGGAACAGCAATTATACAACTAACATTAATACCCAGATGAACTATTGGCCGGCGGAAATATGCAATCTTGCTGAGTGCCATGAACCCTTGCTGCACATGATTGGAGAAGTCAGCCGTACGGGACGCAGAGTTGCTTCGATCCATTATGGTGCGCAAGGCTGGTCGGCCCATCACAATGTAGATGTGTGGAGGTATGCCGGACCGTCAGGCGGCCATGCCAGTTGGGCCTTTTGGCCGCTCGGGGGTGTCTGGCTAACCGCCCATTTATGGGAACGTTATCTGTTTACTCAGGATATGGCTTATTTGGCTGAGCAAGCTTATCCGCTGATGAAGGGAGCAGCCGCCTTTTGTATGGATTGGCTCGTGGAAGGCCCGGATGGCTGGCTAGTGACCTCTCCGTCTACATCACCTGAAAACAAATTTAAAACTCCGGACGGAGAGGATTGCAGTATATCCATGGGCTCCACGATGGATATGACGTTAATTCGGGAGTTGCTGAGCAATTGCATTCAGGCTGCGGAGCTGCTGGAATTAGACGATGAGTTCCGCAACCGCTGTGAAGAAACGCTGCAACGCCTGCTGCCTTATCAGATCGGTCGTCACGGTCAGTTACAGGAATGGTTTGCCGATTTTGAGGAAGCGGAGCCGGGACATCGACATGTTTCGCATCTGTATGGATTGTACCCTGGCCGACAAATTCATGTTCGCGATACCCCGGAGCTGGCGGAGGCGGCCCGCATATCTCTGCGCCGACGGCTCGATCATGGCGGAGGTCATACCGGCTGGAGCTGCGCCTGGTTGATTAACCTGTACGCGCGGTTGGAGGATGGCGAAGCAGCGCATCGGTATGTTCGCACGTTGCTGTCGCGCTCGACCTACCCCAATTTATTCGACGCTCATCCGCCTTTTCAGATCGACGGCAACTTCGGAGCGACGGCGGGTATCGCGGAAATGCTGCTACAAAGCCGTCCGGGTGAGCTGACCTTGCTGCCTGCCCTGCCTTCTGCATGGCCTGAGGGGCGGGTCAGCGGATTGCGGGGGCATGGCGGGATGACGGTTGGCATGGAATGGTCCGGTTCCCGGCTCGTCCGCGCGGAACTTACCGCATCCGCCCCGACGGGACGCTGCACGATTCGCAGTGCTCATCCGTTTAGCGCAGATGCTCGGCAGGCTCAGCCTGATCCGAAGCATGGAGGATTCATTTTGTCATGGAATTTTACCAAAGAGCAGGAAATAACGGACAGACAAACGATTATTATTGATGGAGAGGAAGAGCAAATATGACCATTTTTCAATTTCCGCAGGACTTTATGTGGGGGACGGCAACAGCAGCCTATCAAATCGAGGGGGCCTATGAGGAGGAGGGAAGAGGTTTGTCCATCTGGGATACCTTTGCCCATACGCCTGGCAAGGTGTTCAACGGAGATAACGGGAATGTAGCCTGTGACAGCTATCATCGCTACGAAGAGGATATCCGGCTGATGAAGGAGCTGGGTATTCGTACATATCGTTTTTCGGTATCTTGGCCGCGTATATTCCCCAATGGTGACGGTGAAGTTAATCAAGAAGGATTGGACTATTATCATCGCGTAGTAGATATGCTGAACGAAAATGGAATTGAGCCGTTTTGTACGCTGTATCACTGGGATCTGCCGCAGGTACTTCAAGATGCAGGAGGATGGGAGAACCGTCGCACGATTCAGGCATTTGTCCAGTATGCGGAGACGATGTTCCGTGAGTTTCATGGAAAAATACACCATTGGCTGACGTTTAATGAGCCGTGGTGCATCGCTTTTTTATCCAATATGCTGGGAGTTCATGCCCCTGGTCTGACAAATCTCCAGACAGCCATCAACGTTGGGCATCATCTGCTGGTTGCGCATGGTCTATCTGTACGTCGTTTCCGCGAGTTGGGCACCAGCGGTCAGATCGGCATAGCGCCGAATGTCTCATGGGCTGTGCCCTATAGCACTTCCGAGGAAGACAAAGCGGCGTGTGCGCGTACGGTTTCCCTGCATAGTGACTGGTTTCTCCAGCCCATCTATCAGGGTTCGTATCCTCAGTTTCTGGTAGATTGGTTTGCTAAGCAAGGAGCTACCGTACCTATTCAGGAAGGAGATATGGACATTATTAGCGAACCTATTGATCTGATCGGTATAAACTACTACGCTATGTCCGTCAATCGTTTTAATCCCGAAGCTGGATTCCTTCAATCCGAAGAGATTAATATGGGGCTGCCTGTGACAGATATCGGCTGGCCGGTGGAATCGCGCGGGTTGTATGAGGTACTGCATTATTTGCAAAAGTACGGCAACATCGACATTTACATTACAGAGAACGGGGCTTGTATCAACGATGAGATTGTGAATGGCAAGGTTCAGGATGACCGCCGTATTTCCTATATGCAGCAGCATTTAGTGCAGGTACATCGGGCGATTCATGACGGCCTTCATGTGAAAGGCTATATGGCATGGTCGCTTATGGACAATTTTGAATGGGCTGAAGGATATAATATGAGATTCGGCATGATTCATGTCGATTTCCGCACTCTGGCCCGCACCCCCAAGGAAAGCTACTATTGGTATCGAAATGTGGTAAGTAACAACTGGCTGGAGACCAGACGTTAAAAGAAAATGTACTTTGATACTAAAGCGGACATTGGCCTGTCTTCGCTCCCTTTTGTTTGAACAACGAGTTCTCTGGGGTAATAATATCCAAGTTGAATTGCAGGTTGCTAAAAGTATGGTGAAGCGATTAAGAATATAATCACAGGGATTGTGCATACTGACAAAAATACCCGAAGAGGGCGCTTCATCAATTTTAGACCAGAGGGAGTGGAGGATATGGCTTCGAATTTTAGAAAATCAGGATCGAACGAAAAGCAAATGAGCCGCTCAGTGTCTGTCATCGCCTGGCTCGCTTGGATTGTAGGCGTTATTCTTATTTTGTTCAATTTAGGTAATCTAAGTGATCGTAATATATATTTAATGGTGGGTATTGGATGTGTCGTTGGCGGATTTTTTATTTATATGATCGGAAAAGGGCTGGTCATTGCCCGCAAGAAGGAAGATCAGGAGAAGGGACGCAGTTAATACAACTGAAAAAACATCTATAGAAAAACAACAACGTGGGTCTTCGTACAGTGTGGAACAATAAACTGTCTGGAGCCCCGTTTTTGCTTCCTGACATCGCAAGAACAAACTTCAGCTACAAGCAGTCTGTCTTCCTTGGAATGCTTCGATATAGTTTTGGCTTATGTCACCTTTTTAGTAATAGTAGATTTTGAATTTGCAAGAGAAATTTTATTTTTAGAGAGGTTTTTCACAAAAAACGGACAAATAATCGACAATTCTGTTAACAATAAAAAAAGTCCCCTCTTTTCTGATATCTTATATAGGGGCAACATTACAGGAGTTCGTAAGTTTTGAGTAATTTATTATTAAAGGAGAGGGGAACAACATGAACAAAAAACCAAAAGCGATTATTGCGTTGGTTTTGACCGTGCTCACGGTAGCATTGCTCATTTGGACGTGTTTTTATGCTGGCGGAAAATACGTTGTTTTCGATCCGAAAGGACCTATTGGGCAAGCACAAAAAGAGCTGATCATTCTTTCAACGTCTATGGCTGCACTTCTAATTGTACCGGTCATGTTTTTGACTTTTTTCATCATTTGGCGTTATCGCGACGCGCCGGATAACAAGGCGAAGTACCAACCCCACTGGGACGACAGTAAAAAACTGGAGACCGTATGGTGGAGTATTCCGATTGTTGTCATCTTGATTCTTGCGGTTATCACTGCGAGATATACCTACTTGCTGGAGCCTTCCAAGCCAATGGCAAGCACACAAAAGCCAGTAACCATCCAAGTAACTGCACTGGACTGGAAATGGCTCTTTATGTATCCGGAGGAAGGTATTGCTACAGTCAATGAAATTCACATTCCTAAAGGCGTTCCGGTCCGTTTCGAGCTGACTGCTGATGCGCCGATGAACTCGTTCTGGATTCCGCAATTGGGCGGCCAGATCTACACCATGTCAGGCATGGCCATGAAGCTGCATTTGCAGGCTGATCAAGAAGGAACTTACTTTGGTTCGGGCGCAAACTTCAGCGGTGAGCATTTTGGACAAATGCGCTTTGATGTAGAGGTTCAGTCGGATGAAGAGTATAAAAACTGGGTCGCTAACATTAAAAAGCAGTCCAAACCGCTGACAAAGGACGGCTATTTGGCGCTTGCAAAACCAGGTTTGTCCCAGCCTGATGAGTATTCTTCGATTCCAGACGGTTTGTTCCAGGATATTGTGACCAAGTATGTAGTGGAAGGAGCTCCTAATCCTCATGGCGGACATGGCGGAGCATCCACAGAAGGTTCTTCCAAGTCTGGCAGCACTGAAGATACAGGCACCATGAGTAATATGAATATGAGCGGACACAATTAAATGATTATAGGGAAGGAGGCCCCCAATGCTTGACAAAATAAAAGAGTTTGCATCCACTTTCTTCGTTACTGGAGACCCAATGATTTATGGAGCGGATGTTTCTATCGCTCTCGCGATGATCGGGATCGTGTTTGTGCTCACTTATTTCAAAAAATGGGGCTGGCTTTGGAAAAACTGGTTGACTACCGTTGACCATAAAAAAGTCGGTATTATGTATATCCTTGCAGCCATCTTGATGCTGTTCCGCGGAGGCGTGGACGCACTGTTGATGCGTTTACAGCTTGCTACACCGGATGTTACACTTTTGCATCCTGAGCATTACAATCAGATCTTTACAACGCATGGCACGATCATGATCTTGTTTATGGCGATGCCATTGATGTTTGGTTTGTTTAACATCGCGGTACCACTTCAAATTGGTGCGCGTGACGTTGCGTTTCCTTTCCTGAACGCGCTGAGCTTCTGGCTGTTCTTTATGGGAGCGATGCTATTCAACCTGTCCTTCGTTATTGGCGGTTCGCCGGACGCAGGTTGGTTGAGTTATCCACCGCTTTCGGAGCTGCAATTTAGTCCCGGCGTCGGTCAGAACTTTTATATCTGGGGTATACAGATTTCTGGTATAGGTTCATTGGCTACGGGGATTAACTTTATTGTTACCATTATTAAAATGCGCGCACCTGGTATGACCTGGATGAAAATGCCTGTCTTTACGTGGTCCGTATTTTCATCATGTGTTATCATCATTTTCGCGTTTCCGATTTTGACGGTTACTTTAGCTTTGCTATTCCTTGACCGCTTCGGAGGAGGACATTTCTTTACACTTGATTTCGGCGGTAACCCAATGATGTATATCAACCTGATCTGGATGTGGGGTCACCCTGAGGTTTATATCGTGGTTATACCTGCCTTCGGTATTTATTCCGAGGTCATCAGCGTATTCTCCAAAAAGAAATTGTTTGGCTACAAATCCATGGTTTACGCCATGTTCATGATTGCTATCCTGTCCTTCTTCACCTGGGCGCATCACTTCTTCACGATGGGATCAGGCGCAGATGTTAATGCATTCTTTGCCATTTCGACGATGGTTATTGCAATACCGACAGGGGTTAAAGTGTTTAACTGGCTGTTCACGATGTATCGGGGTAAGATCACATTTAAGACACCTATGATGTGGGCAATCGCCTTTATTCCGAATTTCCTGATTGCAGGTTTGACGGGCGTCATGTTGTCTGTAGCGCCTGCGGACTTCCAGTTCCATAACAGTTACTTCCTGGTCGCTCACTTTCACTCCGCTCTGATTGGCGGTGTAGTGTTCGGCTATCTGGCAGGTCTGTACTACTGGTGGCCTAAAATGTTCGGCTTCACTCTGCCTGAAACGCCGGGTAAATGGGCTTTCTGGTTCTGGAATATCGGCTTCTATGTGTGTTTCATTCCACAATATTCCCTCGGTCTGATGGGTATGACACGTCGTCTGAGCACTTACGGCTGGGATACTGGCTGGCAGCCGCTTAACCTTGTATCAACCGTTGGAGCATTCCTGATGGGGATTGGTTTCTTGTTCCAGGTTCTTCAAATTCTTCTGGGTATCAAAAATTTCCGCAAGCTGAAGGATACAACTGGCGACCCTTGGGGTGGTCATACGTTGGAATGGTCGATCCCTTCACCTGCACCGGAATACAATTTTGCTACCATCCCACAAGTAGAAGAACGTGATGACTGGTGGGCAGAGAAAGACAAACGAGCAAAAGGAATTTTCAGAAAGCAACCGCCAATTGAAGCGATTCATATGCCGAAAAACTCGGCGATTCCATTCATTATGTCGGTATTCTTTTTCATCGCAGGTTTCGGTTTTGTATTCGGGTGGTCGATCTTCTATATTCCGGGTCTGATCGGCGTTGCGATTTGTATGATTTGTCGTTCTTTCTTCTCGTATGATGGCGACTACTACATCCCTGCGGATGAGGTAAAACGCACGGAAGCGGCAATAAGGGGGTCTGTATAATGGCACAAGCAGCAGCACATCACAGCCATGATCATGACCACGGGCATCACGATCCACAAGAATTGAAGATGCTTGGTTTCTGGATCTTTCTTGTAACGGACGTAATCCTGTTCAGTACCTTGTTCGCAACCTTCGTCGTCCTTCGGAACAGCACAGCTGGAGGACCTGGGGGCGCAGAGCTGTTTAACATGACGGGCGTTATCATTGAAACGTTCCTCTTGCTCACAAGCAGCTTCACAAGCGGTCTGGCTGTGTTGGCCATGAACAAAGGAAGCATGAAGGGATTAATCAACTGGTTAATCGTGACGGCGATCCTGGGTCTTGGTTTTATCGGTTTTGAGGTTTACGAGTTTGTTGAATTGGTACACGAAGGAGCCAATTTTGGAACGAGCGCGTTCCTGTCGGCATTCTTCACATTGGTCGGTACGCACGGACTTCACGTTTCGTTAGGTCTGGTGTGGATGATCGGCCTTATGTTTCAGTTGAAAAAACGCGGGCTTACTCCAGAGACGAAGGGCAAAGTTTCGGCATTGAGCTTGTATTGGCACTTTTTGGACGCTGTCTGGATCTTCTTGCTGACAGTCGTCTATTTGATGGGGGTGATGTAGATGGCACAGCATCAATCAGGAGCGGGTTCGCATGGCCATGATGAGTCTCACGGTTCAGTGAAATCCTATGTAATCGGATTTATTCTGTCCATCGTACTGACCATCATTCCTCTCGGTGTGGTCATGAATCATATGTTGAGTCGCACTTCAACTATGGTTGTTATTTTGGCCGCAGCAGTGCTGCAATTTCTGGTGCAGTTATTCTTCTTCATGCATATCCGTGAAAGTAATGGACCACGCTGGAATGTCATGACTTTGATTTTCGGTGTAGTCATCCTGTTGACCATTGTTGGCGGTTCTGTCTGGATTATGGAATACAACATGGTAGCACAATAATAAGTACAAACTAATTAGGTAAGAGGAAGCAGCTTAGAGCCGCTTCCTCTTTTTTTGTGAGTATCGTGTTGGAAATATAAACTGTGGCTACTTGAACTCAAGTTTATCTATGTGTAAAATGGAATTGTATAACAGTAGGGTGAAAACGATAACACTAGTTGAGAGCGGAGGATGAAAATAATGAATACAGATATACTATTTAAACCTTTTAAGGCAGGTAATTTATCTCTTCCCAATCGGATCGTTATGGCTCCAATGACACGGAATTTTTCTCCTCAAGGTATCCCAGGCCCTGAGGTGGCCGCGTATTATCGTCGCCGTGCGGAAAATGCAGTCGGATTGATTATTACGGAGGGAACTGCTATTAATCATCCCGCAGCCGTGGAGCATACGAGCATTCCTAATTTTTATGGTGAGGGATTGAAGGGATGGGCGAAGGTAGTCGAGGAGGTTCATGCGGCGGGTGGCAAGATTATACCGCAGCTCTGGCATGTGGGTGCGGCCCGGAAAATAGGCGCGGCTAACCAGCCGAATCCCGAGGCATTACCCGTCGGTCCGTCCGGTATCACTCCTGCTGGTGAAAAGGTAGTTGAGCCGTTGAAGGAGGCCGAGATTGCTGATATTATCGCAGCCTATGCCCAAGCAGCAGCGGATGCCCAGCAGGTGGGATTCGACGGCATTGAGCTTCATGGTGCACACGGCTATTTAATTGACCAGTTTTTCTGGGACAAAACCAACAAGCGTACAGATCAATACGGAGGCAATTTGGCCCAGCGCACTCGGTTTGCGGTGGAGGTCATTGAGGCTTGTCGTCGTGCAGTGGGTCCGGATTTTCCAATTGTACTGCGGTTCTCCCAGTGGAAGATGTACCATTATGGAGAGAAATTGGCACAGACACCAGAGGAGCTTGAACAGTTTCTGTCTCCATTGGTGAAGGCCGGGGTGGATGTATTCCACTGCTCAAGCCGCCGTTTTTGGGAACCGGAATTTGAAGGGTCTGATCTAAATTTAGCTGCTTGGACCAAAAAGCTAACAGGCAAGCCGGTTATTACTGTAGGCTCCATTGGTTTGGAGAAGGCTTTTTTGAGTGAACTGGAAAAAAATAATAACAGCCAGACCGATAATTCGAGTAGCGTACAGGCAAGATTAGAACAACTTGTTGGACAAGTAGAGCGAGAGGAAGCTGATCTGGTTGCGGTTGGACGGGCTTTGCTGGTTGACCCGGCGTTTGCGGTTAAGTTACGTGATAAACGGATAGAGGAACTCGTGCCTTACAGTGATGAAGCATTAAAAACGTTGAATTAAGCTTTATTTAGCGCAACGTTATATAGGGCGGAGTGCGGATAGCCAGGCATCGAGACTTGAAAATTCTCTGTTACGGGACAAGCTGTAATATAAGCTATTCGTAAATTCTACGAATTTGCTATAATAGGAGCATCAAGTCGAAATACACGGGGTGAAAAGGATGAATTCTGAAACGGAAGCTTTGGATTGCGAGCCGGCTTGTCACGGTTCAGACAAAGAAATCGAACACATAAAATCTTCTCTTGTTGAGGATTCCATCGCATACAAAATGTCGGAGCTGTTCAAAGCCTTGGGTGATCCGACACGGATCAAGCTAATCTACGCTTTGGCCCAGAAGGAGCTGTGTGTACATGATTTGACCCAGGTGTTGAATATGGGGCAGTCTGCGGTATCTCACCAGCTTCGTTATTTGCGCAATCTGCGCATTGTCAAACGGCGCAAGGAAGGCAAAACGGTGTTTTATTCGCTGGATGATAATCATGTGGAGCAGATATTTTTGCAAACCCACCAGCACATTTCACATCAATAATTTTGGGATAGAAAAAAAGCAGGGCGCCAAGCGATTGGCGCTCTTTTGGTGTTTGTCCGATGAAATAGATTTATTTGGCGGAAAGGGGCTATTATCATTGACTTTTACTCATGATACTGAATATAATGAGTTTAATAAATAATATATGAACAGTTGCTCATATATAGTTAATTGGAGGCCAATGATTATGGATGCTCTGAAAAGAACGGAACGGCACGAATGGATTTTGGAAGGCTTGGACTGTGCCAACTGTGCTCTAAAGATTGAAAATGGAGTCAGTAAAATAGAAGGTGTGCTTGATTGCTCGGTCAATTTTGTAACGAAAACATTGACGATGACAGCAAGCTCGGATCAAAAAGAGGAGATTTTTCGTCAAACGGAACGGAAGGTTCACAGACTGGAGCCTCACGTCCGAATGATCGTAAAAAGCGCCCGGGGACGCTCTGGTGAGAACAGTCGCAGTGTGGCGGGTGCAGCACAGGCAGGCAGCGCAGGGGAGCGCACCCATAGTCATGAGCATAGTCATGAGCATAGTGAAGGACATACGCATGAGAACGGCCAACAACATGGAGTTCACAGCCACACAGGTCATACTCATAGTCATGAAGCACATGCTGAGGAAGTTCATGCCCATGATGGCCACCACCATGGCGAACATGCACATGATCATGGTGATTCCACACATGCTCATTCACATTCGCATGGAGATGACAGCCATGCCGGGCATACACATGACCACGGTACAGACGGTATACGCCGCATGATTACACGCTTGGCTATTGGTGCAGTCGTTGCGGCTGTTGCCTGGTGGTTGCCTGTAGAGGGCCTAGGCAAGCTGGCACTGTTTTTACTGGCATATATCATTGTTGGTGGAGATGTAGTCATGCAGGCTGTGCGCAGTCTGGTGCGAGGAATGGCTTTTGACGAATATTTCCTGATGACGCTGGCTACTGTTGGTGCATTTGCAATTGGGCAATATCCGGAAGGCGTAGCCGTCATGTTCTTTTATCAAATCGGTGAGCTATTCCAGGGCATTGCGGTTAATCGTTCGCGCAAATCTATCAGCGACCTGATGGATATTCGACCGGACTATGCCAACCTGAAGACGGCTGATTCCGTAAATCGGGTGTCACCCGAGGATGTGCGTGTAGGTGGTCTGATAGTAATCAAGCCGGGCGAGAAGATTCCGCTGGATGGTAAAGTTGTAGACGGAAAATCGCATGTGGATACCTCGGCGCTGACGGGTGAATCCGTGCCTCGTACCGTAGAGCCGGGAAGCAGTGTGATGAGAGGATTTATCAATACGAACGGACTTTTAACTGTAGAGGTTAGCAAGGAATTCAGCGAATCAGCAGTCGCCAAAATTTTGGAGCTAGTGCAAAATGCGAGCGCCAAAAAAGCGCCGACCGAAAAGTTTATCACCAAGTTTTCCAGATACTATACTCCTGTTGTGGTTATCGTTGCGCTGCTGCTGGCAGTCGTTCCACCGCTCGTCGTACCGGGAGCGCAGTTTGCAGATTGGGTATATCGTGCACTTGTTTTCCTCGTCATTTCTTGCCCATGTGCGCTGGTCGTATCCATTCCGTTGGGCTTCTTTGGCGGCATCGGGGCAGCCTCCCGTTCAGGTGTGCTGATTAAAGGCGGGAACTATCTTGAAGCACTGAACCATGTGAAATATGCTGTTTTTGATAAAACAGGTACACTCACCAAAGGGGTTTTCCGTGTAACAGGCATTTATCCTGCCGGAGAATTTACGAAGGAAAGCCTGCTGGAAACGGCTGCTTTGGCGGAGCTGCATTCCACGCATCCTATTGCGGCATCCCTGCGTGATTCCTATGGCAAGGAGCTTCAAGCCGAGCGGGTACAGCAATATAGCGAGATTTCCGGTCATGGGATTCAAGCGCAGATAGATGGTCGTCTGGTGTTGGCCGGGAATGCGAAGCTGATGGAGCGGGAGCAAGTTGCTTTTGACGATGCACAACGTGCAGGAACGATGGATGAAGGAACGGTCGTTCATGTGGCTGTAGACGGAACGTATGCCGGATGCATCCTGATTTCGGATGAAGTCAAGGAGGACGCGGCACGAACGATTGCTTCACTGAAAAAGCTGGGTATAGTGAAAACGATCATGCTGACAGGTGACAACCGGACGGTTGCAGAGGCCGTTGGACGACAGTTGGGTCTGGATGAAGTACGTGCAGAGCTGTTACCCCAGAATAAAGCCGAAGCGATTGAACAACTGTCTGCAAGTAAAAAAGCGGGCGACAAGATTTTGTTCGTGGGCGACGGGATTAATGATACCCCTGTGCTCGCACTGGCGGATGTAGGTGTAGCGATGGGCGGTTTGGGTTCAGATGCCGCGATTGAGGCGGCGGATATCGTGATCATGAACGACGAACCTTCAAGATTGGTTACAGCGATTCATATCGCCAAGCGTACACGCCGCATCGTATGGCAGAATATTATATTTGCACTAGGCGTCAAAGCCGTGTTTCTCACTTTGGGTGCGTTCGGTATTGCTACCATGTGGGAGGCTGTATTCTCCGACGTGGGCGTAACACTTCTTGCCGTACTGAATGTTATGCGTGTACTGAAAGTACGTTCTTTTGAATAAAAAAATCAATGCCCTCGGGTTATCATCGGATGTATTCATCCTTTGAAATCCGGGTTTTTTTTCGTTTCATGCTGCAGTTTAATCTATGCTTTCCTGTCGTTCTACAGATATGTATAAATGTGGGGTGCGCCTAATACGTTAAGGTAGGGACCTTACAGGTAAGGCTCATTTGAATTCCACTTGACGTCTAATAGGTAAACGTTTTCTTTTATGGTGGGATACTCAAATTCGTGTGTGCCAACTTGCTGACGGGAGAAAGGATGGATTTGTAGCATGGAGGCTAAACTGATGCATGTATTCGCAGAACTATTGAGTGAAAAAAACAGTCGGGATTGCGATGACCCCGAGTCAGGGAGTAAGGTCGCTGCTGCACAGAGACTGGCTATCGAGTCGGTGCTGGCAGGGTGCAGTGAAGTATCTGCCTCACAGGAGGAAGACCCGCTGGGCTGGCTGGTCGGATTAGCCGAACAGGGCAGGATCAGTCAAGAGGAGGCGTTGCTGGCTGCGGACTCCGAGCTAATAGAGGAAATGCTGCTGAATAACGGCAACGATGACAGGGAAGCGATGACCACACTGCTGGAGTGGGGCGATGAATACAGGCGTACATTCATACGTATCTATGCTGATGATCCTGCCCATGTGAATTATACAAGCAAGGAGTCAGCGATAGGGCTAAGTATGGGCAGCCTTGATGGCTATAGTCTTCTGCACGGCCCCTTGTCGCAGTCGTCCAGCCGTGTGGCTGAATTATGCCGTGCCTATCTGGACGCGGCAGAGTCCGGGCATACGATTCATGGTCCTGACGGGGAGCCTGACCCCCTCCTTATTCCAGGCTCCCGTGCATCAGACACGTACAAAGCCTTTAATCAGGCATCTGGCTTGCCCGGATTGTGTGAGCATCTGTCCCGGCGAATTATCGGGCTGCTGGAAACAGAGTATGAAGGCTTGTTCGAGTCTCTGAACGGATTACCACTCACAATCGCCCTGATCGAACAAAACAATGCGGTGGGCATCGGAAGCTTGCAAGATATGCAGTTGGAGGCGTTGCTGCGTGCGGCGTTGCGAAGTGTGCAGCGGGGGGGAGAACCGCAGTTGGAGATTGTGGTGCGCAATCCGGCTGGCGTGAACCAATTCCAGGCAACCCGGGACTGGATAGACGGCGTTGCGGAGCAGACCTTATGCGGCCGCCTGCGGTGCATTCCATATCGGGTAGGCGTGCTTTTGACGGTCGATGCCCCCTCGAAGCTCAACGTCAGCCAAACATGGAACAGGCAGGCCAAACCGTCTCATGAGTCTGCCAGCGCCAATCTCATGCCGGAAGTGAAAGCGCAACAGATCAAGCAGGCGGTTCAAGCCGCAGATATGGCGCGTTTTGCCGATGCGGTGATTTTGGAAATCGCACCGATTCCATCATATAATGGCGAGGCCGTGCATCGGTTGAATCAACCCGTTGCTGGTAGTTTTGAGAACACCAGTGAAACGATAAAATGCATGACGCACGCTATTCGGGGTGTGAAATCCGAGCTGCCCGTATGGGTGGCGTTAGATGTTATTCACGATTCGCTGGATGAAGCTGCCATCTGGGGAAGCGGGCTAACGGGCGTGATTTGCCCGGAAAAAGCAGCTTCCGTTGCACGTCTTGCGGCTGCACGCTTCGGACTGCTGCAACAAGCAGAGCAGCAACAAGGCTCTGTTGCTCTACAAAGCCCCGCCCAGCGGTTTCCGCTGTAGCCCAATCCCGAAGGTAACACGCAATTCGTATGACAGCATGCTTTTAAAATATATAGGATATCTGCGCTGTTTGCGCAGGTATCTTTTTTATTTGGGCGAATGTTGGTTTACAACTGGAGAAGAAAAGGGTTATAATAAAGCGAAAGTTTCTCTAAACCAAAATAATTGCATAAATGCAAAAATGATTATCATTCTCATTGCCAAACATGCTGTTTCGGGCTTCCCGAAGCAGCATGTGCTATTTTAAGGCACTTAACAATGGATATCATTCTCAATGAGATGCAGTAACAAAGAACAAAAAAGGAAAGGAATGTGACATGATGCAAGCAGTTCAACAACTTCAAAAGACATTGTCTCCCTCTGATCGGATACTTTCAAAAAACAGCGGCAGCGGACGGCCAGGCCCGAATCGCAAACCACAATTCCAGCTCAAAAGCATGCTGAAAAACAAGGAGATGCAGGCTGCTCTGGGCAGTGGAACACTTATGCTGATGGCATGGGGCGTCTCGCATTGGTCGCAATGGCTGGCGGTCATCCTGTATGTGGTTTCCTACGCCCTAGGTGGCTGGTCTAAAGCTAGAGAAGGCATTGAGACGCTGGTCCGTGAACGTGAACTGGATGTCAACCTGCTCATGATCGCAGCGTCATTGGGGGCTGCGGCTATTGGCTATTGGAATGAAGGAGCAATGCTGATCTTCATTTTTGCACTCAGCGGTGCACTGGAGAGCTATACCACCGAGCGCAGCAGCAAGGATATTTCCGAGCTGATGGCGTTGAAGCCGGAAACGGCTTTGCGTCTGTCCCGCGAGGGGACAGAAACGGTCGGTATTGAGCAACTGCTGCCGGGTGATCTGCTGCTGGTGAAGCCGGGCGAGCTGATTCCGGCGGATGGCCGGATTTCCAAGGGGGTTTCGGCGGTGAATCAGGCATCTATTACCGGGGAATCCATTCCGGTGAACAAAGCGGCGGGTGACGAGGTATATGCGGGCACCATTAACGGGGAAGGCGTGCTGTACGTGGAGGTTAGTCAATCCTCCGAAGGCACTCTATTTTCAAAAATCATCCGTATGGTGGAGGAAGCGCAGACAGAGGTCCCCGATTCCCAACGGTTTATCAAAAGGTTCGAGTCGATTTACGCCCGAATTGTTGTTGCGGTTACGCTGATTGTTATTGCAGGTGCGCCAATGGTATTGGGATGGACGTGGGCAGCGGCATTTTACAAGGCAATGGTATTTCTCGTTGTGGCCTCACCATGCGCACTCGTGTCGTCCATTATGCCAGTCATGCTGTCGGCTATTTCCAACCGTGCCCGTCGGGGCATCCTGTTCAAAGGTGGTGCGCATGTGGAAAATATGGCGCTGACATCTGTCGTCGCCTTTGACAAAACAGGTACGCTGACCATCGGTTCGCCTGTTGTAACAGACTGGATTACCGCCACAGGCTACGATGTTAATGAACTGTTACGCATTGTCGCGGCAATAGAAAGCTACTCCATGCATCCGTTGGCACGAGCGATTGTAGCCAAAGCCGAAGCTGAATTGGGGCAGCGAGAGCTTCCCGCAGTGGAGCAAGTACAGTCTCTAACCGGATGGGGAATGGAAGGCATGGTAGACGGGGTGAGGTGGAAAATCGGGCGCACGGATGCGCTGGATGACGCTGGCCCGCTGGCAGAGCCGGAATGGGTAGAAACACGTGCCCGGCTGGAAGCCGAGGGTAAAACCGTATCCATTATCCTCGCGGATGACAGGATAGTTGGGATGCTGGCACTGCGCGACGAGCTGCGGCCACAGGCGCAGGAGGCGGTGAGACGCCTGCAAGCGCAGGGAATTCAGGTCGTTATGCTGACCGGAGATCGCCCGGAAACCGCCGCCGTGATCGCGGCGCAGGCCGGAGTCGATGCGGTATACGCTGGTCTGATGCCGGAGGACAAAGTCAATCATATTCGCATGCTTCGGGAGCAGTACGGGCATGTCGTCATGGTCGGCGACGGTGTGAACGATGCTCCGGCACTGGCTGCCGCAACGGTCGGACTGGGCATGGGTATGCATGGTAGTGGAGCCGCACTGGAGGTCGCGGATGTGGTGCTGATGAACGATGGCATCGAAGAGATTGCCCCGACGGTAGCACTGGCACGCAAGGCACAACGGGTGGTCAAGCAGAATATGATCTTCGCCGTAAGTGTCATTTTACTGCTCATCATTAGCAACTTTGTGCAAGATATAGCTTTGCCATTTGGCGTTATCGGGCATGAGGGCAGCACGTTGCTTGTCATTTTGAACGGCTTGCGCTTGCTGCGGTCATAAAGCAAATAAGATCATGATCCTAAGATGATAAACGAGAAGGAGCATTCACATCCCTTAAAGGACAGGGGATGAATGCTCCTTTTTTGCGTGCCAGCCTATCGTGAAAGGAAAATAAAGTATTAGACTGAAAATTATCAAGACCTTGGTTGAAAAAAACTTATTAAAATAAAAGGATCTACATATTATGCATAACTAATATGTAGATCCTTTTATTTTCCAAACTGAGAAAAAAAGCATTAATCGAGGATCGATCGTTACGCTAACGGGCAGTTTAACGCAACAATATTCTGGAGCGGTAGCCTTAGATTCAGGTTATTTAACGCCCTCTATTTGCAAAGGCCTTCAAGATCGAAACATACGCGGTATGTGTGTCCGCAACAGCAGGAATTGCCCTATCGAACTACGGATGGACGGAGCACCTTAGAATCAGCAAAAAAACCCGAAGTCTCATAAAAGACTTGGGTTTCTCGTCAATCTGAGTAGCCTTTAGGACTACTCTTTATTTACTAATATTAAACCAACCTGGCATTTCTTGGAATGAATTCCAAAGTTTTTCTGGAATATTAAGCTGGTTGAGTTTCGAAACGTTCAATTCAGAATCTACCTCGGCTTCACGTCCATTTGCGACCTTTTCAACCCAATTAGGATCCATAATTAACGCATGCCCAATGGCGACTAGCGGCAAACCTAATTCCATAGCTTTAAGAGCATCATCCGGTGTTATTATGGAACCAGCAGCCATCACAGGTACCTTACCGTTTGCTCTTTCAAGAATTAATTCAAGCCGTGTTTTTTCATCTTGACTATCTACTGGCTTTGAAGACACATTGTCTAATGAAGCATGTATATAATCTAAATCCTGTTCAACAAGGATATCAATTAATTCATACGTGTCTTTCATACGTAATCCGTTCACTTTGGAGGATTCTTCAGGGGAAAATCGGAATCCTAAAATGAATGGTTTTGTAGCATGTTTTTCAATGACAATTTTGATTTCTTCAATAATTGCCAATGGAAAACGCAAGCGATTTTCAAGTGATCCTCCCCATTGGTCCGTCCGTTGATTTGTCGCTGGCGACCAGAAATTCTGAATTAAAAATCCATGAGCCCCATGAATTTCGACGCCATCAAATCCGGCTTCAATCGCTCTTCTCGTTGTGTCTCCAAAAGCACGTATAATCGACAAGATCTCCTCATGTGATAGTTCTCTTGTTTCTGAAGTTGAACCTAAATTAGTAACTTCGGGTTGCAATGCACTCGCACTAACTGCATCCAATCCAGGCACGGCTTTATTGCCAGCATGGAAAATCTGTAGGATCGCAGGAGCGCCTCCACTTTTCGCTGCCTCAGCTAATTTTCGTAGACTTGGAGTAAATTCATCATTGTACCCAGCGAATTCATTCGTAAAACCCTGCCCATTAGGTGTAACATGAGTACACCCTGTAATGACGAGTCCTACTCCATTCACTCTTTGTTTGTAATACTTTACTTCGTCATCCGAAATGGTAAGATCGTCATTACTTGACCAGGTTGTCATAGGTGCCATAACGATACTATTCTTAATTGTTATTCCATTTCTGAATGTGAAGGATTCAAATAACCTACTGTATTTCTGATTCATTTCATTAACCTCGCTCTCATATTTTCTTTTCTATTTCAGTTTAATTGGTTTCCGTTACGGCAAGTCAAGTATTTATTTTTATATGGTTAAATATAGATTTGTTGCGTTGTCATTCTCTTTATGATATATATTTAGTTACAGTAACTGTAACTAAAGGAGGGGGACAAGTAGATGTTGTATTCAATGACATATGTAGTGGAGAATTTAAATGTATCTGCAAAGACGCTTCGATTTTATGAAGAGCAAGGGATATTACCAAATATATCTCGTGACGAAAAAGGCCGTAGAGTTTATAGCGAACAACAAATAGATTGGATTTCTTTTATTCGTTGCCTCAAAGAGACAGGCATGCCTCTTTCAAAAATAAAGGATTACAAGGAACTTTATGAATTGGGAAATACTACCTATTTACAAAGAGAAGAAATGTTGATGCAGCATAAATTGGAAGTGCAGAAGAAAATTGACGAAAGTTTTAAACACTTAGAAGAAATAAACTATAAAATAGCCATGTATGGACTTCAGAAAGAAGAGGTTATGAAAAACCCCAACTATAACTTTAAATGTCACGGCCTGGAGATTAAGACGGTGAATTAATGTAATGTACTTACGCTAACGGAGAACGTTAGTTAAAATATTACAGCGGCAACTTAAGACTATATTTTTTAGTCTAAATGTGCCGCTGCGTCTCTGTGAACACGTCAAAAATCAGTCAGGTCTTACTTTTGAGGAGTGTCTATTCTCCATTGACTTTTCAGGCTCTAAATTTGAAGCCACGAGATTTATTAATTCGAATTTAAAGACATGCATTTTTACTAATTGTATTCTCAATAATGCGATATTCGCTGGTAACTCTTTAGATGGTACAAATTTCTCAGTCAGGTGATGCAAAACTGCTGGACGGGATAAGTTGGTTCGTTCTGTAATTTCCCCAACCCTCATACCGGGCGTTCCCGCACTCTGCATTAAAGTTATAATAATCGCTTGCCTGGTTTCGTCACCAATAGCGTTTAGCATCTTCTGATTATCTTTGAACGCATGTAACAGATTAACGCTGCTGTTCAGATCAATCATAACCATCCTCCCTTTAGTTAAATGGTTTAAGCTGTTGAGTGATTATAGAGTAGCATGCGTATAACCGTAAGGCTACATCGGGAAAGAAGATCGAGATGGTTACGACAGTACGGATCTGCATTTCTAAAAGCCTTACTGAATTATAAGATTGACTTTAAAGACATTACATTCTTAGTGAGCCCTGTAACGGATAAGACTGGAACTACCAAGGTTGGACAATACTTTGCACATCATATACTGAAATGGGTTGACCCTTGAGCTAACGGGAGACGCTAGTTGAATGATAAAAGCGGCAGTCTAAGACTTTATTTATCAAGTCTTGGTCCGCCGCTGCTTCGTTTAATGGATCAGTCTAAAACTTATTTTTCAAAAGCTGACGATTTTTTAATTTTAAAATCGCGTTAAATCAACGACTCCAGTCTAATACTTTATTTTCACCGAACACCTATCGTGTTGCAGGTTTATCTCCGTCGAGGTATAGACCGCCGCAAGAACAGGGAGAACAGCAGTCCCGCCAGCGCGATTCCGGTAGCAATGATAAATGCATCGTTAATGCCGTGGATCGTCGATTCTGTGACGGCACTTCGATATACCTGCTGTAACGCAAGCGCCGAGCCAGTTTCCGTCGAAACTCCAGCCGTTTGCGCGAGGGTCTGCCCCAGCTCAGCTACGCCTTCGGTTAAAGGAACATTGGCGGTGGTAGCCACATTCGCATAATCCGCCAAATGAATGGTAGCCCGGCTGCTCATCACCGTAATGAGCCATGCGGTGCCGATGGACCCGGCAATTTGCCTTACTGTATTGGACATGGCTGTACCGTGGCTGCCCAGATGGGGAGGAAGCTGATTCAGCCCTTCTGTCTGTACGGACATCATTAACAATGACATCCCGAAGCTGCGAATCGTATAGATGATCATAATGTGTCCATAGGTCGTGGCATCCGTCAGCAGACTGAATTCCCATGTCGTGACTGCCGTAATGATCAACCCGATAATTGCCAGTGGCCTAGCACCAATGCGGTCGAAAATCGCTCCCGATATCGGTGACATGACACCCATCAGCAGTGCGCCGGGCAATAACAGCAAACCGGATTGCAGCGGTGTAAAGCTGCGTATATTTTGCAGATAAATCGGCAGCAGCAGCATTCCGCCGAACATCGTCATATTGACGGTAGCGCCGACCAGCGTGGATACCGTAAAAATATCATACTTAAACACACGGAACTCCAGCATGGGCTGTCTTATATTCAGCTCGCGTACGACAAACATTACAATAAACACGAGCCCGGCAGCGAGCGTGAGCACTACTGTATCGCTGCTCCAGCCCTTGTCTCCAGCGGAACTGAAGCCATACAGCAGGAAGCCAAAGCCAAGGGTCGAAAAGATCGTTCCGAGCAGGTCAAAATGAGGATACGTCAGCTTGGACACATTTTTCAGCCAGCGTACAGCAAACAGAATATCAATGATCGCCAGCGGAATGACTAGTAAAAATAGCAGCCGCCAGCTGTAATGCTCCACTATCCAGCCGGATAAAGTGGGTCCTATCGCTGGGGCAAACATCATCGCGATGCCCATCGTTCCCATGGCTGCCCCCCGTTTTTCCGGGGGAAATACGGTCAGGAACACGTTCATAACCACTGGCATGATAATACCCGCTCCGCTGGCCTGAATGATGCGTCCGACCAGCATAGGCGCAAAGCCGGTACTGACGGCGCAAACGACAGAACCGGCAGTAAACAGCCCCATCGCTGAAATAAACAGCGCACGTGTCCCGAACGACTCAATCATGAAGGCGGTAATCGGAATCAAAATCCCGTTGGTCAGCATATATCCGGTGGATAGCCATTGAACGGTAGTTGCGGATACATTGAAGTCGTTCATCAAATGCGGAATCGCCACATTCAGCAGGGTTTGATTCAAAATAGAAATGAAGGCGCCCAGCAGCAGTACGGACAGGATTCGTCCGATGGACATTTTTTGTTCCATGACAGCCTCCTACTTGTGTACTCTGATGCTTGCACTCATGCCCGGGATAATGCCCAGTCCTTTGTAGCCTTGAATGGAAATGTTAACAGGCACGACCTGCGTCACCTTGGTATAGTTGGCAGTAGTATTGGAAGTAGGGAGCAGTGAGAAGGTGGCGGCAGTCGCCAGACCGATCTTTTCGATTTTGCCGCTTAGGGACGTGTCAGGGTATGCATCAATATATACATCCACCGTCTGCCCCACCTGAAGATCCTGCACAGCCGTTTCGTCTATATTGGCGGTAATCCATAAATTGTTCAGATCAAAAGCCTTGGCCAAAGGCGTACCCGCTCCGACAATCGAGTTGTTGACCGCAGATTGCTGCACAATGGTGCCATCGGTTGGAATGGTGATGCTAACCCGGCTTCCGCCACCCTCTACACTGCCAAGTGTGCTTCCAGCCGTGTAGGTTTTGCCGACTTCAGCGTTCCAGCCTGTAAGCTTGCCCGCGCTTGGAGAGGCAACGGTGACCGCTTGTCCGCTCACTTGGGCATTGTCTGTTTTTATGTAGTTAGCGGATTGATTGTAGTAATAGGCGGCGGCTCCGCCACCTGCCAGAATAATGATAATAACCAGCAGGTTGACCAATATGGCGCGTGAATTCATGTGTACATGCCTCCCTAGTTCTTGGATTTTCAAAGTATGCGCCAAAAGTTTCACAATATTCAGAGGGATTTTGGGGAAGGATAAGAGCGCATGTGAAAAGGATGATTTTGCTGACAAAGGATGATGCGCATAATGACGACCAGAATCATGATTGTATATGACAGTGAAAATGGCCATACGGAGCGTCTTGCTCGTTCCATTGCAGAAGGCGCACGCCATGAGCACACAGAAGTGTTGCTGAAGCATGTCGATGAAGCCGATGTGAATGAACTGGTGAACGCGGACGCGATCATTTGGGGATGCCCGGGTCATTTTGGAACGATCAGCAGTGGCTTGAAAAGCTGGATTGATAAGCTCGGGTATCTGTGGGCGCAGGGCAAGCTGGTAGATAAAATCGGAGCGGTGTTCTGCACAACTGCTACTGTTCATGGAGGCTTGGAATCCACACTGCTGAATTTGATTACTCCGATGCTGCATCAAGGCATGATTATCGTAGGGCTGCCCGCCAATATTACGGAAAATGCGCTCTATGGCTCCTATTACGGTGTAGGGGTGACGTGTCCGGTGGAGACAGACCCGAACAGTCCGGCAAATTTCCCAACGGGTGATGATCTTGCACTTGGTCGGTCTTTGGGCCAACGGGTCGCTGAGACGGCGGGACGGTACCGTAACGCTGGCAGAGAATAGGAGGCCGCTCATGACTATTGCTTTTATCGTAGTAGCTGCGGTTGCTTTTATCTTTTTGCTGGTATTCAACACGAAAATGGCGCGTAAACCCTCTCCCAAAAAAGCGGTCAGCCCGTCCGACGAGGATTCACGGCAAAGAAGCAAACGTCCTTATCCGGTGGAAGTGGAGCCCAAGGCGAGGGAGTTGCCGGATCCTGATTCTACGCGAGAGACGCGCCATAAGGCTGCGGACGCGGAGATTCATCATGAGGAGTCTGACGTAGATACCAATACCAGGCCGATGAGAGTTAGCGTACACACCAAAGATTCCTACGGGGATCAGGACTATCGGGCGGCTTTACGCGGATTTGCCGGAAAGGGCGAAGAAAAGGAAGAACCGCATAGAAATAACCATGGAGAACGTGAGACGCACAAAAGCGAGGACGAGCAATATCGTGAAGCGCTGCGTTCTATGAACCGAAAAAAATGAATTACGAACGAGCCATCCCTGAAAAGGCTGCTCTTCTGTCTGGACTACAGGCAGAGGGCAGCCTTTTTGTGATACACGGCTATAGCCATTCGGTTAGACCAATCATCGTAATCAGACCGAGAATAAAAGAGAAGGTTGCGATACGCTGGTTCCCGTCCCCGTGGCTTTCGGGAATCAGCTCCTTGTAGACGATAAACATCATCGCTCCTGCGGCAAAGGCAAGACCGTAAGGAACCAGTCCATTAACCCAACTGCTCAAATAAAATCCAATCAGACTTGTAATAATTTCAACGGCCCCGGTGAGGGTAGCAATGCCCAATGCCTTGAAGCGCCCAATGTTTTGATTCACGAGGAATAGAGCGACGATAAAGCCTTCCGGGGCATTTTGCAGACCGATGGAAAAGGCAATGAGATTACCAAGATTTTGAGTTTCGCTCGCATAGCTGACCCCGACGGAAAGTCCCTCGGGCAAATTATGCAGTGTAATGGCCGCGATGATGAGAAAAGATTTGGACTCCAGATGAAAGGTTTTGGAATCCGGGTTCTCCAGATCGGCATGTGGAATATACATTTCCATCACTAACAGCACAAGACAGCCGAGTAAAATCCCCGCAGACAGCACGAACCAGTTGGAATGATTGATGGCCTCGGGAATGAGGTTGTACACAGATGCAGAAGTCATGATCCCCGCAGCATAAGCCAACAGTACATCACGAAGACGGTGCGTAATTTTACGCATAAACAGTATGGGCACGGCACCGAGCCCGGTGGACAGGGCAGAAATAAGGCTGCCTACAAACATGTCACTCATAATCGGGATAATCCCTCCATACCTTATTAATCTTTAAGGTTCGCTTCATGAAAACTTCATTTGACTGTTTGCAGCTCTTTCCGCATAATGGAATTAGGATTTAGAATCAGTCTAAGTCATAAAAAGATATTAAATATGTGAATCGTTTTTGCAAGATCCGGGTGTCCACATTTTTGAATGAGCGTCTGGCAGAACTACTTTTAGAGTATATGCATTAGCCCATCTCCCGGTACCGAAAATTCGCTATATCATTCTTATCATATTTTAGGAGGAACAAAGATATGTACAAGTCCATTATTATAGGTACCGGCCCTGCCGGTTTGACAGCTGCTATTTATCTGGCACGCGCAAATATGAGTCCACTGGTGATTGAAGGACCGCAACCGGGCGGACAATTGACTACAACAACAGAAGTTGAAAACTTCCCTGGCTTTCCCGAAGGAATCATGGGACCCGATCTGATGGATAATATGCGTAAGCAAGCAGAGCGTTTCGGTGCTGAATTCCGCACAGGCTGGGTGAACAAGGTCGACACAGCCGCTCGTCCGTTCAAATTGGATGTGGAGGGCTTGGGCGAATTGGTTACAGATACGCTGATCATTTCCACAGGTGCGACTGCGAAATACCTGGGTATTCCGGGCGAGCAGGATAACATTGGACGTGGCGTGAGCACTTGCGCAACCTGTGACGGATTCTTTTTCCGTGGCAAAGAAATTGTTGTTATCGGTGGTGGAGACTCGGCGTTGGAGGAAGCAAATTTCCTGACACGTTTTGCTTCCAAAGTAACGCTGGTGCATCGTCGTGAAGAAATGCGCGCCTCCAAAATTATGCAGGACCGCGCTCGTGCAAACACTAAAATCGAATGGGCACTGAATCGTACTCCTGTAGAAGTGATTGCTGACGAGAACGGGGTAACTGGCTTGAAAGTATTGAATAATGAAACAGGTAAAGAGGAAATTATTACAGTTAGCGGCGTATTCGTGGCGATCGGTCATCATCCGAATACTGGCTTCCTGGGTGGTCAAATCACAACCGATGCGAACGGTTATATCGTTGTAAAACCTGGTACTTCCGAAACGAACGTACCTGGGGTATTCGCTTGTGGCGACGTACAGGATACACGCTATAGACAAGCGATTACAGCAGCAGGCAGCGGCTGCATGGCCGCTATGGATAGCGAGAAGTATATCGAAAGCCTGGAGCACAGCGCGCTGGCCCTGTAATATTTCGTACAAGTATGAATATATATATAATTTCTAAAAAATAATTTATGAGGTGATATTCATGGAAAAAGCGATTGTATACACATCCACAAACTGCCCGCATTGCCGTCAAGTGAAAAGCTATTTGACTGAGAAGGGTGTAGAGTACGAAGAACGCAACATCGAAACCAATGATGCTTTCGCTCAAGAAGTTTGGGACATGGGCATTCGTGCCGTTCCATTGACCCTGATCGGAGAAGAACGTATTTCCGGCATGAACAAAACCAAGTTTGAAAAAGTGTTGAACGCTTAATCCAACTTCATAACAGACGACGGTTCTGTGATCGTCGTATGGTTTTAAAAAAGGCCTTCGCTGCAGTTACGTACTGCGATGGGGGCCTGTTTTTACAAAAATATTCGTGAAAATACAGTCTTAGGCTGTGATCAGTTGGTTTGATTTTTTGTGAGAAATTGCTTTTAATATAACTAAGTAGTGAGTATCCATTACTTCAAATACGCTGATGCAGGCACTCGCGTGTACCCGCTTGGGGGCACCTCATGGATGGAAAATTAGTTCCATTCCTATCCCGCAGGGAGATGATCTCTGTCGTGCCGTTTTAACTTTAAACATTAACATGGATCGGCCTTGATATCTTATCAGGGCGGTTTTTTTATGCTGTCCATACAAGATTTGCTTACTCTGGAAGCGTTGCCAACCGAGGAGCAATTAATTTGTAAAAGGGATGCTTCGTAGTACTCACGAAGCATCCCTTTTACAAATCCTGAATTCTGAAATCTTATCCTTGGGCATTGAAGGATGAGATTAGAATACCTTTCCGATCAACTAATCCTAATTCGTAGGCTTTCTCGATAGTCGTAAATCTTTGATTAGAAAACACATTAAATCCATTTTTCTGCTGATAGATACGATTATTTGCTTCTTCATCAGTTGATATACGACGAGCATTACTGTGGTTCACTTCCTGATCCTTCTGTATCGCATCCATGAACTGTTGAAAACTCATGGATTTGGATTGGGGAGTGTTTGGAATGTGGCATACTTGATTTTGAATACGGTTTACAAGCGTCAGTTTGGTGTAAGCCGCAAATTCAGATGTAAATTGCCCGTTGATTTTTGCGCTAATTGCCAAGAATAAGCCCTCCTTGTTAATGTTCTCATTCTTGTTATCGGCAAAAATGTTGTAAACATTTACCTTTTTCTGTTTTTATTTTTCAACGGTGATAGCAATATTATCAGTGAAGGTTCTATTAGGAGGATAGTAATCTTGGGCGGTTGCAAAAAGAAGTCCTGAAGTTACGTCGCTAAGATCAAAAGCGCGATAGTAGATCGTGCCAATTACATTATTTCCCGAATCTGTTATATAGTCATTGGGCAGGGCTTGTGTGGTAGGAATGATAGTACCATCTTGTACAATGTTTGGTTTTGGAGGAGATCCCCAAATCGTTCCTCTGACCTGAACAGCTATCACGCCTTCTGTTCCAGATAGATGAGCATTGCTCCACTCATAGTTGTATCCATCAGAGGTAATTCCGACGATTTCGAGGCTTGTCAGTGGTGGGGTAGGTGCCGCGGAAGCAACAGTAGGAAGCAGGAAAAGAACAAACGCCAACATTAATGAAACGCTTAATCCATAAAGCTTCTTCATTTGTATTCCACCTTTTTGGATATTTATAGTTTGAAATAATGGCAGAACTGTAGCAACTAATAAAGTCACTTCCTTTTATATGAATTTCTGCCTATCATTCGAGACTATCAAATGGAATAAAAAAAGATTTGTAATAATATTTTGTAAAACAATTGTACTTCAATAAGCAGTAATTAGAATTTGGGAAAATTATTCATAATATGAATTTTTATAAAAATAAATAAGCGAAGTATTGTTCCCAAAAAATAAGTCGCAGAGTGAGGGGGGAAAACTAATATAATTACTTAGAGTCTTTTTATTATATTTGACTAATTGAATAATATGCATAAAGGTTGATACGTAGAGCTGGTTCTCATTACAAAGATACCCTTACACGCCCGAGAAAAGGAGCAGTCGCCGCGTAGGCTGCACCCAGCATGGTCGAACGGCTGCCAAGCGTGGAAAAACGGATTTGCAGCTGCCGTCGGTGATAGGGCAAGGCACGTTCATCAATCACCTCACGCATACTCTGTTCCAGCCATGTTCTGGCTTCCGCCAGTGGACCGCCGATGATAAGCATTCCGGGGTTGAGGCTGTTCACAATGTTGGTAATGCCCACGCCCAAATATCGCCCGATATCACGAAAGACGCTTAACGTATTCGTGTCACCTTGCAGGGCAAACGGCAGTAATTCCGCTGTACTGTGTGCGGGCAGCTTGAAAGTGGATGCCGCATACGCCTTCTCCGAAGCATATAGTTCCCAGCAGCCCCGGCTACCGCAGGAGCAGAGCCGCCCGTTCCAATCAATGGACATATGACCCGTCTCTCCGGCGTACCCCCAGGCTCCTTGATACGGCTTGCCGTCAATGATAATCCCGGCCCCAATCCCGGACCCTGCACTGATGTAGACCAGATCCCGCACCAGTTGCCGATGCTCACCGTCCATACCATAGTACAGCTCGCCCTGTGCGCCGACGTTGGCCTCGTTATCCACCACCACGGGAAGGCCAAGCTCTTCCTCAAGCTGATGCCGCAACGGAACCTCTTCCCAGCCCAGATTGGGCGCGAACAAAACAGTTCCCGATTCATCCACCATACCCGGCACCCCTAGCCCAATACCGACGATACCGTGAGGGGATTGAGGGGCTGTCTGCATCAGTCCCTGAACCAGCTTTTGAATCTGCTCCATAACAAAAGCAGGATCATGCTGCGCAAGGGGGAAGGTAAGCTCTGTTTCAATGGTTCCTGCCAAATCGGTCAGAGCACCCTTGATATACTGCACGCTGACCTCGATGCCGAGAACAAAGCCCGCACGACTGTTAAACAGCAGCATTAAAGGCTTGCGACCGCCACTGGATTCACCTAATCCCGTTTCATATACAAGCCCGTCGGTGATCAACTCCGCCACCAGGTTGGAGACGGTAGCCTTATTTAACCCGGTTTGACTGGATAATTGTGCTCGGGATAGGGGGGCATGGAGGCGAATACGCTCCAGCACAATGGATTTATTCAGCTTTTTGACAAGCGCCTGATCGCCAGTGACATTCATGATTTTTTCACTTCCTGTTGGTGTAATTCCCAATAGTATATCATAAAAACAAACTTAGTTTAAGCAATAGACAAAGTCTTTTGGCTGTGCTAGAATCTTTTTTGTAAACGTTTACTATAAAGATTGCTATAACGGTTACCACAAAGGAGGAACTTATTAATGGCTTATTTCGAGCAGGTATCTAAAATTAATTTTGAGGGCAAGCAATCCAATAATCCTTTTGCGTTCAAATTTTATAATCCTCAGGAAATTGTGGCTGGGAAAACAATGGAAGAGCATTTGCGTTTTAGCATGGCCTATTGGCATACACTTGTTGCAGGTGGCTCCGATCCATTTGGGGTAGAGACGGCGGAGCGTCCGTGGTCCAAGTTTACCGGGCTGGATTTGGCGAAGGCCCGTGTGGAAGCTGCTTTTGAACTGCTGGATAAGCTGAACCTGCCTTATTTTGCTTTCCATGATGTTGATATTGCTCCGGAAGGCGCGTCGCTCAAGGAATTTTACAGCAACCTGGATACCATCGTGGATTTGATCGAAGATCATATGAAGGCAACGGGTAAAAAGCTGCTGTGGAACACGGCGAATATGTTCAGTCATCCTCGTTATTTGCACGGAGCGGCAACGACCAGCAATGCAGATGTATACGCTCACGCTGCAGCCCAGATTAAAAAAGGGTTGGAAGTGGGCAAACGTCTGGGCGCGGACAACTATGTGTTCTGGGGAGGCCGTGAAGGCTACGATACGCTGCTGAATACAGATTTGAAGCTGGAGCAGGACAATTTGGGACGGATGTTCCATCTGGCCGTAGACTATGCGCGGGAGATCGGCTTTGATGCCCAGTTCCTGATCGAGCCGAAGCCGAAGGAGCCAACCAAGCACCAGTATGATTTTGATGCGGCAACGACGATTGCTTTCCTGCAAAAATATGATCTGGATCAGCATTTCAAGCTCAATCTGGAGGCTAACCATGCAACTTTGGCGGGTCATACTTTTGATCATGAAGTGCGTGTAGCACGGATTAACGGCATGCTGGGGTCACTGGATGCAAATCAGGGAGATTTGCTGCTGGGCTGGGATACGGACGAATTCCCGGTTGATCTGTATGATGCAACCCTGACCATGTATGAAGTGCTGCAAAATGACGGCTTGGGTCGCGGCGGTATCAACTTTGATGCCAAGGTGCGCAGAGCATCGTTTGAGCCAGAAGACTTGTTCCTCGCACACATCGCAGGTATGGATACGTATGCGAAAGGCCTGAAGGTAGCTGCCAAACTGATCGAGGACCGCGTGTTCGAGGACTTTATCGACAAGCGCTATAGCAGCTTTAAAGAAGGTATTGGAGCAGACATCGTATCCGGTAAAGCAACGCTTGCTTCTTTGGCTGAATATGCACTGGCGAACGAAGCACCACGCAAAAACGTATCCGGTCGTCAGGAGTATCTGAAAGCGACATTAAATCAATACATTTTAGCGGATTAATGCCAGAACCTATACATGAGACAGCGTCTATATGGTAACAGGAAAGGAGGAATTTCGATGCAGGAAAAGCAGAAACAGGAGCAAGAGCGCTACGTCATCGGCGTGGACTTGGGTACCAGCGCGGTCAAAACGGTGCTGGTCAACCGCAAGGGACAGGTGGCTTTTGAAACCTCCCAGTCTTATCCACTCCATCAACCGAAGGCAGGGTATAGCGAGCAGCATCCCGAGGATTGGGTCAGCGGTACGTTAACAGCACTGAAGCAGCTCGTGGAAAAGGCTGGAATCGGCGAGGCAGATGCTGTGGACGGCATTAGCTTTTCGGGACAGATGCACGGGCTTGTGCTGACCGACAAGGACGGCCAAGTGCTTCGTCCAGCCATCCTGTGGAACGATACACGTACAACGGCGCAGTGCCGCCGCATTGAAGAACAGCTCGGACCGGATCTGCTAAGTATCGCGCGTAACCGGGCGCTGGAAGGCTTTACGCTGCCCAAGCTGCTGTGGGTGCAGGAGCATGAGCCGGACGTGCTGGCTGGTGCAGCCCATTTTATGCTGCCGAAGGATTATGTGCGGTATCGCCTGACGGGAGAACTGGCAACGGAGTATTCGGATGCGGCGGGCACGCTGCTGCTGGATGTGTCCAAAAAGCAGTGGAGCCAAGAGATTGCTGCTGCTTTCGAACTGCCGTTGACTCTGTTCCCACCGTTGGTGGAATCGTTCGATCAGACAGGCACGCTGCTGCCGGAGATTGCGGAGCAGACCGGACTTTCGCCTGCAACGAAGGTGTATGCAGGTGGCGCGGACAACGCATGTGGTGCGATTGGCGCTGGTATTTTGAGCGAAGGCCGCACCTTGTGCAGCATTGGCACCTCAGGCGTTGTGCTTTCCTATGAGGAGCGCAAGGATATTGATGTGCAGGGTCGGGCGCATTTTTTTAATCATAGTGAGCAGGATGCTTATTATATTATGGGCGTTACGCTCGCGGCCGGGTACAGCCTGACGTGGTTTAAGGATACCTTTGCACCGGAGCATTCCTTTGATGCACTGTTGGAAGGTGTGGACTCGATTGAGCCGGGTAGCCGCGGGCTGCTGTTTACGCCTTATATTGTCGGCGAACGTACCCCTCATCCTGATGCAACCATTCGAGGCAGCTTTATCGGGATGGATGCGGGGCATAAGCTCGCACATTTTACACGGGCGGTGCTGGAGGGAATTACATTCTCGCTCAAGGAATCCATTGATATTCTCAGAGGAACGGGCAAAGCGGTGAATGAGATCATTTCCATCGGCGGCGGTGCGCGTAATGAAGCGTGGCTGCAAATGCAGGCAGATATTTTTAACGCGGATATCATCAAGCTGGAAAGCGAGCAAGGGCCTGCCTTGGGGGCGGCGATGCTGGCCGCTTACGGAAGCGGCTGGTTTGAATCGTTGCAAGCGTGCGCGGAATCTTTTCTCCGTGAAGCAGCCAGATACTCGCCAGACCCGGAACGTGTGGTTCAATATGAAGGCCTGTATGAGCTGTATCGTGAAGTCTACCTGCACACGCGGGAGCTAAATGAACGGTTGGCGGAATACCGCTAAATATTGTGAGTTTGAGAGTAAAGGAAAAGCGTCTTCGGGTCAGGATAAACCCGCAGACGCTTTTTTCATGGGGATGCTAAGCTTGGATTAGATATTTCTGTTGATGTTCGCTTGGTCTTCCTTCACAGCACTCGTGGCACAGCCCGGACATGATTTGCTCGATGAGCATCCGGCACAAGCACCTTGACGGCTTTTTCGCAAAAAGCGTACGAACACCCACGCGCTATAACCGAGAATCACCAGTAAAATGATGATATTGATCATGGAATCCACTTCCTTCTATTTTCATAGGGCTCTAACTTAACCCCAACCTAATAATCTGCCACACTGATAGATCACAACGGCAATAATATATGCAACGGTCAAAGGATAGATCACGGAAAATCCGGTCCAGCGCCACGAAAGGGTTTCTTTACGAATGACCGCTACCGTGGCCAGACATGGCACATACAACAGAATGAACACCATGAAGCTAAAAGAGGCTAACGGCGTAAAGGCATGCCTTACTTGCATTTCTAGTCCCTGCATGTCCGGAACGTGGTAAATGATATTCATCGTCGATACCACAACCTCCTTGGCCATAAAGCCTGTGAGCAGGGATGCGCCTGCTTGCCAGGTACCGAAGCCGAGAGGGGCCAGTATGGGGGCGAACCATCCTCCAACAGTGGCAAGCAGGCTGTCATTCATTTCTGCACCGAACCCTTGGGGGCCGAAATTGGACAAAAGCCAAATACCGACGGACCCTGCGAGAATAATCGTTCCAGCTTTGCGGACGAAGCCCTTAACCTTTTCCCACGTGCTGCGAAACAGTGTAAGAGCTTGCGGCACACGATAAGGGGGAAGCTCCACGATGAAGAGGGAAGGCTCACCCGACAAAAAGGATACCTTGGAGAAAACCTTCGCAAGTACAAGCGACACGACGATTCCTAGCACGTACATCAGCATGATGATGCTTGCTGCGTGTGTTGGGAAAAATACGCCCGCAAACAACGCATAGACTGGCAGGCGGGCGGAGCAGGACATGAAGGGTACCAGCAACGTCGTAATGAGGCGTTCTCTGGGCTGTTCAATCGTACGTGCCGCCATAATGGCTGGAACATTACAGCCAAAGCCGATAATAAAGGGAATGAAGCTTTTCCCGTTCAAGCCGACAGCTTGCATGAGACGGTCCATTAATATCGTGACCCGTGCCATATACCCGGAGTCTTCAATCAGCGAAATAATAAGGAACAAAATAGCGATCTGAGGCAGAAAAACGAGCACGCCCCCGACTCCCGCCACGATGCCGTCCACGACTAGACTTTGCGTAAAAGCGGACGCGTTCAAGTGAACGAGCAATTCAGAAATCCAACTGCTTAGTGTCCCTGAAAAAAATCCGTCCAGCATATCTGAAAGAACAGTACCCGCCCAATCGAAGGTGAACTTGAAGGTAGCGTACATCAGCAGCAAAAAGATCGGAATCCCCAGATACCGATGGGTTAGCAGTGCGTCCAGCTTGTCTGTCAGACTGTGCGGCTTGAGTTTGGACGTGTCGAGCGCCTTTGTACACAGATCAGCGATCCACGCTGTACGTATAGAACGGATATGCTGAGCGGGAGTAGCCGAATAGCCTTCACGGAGAAGTTCTTTCTCGCAACGCTGGATGCGATCCGTTATTTTTTCATGCTGTACCTCATTCGTCATCCATTCCATAACGACAGGATTGTTTTCCAGACACTGTAGAGCTGCCCACCGAGGGTTTGGCACAGATGTATTCGTCAGCAAGCTGCAAATATCTGCTATAGCGGCTTCGACGGCAGGGCCGTAATCCAACTGGAAGGAATTTGGCGAATGTCGTACCTCTCGAAGTGATGCGAGCATTTGCTTACTGCCACTGCCCGTGCGTGCCACCATGGGAATGATGGGAACGTTCAATTGATCAGCCAGCAATTCCTTGTTCACTAGAAGGCCCGTGGCATCGGCTACGTCGGTCATATTTAAGCCAAGTACGAGCGGACGGCCATATTCCAGCAGTTGTACAGTCAGGTACAGATTACGCTGGAGCTGGGAGGCATCCACGATGTTAATCAAAGCCGCAGGCGGTTCTTCCAGCAAATAACGGGTAGCGATACCTTCATCCAGCGAAAGTGGAAGCAAGGAATAGGCACCTGGCAAATCCACCAAAACGGCAGACTTGTCGCGCAGCAGACCTGTTTTCTTTTCCACCGTAACCCCGGACCAGTTCCCTACCTCTGCATACGTACGAGTCAGCTTGTTGAATAATGAGGTTTTCCCCGTGTTGGGATTACCGAATAGAGCGATCATGTCCATGAAGGAACGACCTCCAGTTGTTTTACCTGATTTTGACGGAGGCCGACCAGTTGACCGTTGCATTCAATAACAATAGGGCCGCCCAACAGACTGATTTTTTTTAACCGTATAATGGAGCCTTCGTCAATGCCCATGTCCGTTAAGCGTCGACGCAATGAGGGGTGAAGAGAGGCAAGAGATTGCAGCCGCACGGGTTGACCCGGTGGAGTACGAAGGAGCGAGATACATTCTGGCATGGTGCTCAGCCTTTCTAATGTAGAATGAGAATCAATATCAATGATTTCCGATGCCAGTACCTTATCATAAGGAGTGCCAAGCTGCTGTGATAAAACTCTCTGTGAACGGTATGGCCTGTCTGTTGCCTATTCAATCGGGGAGATAAGCGTAGTGTCAAAACCTGTCTTTATCCAGATTCTCGCCCGCCTGTAACCGACAAAACTAGAGCGCTTGGGTTAGCTGTTTTTATGGTAAGATAGAGCTGTTTACAATTATGCTAAGAAGGGCAGGAACGCTCTGTATGAACAGAAAAATCGGGGTTAGGCTTATAAAATGCCTGGTGGCAGGTGCAGCGCTGGCTGTGTTGCTGCCGCATGCTGTGGAGTGGGGGAACAATGTATATGCTGCGTCGGTCAAGCCGGCTCCGTCCGTATCGTCACAGCAGCTTCAAAATAAGCTTTTACAGGCAATGGCTACGCGGAGTGAAACGCTGACCTTTACATATCAAGGGCGGGTGAACGGTCTTAAGCAGCAGTTACAGACAGCCATCAAACAGGCGATGGAGAGCGACCCGTATGTGAATTATACGATCAAAAGCTACGCATTCAGCTATACAGGCACAACCACGTCCGCTGAGGTTACGATCCGTCTGAGTTACCGGGAGACGAAGGAGCAGACCGCATATGTAGATAGCACGGTTAAAGCTGTGCTGGGGGACATCATTACGAAGGGGATGACGGATCATGAGAAGGTGAAGGCCATTCATGACTGGATCGTGGTTCGTTTGAAATATGATGAAACGCAGCAAAAGTACACGGCATACGATGGCCTGAAAACCGGAAGCACGGTGTGTCAGGGCTATTCCTTGCTGGCCTACAAAATGCTGGAACGCTCTGGGATTACCAACCGGATTGTAGAGGGAAGAGCAGGAGGCCAGCTGCATGCATGGAATCTTGTTTTGCTGGATGGACATTGGTATCACATGGATACGACATGGGATGATCCGACCCCGGATCGTGGCAACGAGGTAAGCACTTCGTATTATCAATTGACTGATTCGGAAATGCGCAGGGATCACTCCTGGGTTAAACAGTATCCTCAGGCGAACACATCGTATCGACAGACATTGTCGGGGTTGATAGCTGCGGGAGGACCCAAGGCTGCTGTGTATCAAAAGCTGTACAATAACCTGGAATATCCGCTGCAAGACGGCAAGGGTCTGGTTAAATCATCCTCCGAAATCAAGGAGCAGGTTCGCAAAGAGATTAATAAGGGAGGGGCCACGCTTACCTTTGGCTATCAGGGGACAGAGCGAAGTCTCAAAGAAGATTTACAATCGTTGTATCAGCTCGGGTTAAAAACCATCTCCTATCAGATCACGGATTTAGGCAGCACCGGAAATCTCCGTGTAACTCTGAAATGGACCTGATCATTTTGCTGCAATAGAAAAAGCTACATTCATAAGGGAGTATTTTATTCATATGCATAAGCGTTCTTTTACTTATCTGCTCGGCACGCAGACGATGTCGAATGCGGCCGATATTCTTTATATCATGGCGCTGGTTTCTCTGGTGTTTCATGAAACGGATTCGATCTTTTCCTCGGTTCTCGTTCCGTTGTTGCGAATGGGCGCACAGATGATTAGCGGCTTTTTAGCACCGCTGATATTGGCCCGATTCCAGCTTCCATTTATTCTGTTCGTTTCCCAATTTGGCCAACTGGCTTTCTTCGCTCTCCTGTTGGGGCATTTGTGGTCAGCGGGCACAAACCCGGTATGGGTGCTTGTGTTTACACTGGTAGCAGCGATGTCCTTTCTGGACGGTTGGACCACACCTGCACGTAATGCGCTGATTCCGCGCCTTGCGTCCGGGGAAGGGTTGATGCGTGCGAACAGTCTCGTATCGGTCAGCGATCAGACAGTGCAATTGGCCGGATGGGGGCTTAGCGGTGTGCTCGTCGCCGTGATGGGCTCGGAAAAAACACTGCTGGTCGCTTGCGGGCTGTATACGGTGGCCCTGATCTTTACCAGCTTGATCCGTGATCCGCTAGAGGGCAAAGCCCATTATTTACTGCAACCCGGAACTCGGGTGCGAAGCGGAGACGTTTTGGCTTCAACATCGCCCGCACAGTTGGAAGATACACTGTATGGCCCGGAGTCGGAGAGCCCGGCGTTACCTCCCAAGCGCAAAAAGGAAATATTGCGCGAAGGGTGGAGTCTTATCGGAGCCAGCCGAAGGCTCAAAGCTCTTATTTTTATGGATATGATCGACCTGCTGGGTGGTTCGGTTTGGGTAGGAGCATTCACGCTTGCCTTCGCTCAGCAGGTGTTGCACAAAAGCGAGGCATGGTGGGGATACATTAATGCGGCGTATTTTGCAGGCGCGATTGGCGGCGGGATCATTGTTCTCGCTAGTGTCAAGTATTTACAGCGCAGACTGCTGCCCGCGATGCTGGTGGGGATGGCTTGCTATGGACTGTTAACGGCTTGGTATGCGCTTAACACATTACCGCCGCTGACGCTGCTGATCGTACTGTTGATGGGATTGCCTGCGGAAATGTCCGTCGTATCCCGCCGTACGATGATGCAAATGAGTGTATCTGTGCACGATTTACCCAAGGTGCTATCCGCACAGGCTACGCTGACGAGCATGACGTTTTGCATCTCGCTATTGCTGATGGGCTGGATTGCAGATCATCTGGGCATCGTTAATTTGTACTTGTTTTCTGCACTGCTGACGCTGATTGCTGTGATTTATGGCATCTTTAGCCGTCGTGCCTTGTCTATGTCTTTGACAGCTCCGATTGCTTCTTCTTCCGAATAACAGAAAAAAAGCCCATCTCCACATATCAGGGAGAAGATGCTGATGAACCTGATCTGATCCATAGGACCGTTCATCCGCATTTCCACCTGTATATGCCCGGAGACGGGCTTTTTTACTATTGTTTATTTACCGGAAGACGCATCCGGGTCCAAATCACACTCGTTTAGTGGAACGATTTTGGTACGCTTGATCCATTTGTAGCCGAGCCACAGAAGAAGGAATAGCGGCACACTCATGTACGTAGCGATCATCGTTTTCCAGTCAATGGCTTGCCCGGTAAAGGCATCGGCACCTTGCCCGATAATCACGATGATACATAGTGCGAAGGCAAATAAGGGACCAAACGGGAACCAGCGGGCTTTGTACGGAAGCTCACTCAGACTGCGACCCTGTGCTGTAAAGGCACGGCGGAAACGATAATGGCTGACCGCAATACCGACCCATGTAATAAATCCGCACATCCCGGAAGCATTTAGCAGCCAGTTGTACACCACACCGTCCCCATACAGGGAGGCGAGGAAGGCCAGCATACCGACAGCGGTCGTGATCAGCAGTGCATTCATGGGAATGCCGCGCCGATTGATATGTCCGAGGAAACGGGGGGCTTTGCCTTCCCGTGCCAAAGCGTACAATACACGTGTTGCCGCGTACATCCCGGAATTACCTGCCGACAATACGGAAGTCAAAATAACGGCGTTCATAACGGAGGCGGCAATCGCAAGCCCCGCTTTTTCAAATACCAGTGTGAACGGGCTGACCCCGATGTCACTGATATCTCCCCGCAGCAAATTCGGATTGGTGTACGGAATAATCAATCCAATGACGAGAATCGCCAGAATATAAAAGAACAGGATGCGCCAAAAGATTTGACGGATGGCGCGAGGCACATTTTCACGCGGGTTTTCGCTCTCTCCGGCGGCTACCCCGATCAGCTCGGTTCCCTGAAAGGAAAAGCCTGCGGCCATGAATACGCCCAATACGGCGAAAAATCCGCCGTGGAACGGGGCATCGCCCACAGTGAAGTTAGCGAAGCCAATGGCTGGACCTCCCATAATGCCGAAGATCATCAGCACACCCACGGCGAGAAAGATAACCACGGTCACAATTTTAATCATGGCGAACCAGTATTCGGATTCACCGTAGCCTTTGACTGTCAGCGCGTTCAACGCGAAGATCACGGCCAGAAATAACAAACTCCACCAAGCGGAGTGACTTTCGGGAAACCAGTATTTGATCAGCACGGTCGCCGCTGCCAACTCTGCGGCAATCGTCACGGCCCAGTTGTACCAGAAGTTCCAGCCCATGGCGAAACCAAAAGCCGGATCGACGAAGCGGCCTGCATAGGTATTAAAAGAGCCGGATTCAGGCATAAACGTAGCCAGCTCACCGAGGCTGGTCATCAGGAAGTAAACCATGAGGCCGACCGCTGCATAAGCCAGCAGGGCACCTCCGGGTCCGGCTTCTGCAACCGCGCCTCCACTGGCAAGGAACAGGCCTGTTCCGATGGAGCCCCCAAGGGCGATCATCGTCATATGTCGGGCTTTGAGACTTTTCCGCAAGGTTGCGGCAGGTGTTGCTTTGTGTTGCACGTTCAAACACTCCTTCATGAAATAGTATTTCATGTCAGGGCAAGAGCCTGAAGGAGGGGGATTACAAACGTCAAAAGACCGCAGGGAATACGCCTGCGGTCTTGTCTATGCATTCCGCACCATACCTTCTTCTATAACAAGATAGCTCAACACACGTGTCTGTGTCAGGACATCGCGTGACAGTTCTGCTCCTTTCGGTCAGCAGCCCCAGCATTCGGAGTATTACAAAGAGTCGGCTCCGCATACTTCGGCGGGTGTACCTTTCCACAGGAATCACAGACGGCTCTTGGCGTCTCCTCCGGTGTACTGATTACATCCGCGACCTCTACCTCATCATAAAACAGGGTTGATGAGGTGTATGACATGATATGTTATTGTATAGCAAACTAAAGTATATCGTACCTGTACATCTTCTGACAATCGACAATTTTTTGAAGGTCCAGTCGTAAAATCATAAATCAAGAGTTACGCTTGGCCATCTGCTGCCAAACCGTACCTGCGGCTTGCTCGCCTGACTCAATGCGCTCCAGCGCCATTTTGGCCTGTAGACTGACCTCGAATTCGGGGTCATCTACAGCCTTCTCCAGCGCGTCACGCGCGTCCTCGGTGCCGACCTCGTACAAAAAGCGGGCAGCCCGCCAGCGAACCAGCTTGCTGTTATCTGACAAGGCTCCGATCATAGCTTCGGTAGCCGCCGGGTCGCCGATATCCGACAGCGTATCGCCCGCCGTACGGCGTACGGCCGCTGAAGGATCGCGTAGCGCCTCGAACAGCAGCTCCATCGCCTCCGGTGTGCGCAGATCGCCCAGATAGACGACCCCCAGCCGCCGTAGCTGCATTTTGTCGTCATGCAGCGCTTGGCGGATGAGCGGCAAATGCTCAGGCGTCGGCTCCAACCGATCCAGCGCGGCGTAGCGGGTACGCCAATCCTCGTGCGCCAGGGCCTGCTCCAGCTCAGCATCGCTCCATTCGCGACGTTCCTCCACGAATTCGCTGTTGTCCGCGCCGTGGGCAATCGCCTGCTGGATAATCTGCTCCAGCCGCTCCTGCGGGAAGGCCGCCTCCAGCTCCTGCTCCACCTCGCGTGCGATATCCGGCAGATCTCCGTAGCGGACGCCGTAATCGCTCAGCTTGCGCTCCTTGATCAGCGTCGCGCTGGCTACCCGGGTTACAGCCTGCACGAAACGGTCGGACAAGGAAATCCGTTCCTCCTGCTGGCCCGCCTTGACCCGGATTTGCATCGGAATGCCCCGGAAAAATTGCACAAATACCTGTGCCTCACCAAACGCTTCCCCTGAGGTTTCCTCCGGCAAGTCCCAATTGGCGTCTGCGCCTTCCTCGCCTAGCTGGTCCCGAACCTGACCCAGAATGGTAGACCAATCTGCGTTCCCTTTGCGGTCAAGGGCTACAAAATCCGTCGTATGAAACACGCTTTTGACTCCTTCAATGCCTAGCATACGCCGGATAAATGGGGGAGCGGAGCGTTCATTATCCCGTGTATATGTTCTGCGAATGCCCGCTTCCAGCCGCTCATCCAGATGCAGCATCATGGTGTTCGGACTGGGAGTTGGCTCGATAGATGTTATTTTCATAGCTCGGTATAGCCTCCTATTCAAAAGTTCTCCATATATAGCTTATCTGTATTGTACCTCATTCTATGAACGTCTCCAAAGAGGGAGTTCGTCATTTTGATGAAAATACAATGATAAATCTCACACTAATGAGGCTAAAAAGTAGCTGCCCAGAACGATTCGAATGCACATGGCAATATTCAAAATGGAATCCTGCTAAATTTATAACGGCAGCATGGTTAAAAATAACAAAATTTAGCTAGACTAAGATGTGTTCTCCCCATGCTCCAAACGACGAGTAAAGGAGGCGTTCCTATGTTCCGCAAGCAGGAAAGGACGCTCATTATTGTGTGTATTGTGATAGCGGCTATTATGCTGTACGCAGTCATTAAAAGTATAGCCCGCCTGACTCCCTAGATCTTAATCCAAAGGAATAATATACACGTGCTTTCTATTTAAAATGTGAAATGAAGGAGTGAGTACCATTTGTCTTCACTGGACCCCGTATTGCTAAGCCGGATGTTGACCGGAATTACCCTGTTTGTTCATATTGTATTTGCATCCATTGGCGTTGGCGTGCCTTTGATGATTGCGCTCGCGGAATGGCGCGGGCTGCGAACTGGTGATCCGCACTATACGCTGCTGGCCCGACGGTGGGCGCGGGGGTTTGTCATCACCGTTGCCGTAGGTGTCGTCACAGGTACTTCCATTGGACTGCAACTCAGCTTGCTTTGGCCTACCTTTATGCGGGTGGCTGGACAAGCGATTGCGCTGCCCCTGTTTTTGGAGACGTTTGCTTTTTTCATTGAAGCCATTTTTCTGGGTATCTACTTGTACACCTGGGATCGGTTTAAAAGCAAATATTTTCACCTGATGCTGCTCATTCCGGTAGCGATTGCCTCATCTGCATCAGCGGTTTTTATTACAACTGTGAACTCGTTCATGAACCAGCCTCAAGGCTTTACACTTAAAAATGGAGTCATGACAGATATTCATCCCATCCAGGCCATGCTGAATCCGGCCACGCCCACCAAAGTTTCTCATGTGCTGGCTTCTTCGTATACGTTGAGCGCCGGGCTGCTGATGGGACTGGCTGCCTATAGTATGTTGCGGGGGCGTAACCACCCGTATTTTAAAAAAGCGCTGAAGCTGACCGCCACCTGCACCATTGTATTTGCCATCAGCACCGTGATGATCGGAGACGCTTCCGGTAAATTCCTGGCTAAATATCAGCCGGAAAAGCTGGCTGCCGCCGAATGGCATTTTGATACAATGACGCACGCTCCTTTCGTATATGGCGGCTATATGGACAAGAACGGAGATATCAAGTATGCCCTGAAAGTGCCTTATGCGCTTAGTGTTTTAGCCGGGAACCTGCCCAGTACGGAGGTCAAGGGACTGAATGATTATCCTGTGGATCAGCGTCCGCCGCTGTCTATCCACTATATGTTCGATCTCAAAATCACGACTGGAGTGCTGATTCTCGTCATTCCGCTGTTGTATCTGATTCGCAAACGTTTGCCAGGACGCAAACCATACCCCAAATGGCTGCTGCTGGCACTCATTCTGGTGGGGCCGATGGCTATGGTAGCCATTGAGCTGGGCTGGATGTTCGCGGAGGTTGGCAGGCAGCCGTGGATTTTGCGCGGCTATATGAAGGTGTCCGAAGCAGCGACCACCTCCACCAGTGTGGGATGGATGCTCGTGATGTTTATCATTTTGTATCTCGTGTTGTGCTTCTCGGCCATTAAGGTTCTCAGCAAGCTGTTCCGAAATAAAGATGCAGTGGAAGAGCTGAAGCAGTTGGGTCTGGAAGGGGCTGAAGGGAAGTGAGCTATGAAATTGTCGGTATCGCCATTTTGTGGACCTTCCTGTTCGGTTATTTGATTGTGGCATCTATTGATTTTGGCGCAGGCTTTTTCAGCTTTTACAGTGTGCTGACAGGTCACCAGAACAAAATCCACAACATTATTCAACGGTATTTATCACCGGTGTGGGAGGTAACGAACGTATTCCTCATTTTTTTCGTGGTGGGACTGAATGGTTTCTTCCCGGATGCGGCTTATTACTATGGCACAGCGCTGCTCGTTCCCGGCAGTATTGCAATTGTGCTTCTCGCGATTCGCGGGGTGTATTATGCGTACAATACGTATGGACATTCCGGTACAAATAATATCGTCTACATGGCATTGTACGGCGCGACAGGGCTGCTGATTCCGGCGGCGCTGTCGACGGTTCTCGCCATTTCGGAAGGCGGCATTATTGTGGAAAACAGCACAGGTGTTCATCTGCGCTGGGGTGAGTTATTAAGTAATTCCTATACGTGGGCGGTTATTTTCCTGGCGCTGGTGAGTGTGCTGTATATCTCGGCGATGTTTCTGTCCTATTATGCCAAAAGGGCAGGAGACAAGGTTGCTTTTGAAATCGTGCGTGGATATGCGCTGCTCTGGAGCGGCCCAACGATTGTGGCGAGTCTGCTCGCATTTTTTCAGATTAACAAACAAAATCCGGACCACTTTGCCAATATGCTGAACATGGCATGGATGTTTGTCGCCTCCTTCGTCTGCTTTGTCGGAGCTGTCTATCTGGTATGGCGGCGGCGTCATCTCGGAACCTCCTTTATTCTGGTCATGCTGCAATTTGCATTTGCCTGGTATGGCTATGGCCGCTCGCATTTGCCGTATGTTTTGTATCCCTACATTAATGTGCATCACAGCTTTACGAACTCCGCCATGGCGTATGCATTGATTACGGCGTTTAGTGCGGGGCTGCTGGTGCTGATTCCGTCACTGATCCTGATCTTGAGACTGTTCCTGTTCGATGCGGATTATGTGCGAGGACAAGCGGGGAAGAAAGGGTGAGTACAAATGGCCGCTTTCGAGCATTTTACGATCATGTATGAGTCGCCTATTATTATTGTGGTGGCGATTGTGTTTCTGTTTATGTACTCGGCACGCTTTAAAAATCCACAGGACTGACAGCAGCATCTGAGATGGCCCTTCCTGATTGATGGGGGAGGGTCCATTTTTGCATGTAAAAGGCGGATTGAATTATACTTTACATACACCAGCATGTTGCATCATTTGATGTTCACACTCGCGTGTAATATATAAATGAATTGAACCGTTTCGGTTTCTTTGGAGAACGGGTCCATCAGGGGAGGAGTTACATCATGCCCAAAGTTCGTTTTAACAACATGGATCATGTCAACACGGATAAAACACTCAAGCAATTCAGACAATGGCGGCAGGAGCGCCGCAGCAAAACGAAGGATTATACGTTCGTTGTTCCGAACCATCCCCCGGAGCTGGAGTTTTTGCACAGTAACCGGGAAACGACGACGGCGACCTGGGTGGGGCATTCTACCTTTTTCATCCAGTATCTTGGACTGAACATCGTTTCGGATCCGGTGTGGGCTGAGCGTATGGCTTTCGACAAAAGACTGGCTCCGCCCGGCATCCGCATTCAGGATGTACCGCCGTTGGACATCATTCTGCTGTCTCATTCGCATTATGATCATTTGCATATGGAATCGTTGCGCAAATTGTATCGTGCAGATACGCTGATGCTTGTACCTTCGGGGTTAAAGTCGAAAATGGTCCGCAAAGGCTTCCGTAACTGCCATGAGCTGAAATGGTGGGATCATTTTACGATAGGCGGGGTGCGCTTCACATTTGTTCCGGCCCAGCATTGGACGCGGCGTACGCCGTTTGATACGAATACTTCGCATTGGGGTGGATATGTGCTGCAAAGTGAGCAGCAGGTGATTGGCTCTGCCACGTCCGTCACAGAAACGGATTCTAATTCAGATACAGCAGTTGCACCGACGTTGTATTTTGTGGGAGATACCGGATATTTTCGTGGCTTTAAGGAGGTTGGCGAGCGCTTTGACATTGACCTGACCTTTATGCCGATTGGTGCATATGAGCCGGAATGGTTCATGACTTCGCAGCATGTGACACCGGAGGAGGCGTTGCAGGGGTTCGTGGATTGCGGCGCGGATCAGATGATCCCGATGCATTACGGAGCCTTTAAGCTGGCGGATGATACGCCGAAAGAGGCGCTGGATCGTCTTGAAGCGGAGCGTGAACGCTTGGGCATCGCCAAGGAGCGCATTCATATACTGGGACACGGTGAGACGCTGAAAATTCAAAGCCGCTGTTCAACTACAATCTGAGGATCTCACATAAAAAGCGACTCTGCGGACAATGGTCTGCGGAGTCGCTTTTTATGATTGCTTTTGAATGAGTGAAAAGGTGCAGGCAGACAAGTCTGTCGCTGTGTTACAGGATTAAACCGCTTCGGTATCGTTCACCAGAAAGGAATCGGAATCGGTGTTGGTAATGGGATGCCGCACGATTTTGACTTCATAAAACGTAATTTTATTTTCTAAAATATAGTCCGGAATTTGGCGGTGGCTGTGTGATTCACGGAAAGCTTCGCTTTTGGTCCAGCCTTGGAAGTTCTCTTTTTCCTTCCAACGTGTGCTAATCGTTACTTCCTCATAATCTTTTGTGTTTTCAGTGAGCAGTACTTCCAGACCGAGGAAGCCTTCCATTTTCTCCACTTTGCCTTCTTTGTTAAAGCGTTCGATGAGCAGGTGGGCATTGCCCGGGGTGATTTTAGATGTGTTTGTAACAATAATCATATTAAATTCCTCCTGAATGATGTGGTATGGTCGGTATAATGACCGGATAGCCATCCTCAAATTTGATAGTAGCGTTCATTTCATAAATGTCGCGAAGAAAAGCAGACGTCAAAATCTGACGGGGTTCGCCAGCCATGGCAATTCGTCCCCTTTTAAGCGCAATCATATGATGACAATAGGCCGCAGCTTGCTGTAAATCATGCAGTACCATAACAATCGTTAAGCCGGACTCGTGATTGATACGCCTCAGCATATCCATAACCTCAAATTGATGGGCGATATCCAGAAAAGTGGTAGGTTCATCGAGCAAAAGAATGCCCGTTTGTTGGGCCAAAGCCATTGCAATTCGCGCTTTTTGTTGTTCACCTCCCGATAGAGTATGGAACATCCGATCCGCATAGGGCTTCATGCCTGTGATTTCCATGACATGGTCCACAATATGCTGATCCTGTCCGGTATGCCGTGTCCTCAAGCCTTTGGCATGAGGGGATCTTCCGTAAGCGACCAGCTCACGAACTGTTAATAAAGGCAGCATATCCTTCATTTGCGGCAGCATGGTAATCGTCTGGGCAAAATCACGCCGCTTGTACTCCTGCACGGGCTTGCCCAGTACGGAAACCTGCCCCTGATCCTGCTTGAGCAGCCGGGTAATGATCCGTAAAAGCGTGGATTTGCCCGAACCGTTGGGCCCGACAATCGCGGTGAGCTGTCCGGCGGGCAAGGTGATATTTACATCGTCCAGCTTGAAATACCCGCGCTGCAAGGAGATATGCTCACCCTGAATGGCTGTCATCCGAAATTCCCCCGTTTCTTGAGCAGGATTAAAAAGAACGGCGCTCCGATGACGGCTAGCAAAATACCTACAGGCAGTTCAATCGGATCAAACCAGGACCGTGCCACCGTATCCGCCAGTACGACCAGTGTCCCGCCGCCCAGAATGGAAAGGGGAAGGAGGAAGCGATAATCCTCCCCGATCAGCAGGCGGATAACATGAGGAACGACCAGTCCTACAAAACCGATCAGCCCCGCTACGCTGACCGCCGTACCGGCGAGCAGGGCAGAGAGCAAAATAATGAGCAGCCGCTGAAGCTCTACACGCTGTCCGAGCAGTTGCGCTGAATCGTCGCCCAGTAGCAGCAAATTGGCAGGCTTGATCGCAAACAGGGAGGCGATTAAGCCAATGATGGCGTAAGGCGCCATGAACTCCAGATGATGCCAGCTTCGTCCGTTCAATCCGCCGGATAGCCAAGGGAGAACCGCTTGCACGCGGTCGCTGTACATGACCATCACGCCGTTCATGACCGCGCCCAGCAGTGCGTTGATCGCAACACCCGCTAATACGATTTTGACGGGAGAGGCTCCCCGATCCCAAGCCAGCAGGTAAATTGCAACGGCAGTCAGGAAGGCTCCCAAAAAGGCAGTTACCGGAAGAAGGTAGCTAAGCTGTGGAAGCATGACCATCGTGATGACCGCAGCGAGTCCGCCACCAGCCGATACACCAATAATGCCGGGATCAGCCAGTGGATTTTTCATGACTCCCTGAAGAAGTGCTCCCGCAGCTGCCAGACAGGCTCCTACGAGCAGACCCACTAATACTCTGGGCAGCCGGAGATCCATTAGGATCGTGCGATAGGTGGAGTCATCATTATGTAGCAAAACCTGATTGATTTCTCGTAGTGGAATCGACACCGATCCGTAAGCCAGGCCGTACACGGATACAGCTAACAGCAAGATCGGAAGCGTAATCCAGGCGATGGTGCGTCTTCTGGCGCGTTGTAGTTTGTTCATCGCTTATTTCGCCGGATACAGCTTTTGGTGCATCAAATCCAGTGCCTCAGTAACCCGTGTGCCCGGATTTGTTCCGAACAGATCGGAGGGTAATACCTCGACCTGATTGTTTTTGACCGCCTTGATTCCGCTCCAGGCTGCATTTTCCTGCATTTCCTTGATAAATGCGGCTTTGACCTCTTCCGTATTGCCGTGGGTCATAATCAGGATGTAGTCAGGGTCGGCCTGTACGATGCGTTCCGTGTTTAGCTGCGCGTATTGCGGGAAATTTTGCAGGCCCGGAAAATCAGCGGCAATATTGGCACCGCCAGCCATTTCCAGAATATTTCCGCCTAATGAATTCGGCAATGCCGCCATATATGTGGCCGGGGCTCCGTAAACAAGCAGCACTTTAGGTTTGGAGGTTGAGGCTGTTTCCTTTTGTAATGTGGCTACCTGTTGGTCAATTTGCTGATTCAGCTTCACGGCCTGAGTCTGCTTTTGCAGTAATTGTCCGAAGAGTGTAATTTGCGACTGAATATCTTTGACTGAATTGGCCCCTGTCAGCAGCAGCTGTGAACCGACACCTTCAATAGCTGGAATGTCCTTCTCATTCATAGGGTAATTGCCTAATACGACATTCGGTTTGAGCATCGTAATTTTCTCCAGATCGACTTCATGAGTAGAGCCTACTTGTTGAACGTTTTCAGCAGCAGGCACGACGGAAGGTCCATTCGAGTTGGGTCTGCCAACGGCTGTCCCGCCCAAAGCATATATGATATCCAGATCGCCATTGCTGAGTGCAATGATATGTTGAGGGACACCTTGGAACGCCAACGTCCGTTTTGAAAAATCAGTAACCTGAATCGCCGCATCGCTTGTTGTGCCGGAAGTGGCAGATACAGATGCAGTGGTTGGTTTGTGATCTGCGGCCGGAGTACCATTACTACATCCGGTAACTGCCAATAAAAGCGCTGCGGATGACCACAACACATAAGATTTCATGTCATTCCTCCTGCAATTTTAAGTTAAACAATAATGATAATCATTTTCATTTATGTATAAGAGAATGATAATGAATATCAATAGGAATTGTCAATTGAAAAAACCAAAATTTTAAATAATTTTTTTACTGAAATGGAGAGGAGGGGATTCTTGGTATAGAGGAAGGTGTCCTAAATTTTTCTTAAAAAATAGCATATATCAAGGGGTTATATACACGCAAATACATATTGACATATTCGAAAAGTGTAAGATATATTGGTGATGGGTTCACTTGGTTTTGCGAATTTCTGGATGGGAAGGTGGGGAGGAACAGCTCAAGAAGAGCTATTTTTTTAAAAATTCAATTGAGAATGATAATCAATTACTTATATTCTCGTGGGGAGGGACTGCTGTCAAAATGAGGAAGGGTTATTCTGCAATGATTGCTGTGTTTCTGCTGGTCAGTGTGCTGAGCTTTTGGCCAACTTCATCATCTGTGGTAGCCGCTACGGCTTCTACAAAATTGGCGGATGGTACATACACGCTTAAATACGATATTCTCAAGGCCGAAAACGATTCTGTATCCATGGCTAATGATTATTTTGAGAAGCCAGCCAAGTTGTATGTGAAAAAAGGCCAAATGACCATGCAAATCAAGCTGAATCACAGCGAATGGACAACCGGGTTTAAAGTGGATTACAAAGGCAAAATCATCGACACAAAGGTCATTCATAAGGATGCCAAAACTGATACCCGCACTGTACAATTTCCAATAACAACTGTGAACAGCCCGCTAATTTCAAAAATTCATGTTACCGTCCCTGCGTATAACTATGATCATGACTATACCATTCGCTTCGCTTTTGATTCCAAAAGTGTCAAAAAAGTAGCAGCTGTCCAATCAACGAAATCAACCAAATCTTCTAAGAAGTAAATTCAAGCAATCTTATCGTTCATGAAATCAACATAAATTCAAGCATAAAAAATGGAGGAGTGTGTGTAGATATGAATATGGTAATGAATCGCTTTGAACAGTTTTCTTTCAAAAAGGTACTCGTAGCATTGATCATGACAGCGCTTGTTTTTGCAGTTATTGCTCCATTCTCAGCTAAAGCGGCAGCAGCCGATGGCACGTATGCAGTAGACTATACCGTTCTGAAAGATCAAACGAATGAAACCTCCCGTCTGGATAGCTATTTGACGAAACCAGCTCAGGTTATTGTAGCTAATGGCAAAAATGTTGTGCGTTTGACCGTGAAAAGCAGCAATCTGATCACAACGTTCAAAGTGGAACAAAATGGCGTACTGCAAGACGCGACTGTGGTAAGTACAGATACTGCCAACAACACTCGTGTAGTAGAATTCGAAGTTGCTGACCTGAATGCTAAAGTCAACGCTTATGCTGAAATCACCATTCCAGTCATTGGCTATACAGGCAAGTATGACGTACAACTGCAATTCGACGAAATCTAATCCAAAATACAACGTAAAAGGAGACTGAGAACATGAACATGATCATGAACCGTATGGAAAAATTGTCTTTAAAAAAAGTGATGCTTACTGTATTGATGGCTGCGCTTGTTTTTGTGGTACTAGCTCCGTTTTCTTCCAATCAAGCACATGCGGCTTTGCCTAACGGTACGTATCAGTTACCTTATACGATTTATAAAGATGGAACCACTGAAAAATCCTACATGGATACCAATGGTTATGTAAAAAAACCAGCCACTCTAATTGTTACGAATGGTCAAAATAAAGTGAGAGTAGCTATTACCAAAAGTGCTTGGGTCACTGAATTCAAAACGCAACAAAATGGTCAATATGTGAATGCGACTGTGGTAAGCACATCAGGAGATACAAGAATAGTAGAGTTCCCTGTCAGTAGCTCGTCCCAAAAATTGAACGTTAAACTGCATGTAAGTGTGCCTGAAGAATACACTGGTGGTATTCCATACGATCATGATTATGTGGTTCAATTCCAATTTGACGACAGCGATATTTAAGGTTTTTTTGTAAAAATATTGATTTGAACTGAATACTCATTTGGAGTTTCAAAGCTCCAAATGAGTATATTTTAAGTAGGGGGATACATCACTTTGAAAAGCCGATTCAACAAATATTTTACGACATTTGCCGCTATTATAATGTTGTTTTCTTTATTTTCCCCGTATGTACTGGCGGCGTCTGAGGATGAGTCATCTCAAACTAATCAGTCTAGCTCCAGCACTACAGTAACTAGTGCAACCTATGCTACCTATGAGGAAGCACCTGGCACATATACCGAACCTGCTAATGCCACAACGGCTACCTATGCTAATGGGGAATATCTTATCGACTACAAGCCTTTAAGAAAGACCTCTACTGGAAGTACTCGGGATTCGAGTTTTAAAACGAACTATACCTTCCCTGGGGATTTGACAATCCAAGATGGAAAATATCATTTTTCATTTAAGTTTGCGGAAGCTCAAGGTCTTTCGAAATTTCTGGTAGAACAAAACGGGGAAACGGTTCCCGCAAAAATAGAAGTAGATTCCGGAAAAACTTCGGGAACTGTAAGTTTCGATGTTTATGATTTTCATCAAAATGTAAATACGGAGTTTGGATTTAATAGCAGTTCTCCATGGTATGTAGATACTGATCCTGACTATTCGGTGAAGGAATGGATTGAGTTTGATCCTTCCAGTCTGAGACTTAAAAACTCAACGGAGAATCCAACTGTTCCACCAGTAACACCACCGGTAACGCCTCCTGGTGGAGGAGAAAAGCTATCCGATTTGGATTTCATCCTTTTGAAGGATGGAACAGATGAAAAGTCTACGATGGATGGGTATACGGAGAAACCGGGTGCTCTGATAGAACGCAACGGTAAACAATATGCCCAATTTACATTGAAAAACAGTAAGCAGATTGATGGCTTCAAGGTAGAACAAAATGGGGTGTTAACGGACACTTCCGTAGTAAGTGAAGATCAAACTGTGAATACACGAATGATTGAATTTGAAGTCCAGGAACTGCCTGCCAAGTTGAACGCATGGGTAAGTATCAACTGGCCGGAGGTAAACTATGTAGGCACCTACAATGTAGACCTTCAGTTGGCTGCGGTACAGTCACCATCCACCTTGGCAGATGGAATATACTCCATTAACTTCAATACTCTGCATGCTACCAAGGATCAAGCTTCGTCAATGGCGCAATATCTGATGTCTCCGGCGACTTTGACGGTAACGAAGGGTCAATATGAGGCTTCCTTCACCATTAAAGACAGCACGACAGTGACGGAGTTCAAAACAGAGCAAAACGGAACGCTAACGGATGCAGATATTGTAAGTGAGGACAAGACAGCCAATACTCGCATTGTGAAATTCAAGGTAGCGGATTTGGACGCTATTCTGAATGCACAAGTACATGTAAGCACAAGTTTTCAAGGAACTGTGTATGAAATGGATCATAAGATCCGTCTCCAGTTCGACAAGAGTAGCATTACTGAAACGGGTACATCTCCTTCAGTAACGAGTTCTAATTTGAACTTCACCCTTTTGAAGGATGGAACAGATGAAAAGTCGATGATGGATGGATATACGGAAAAACCAGGTACTCTGGTTGAACGTAGTGGCAAGAAATATGTACAGTTCACTTTGAAAAACAGCAAGCAAATTGATGGCTTTAAAGTAGAACAAAAGGGAGTATTAGCGGATGTTACCACGGTAAGTGAGGACAAAACTGCTAACACGCGCGTTGTTGAATTTGAAGTCAAAGAAGTGCCAGCCAAGCTGAATGCATGGGTTAGCATCAATTGGCCTGAATTGAACTACGTGCAGACGTATAATGTGGATCTTCAATTAAGTTCTGCAACCTCATCAGGCTTGGCCGATGGAACGTATTCGATTAAGTTCGATACGCTTCATGCAACCAAGGAAGAAGCATCTTCGATGGCAAGATACCTGGTGTCTCCTGCAACATTGACGGTGCAAAAGGGTCAGTATGAAGCTTCCTTTACTGTTAAAGACAGCACTACAGTAACGAAGCTGAAAACGGAACAAAATGGAACTTTGACGGACACGGGTATTGTGAGTGAGGATAAAGCAGCGAATACTCGCGTAGTGAAATTCAAAGTAGCCGATTTGGATGCCGTTTTGAATGCACAAGTGCATATCAGCACGAGTTTTAATGGAACTCCGTATGAAATGGATCATAATATCCGCCTTAAATTTGACAAAAGTAGCCTGCCGGGAACGGACAATGGATCAAATCCGGTAACATCAAATCTGGACTTCACGCTGTTAAAAGACGGTTCAAGTGAAAAGTCCATGATGGATGGATATACGGAAAAACCAGGTACTCTGGTTGAACGTAGTGGCAAGAAATATGTACAGTTCACTTTGAAAAACAGCAAGCAAATTGATGGCTTCAAAGTAGAACAAAACGGAGTGTTGACCAACGCAATCGTAGTAAGCGAAGACAAAACGGCCAATACACGTGTTATTGAATTCGAGGTTAAAGAAGTGCCTGCCAAGCTGAACGCATGGGTAAGCATCAACTGGCCTGAATTGAACTATGTAAATACCTATGATGTTGATCTCCAGTTAGGAGCGGCAACAACCCCGGTTGACCCTGGAACGCCAGGTACGCCCGGAAAGGCCTTAGCTGATGGAACTTATTCAATCAACTTCGATGCATTGCATGCAACGAAAGATCAAAAATCAGCAATGGCGCAATATTTGTTGTCTCCAGCAACGTTGACGGTATCAAAGGGTAAGTATGAAGCTTCCTTTACGATCAAAGACAGCGCCACTGTGACGGAGTTTAAAACGGAACAAAACGGAACGTTGACGGATGCAGATGTCGTAAGTGTGGACAAGAAAGCCGACACTCGTGTTGTAAAGTTTAAAGTGGCAGACTTGGACGCTATTCTGAATGCACAGGTCCACGTAAGTACGAGCTATAACGGAACAGTTTATGAGATGGACCATAAGATTCGTCTTCAATTCGACCGTAGCAGCATTGCGGTTAAAGGAACGGATGGGGGTACAACTCCTGGGACTGAGAACGGCAAATATAGCATTGATTTCTCTGTGCTCAAAAACGGAAGCAATGAAATATCTGTAATGGATGGCTATATGCAAAAACCAGCCACTCTGTTGAAGCAATCCGGCAAAAATTTGATCCAGATCAAAATGGACAAGAGCAGCTGGATTAAAACGTTCAAGGTAAACGGTGCAGAGGCTCAGGTTATTGATCAATCGACCTCTGCAAATACAAGAACCGTCCAATTTGAAGTCGCAGATCTATCGGATAAAGTTATGGTTAATACACATGTCATTGTACCGGGTCTGGATTTGGGTGGCATCCCTTATGACCACGTATACGACGTGCAGTATCAATTCGAGCCTGCTACCATTCGCAGCTTTGTCGAACCGTCCTCTACAGGAGCGGCAGATCCAATCGTTAAATTGGATTTTGACAAGCTCGCCAATGGTAAATATATTTTGAAATTCAGTATTGTTTTAGCGGATAGAACAACAGGAGAGAATTCTCCGGCTCAACGCTTTATTGCCAATGAACCAGCGCAATTGGTCGTGGAAGGCGACAAACGGTTTGTAGGTCTGAAGCTGCAAAACGGTAATGAAGTGAAGGCATTGCGCATTTGGGATAACGCAAGCGGAGGCTACAAAGACGCAGAAGTGACCCAGGAAGATGCAGCAAGTAATACAAAGAACGTTCGTTTTAGCGTGAGCGACTTTAAGAACAACGTAAAAGGCCAACTGGTTGTTTACGAAGCTCCGAAGGTAGCGAGTGCTGCTCCGATGGTCTTCAAGGCTGAGGATCGTGTGGAGAAGGTATATGATTTTGAATTCAAATTCAATACTAGCGATGTAACGTATTACAACGATAAAAAGACAGGCGAAGTTGAACAAGGGAAAAGCAATTTAGCCGATGGAGAGTACACAGCGAACTTCCGTGTGCTGGCGAATGGAACGGACAAGGATTCTCTTGTGGCTCCTTTTGTACAGAGTCTGGCGAAGCTGGTTGTGAAGAATGGCAAAGTGCAAGCACATCTAACCGTTACGGACAATCAGGCTTTGAAGTTGTTCCAAACGGACTTTGAAGGCCGTTATGCCAATCCAACCGTTGTTGGTTCCAACACGAAAGGTGACACGCGCACCATCGCTTTTGAAGTGCCTGATCTGGACAAAAAGCTGAGCGTGTACACACAGGTATACTTGCCTGAGAAATTTATTTTGAATGAGAAGTTCGGCGGACAAATTCAATTTGACCGTGCATCGCTTAAAGGTGAGGGACTCAATGCAGCTACAACCGCACCAGCTACTGAGCGGACAGCAGAAACGCCAACACCTGTGGCTGAAACGAAACCTGTAGTTGAGCAACCAGCTCAAACAGTCACTTCCGAGAAGAAATACACGATCAATTACAATGTATTTAAAGATAAAACGAGCGAAGCTTCCGTCATGGATGGATACCTCGACAAGCCTGCTACATTGATTGAAAAGGGAGACAAGCGTTATATTCAAGTCACTTTGAAGAATAGCTCCTGGATGCCTGTTCTACAAGTGGAGCAGAATGGTAGCCTGAAAGATGTAGAGGTTATCTCGACATCTGGCGATACGCGTGTCGTTCAATTTGAAGCAGGGGACTTGTCTCGGAAAATCAGTGCCTACACACACGTCATTGTGCCCGGTTTAGTTCTTGGTGGCGTGCCATATGATCACTGGTATACCGTTCAATTCCAGTTTGATGAAGCGAGTCTGAAAGCAAAATAACATCAGGTCGCAGTAGCATCAAACCTGCTCCAATAACAGAATAGCTTGTATGCAAGCAAGTCTTGGTGCCCTGGCATCAAGACTTGTCAGCATTTCATAACCCGAAAAGTTGAGGCTCATGCTGCTTCTATATTTTGAATTGAGGTGATTTGGCTTTCATGAAACGATATACAGCTGTGGTAAAAGGGAAATCGTTCTACTTTTATATGTTGATGGGTCTGGTGCTTTTGTTGCTCGCCGGATGCTCGGGAGGGGCGGCGGCCGGACAGAACGATAATGAAGGTGCAAAATCGGTGGCAACGTCCGGCGATAAAGCACAATCACGTATTGTCGCTACAACGGTAGCCATTACGGAAATTACGGATGCGCTGGGCCTGGATTTGGCAGGCAAGCCGACAAGCACGAAAGTGCTGCCTGACCGTTATAAGGATGTGCCTGATGTGGGCAATCCGATGAGTCCTGATATGGAAAAAGTGATGTCGTTGAAGCCGACGGACGTACTGTCGGTTACGACACTAAAATATGATCTGGAGCCTAAATTTAAGGACATGAAGATCAATGCCGAATTTTTGAATTTTGAAAGTCTAGCGAATATGCAAAAAGAAATTCAAAAGCTGGGAGATACGTTCGGCAAAGCCGAAAAGGCAAAGGAGATTAATGGAGCTTTGGACGCTAAAGTAGCCGAGATTCAACAAAAGATCAAAGGGAAGAAATCCCCTAAAGTATTGATCTTGCTGGGGGTACCGGGAAGCTATCTGGTGGCTACCGAGCATTCCTATATTGGAGATCTGGTTAAAATTGCAGGTGGGACGAATGTAGTCCAAGGTGAGAAGGTTGAATTTATTGCCCACAATACAGAAGCCTTGCAACAGTCCAATCCGGATATTATCTTGCGTGCTGCACACGGGATGCCAGATGAAGTGGTCAAAATGTTCGACGAAGAGTTCAAAACTAACGATATTTGGAAACATTTTAACGCTGTGAAAAACGGACACGTCTATGATCTGCCAGAGCCGCTGTTTGGAACAACAGGAAATTTGGCGGTAAACTCGGCGCTGGATGAGCTAGTGAAAATGTTGTATCCTTCGAATTAAAGGAAGCTGATGACATGTCGAAAAAAGGTTGGAGCTTTATCGTTGTAATCGCCTTGCTCATCGGCGTCATTCTCTATTCAGCGATGACAGGCAGTCTCAAGGTGAATTTGAGTCAATTGGTGACCGGATTGTGGACAGGTACGGATGATCAGGTGAATGTGGTCAAGGATTTGAGACTACCGAGAATTATCGTAGCCGTGATGGCGGGAGCCACGCTTGCGGTGGCGGGTGTTTTACTGCAAGCCGTGATGAAAAACCCGCTGGCTGATGCCGGGGTTATCGGTATTTCTTCGGGGGCAGCTTTGGTTTCGCTGATTGCGGTTACGATCTTTCCGGCACTCTATTTCTGGATGCCCTTCTTTTCTTTTATCGGTGGTGCGTTGGCCTGTCTCATGGTTTACGGATTTTCATGGAAATCCGGCCTGCATCCGATTCGTCTGATCTTGATCGGAGTCGCTGTGAATGCGATTTTTTCGGGTCTCGGGCAGTCGTTTAACTATCGGGGCAGTTACGCGGTCACCAGCATTAATCAGGTTACAACCTCAACCTTGTCCATGAAAAAATGGGTTGATGTCGAGGTTATTGTGACCTATGGCGGGATTGGGCTGATTTTAGCCATGCTCGTGTTTTCCTGGTGCAATTTTTTGTCTCTGCAAGATAAAACAGCTAAAAATCTGGGGTTCAATGTGACGCGTGCGCGGCTTTTGATCTCCGTTATTGCTGTGCTGCTTGCAGCAACGGCTACAGCCATTGCTGGAGTTATTGCCTTTATCGGCCTGCTCGTTCCGCATTGTGCCCGCTACTTGGTTGGTTCGGATCACAAGTGGCTGATTCCGTTCTCCGCCTTGTGCGGCGGTTTGTTGCTACTGCTTGCGGATACACTGGGCCGGACGGTGCTTGCTCCCAATGAAATTCCGGCTTCCATTATTATGGCCGTCATTGGCGGGCCGTTCCTGATATTCCTGATCAGAAAGGCGGATCGCACTTATGGACATTAAGGATATTACCTTTTCATATGACCGGAAAACGGATCGTCTTCACGCCATCAATGCTGTCATTGAGCCGGGACGGATTACAACCATCATTGGTCCCAACGGCTGTGGCAAATCGACGCTGCTTAGCGTCATGTCGAACAATGCGGCTCCCCGCCTGGGTCAAGTGATTTTGGACGGTAAAGAGATTGCCCACTACAAGCCCAAGGAACTAGCCCGTCAACTGGCGGTAGTTCATCAGCAGAATGAGGCACCCTCTGACTTGACCGTAGAAAAGCTCGTCAGCTTCGGAAGACTCCCGCATAAGAACATGTTCACAGCCAGACGTGACGAGGACGAGCAGGCGGTCGAATGGGCGATAGCCTGTACGAATCTGGAGGAACGCAGAACACGCACGCTGGACCAGCTATCCGGGGGAGAAAGGCAGCGTGTATGGATTGCAATGGCCTTGGCACAACGGACACCGATTTTATTTTTGGATGAGCCGACCACCTATCTGGATATGTACTACCAGCTTGAAATTTTGGAACTCATCCGGCAGTTAAATCAGGAATACGGCCTGACGATCGTAATGGTGCTGCATGATATCAATCAGGCTATTCGTTATAGCGACGTTATGATTGCCATGAAGGAAGGACGCATTATAACGAACGGTCCGCCCGCTAAGGTCGTCACATCCGATATGATTCAGGCAGTATACGGCGTGGAAGTAGTCGTAAGACATGACGCTGAGGCGGGAATGTATCTTATTCCGATAGGTGTGGGAGCTTCCGTACATTTACAAGCACAGGGAGTGTAGATACTGCCTACTGAATGGCTCGTCTGTCTCCTGGTGGCATCGAATTTGGAAACAAGAAAAAATGGTTCTGGCCCGCGTTTTTGTCAGGGGACAATCGTGGGGACGGAAGCATTTTTTATTTTATTTTTAGAATATCGACGGAGGTTTCAGGGTTGTTCGGTTGACACACGGTTCGATTCCGATCCGTTGTGTGTTATACTATTGCCGTCGGTAATTTTGTGATTAGCACTTTACTAATGATAAGGATGGTATGCTCATATGATCAGTACAAGCGGCGTAACGCTTCGTTATGGTAAACGCCCACTTTTTGAAGACGTAAATATCAAATTTACTCCTGGGAACTGCTACGGCCTGATTGGGGCAAATGGCGCGGGCAAATCTACCTTTTTGAAAATTCTTTCCGGTGAAATTGAAGCCAATTCAGGCGAGGTTCACATGACACCGGGCGAACGGATGGCAGTGCTCAAGCAGAACCATTACGAATACGATGAATTCCCGGTTCTGGAAACTGTTATTATGGGTCATACGCGTCTGTATGAAATCATGAAGGAGAAAGATTCGCTGTATGCTAAATCAGAATTCACAGAGGCAGACGGCCTGCGTGCCGGCGAGCTTGAAGGTGAATTTGCGGAGCTGAACGGATGGGATGCCGAGCCGGATGCGGCTTCATTGCTGATCGGTCTTGGGATTACGCGCGACCTGCATGACAAGAACATGTCTGAGCTGAGCGGTAATGACAAGGTACGTGTTCTCCTGGCTCAAGCGTTGTTTGGTCGTCCGAACAACTTGCTGCTCGATGAGCCTACCAACCATTTGGACCTCGAATCCATTCAATGGCTGGAAAATTTCTTGATGGACTATGAAGGCACCGTCATCGTCGTATCCCATGATCGTCACTTCCTGAACAAGGTATGTACGCATATTGCGGATATTGATTTTGGCAAAATCCAGATGTACGTCGGCAACTACGACTTCTGGTATGAGTCCAGCCAGCTTGCGCTTGCCTTGACTCGTGATGCCAACAAGAAAAAGGAAGAGAAAATCAAGGAACTGCAAGCCTTTATTCAGCGCTTTTCTGCGAATGCTTCCAAGTCCAAACAGGCTACTTCACGTAAAAAACAACTGGATAAAATTACGCTGGACGATATTCGTCCGTCGAACCGTAAATATCCGTTCCTGAACTTCAAGCCTGAACGCGAAGCGGGCAAACAGCTGTTGACGGTAGACCGTCTCAGCAAGTCCATTGAAGGCGAGCAAGTGCTGAATGAGTTCAGCCTGGTTGTGAACAAAGGCGATAAAATCGCGTTTGTTGGCCCGAACGGCTTGCCTAAATCAACGCTCTTTCAGGTATTGATGAACGAAACCGAAGCGGACAGCGGTGAATTCTCTTGGGGGATTACGACTACTCAGGCTTATTTCCCGAAAGACAATTCTACCTATTTTGAAGGTGTGGATATGAATCTCGTGGAATGGCTGCGCCAATATTCCAAGGACCAGGACGAAACGTTCCTGCGTGGGTTCCTGGGGCGTATGCTCTTCTCAGGTGAAGAAGCGCTCAAGAAAGCAAGCGTGCTGTCCGGGGGCGAGAAGGTTCGCTGTATGCTGGCCAAGATGATGCTGAATGGCGCCAATGTGCTGCTGCTGGATGAACCGACCAATCACTTGGATCTGGAATCCATTACAGCGCTGAACAATGGTCTGATCGACTTTGACGGTACCCTATTATTCACATCGCATGACCATCAGTTCATTCAAACTATTGCAAACCGCATCGTGGAAATTACGCCGAACGGTGTAATCGACCGTACGATGAGCTATGATGAATACTTGGAAAACGATGAAATCACGAAATTGCGTGAAAGTATGTATCCGGTAGAAATCGTCTAAAACCAGCTAACCTTCAGTAAATCGATAAATAAAAAAGAGGAGCTCCTTCAGGCCATTTATGATGGCGGCGGAGACTCCTCTTTTTCGTTTGCGCCATTACCAATGGCTCACACCGTCAGGGCTACAGGGCGAAGATAATTCTGCCTGAGTCCGATGCGGTATAGCCTAATGGGTTGGCTTATGATCCGCCTGTACGACGGCGTTGGTTGTTCGGCTTCTTCGTATTTTGGCTTTTCAGTGTTTTGGCGGAAACGCCTTGAAAGCCGCCCTGCTGTGAAGCGCCGGACTGCTGTTTTTTTTGTGCCAGCTTTTCCCGAATGGCATCTGCGAGATTAACTTTACGTGGTTCATTAGCATTGCTCATGAATAAATTCCTCCTGTTGCCGCCAAATTCATGTCAATCATGCTGGATTGAAGGAAAACGCGGCTGTGTCCCCATTTTATACGTTTTTAAAAGATGGGACAAGGGCAACAATGATAACATGACGACGGGGCGGGCCGGAAGAGGGGGTGCCTATTTTTTGCATAAAGGAAAAAAAGTTTTATATACCCCACAGGAATGGGGCTTGGCAATACTTTTTCGTTGTTCCTACAGCGATGCGGAGCGGAAAGACTGTTTCTCTAGACCCACACAAACATGGTCTGTTATCCTGAAAATAACCGTTACCCAACGGCAAATGGTTATTTTCAGGGCAGCTAAGCTGCTTGTTTAAAGGGCCATTGCATAGGGCAGTTAAGCTGCTTGATCGAAGGTTTATTTTCAGGCAGCTACGCTGCTATTTTTATTTTTGGTTGGCGCAGCATGGAATGGTATAAAAGTTTATCCTGACTTTACGGTTTTCCCGTGATTATTATGGTGAGAACGTTCTGTCGGGAACTCTAATTTTGAAGGAGTGTCCCCCGTTGTGGTGAATGTGTATGATGAAATACGAAAAGGTGAGCGAGGGGCATGGGTGAGCATTATCGCCTACCTTATTCTGTCCGCTTTTAAGCTGATTAGTGGATATATATTTGCTTCCAGTGCGTTGCTGGCCGATGGATTTAACAACGTCACCGATATTGTGGTTTCCGTTGCCGTACTGATCGGGCTGCGAATATCTCAAAAACCGCCGGACTCCGACCACGCCTATGGACATTTTCGGGCAGAAACAATAGCGGCATTGCTGGCATCCTTTATTATGGCTGTCGTCGGTCTTCAGGTGCTTATTGACGGGATCGGAAGTATTTTCAGAGGCGGCAAGCAGACGCCTGATGTTACTTCCGCAGGAGTAGCGGTAATATGTGCGGTCATTATGCTGGGAGTATATATGTACAACAACAGACTGGCGCGGAAAATTAACAACAAGGCGTTACTGGCGGCAGCCAAGGATAACCTGTCAGATGCGCTCGTCAGTATCGGTGCAGCGGTTGGTATTATCGGGGCACAGTTTGGATTGCCATGGCTGGATACGGTTGCAGCTATAGCGGTAGGATTTATTATCTGTAAAACGGCGTGGGATATTTTCAAGGACTCTACACACAGCCTGACGGATGGTTTTGATGAGCAGGAGCTGTCAGACTTACGCAGCACGATTGCTCATATACCCGGTGTGGAGGGGATTCGGGATGTCAAGGCGCGGGTACACGGCAATCATGCTTTGGTGGATGTTGTCATAGAGGTGAACCCGCAACTCAGCCTGATTGAAGGACATCGGATCAGCGACCGGATTGAGGAACGCCTGCAAGAGGTTCATAATACGATGCATGTTCATGTCCATGTGGAACCCAAATTATAGATTATTTATTTAATAATTAGTGTTAAAAATGACTTTAGACCTATGTATAAAAGGTGTATGCGCTACCTTTTGTGACGTTTGGATTATATCTCTCTTCCTGTTGCTTTTACTATAATGAAAGCATGTCCGGCTATATTCGTCGGAATTGGACTTGCTCTTCAAATTCGTAAAAACAGCCAGGAGGTGCAACATTGAGAAGACGCGTGATGGGAATGCTCATGACGTCAGCCGCGCTGTTGGCAGCAATTCATGTGGCGCCGGGTCAGGTTGACGCAGCGGCATCGACAGCATCTACGGGACAGAAGGCGGTTATTCAGGCGGCTGTAAAGCTTAGATCCGGCCCTTCGACTACGGGAGATGTAGTCAGCTTTATGAAGCAGGGAGAGGCCGTAACGGTATTGGAGAAAACAAACAGCTATTGGTATAAGATCAAGACGTCTGATGGGGTAACTGGATACACAAGCAGCTCCGACAAGTACATAAAAGTAGGCGCTACCAGCGTCGCTGCTGCTGTCACCGAGCCTGCCGTCCGTAAACCGGAAGCCAAAGAAGTGCTTAAAACTAACAGTTCAGCCAAAGAGGCTCCAGCCTCAGTGAATAGTTCTGCCGGTCAAACGAAAGCTACGATTCAAACGTCCGTTCGTTTGCGGGCGGAGGCATCCACTTCATCCGAGGTTTTGGGCTATTTGAATGCAGGAGATATCGTCACCATTACAGATCCAAGTAACGCCTATTGGTTCAAGATTACCAATGCTGATGGCACGGTGGGCTATGTCAGCTCGTCTCCACAGTATATTCGTATTGGCGAGGGCGTTGTTGTGCAGCAGCCTGTGGCTGCTCCAGTAACATCTGCTCCTGACACCACCGCGATTCCTGCTATAGCAACTCCTGCGGAAGCCATAAACTTGCCTTCTGGTGACGCAGTGGCTGCCATTGAACAGGTTATTAACACAGGGATGACTTATCTCGGTACTCCGTATGAATATGGTTCGGATCGTAACAGTACGGTTACTTTTGATTGCTCGGCATTTACCCGTCAAATTTTCCGTCAGGCTGCAGGTATTCAGCTTCCGGCGGATTCACGTTCACAGGGTGAGTGGATCAAGCAGAATAGTCAGCCAAACACAGACATGACCACGCTGAAACGTGGCGATCTGCTTTTCTTTACCAATTACAATGCGTCTTCCGGGGCGTATACGTCCTTGGACAATTCCTCCCAAACGATTACACACGTAGCTGTATATCTGGGAGACAACAAGCTTCTTCATACGTTTTCTGTAGCGGGTGGCGGTGTGAAAGTTACGGATTTCAGCAAGCCTTGGCAGGATCGTTTCCTGTTCGGGGGGAGCGTAATCCAATAAAAGCATCATTAACCTTAAAAAAATTCCGCATTAAAAATAGGATGTTCCACAACCCTGTAATTGGGGCGGGAACATCCTATTTTTAAAGCTATATAATGATATATCTTCACTACACTTGATTCAGACTTCTTCTATTACGCCTATGACGCTCGTCTTCTTCCGGTAAAGAGTGAAATGACGAACAACACCAGAAATAACACAAACAATATTTTGGCGATTGTAGCAGCTATGGATACAACGATACCAAAAAAACCTAAAATCCCGGCGATCACGGCAAAAACTAAAAATAAAGCGGACCATTTCAGCATGTTCTGCATCCTCCTTCAATTGTATATAATGTGGCATACTCACAGCCGGTAGAGCGTGGCTGCGAATGACGGCTGAATCATTTGAATCTTTCGTGGCTCTGCCATCGTTATATGTTGTTTTAAACCGTGCCCGAATCCGTGAAACATAGCGTCAGGAGTGGGGGGGAAGCAAGCTGCAACGTTGTTTCGTGTCTGAATGTAAGGGGTAACTATGCAGTAATCATAAACATCATCGTGAAAAACGAAAGAGAGGTTAGGCCATGTTAACACAGGTCAGTATTTTTATTATCGCTATCGCATTTGCAGTTCTCGTTATTTTCCTCATTAAAACACTTAAAGCAGCACAAGGCTCTCTGGAAAAGGCAACTCAGACTCTCCAGGATGTACAAAAAACGGTAGATGAACTGAGCTATGAAGTAAAGCAAACGGTTCGACATGCCAATGATATTACCGCTGATGTTGATCATAAATTGAAGCAGGTGGAGCCTGTAATGGAATCAGTTAAAAACTTGGGCGAGGTGCTTAACGAAGTCACTCTGGCTGCGAAGCAGGCTTCAGCGGCATTAATCACCCGGTTTCAGAAGCCGCATCATACGGTGGATAAAAAGACCGGTACAGAAACCGCGATTAAGTCAGCTGCGTCGAACAGGCCACAAACTTCAACGGAACGGACGGTTCATAGCTACAATGCGACCTACGAGGAGCCTGCAGCAAAGCCAGCCAAAAACTGGTTGGGTTATGTAGATATCGCTGCCGGGGTGTGGCAGAAAATGCGTCAGTAGCATAGTGGCTGAACCGTAAACTATAGGAAATTCATTGAAAGGGTGAGATTTATGATGAAGATATTGCTAGCTGCTGGTTTGCTCACTCCCTTTTCCGGACAGGATACGGTTCAGCAAGCCGTTTCCCCGCATACGGCGGGGCATGTAGTAAGGGCTGTGCAGACGATTCCCGCCAAAAATGCCGTACCGGCTGATTTTCATACGCTAAACGGTATATCTTTGGACGATACGCGTGCGGATGTATTGAAAAAACTGGGCAAGCCCCTTCAAGTAAAGGAGGATACGCTGCTGCTTTCTACGGAATATCAATATCCTGACGTCGTGGTCGGTATGCGAGATGATATGGTTTCTTATGTGCATGTAGATCCCGCTGCTGGACGGATCAAGGTCAATGACCAGTGGCTGCCGCTAAAACGGCAAACGCTGGATAAGGTGCTGGGTGGCTCACAATTTACGGCAGAGGACGGCGAGGTATACGTTCGTGGACAGCGTGCGATCAAAGTTTTTATGGATGAGGCGTCCGATAAGCCTAAATATGTCGAGTTTTTTGACGAAGCCGAATGGTAATGTTTCTAATTTTAAGAGCATGACATAACATGGAAGTTTCAAACGAATGTACAGCGTGTAATAGTCAGAGAAGTCAATCCTAATAAGGAGCGTGAGAAACATGAATCAGACCCATCATAAATCTTATGCCAAAGTGGTAGAGAACGGTGTACAAGCCATCGAAGCGGTGAATGAATTGCGCAACACGGGCTATCGTTATGAGGATGTGTTTGTGCTCGCTCATGATCAGGATCGGACGGATCGTATTGCAGATACAGTGGATGCCAAGGAAATCGGGATTAAGGAAGAGGGCGTTTTTGATTCATTAGCCAATCTGTTCCGTTCCCGTGGCGACGAGCTTCGCGCTAAAATTACTTCCTTGGGATTTACAGATACGGAAGCTGATTTTTACGAAAAAGAACTGGATCAGGGCAAAGTTCTGGTCATTGCCAAAAAAGCTTGATAACGCCGGTTGAGCAGGGAAATAGACTGGCATTAGAGCTGAAAAAGAGGATGCTGACCGCCGCACAAGTGCTTCGCGGTTCCTCCAAAAACATAGATAAGGAATGGGGCGAGGGCCTCATTCCTTATCTATGTTTTTGGAATGCCTTCTTATGGAAAGCTAATTCATGTCCATAAGGGCGTTGCCGCTTAAACAGGTAAGTATAATACATGGGTTACAGATAAGGAGAGAGAAATGAGAATCCTAATTGTTGACGATAATCCGACCAATGTCATTATTATTCGTGAAATATTAAAGAAAGAAAATTATAAGGATGTTATCTCTGCCAGCTCAGCCGCAGAAATGTTGGAGCATTTGGGGATCGGCGACCGTACCATTAGTCTGCGTCCTCGACCTTCCGATATTGATTTGGTTCTGCTGGATATGATGATGCCTGAAATGGATGGTATCGAAGCTTGCAGCATCGTGCAGGAGTACGAGCATCTGAAAGATATACCCATCATCATGGTAACTGCTGTAGGCGATTCCAAGAAACTGGCAGAGGCACTGGATGTAGGGGCCGTCGATTACGTCACCAAGCCTATTAATAAGGTAGAATTAATGGCCAGAATACGGCTTGCCTTGCGTCTCAAACAGGAAAAGGACTGGCATAAAGACCGGGACCAGCGGATTCAGGACGAGCTGAAGCTGGCCGCGATGGTACAGCAGGCTGTGCTTAGTCCTGCCATTCAAGACCCGGTGCTGCAAGTAAATGCCCTGTATCAGCCTTCCTTTGAACTGGCGGGAGACTTGTATTCCTGGTATCCGCTCGGGGAAGGTAGATATGCGATCATTTTGCTGGATATGATGGGTCATGGCATCTCTTCTTCACTGTTCTGCATGTTCATTGCATCTGTACTCAAAGATACCGTGACCACATACGTAGAGCCCGAAAAGGTGATTCAGGAGCTGAATCGTCGCTTTAATCAACTGGATTTGGGCAAGCAGCTCGTGCAGTATTATTTTACGGCGATTTATATGGTCATTGATACCCGTTCTCGGCGGATTGATTATGTGAATGCGGGGCATCCACCTGGGCTGCTGTTTAGTCAGGACGGGAGCATCACCAAATTTGACCGTGCGTGCAGTCCGGTAGGTTTATTTGATAAAATTGATGCGGAAATGCACACGGTCCATTATGAAGGAACGGGGCATATCGCTTTGTATACCGACGGCTTGCTGGAGGCCGTAGAGGGCGAATATGAGGAACAACTGGAGTATTTGACTGCGTGTCTGCGCAAGCATGAGGAATGGAATGAAGAAGCGATGCTGGATGCTTTTTTTCGTAAAGAAGCACCGCAGGATCGCGATGATGATAAGTGCCTGATCTGGATTTCATTGAAAGAGGGAGAGAGCTTGCATGAAAATCAGAAATAAACTGCTGATCGGCTTCGGGTCGCTTATGGCGATCCTCCTTGTGCTGACACTAATCAGCTATGATCGAATGGGGAGTCTGAATGAGCAGCTGAATCAGGTTTACCAGGACCGCTATATGAAGGTCCGAAAAACAACGGCCATTCGCGGTCAGGTGAACGATATGGCGAAGGTTATGGCCAATCTGATATTAAATCCGGGGTCCTCTGTCAGTGAGGCCAAGCGAGAGCTTGATGGTATTACTGCTTCCGGAACTAAGGTGCTGGAGGAATTGGAATCTGGTTCTGGTACCAGTGAGGAGCAGCAGCAAGTGGATCGGGTAGCGGCCGCTTGGAAAGACTTTTTGAGCTATGAACAAAGACTGATTTCCTTGTTGGGGCAAGACCGTATTGAGGAAGCAAATGCTTTCCGTAATAGTACGGGGTTACCTGCTCAACAGGAGGCGCTGGACAGTGTTTCTACACTTTCCGTTTTTCAGGATCGGGAAATAGATCATGATATGGAGCAAGCCAATCAGGCTTATCAGGAATCCGTGCAGATTACCACAATTCTGATGGTCGCCGGGCTACTTATGGGGTTATTGGTTATCTTGTGGGTGCTTCCAAGTATTGCGAAAGGTCTAAACATCGTTAACCTCATGATCAATGGCTTTGGCAAAGGAAAATACAGGGCGATCAGCCGAATGAACGTAGCCTCCAAGGACGAGATTGGGGAGGTTGCCCGTGTATTTCAGCAAATGGCTGGAGACCTGGAGGAAAAGCGTAAGTTCGAGCACTCCGTCCTTCAGACGCAGAAGGATCAAGCCTGGCTCAATGCTAACACGGCACGGGTGACAGAACTGTTCCGAGGCGTGAATTCACTGGAGCAGGTCGCACAGATGTTTATCAGTGAGTTTACGCCTATTTTGGGAGGCAGCTACGGAGCGATTTATTTGCAAGGCAAGCAAGTGGAAGATGATCAATTTAAGCTGTACGGCTCCTACGCGAAGGAGGTTGCTGAAGATTCGATCAAGGACGTTATCCATGTTGGCGAAGGCTTGCTTGGACAAAGTGTTCTGGATCGCAAACCGATCCTGATTACGGAGACTCCTGACGGATATTTGTCCATCGGCTCCGCATTAGGGGCAAGTAAGCCGGTGGGGATTATGATTTTCCCTGTATTGTTCGAGGATGAATGCATCGGTGCTGTGGAAATAGCGTCGCTGGATCGCTTTAGTGATCTGGAAACGAAGCTGCTTGCTCAATTAGTGGAGAGCTTGGGGATTATTTTGAACAACATCAAGGGACGGATGCGGGTAGAGCAACTGCTGCGCGAATCGCAGGCGTTGACTGAGGAATTGCAGTGCCAGTCCGAAGAGCTTCAAACCCAGCAAGAGGAACTCAAGCGTTCCAACGAAAATTTGGAGGAGCAGACGGAGGAGCTTAAACGTTCGGAAGAGCTGCTACAGCGTCAGCAGGAGGAACTGGAGCATTTTAACACCGAGCTGATTGCCAAAACGAGAGCGCTGGAAGAGCAGGTTCGGGAAGTGGAGGAAAAGAACGACGAGATCGAACGTGCGCGTGCCCAGTTGGAGCAGCAGGCGATGCAGTTGGGCATCACAAGTAAATACAAATCGGAATTTTTAGCCAACATGTCGCATGAATTGCGTACTCCGCTGAATAGCTTGCTCATTCTTTCTCAGCTCCTGTCCGAGAACAAGGACGGCAATCTTAAGCCCAAGCAGGTTGAATATGCACAGACCATTTATATGTCAGGCGCAGATTTGCTGAAAATGATTGATGAAATTCTGGATCTATCCAAAGTGGACGCCGGGAAAATGGATATTAACCATGAGGCCGTCAACCTGAAAGAGCTGGAGATATTTGTGGAGCAAAATTTTGCTCCGGTCGCAGCCAAACGTGAGCTTCAACTCCATACCGAGATAGAAGAAAGCTTGCCGGAAGCCATTATAAGTGACGGTTATCGTCTCAAACAAATTTTACGGAATTTACTGTCCAATGCATTCAAGTTTACGACAGAGGGATCTGTTCGTTTTAGTGTATCAAGGGCAACCAGTGACCAGCTTCCCGGTTTTCTAAATCCGCATAAATCTTATTTGGCCTTGTCTGTACGTGATACAGGCATCGGCATTGCTTCGGATAAAACGGATCTGATTTTCGAGGCATTCCAGCAGGTAGATGGAACAACCAGCCGTAAATACGGCGGAACTGGACTTGGTTTGTCGATCAGCCGCGAGCTTTCCAGATTGCTGGGCGGTGTCATTACGGTAGAATCTGAGCAGGGACAGGGCAGTTGCTTCACGTTGTATCTGCCGGAACAAACGCAAACAACAGAGAGTGCGGAGTCGCAATCGGGTGCGGAACTGGATATGGGTGGCGTCGCAGCATCCGCAGAGTCGAATTCTCCTATGCTTGTTCCCGCTGAGCAGTTACCTATGTATCAGATGCCTTCAAAGGAAAAATCGGAGGACATCGTGCACCCGGGCGACGACCGGAACGAGATTGCCTCGAAGGATAAGGTATTACTGATCATAGAGGACGATGTTAAATTCGCTAAAATCCTGTACGATATGGCTCGTAGCCGTGACTTTAAGGCACTTATCGCTCTCCAGGGAGACGATGGGCTGGACATGGCCAGATCCTATTTGCCGGACGCCATTATTCTGGATATTCAATTGCCTGTTATGGATGGCTGGTCCATTTTGGGCGAGCTGAAAGGAAATTCATCGACGCGGCATATTCCGGTACATGTTATTTCGGTCATCGACGATGTGAAGCAAGGCTTGATGATGGGCGCGATTGCCTATCTCAAAAAGCCATCTTCAAAGGAAAGTCTGGATAAGGCATTTTCACATATTAAATCATATACAGATAAAATGGTGAAACGTCTTCTCGTGGTCGAGGACGATGAGAATCAGCGTAAATCCATTATTGAACTGATTGACCATGACGATGTTGCTATTACGGCGGTGTCCACCGGGCAAGAAGCACTGAATGAGCTGGGGGTACAGCGGTATGACTGTATGGTGCTGGATCTTATGCTGAACGATATGACAGGCTTTGAATTGCTCGACCGCATTCGGGACAATGAGCAACTGACTGATTTGCCGATTATTATTTATACGGGTAAAGATCTGGACAGCAAAGAAGAAACGCAACTGCGCAAATTTGCGGAGTCCATTATTATTAAGGATGTTAAATCGCCGGAACGGCTTTTGGATGAAACGACCCTGTTCCTGCATCGTGTTGAGGCGAATCTTCCTGAGGACAAACGTAAAATTTTGCAGAAGCTATATAACAAGGAAGAATTGTTTGAAGGTAAAAAAATATTGTTAGTGGATGATGATATTCGGAACGTATTCGCTCTGTCCAGCGTGCTGGAAGGTTACCGTATGGAGGTTACTTTTGCGGAAAATGGTAGAGAAGCGCTGGAAATGCTGGAACAGACACCTGATTTTGATCTGGTGCTGATGGATATGATGATGCCGGAAATGGACGGATATGAAGCCATGCGGCGAATCCGGCTGTTGCCACAATTCGAGAAGCTGCCTATCATTGCGCTCACAGCCAAGGCTATGAAGGATGATCGTTCCAAGTGTATTGAGGCAGGCGCTTCCGATTATGTGAAAAAGCCGATTCAAACCGAACAGCTTTTGTCATTAATGCGGGTATGGCTGTATTCGTAGCTTGAAAAAATGGGTAATATAAATCAACACAGGAATTGGGGCGGTACTGGCAAAACCTATTCAGGAATTGGAGAGAGATTATGACATCAAAGGATGCGGCGGATAATGCTGCTATTGAACTGAAATCGAATGAAGCTGAGCGGGAAATGATTGAAATAGAGCTGTTGCTGGAAGGAATTCATCGGCTGTACGGCTACGATTTTCGTAACTATGCTCTGCCTTCGATCAAGCGGCGTATTTATTATCATGCACAGTCCGAGAAGGTTAGCACGATATCAGGGCTTCAGGAGAAGGTGCTACATGATCGCAGTGCCTTCGACAGACTGGTACAAAGCCTTTCGATTCCAGTAACCGAGATGTTCCGCGATCCAGAGCTGTTTTTAAATTTCAGGCAGAAAATAATACCGATTTTACGGACATATCCGTACATTCGAATATGGCATGCAGGTTGCTCGACAGGTGAGGAAGTATACTCGATGGCGATCATGCTGCATGAAGAAGGCTTATATGATAAAGCCCGTATTTATGCGACGGATATGAATAACCTGTCTTTACAGCAGGCGAAGGAAGGCGTATACGGAATTGATCGAATGAAGCTGTATACCAAAAATTATTTGGAGTCAGGAGGCACGCAATCGTTCTCCGAATATTATACAGCCAAGTATGATTCAGTCATGCTTCATCCTTTTTTACGTAAAAACATTATTTTTGCGGAGCACAACTTGGCGACAGACCGGTCCTTTAACGAGTTCAACGTTATTTTTTGCCGGAATGTCATGATTTATTTTAACGATGAACTTCGCAACCATGTACACGGGTTGTTTTATGATAGCTTGAGCCATTTTGGCGTATTGGTGCTTGGGGCCAAGGAATCCATACATTTTACCGATTATAGTGATTCCTACGAGCCGCTGGACCGGGTAGAAAAAATATACCGGAAGATTAAATAGAGATGCTTAGGAGGATCCCATGGGGCTTCATGAACCGATTCATATACTGCTGGTAGATGACAGACCTGAGAACCTGCTCGCTCTTGAAGCGGTGCTGGAGAGTGAACAATATAATTTGGTAAAGGCAACATCCGGGGAAAAAGCACTGCGATGTCTGTTAAAAGATGAATTCGCACTGGTAGTCCTTGATGTGCAAATGCCGGGTATGGATGGAATTGAGACTGCAAAGCTGATTAAGGCCAGAGAGAAGACGAAAGATATTCCGATCATCTTCATTTCCGCTAACAGTAAGGAAGCGGAGCATTTGTTTGCCGGTTATTCAGCGGGTGGTATTGATTATATGGTGAAGCCATTCATCCCTCAAATTCTCAAGTCCAAAATTGAAGGCTTTGTGCAAATGTATCTGACCAACAAACGCCTGAAAACACAGTCCATGCTGCTTCATCAGAAGACGCATGAGCTGGAAAAGATGAATAGCGAACTGATTGCCGCCAAGGAGGCAGCCGAAATCGCAGCCAATGCCAAAACGGAGTTCCTGGCTATGATGAGCCATGAAATTCGGACACCTATGAATGGTGTGATTGGCATGATTGACCTGTTAATGGGAACAGAGCTGCAAAGCGATCAGCAGGAATATGCCGATATCATTCGCCGCAGTGCAGATGCGCTCGTAGCGGTCATTAACGATATTCTGGATTTTACCAAGCTGGAGTCAGGCAAAATGGAGATAGAGGAATATCCGTTTGATCTGGTTTCCTGTATCAAGGAAGTTTTCAGCCTGTTTACGGTGGAAGTAAATCGAAAGAATCTGGAGATGGATTATTTTCTGGATGAGCAGCTACCGCCAGTGTTATACGGTGATATGGGAAGACTGCGTCAGGTTCTCATTAATCTGGTATCCAATGCCGTCAAATTTACAGATCGTGGTGGTGTATATGTCTTTGCATCGGTCAAAGAGTGTAGCGACGAAGGACTTACCATTGAATTTTCCGTGAAGGATACAGGCATTGGTATTGAGCCCGCCAAGGTTGGAAGGCTGTTTCAGCCCTTTTCCCAGCTTGATTCTTCGATGACGCGCAAATATGGTGGAACTGGTTTAGGGCTCGCTATTTGCAAAACATTGGTGAACATGATGGGCGGCGATATCCGTGTGGATACAAGTGGAGAGCAGGGGGTAACATTCCATTTTACAACGAAGCTTGGCTTTGCTCAGGAAAATGAACTGGAGGGAGAGTCCAGTCACGAATGGGAAATTCCCCATCAGAACTCCTCAAGCCGTAAACCTGTACTGGTCGTGGATGACCATCCGATCAACCAGAAGCTGATGGTCAATATACTGGATAAGCTCGGTTTGGCTTCGGATGTGGCAGCAGACGGGCAACAGGCGCTTGATATGGTCATGGCTAACCAGGATTATGACTATATCTTCATGGACCTGCAAATGCCTGTGATGGACGGATTAGAGTGTACGGGCAAGGTGCGTGAACAATTGGTGGGAAGGTCACAGCCTGCTATTATCGCCATGACAGCGAATGTGATGGAAGGTATTCAGCCCCGATGTATTGAGGCTGGAATGAACGATTATATTAGCAAACCCGTGAAAATCAGCAGTGTAAAACAGGCTCTACTGCGGCATTCTCCGAATCATTTTCCAATGCAATCAGGCAAAGACCAAATTCACGAGGCGTAGCCTGATGCGTAGATGGTGACATTTGGAAGGTGCAGAAAGCATCATACGGTGATTCAAGCGATCGTATAATGGGTTAGTATGTAAGGAAATCTTTTTTCGGGAGAGTAGGCCTATGAATACTAATAAAAATGAGAAGTTCAATGCGATTACAGAAACAAGTGAAGGAGTAAATACCGTTTACCTTAGCGGAGAGCTGGATCTTTCGGTGGCACCTGATTTTCGTCTGGTGATGGAGCCTTTGGTGGGGGAATCCGGCCAGGACTTGATTATTAACTTAAAAGAACTTAAATACATTGACAGTACAGGTATCGGTATTTTGTTATCTATTTTGAAGGCAAGGCATGGGATGGAGTCCCGGTTTGCCGTTCAGGAGGTACCACCTCAAATACAAAAACTGTTCGATATGACCGGTATTGCCAAATTCTTTGTCCCCCAGGAGAATTCCCAATAGGAAAGGAAAGAAAAAGAAATGAATGCTCAAATTCAAAAAGTTATTCTTAATTTGCCGGCAACTGCTGACTTTGTCGATATTGTAAGATTAAATTTGTACGGAATTGCCGCGAAAATGGGATTCTCTTACGAGGATATAGAAGACATGAAAGTGGCTGTATCTGAAGCCTGTAATAACTCTGTCCTTTATGCTTACGGTCATGAAGGCGGAGTGGTGGAAGTAACATTCGAATTTGACGAAGCTTCGTTGTCCATCCGCGTCAAAGATGAAGGGGAGAGCTTTGAACGAATGGAGAACCCGCCCCGACTTGCATCCTTGCATGACAAAGAGCTGAATGATGCGCAGGTAGGCGGACTGGGCTTCTATCTCATGCAGGCGCTTATGGACGATGTCCATATCTTGAATGAGACTGGAAAAGGTACGGAAGTCGTGCTTGTAAAGCGTCTGGTCAGAAGCGAGGAAAAAGTATGAATGAAAAGGTAACTCCCCCGGAGTCGATGGATGAAGCCGTTGGTCTAATCTGGGAGTACCAGCAAACCAAAGATAACGAGATTGCTACCGTACTGATCCGCAAGTATGAGCCGATGGTCAAGATGGCTGCCGGGAAAATCTCCCGTAACCGTCCGGACTTATACGAGGATTTATATCAAACCGGTCAGATGGCATTGATACGTCTGCTTCAGCAATACGATATCAGCTTGGGTATCCCCTTTGAACCGTATGCAATGAAAAGTATGCTGGGACATATGAAAAATTATTTGCGCGACAAATCCTGGTACATTCAGGTTCCCCGCCGCATCAAGGAAAAGGGTGCGCTCGTTCAGCATGCCATCGACGAGCTGACTGTTAAACTGGAACGTTCGCCGAATGTGAACGAGATCGCGGAGTATTTGGACCTTACTGTGGAGGAAACGATCGAAGTGCTCGCAGGCCGTGAGTGCTACCATTATGTGTCACTGGACTCACCTTTATCCCAGGAGGAGAGTGCGGCTACGTTAGGCGAGCTTATCAGCTCGGATGCCAATGACTACGACACCGTGGAAAAACGAATGGATTTACAACAAGCTTTAAGCCAGCTTAAAGAGCAGGAACAGAAGGTGCTCCTTCTGGCATTTCAGGATGGTCAATCTCAACGTGCGATTGCGCAGACCTTGGGCGTATCGCAGATGAGCGTATCCCGCATCCAGAAGCGGGCGACCGAGAAGCTGAAACAGATCATGTCTAATTCTTCTATCTCATGAGTGAAAGACGACCTTCATGGTTTCGATTACTGGACGTCACATCGTAAGGACACGCCATTCCATCAGGGAAGCGTGTCCTTTTTTAAAGCGGAAAAGGAGGGGGAGGAAGGGTGAAATCTACGGCAGCATTTGAACAGATTTCCTCCTTTCGCGGAGGGTGGGAATGGTGGGACATCGGCGCTACAGACTGGCAGGACCCCATTATACAAGAGCTGAAAGAGAAACTTCCGGAGGCCCGGGAATGGCTGGACAAGGTAGAGGACATCCCATCCAGTTTTATTTCTGTGCGCTTTCTGGATGGCGTTCAACCCTTGATATGCGGATCGCTGATCTATTCCATTCAGGAGGAAATCGACAGTCAACGCGATTGTAACAAGTTCTATTTCCTGGTCCTTGACCAGAAATTAGTGACCTTAAACCTGGATCAGAATACCCGCGAAATCATGCACACGGCCGAACGTCAAAAAATGCTCGACCGATGTGAAAGTGCAGCTGATGGCATGTTTGTACTGGCAAGGGCAGTTCTTCATTATTTTCATACGGGGATGGACAAATTCGAGATTAACCTGAGAAAACTGGAAGAGAATATGGAGAAAAGAAATGCCCGTACGCTAATGGACTCCATATTGAATGCGCGTTTTGAGCTGTTGTATTGGAGTAATATGTTCATTCCTTTTTCAGAACTGGTAACGGCTTCCCGGGAGGCGTATCTGGATGAGCTGGAGGAAAATCGCTTTTTTAAGCAGCTACTTCACCGTGTCAATCGAATGGAAGGGCTGTTTCGGCATTATGAAAAGGAAATTGACACGTTGATCTCCATTGACGATGCCATTTCTGCATTTAGGGGAAATGAGATTACGAAGACACTCACCATTGTAACAGCCGTATTTACGCCTGCAACCGTAGTGGGCGCCATTTGGGGCATGAACTTCGAGAACCTGCCCTGGATCAAAACAGGCTGGGGCTTCACCGCCGTGATTGCGGCGACCCTGTTAAGTATGGTGGGGATGTACGGCTGGCTGATGATGAAGGGATGGACAGGAGATTTGCTGAAAGCTAACAAGCGCAACAAGCTCTAGCTCAGTCATCCAAAATGTACAGATAAAAACGATCCATGGTAATGGGCTACGTGTACGCACGAACCTCTGGTTACTATGGATCGTTTGCCGTCTAATTTCCACCTTGGCTCATTTTAATATAGCCCAGCAGCTCGGCAATAAAATCTCCGATGATCGGAAGATTCAGTTGTACAAGGAAGCTGAGCAGCCAAGCGAGCAGAGCGAGTATGACGACCGTACCCAGCGTAAGGCCAAGCCCCCTTGCAATGCCTGCGGTCAGGTTACTGATGATCCTTTTTTTAGGATTGGAATAGGTTTCCAATACATCGCGAAATTCTACTCTTTCCAGCATGTCGGCTATTTGATCTAAGCGCTTATTAAGCCGCTTCACCTCATGACGCAGTTCAAAAGGGTGCTCATTCACATCAAAATCCCTTGTTTGATCCTGACCCTGTCGGGGATGAAAGGTCCGTTTGTTGTTTACGCTAAGATTATCTCCATACGAGTTTGGCTTGCTCATCGTCATCCCTGCCTTTCTGTCATCTAAAAAACAGCCAGCTTCGTGCATGCTGGCTGTTCAGTGCTTTAAGGTCTATTCTTGTTGTACACAGAATTCCCTGTCATTAGGAAGTGGTGTTTAATTGTTTTTGCGTTTCCTTGGCAGCTTGGGCCGTTGCATCCATAATTTCTTGATCAGCCTTGACTGCTTCATCAGCAACATCGGCAGAGGCTCTGGCTACGCTGGATAAAATAATGTCTTTGCTACCAGATATGGTTTTAGCTACATCTTCTGTTTTAGTGGAAACCGTTTTAGCCAGATCCGTTGCTTTGTTGCTGACTACGGATGCAACGTCTTTTGTTTTATCGGCAACCACTGTAATTTTATCAGACAAATCGCTGCGCAAATCGCGACCCGGCTTCGGCGCGAACAGCAGGGCTGCCGCAGCACCAATCAAACCTCCGATGAATAAACCCTTTGCAAAGCTTGAAGTATTACCTACCGTATTTTGATTATCAATGTTACTCATGTCATATCACTCCTCTTATAGAATAAAAAAATATATAAATGTTAGGTAGCACTTCTTAAAAGCCTGGACACAAGTCCGAGCAGGAACACAAATAATGCGGTTCCGAGTATGGCAGGAATGACTGCAAAATCACCGATGACCGGACCCCAGTTTCCCAGCAGCGTGACACCGAGCCAAGCTCCTACAAATCCGGCGATCATAGAGCCTGCAATGCCGCCGGGCATTTCATGGCCAGCGAGAGCGTCGCCAATCAATCCGATAATAATAGCCATTACTATACTTAATACTATTCCCCACACACGGATCGCCTCCTTTATCCTTCAGTTTAGCAGAATCATAATGCTTTTTGTGAGTGCTGAGTTTAGAGTGCTGCGTTGTCTTGCTTACTTCGTATATAAACGCCGTGACTCCGTGTGAAACAAGAAACCGTCTCGAACCGCTTACGGGCGGGGAACAGAAGGAGGCAGAGAACCCTGCAGCCGTGCTCGCCAATAGATAACAGGAACGGTAAACACGAGCCAAATGATTCCTGCGATATAACCACCCGCTATGTCGGTTGGAAAGTGAACCCCCAGATAGACACGGCTTAGCCCGATCAGGAGAATCAAAAGTACGCCAAGAACGCAGGGAAGGAAGATAGAGCACTCATGAATTTTTCGTTCTATCGCCCAAATGGCAAAAATCATGCCGTAAAATCCCATGGAAATCATGGCGTGCCCGCTGGGAAAACTATAGCCGCCGACTTCTACCAAATGTTGAAGGGATGGGCGCTCCCGTTGCAAAACTTCTTTAATGAGCGTGTTCAACACCCACATGGCCGTAAAGCTGCTTATTACTGCAAAGGCATAAGCTCTCGAACGGAGATATACCCGGCACAAGGCGGCAATACCCAGGGCAATGAGTAAAGAGACACGGAAGGAACCGAAAGACGTAATGAATACAGCGACAGGCAGGGGCTTGTGATGAGCCGCCGTTGTGTCTGGAAAGATTGCAGCCTGAATGCGTTCATCCCAATATAAAAAAGGAGCTGTACCGATCCATCGAACAATGTAGGCAATGAGAAGCAAAACGGCAATCAAGACGATGGATGCGTACAGACTGCGACGTAAATAGTATGGCAAAAAACGGGATGGCTGAGGTTCATGGGACAGCATATGTAGGGAATCTCCTCCTTATGGCTTCGTACATAGATTTATCTTTTCGTACTATAAACTTAACCAATATTGAACTTGAGAGCAAAACGTGACTGGAGCACCGCTCTGTTAATTAAAAATACAAGCTAGAGGTAATGTGGAAGTGTCTGAACTAGTGTTGGCAGATCTATGATAAAGACATCCGCGAAGAAATCCATCAGAGAATGAAAAAAATAAAGCTCGTATCCCGTTGCGCGTCTGTTGATGCGAACGGAGATACGAGCTTTATTTACGGGCACAGGCCGCTACCATGAACAGTGTCACCCAAGATGGTAGGCTGTAAGTAAGCTAAACGGCGTGCATCTGTCTTCTGATTCAGGAGGGATTACGTAATCTGCCCAGCTCGGAGACGATGGCCTCGACTTCTGAAATACTCAGATTAGGCTTGCTTATCACCATTTCATAGACATCACGGAGATCCTCGTATTGCTCCAGAGAGAAAGCGGAGGACTGCATAGCAGCGCCACTCGCCATACGAAGCTTGGTTTTGATGCCTTCAATCATATGTTCAATGTTGGCATGAGACGGTACAGACAAATCCATCGTTAATGTTCCATCCTTTCATAATCAGGGGAAGTTGCCTGTATTGTACCATGTTTTTGTTGTAGAATGTACTGAAAGTCAGATTATCGGTCAACGGCCGGATCAAGGAGGATGGACGAAGGTGTCTTTGTATAATCGGGCTTCCGTATCCAGGCGCTCTTCTTTAGACAGTAATGCAGAAAAAACAGATCGCAAAGGGCTCGTACCGTTTTTTCGGGAAATTCATTCTCTTCATGAGGTGAATAAGCTGACCTTTGTTTGTATCGGCACGGATCGTTCGTCAGGCGATACACTGGGACCGCTGGTCGGCACCATGCTTATGGAACAGGGCTTTCCACATGTGATAGGCACCATGACTGAGCCGTGCGACGCGGATCATCTGGTTTCGTATTTGGAGCGTATTCCCCAGGACCATCATGTGATTGCCATAGACGCTTGTCTGGGGCAGCAAGGATCGGCGGGGATGTTTCTGGTTGCCCGTGAGCCGCTAACTCCGGCGCGTTCGGTCGGACTGGCCCTGCCGTCTGTCGGAGATTACAGCGTCGCAGCCATTGTGAATGAGCGTAGTCCCAAACCCTACTGGACATTGCAAATGACATCACTACATCTCGTCATGACGATGGCTGCACACATAGCCCATGCTGCGTCTTGCGGGTTTGGCTTAAGAGCAGATTCGCAAGAATTTCCAGAGGGATACCGTTTCAGATATTGATGGTCTGCTTAATAATATACATCAGCATGTTCTAATCATAATATATTCGCACCAATAGATTATATACAGAGAAAGAAGGGTTCCACATGGAAAAGGTACTATGTGAAGGAACGACGATCTGCTATGCCGAACAGGGAAAAGGAGAGCCCATCATCCTGTTGCACGGATTTTGTGGAAGCTCTTCCTATTGGGATAAGGTTGTTCCATTGCTGTCCCAAAGCTATCGCTGCATTGTTCCGGATTTGCGTGGTCATGGACGTAGCGATGCTCCGCTTGGAGCCTACACGATTGATCAAATGGCGAATGATGTGCTTAAGCTTCAAGAGCAACTGGACATTCCACAGGCTGCCTGGTTCGGCCATTCCCTAGGGGGCTATTTGACGCTTTCTGCGGTACAGCGCCATCCCGAGCGACTTACAGCCTTCGGGCTGATTCACTCAACCGCCTATGCGGATACAGAGGAAGGAAAAGAAAAACGGAACAAGGCCGTATCCACCATTCAAACAGAGGGAATCACCGCATTTGTAGATGGACTCGTTCCCGGACTTTTTGCTCCACAACACGTAGAGTCCTTTTCGGATCAGGTGCTCAAGGTCAAAGAAATCGGTTATAAAACGCCGCCACAAGGAGCCGTAGGCACATCTTTGGCGATGCGTGAGCGTTCTGACCGCCGTGACGTGCTGTCGGCTTCCACCTTGCCCACTCTGTTAGTGGCGGGGGAGCAGGATCAAGCGATTCCTCCCGCCCGGACGTTTACGACGGATCGGGCCGGGGTCACTCAGGTCACCATATCTGAAGTTGGCCATATGAGCCTGTTCGAAGCGCCGGAACAACTGGCACATGCCATTTTGGCATTTTTACAACAAAACATCCAGCAGTAAGCCCGAGCAGCAAAGCCAAAAACCGGAACCATCTGGTGCAAATACAGAGGGTCTCCGGCTTTTTTGCGTTTTAAATTGATTTTGGTTGTACAAACTGGTTTCCGTCTTGACTGAGTCATTTGGCTTTTGCACAAGGATGACTTACAATCAGAAGTGTAATGGTTCCTGGTTGTCGAGGCATCGGGATGAAAGGAAGGGAACGGCTTGCTCAGAAAAGATTATTTGCTCAGTATGATGGAAGAAATGACATCCGCAGTGGCATCGGTGCTCGGTCTAAGGCGTGAAAATAAACACGTCGAAGTGCTGAAACAACTGGATGACCTGCTTAACAAGCAGTTTCGTCTTCGTTCAGATTTGCTCAGACGATTGCCGCCGGAACAAATTATTGAGCTTTTCCGACTGGGTCCCGGTATTGAAGCGGACAAGCTTCAGCAGGTGGCTCGCATATTGGAAGAAGAAGCCGCTATTTACCTGGAAACCGACAGAACAGACGAGGGGATACGAATCTTGATTAAATCCCTTCATCTATACTTGTACAGTGATTTGAATGGCGCGACCCGTGACATTCAGGTTCTGCCTGAACGAATTGCGTGTATCGTCAATTTGGTTCGGGAATATGAGCTACCAGCCGATACAAGCAAGCTGCTGGCTGTCCATTACGAGCGAGAGGACAGACTGGACGAGGCCGCTGATGTCTGGTTCGGACTGGCATGGGAGCAGCCGGAGCTGCTGCCAGAAGCAGAGGCATTTTATAATCAATTGCTGGATAAGACTGATGCGGAGCTTCAACGGGGTGGACTTTCACGCCGGGAAGTAACCGAGGGTTTGGTCGAGATTACCCAACTACATGAAAGAAAGTGAGATGTACCTTTTGGATTCACTGCGTGAACTTATATACCAACTAACTACAGGAGGATCCCTCATAACCGCGACGCTGAGTCAGCTTCGTAAACGGGAGGATGCTTCCTTTACTAAAGTGCAAATCAAGCCTGTGGAATTGAAGAACAAGCTGCATTACCAGTTTGCTTTTCATTACAGCAACAAAGTCATTCATGAAAACCTGCCCCCTGACGAAGCTAACGAGCGCATGACCGCCTTGTTTGAGGACACGTTCCGTCAAGGACTTTTGTGTGCGAAGGATGCGGACTATCAGGTGCTGATCAGTAAAAAATATAAAGTGTCTATTTTGACAAAATCACCGAGCAAAAGTACAGCCGACCTGTCTCATAACCGCAAAAAGCAATATGTGCTGGAAGAAGGAGAACGGATTCCTTTCCTGATTGAGCTTGGGATTATGAATGAGGACGGCAAGGTACTGGCCCGCAAGTATGATAAGTTCCGCCAAATCAACCGTTTTCTCGAAATGGTGCAGGATGTACTGCCTAACCTTCCCGTAGGCCGCCCGTTAACCATTGTGGATTTTGGCTGCGGCAAATCATATTTGACCTTTGCGCTGTATCATTATTTGGCAGTACAGCAAAAACGACCTTTGCAGATCGTGGGTCTGGATTTGAAGGCAGATGTTATTGAAACCTGTAATCTTCTGGCTCAAAAGCTGCAATACCGCCAATTGGAGTTTTTGGTCGGTGATATCGCGGACTATAACGAGCTGGAGCAGGTGGATATGGTCGTGACTTTACATGCCTGTGATACCGCAACGGATGCCGCGCTGGAGAAGGCAGTTCGTTGGGATGCATCTGTCATTTTGTCGGTTCCGTGCTGCCAGCATGAGCTGTTTAGCCAGTTGGAAAATCCGGTGCTGGAGCCATTGCTTTCCCATGGTATTTTGAAGGAGCGCTTTTCAGCGCTGGCAACAGACGGTATCCGGGCCAAGCTGCTGGATATGATGGGATACCGGACACAGTTACTGGAATTTATCGACATGGAGCATACGCCTAAAAATATTTTGATCCGTGCCGTCAAAGGGCAAGCAGGGGAACGCTCTGTTTTATGGCGTGAATACACGGCATTTCGGGATTTTATTCATGCTGATCCTTATTTGGAGCGTGCTTGTGCGGATTTGCTTCCCGAGGGAGCAGGGCAGACGAAGAAACAGGGATAGAAATATAGCAAAAGTGGGGCCACTGCGGGGTGGCTCCACTTTTTTTGTAAATCACAGTTTACAGTTGCCGTTACAGGTTGCTCCCTTTGCGTAGCCTATTCTTGGATACGCAGAATTATCCGCCATAGGCACTTCTAAAGGCAGTGCACAAAACGGCGCGATCTACCTTCCACAATGCCGCGAGTTCCTCACTGACATCCTCATCCCACCAGTCGCACAGTAGTCTGCGGTTGCTGTGGTTTTCGGCGATCCAGATGAGGTGTCCAGCGATCTTGCGGCAGTACAGCTCCTCGCCCTGCTTGACCAGCTCGGGAGCGATGTGAAGAGGCAGACGCTTGCAGGTTCGGTACAGCTCTTTGCTGCATGCGCGCCGGATACCACGAGCCGTGGGTAAACGAGATTGTGGATTGTTATGTTTGGGGATTTTGCCGGGAGGCATATCATATCCCCTCCTCTCTCTCACAACTTATGCGGGCAGAAGAGCGAGGGTCACTGACCTCCCTGTTTGGGCGAAGTGGCGACTTGTTCTGCCGCTGTGATACACTAATGAAAATAGAGAAACAGGCAGGGAGTGGGAAGAAAAATGGACCATATATCTAGTATCATTAATTATTTGTTTGAGATCATTCGTAGTCTTGGGTATTTTGGTATTATGCTAGGCCTGATGGTTGAGGTCATTCCAAGTGAAATTGTCCTCGCTTATGGGGGCTTTTTAGTTTCCTCGGGTCACATTAATTTTTTTGGTGCGGTCGTGTTTGGAACCATTGGCGGAGTGCTGGCACAACTGTTTATTTACTGGATTGGACGCTATGGCGGCAGACCGGTATTGGATAAGTACGGAAAATACATACTCATCAAAAAAAGCCATGTCGACCACGCCGAAGCCTGGTTTAACAAATACGGCACAGGGGTCATTTTCACAGCCCGCTTTATCCCTGTTGTGCGTCACGCGATCTCCATCCCTGCCGGGCTGGCTCGCATGAGTGTATGGCGCTTTATTGTTTTGACGACGCTAGCAGTTATACCTTGGTCTGTTCTGTTTATATATTTAGGAATGCTGCTTGGAGACAAGTGGGAGCAGATTGACGAAGTGGCAGCACCTTATATCAAACCGATTTTGCTGGTTGCCCTTGCGCTCTTGATCATTTATTTTGTTATCAAATGGATTGTGTCCAAAAAGAAGAAAGGGAGTGTATAACATGAGTCGTACTAACGTGTCGCAATATTTTGGAAAAGGTCTGAGCCCCGAACAGTTTATGGAGGGGATGGAAAAGAACAAGGAAGCCTTCCGCTCCGGGTATGATCAGTTTGTGTGGAACCGTGAAGAGGACCGTGAGTATTTTGAAAGCCTGAACCATCGGGACGACCTGCGTGTACTCATTTTGGCCGCCGACTGGTGTGGAGATGTAGTTCGCAACGTGCCAGTTGTATTCCGCGCGCTGGAGAATAGCGGGATTCCGACTGAAGTACTGATTTTGGAAAATCATCAAGCGCTGATGGACGACTTCCTGACGATGGGCGGACGTGCTGTGCCGATTGTGATTTTTGCCGATACAGGGGGTCATGTACTGGGTCACTGGGGACCGCGCCCTACACATGTTCAACAAATTATGATCGGGTTCAAACGTGAAAATCCAGATCGGGAAGCCGATGATTATCAAGAAAAAATTGCGGTGGCCCGTAAAGAAATGGCTGAGAAATATGGGGAGGGAACCGAGGTTCATCCTGTAATTGTTCAGGAATTGCGCGAGCTCATCTCGGGATTTTAAAATATGACGTTGTCTATTCGCAGCTATAATCTGGGCCCGCTCCAAACGAATGCCTATTTGCTTCAGGGGGATGACCCGCAGCGTGCCGTTATCATTGATCCTGGCATGAATCCGGGTTCTTTGCTGAGAGCCATTGAGTCACTGAAGATTGAAGCCATCTTGCTGACCCATGCTCATTTTGATCATATCGGTGGAGTGGATGAGATTCGCAAAGCGAAGGGCTGTCCGGTTTATCTGCACCCTTTGGAGCAGGACTGGCTTACATCCCCTAAATTAAACGGCTCTTTGATGTGGCCCGAGGCATCCCCGCCGATCTCGACGGAGCCTGCCGAATATGATTTGGCGGAAGGTCAGCAATTGAACCTGATCGGGCATACATTCAAGGTGTTCCATACACCTGGGCACTCACCCGGAAGCGTCAGCTTTTTGTGTGGTAAGGACTTGTTCTCCGGCGATGTATTATTTCGTCAGGGTGTCGGCCGCACAGACTTGACAGGTGGGAGGGAACGGGACTTGTACGATTCCATTCAGAACAAATTGTTCCCGCTTGGAGATGACATTACGGTGTATTCCGGTCATGGTCCCAAAACGTCCATCGGGTATGAGAAAGCCAACAATCCGTATATACGATAAAAAGTGATGAATGTTTTCAGCTGGGGCATAATCAAGGTTGTGACAGGTTTTGCCCCATTTCGACAACAAATTATAAATTATGTATAGACAAAGGTTTTTATTTTTGTTAACATACACATATTGAAGTTACATACTAAACTCGCGAAGCACGCAAGCTGTGGATGAATCCCGGTTTGCGTTCTTTTTTTTGCCCATTAAGAGGATAAAGAGGCATTTGGCCGTCAGATCACAAGGGGGAGCATCAATGAAAAGGAAGTATATATCTGGGTTACATCGTGAGAATGGAGATAGCCGCCATTTTTCCATAAAGACAGAAGACGGAGCTTCTGTGCAAGGTTCTGAACCGAAGGTAATAACTTGGAAAAAGGTAACAAAACAGGACGGAACCATTGCACAGAATTGGCACACAAGGCTGAATGAGTACAGACTGGGACGTGGAGACGGACAGTTTTGAAGATACATAGATGATATAGACAAGCTACTTTTTTTTTAGTAGACTTAGCAGATAAGTTCAGACAAACGGGGGGGCTAACGATGCATCATTTAGGAACTAGAATTATGATCGTCGCGGATGCTTTTGAGCAGAATCTTCCTGTAGGCGAACATGGTTATATCATTGCTTACGACCGTAACGCGGACAATGCTTTTGACTATGTCATTCGCGTCCCGAAGGTGAATCGCAACTTTTTTGTACCGTCCGGGGACATCGAGCTGGAAGAAAGTATTTTGAAGCTGGAAGCCGAGCGGATTGAGCGTGAAGCGCTGATAGATTACGCCCTTGCTACGCATAATGAGAAGCTGTTCAGACATGTGATGAACGGTGGTCTTGATTCGGTAGAGGTTGAGGAAGAAGAAACCGCGACAGAATTGTTGTCACAGGCTGATTTTATTAGACAAGTCAATTTACGTGCTTGGATATAGGGGGGGCGGCTAATGCCGACTCTTTTGAAGAATATATAATTAGCACGTTTTTAGCTCCTATCGCTTTTCGAAAGAGCACCGAGAGGTGCTTTTTTTTATATACATTTAGTAACATTTACCGCTCTGCTATACAGTTTGATTCTGTACCGCGTCAAAGATTGAATTGTAAAGGGTTCTATCCTATAATTAAAAACGTTATTTCAAAGTTCGGTGCAGCATTTTTGATATCAGGATTTTGCAAAATTTGATTCCAGTCGCTCTGAAGTGCAATATATAGACGAACTAGACCCTTTCGATCTATATATTGTTCATTGGAAGTCGCTTATTGGATTTTTGCAAAATCCTCTTATACACGAGGAGGTTTTTGTATGAACATTTCCACGGAAGATGTCCGTCACGTAGCCAAGCTGTCCCGGTTGAATCTGACCGCAGTCGAGGAAGACACAATGACAGGGCAATTGAACGCTATTCTTCATTATGCGGAGAAGCTGAATGAGTTGGATACGGAAGAGGTAAAACCGACCACTCATGTGCTGCACGTCAGCAATGTCATGCGGGACGACGAAGTTCGCGAAAGTTTGACACACGAGCAAGTGATGCGCAATGCACCTGAAGAAGAAGACGGACAGTTTAAAGTTCCTGCTGTTCTGGAATAGATTTCACATTTGAAAGGAGGATGCAAATTGAGCTTGTTTGATAATACATTGCCGGAAATACATAACAAGCTGCATCAAAAGGAAATTTCCGTGAGTGACCTGGTGGGTCACGCTCTGGAGACGATTGGTGCGAGGGAAGACAAGATCAAGGCCTATATTACGGTTGACGAGGAGCAGGCACGTGCATCCGCACGTCAGCTGGACGATCATCTGATCTCGGGAAAGGAACGAGGTTTGCTGTTTGGCCTGCCGGTCGGCATTAAGGATAACATTGTGACAGAAGGGCTGCGTACAACATGCGGCAGTCAGTTTTTGAAGAATTTTGATCCCGTGTACGATGCAACGGTTGTTGGCAAATTGCGTACGGCGCAAACCGTGACACTGGGCAAAATGAACATGGACGAATTCGCCATGGGCGGCTCTAACGAGAACTCCAGCTTCTTCCCGGCACGAAATCCTTGGGATCTGGAACGCGTTCCCGGCGGCTCCAGTGGCGGCTCGGCTGCGGCTGTAGCAGCAGGCGAGGCTTATTTCACCCTCGGTTCTGATACAGGCGGATCCATTCGCCAGCCTGCGTCCTATTGTGGCGTAGTGGGCTTGAAGCCAACCTATGGTCTGGTATCACGTTTTGGCCTGGTGGCCTTTGCTTCCTCTTTGGACCAAATTGGACCGATTACGAAAAATGTTCAGGATTCGGCGTACGTCCTTCAAGCCATTGCAGGCTATGATCACAAGGACTCCACTTCTGCCAAGGTAGACGTTCCTGATTACTTGAACGCTTTGACCGGAGATGTAAAAGGGCTTCGTATTGCTGTACCTAAGGAGTATCTGGGTGAGGGTGTCGATCCACAGGTCAAGGAAAAGGTGCTGGACGCGCTGAAAACGCTGGAAGGACTGGGCGCGGTATGGGAAGAGGTTTCTCTTCCGCACACCGAATATGCGGTAGCCACATACTATCTGCTGGCTTCATCCGAAGCATCGTCCAATCTGGCCCGTTTTGACGGTGTACGCTATGGCGTACGTGCAGACAATCCGGACAACCTGCTGGATCTGTACCATCAATCCCGCACGCAGGGCTTTGGCCCCGAGGTGAAGCGCCGGATTATGCTGGGCACCTATGCGCTGAGTTCCGGGTACTATGATGCTTACTACTTGAAAGCTCAAAAAGTGCGTACACTGATCAAACAGGATTTTGATCGTGTGTTTGAACAATATGATGTCATTATCGGACCTACTGCGCCGACCACAGCTTTTAAAATCGGTTCGCAAGTGGATGATCCATTAACGATGTATTTGAACGATATCTTGACGATTCCGGTGAGCTTGGCTGGAGTGCCAGCCATCAGTATCCCTTGTGGTCTTGCAGATGGATTGCCGGTTGGACTGCAAATTATCGGAAAAGCCTTTGACGAGTCTTCCGTGCTGCGTGTAGCGCATGCATTTGAACAAAATACCGAATTTCACAAGCAGCGTCCGCAGCTGTAATTTGCCGAAAAGGAGGGAACCCATTCATGACTACTACTACATCCAAATATGAGACGGTCATCGGACTGGAAGTCCATGTGGAACTGCATACGAAGTCTAAAATATTTTGCGGATGCTCGACATCCTTCGGAGCACCGCCAAACTCGCATACATGTCCCATTTGTCTTGGGCATCCGGGGGTACTGCCAGTATTAAACCGTCAGGCCGTTGATTATGCGATGAAAGCGGCGATGGCGCTTAATTGCACGATTGCTGATGTGAGCAAGTTTGACCGCAAAAACTATTTTTACCCCGATTCACCCAAGGCTTACCAAATCTCGCAATACGATCAGCCGATCGGCGAGCATGGCTGGATTGATATTGAAGTGAACGGCGAGACAAAGCGTATCGGTATTACCCGACTGCATCTGGAAGAGGACGCAGGCAAATTAACACATGTCGATGGCGGCTATGCGTCTTTGGTTGATTTTAACCGGGTCGGTACACCGTTGGTCGAGATCGTTTCGGAACCGGAAATATCTTCACCTGAAGAAGCCAAGGCTTACTTGGAAAAGATACGTGCTATTATGCAGTATTGTGACGTATCCGATGTGAAGATGGAGGAAGGCTCGCTTCGCTGCGACGCGAACATTAGCCTTCGTCCGCATGGACAGCAAGAGCTAGGTACTAAAGCAGAGCTAAAAAACATGAACTCCTTCCGTGGAGTACAGCGCGGATTGGAATATGAGCAGTTCCGCCAGGAACAGACGCTGGAGGAAGGCGGAACGATTGTACAGGAGACACGTCGTTGGGATGAGGCCCAAGGTAAAACTCTGTCCATGCGCGGTAAGGAACAGGCGCATGACTATCGTTATTTCCCGGATCCGGATCTCGTTACGCTGCATATTGATGCAGAATGGAAAGAACATATTCGTGCTTCGATTCCTGAACTGCCTGACCAGCGAAAAGTTCGCTACACCTCGGAATATGGATTGCCTGAGTATGATGCACAGGTAATTACGTCTTCCAAGCCACTGGCCGATTTGTTCGAGGATAGTCTTCAATACACGAAGGATGCCAAAGCAGTATCCAACTGGATTATGGGGGATTTGCTCGGGTATTTGAACAGTGCAGGTGTGGAGCTGTCGCAGGTTAAACTGACAGGTCGGGGCTTGGGTGAAATGATCGGACTGCTGGAGAAGGGGACGATTAATAGTAAAATCGCTAAAACGGTCTTCAAGGAAATGCTGGAGAGTGATAAACTGCCGCAGCAAATTGTTGAAGAAAAAGGGCTTGTGCAAATCAGTGACGAGGGTGCGATCATGACGATCGTTGAGCAGGTTGTAGCGGCTAACCCGCAATCGGTTGAGGATTACAAAGCTGGCAAGCAGAAGGCCATCGGATTCCTGGTTGGTCAAGTGATGAAGGAGAGCAAGGGCAAAGCAAATCCTGGCCTCGCCAACAAGCTGCTGACGGAAGTGTTAAACCGCTAATGGCATAGATTTGAAAGGGGTTTGTCTTATAGGGACAGGCCCCTTTTTGTATAGGCTCTGTGATGAGCTGCGGTACGCAATTTGGAAGTGCAATGGCATGTTACGAGTTTCTCTATAGAAAGCAGTAGCACAGCCTGCCCTGAATAAAAGGAGGGATACAGCATGATTAGCATATGTTCATTGGAAGATGATGAAATGGTCAGTCAGATATGGCATCTTCAGCACATCGCTTACAGACTGGAGGCTGAGCGGATCGGTTTTGATGAAATACCACCCCTTATGGATACGTTTGATACGCTGCGAAGCTGCGGAGAGACATTCTATGGCTGGATTGAGGACGGCGACCTGCTAGGGGCGCTGGCGGTGCAGTCTGAGTCGTCCGATTCGCTCACTCTTGCACGTATGATGGTTCATCCGGATCATTTTCGCAAAGGGATTGCTGACTCCTTAATGAAGCATGTTTTGAATGAATATCATCATATACCGTTGTTTATCGTATCTACAGGAACTTTAAATGCTCCTGCGGTGGCCCTTTATCGAAAACATGGCTTTCGCCCCGTATCGGTGGTAGAGGTGGCTCCGGGCGTGGAATTAACCACATACCACCTGCATAACGTGAAATAGCACTCAAATAGCCTTACTAGCACAGAAACCACGAACCCGGCGAGGGAAGCACAACATAACCGGAGAAGGGAGCTTTATGGATAATCCTTGGGTTATAGACAATTCGCATATCATTTTACGGCTTTTGCTGTCCATGCTCCTCGGTGGATGCATTGGCTTTGAGCGCGAGCGTTCAAAGCATGCGGCTGGTTTGAGGACTCATATTATGGTGAGTCTCGGTTCGACGCTTATTATGCTGCTCTCCATTTACGGCTTTGCCGATTTTATCAAAGAAGCCAATGTACGTATTGATCCGGCTCGCTTGGCTACAGCTGTGATTACGGGAGTGGGTTTTTTAGGCGCTGGAACTATTATATTTACAGGCAAGTCCATCACTGGTTTAACGACAGCCGCCTCTATCTGGGTGGTAGCAGCTATTGGCCTTGGAATTGGAGCAGGGTTTTATTTTCCATCTATAGCGGCGACTGTACTCGTATTTCTAAACTTATGGGTGTTTAACAAAATCGAGTTGCGGTATATGCGAGGACGCCAGCCTCATCTGATTACACTGTATGGGTTGTCCTCTCACGGATTACTGGAGCAAATTTCGACTTATTTAGAGCAAGAAAAGGTGGAAATACGTAAAATAGTGATCAAAGAGCATGAAAATGTACCTTTTCACGAGGTCCACCCGGATCGGCAGAGCATGGAGGTTTCCTTGGAGGTGCTGGCCCGCGGCGATTTTAATCCGGTGCGTATTGCAGCCGATCTCAGGCAGTGGGAGGATGTAGCGGCAGTTTCCGTGGAATGAGGGTTTAACATATTTTTTCCAGTTACTCTTGAATCCGATTGGGGTACTATCTAACCATTGGAGCATTTGCTGCGGATCACGCATGGAATTCAAGGGGGGAGGATGGCATGGACTCGGAACAACCGATACTGTCTGGAGAGGAACAAAAGTCACCGGAGCCGGAACAGCGGGAACATCCCAAACAGGGTAAACGTTTTAAATACGCTAAATTTCGCAAAGGTATTTCCATTATAATGGCAGCATTGTTACCCGGACTGGGGCATCTTTTTTTAGGGCTCTTCATTAGAGGGCTTACATTTATCGTATTGCTTCTGTTAGATATTTTTGCGATGCTGTATGTCGCTTCTGACGGCTTGAGAATTAACATTCCGTTGCTTATTTTGCTCGGCTTGTTCATTCCTGTTTTGTATTTTTATAATGTATATGACGTGTTACAATCAGCGGATTATATGGTTCGCTATCGCCGTAAGCCGGATCGTAATGCACAGATGGATGCACGAGGACAGCAAAGCAGTCCATTTTATGCTTGGGAGAGAGGCTTGTCTTTTGCCGTGCTGCTTGTGGCGGGTGGCGGACTTATGATTCTGTTTCGTATGAAACCACGCTGGCTGGGCAACTTTTTCGAGGATTATGGCTTTTTGACGTTAGCTATTTTATTAATGCTGATCGGACTATTAGTCTTTTTGCGAGAAGTCGGCTTGTCGGTCAAGCGTAAAAAGGTTAAGGAAAGAGGGTGAAGCTGGCGTGCACCGCAAAATAAGAGTCGGGCGCTACACCTCTTCGCTTCTGTTGATGGCTGTAGGCGTTCTGCTTATCCTGGATGTTGTTCAACATACCGAATATATGCTTTTGCTGCTCATATGGTGGCCCGTTATTTTTGTGCTGTGGGGACTGGAGTATCTGATTTTTTTTGGGGTGTACTACCGCAAGGAGGGCAAGCCCGACAACGGACGGCGTTTCAGACCTGATCTGAAGGGAATTGTCTCCGCATTGGTCGTGGCCGCTGCTGTTTTTATCGTGACCCAGCAAAATCATTATATGTATCTGTGGAACAGGGTTAGTTTGAATCTGACCGCGGCGTCCATGGATTTTAGCCAGGCGAAAGGAAATCGATATGATATGGGCGGCATCCTGGTGCCTGTAACGATGCAGACGTCCGATTTGATAGTTGATTCGGTCAATGGCGATGTAACGCTGATCAGACGACCTGTATTCAATGTAGAAGTACGTGCGACCCTGTGGGTGGATCAAGCGCCTGCTGCTGAAGCGGACAAGATTGCTCAAGGCTCCTCGCTGACTTCTACCGACGGCAAGACCATTCAGATTCGTCCTGAGGTACAATCATACGGAGCATCGAGCAGACGTCAGCCCCGTACGAATATGCTAATTACAGTGCCAGAGGATCGGCGATTTAATATGCAGATCAGAACCTCCAACGGGGATATTACCCTGAACGGAGTAGATGCTATCGACAGCATCCGGCTTGAGAGCGGAAATGGGAATCTGACGGTTAATGATGCTATCGGCAATGTCAAAGGAGTCACCTTGAACGGTCGGATCAAATTGCATCGTATCACCGGAGATGTAGATATGCGAACCAATCGCGGCGATATGCAGGCAGGGGATATTGAAGGAACGGTTGCGCTACGCACGATGGTAGGCGACATTCAGCTTGCCCGCTCGGAAGGTGATATTACGGTTGATACCCAAAATGGTGACATGAACGTTCTGAATCCCACAGCCAAGCTGAATGCAAATTCGCTCAATGGCGGGATCAAGGTGCACAGCGAGCAGGTAGGTGGAGATTGGAAAATATACAGTGCTGTCGGTGATATTGCGTTGGATCTTCCGTCGAATGGTGACTTTCAGTTGGAGGGGTCCAGCAGTTACGGCAATCTTCGATCAGACTTCCCTTTTAAAATAGATAGTAAAAGTATCTCAGGCCAAAATGGGACAGGTAAGTACTCGATCAACGTGGAAGGCAACAGTAATTTAACGATCAAGAAGCTACTAATGCCATCGCTGCCTGGCTTGGACGAGTCGGCAGGAACGAATGTGCCTAATGCGTTAGAAACGCCTGCGGCTCCATCTGAATCTCCCGCTACCGGAGCCTCTAACGGGTCATCCAGCGATAATGCGGCGCGTTGACAAGAAACTTGAATTGACCGTACAATGTGAATAGACGTACAACGTGAATAGACGTACAACGTGAATAGAATGTAAAATAGTTGTAATAAAGCAAATCGTAAGTAAGGGATAAGGCGGTGGACATATATGGCAGCTCGCGTCCAGCATGCTTTGGAACTTCTAAAGAAGACAGGTGTACGCATAACACCCCAGCGCCATGCCATATTAAACTATTTGATGGAATCTATGGGACATCCGACCGCTGATGAAATATATCGTGCGCTCGAATCCAAGTTTCCAAGCATGAGTGTGGCTACGGTTTATAATAACTTAAAGATGTTTATAGAAGCGGGTATGGTACATGAGTTGACCTATGGAGATAACGCCAGTCGTTATGATGCCAATGTTTCGGAGCACTATCACATCATTTGCGAAAAATGCGGAAAGATTGAAGATTTCAGTTATCCGTATTTGGCAGTTGTGGAACACCATGCCTCGTTAGAGACAGGTTTCGAAGTGCATGGACATCGTATGGAGTTATACGGAGTGTGCAAAGCTTGCATGAACAAGGAAATTCAGCAAAATAAGGAATAGAAGTTTTTCGGTGCGGTATGTATATATTGTAATGGGTTGGAAACGTGAGAAATTCCCCACAAGCGGGGATTTACCGCGTTTTTTTGTTTAAATAACTTGTCTGTCAGCAACCAGTTCAGTTTACGTTATCCTGTAATTCAAAGTTCCGACAATGGAGGTTGAATATTGGCCAGAAATCATTCCAGACGCCGCCGTAAACGTTCACGTTTCAAAGGGGCTACAAGCTTGCTGTTGTTCGCAGCGATCATCTGCGCAATTACTGTCGTATGGTTCGGTAATCCACTGCATGAAAAACCCGATTGGCAAGGCAGTATCCGCCCCATTTTTATCCAGGGAAAGCTAACCGGGTATGAAGCTCAAAACTCTGGCAAGAACATGCTGGTACCACTCAAATTTGTGCAAAGTAAAATCAATCCAGCGATTCGTTACGAGGATGACAGCCAAACTATCATTTTGGCTACGAGGCAAAATTTGCTACAAATGACCGTTTCCAAGCCGCAGGGGGAATTGAATGGAACATCATATACGCTCAGTGCAGCTCCCCAGATTATTAGTGGATCGGTTTATATACCTATGCAAGCTGTCCGTGAAGTATATGGTGTATCCGTTCATGAAGACACAGTGACGGGTGCAGTCATCCTGATGAAAGCCGGAGAGAAAGTCAAACTGGGAAACGTGGAGAAGAAGGATGGACGACAGGATGCCAAAATTGCTTTGCGTAAAGAAGCCTCCAGCCTGTCTTTTATTTTGACGGATATACCTCAACAAACGAAGGTGCGCATTTGGTCCAAACAGGCTGATTGGTATTTTGTTCAACTGGATAACGGCTACGCTGGATATGTGCAGGCGGCCAACATCTCTGAAGGAGAGGAGCTTGCGGTCGCCCCGGCTAAAGATACTCCATCTATCTCGGAGAAGCACTGGGAGGGAAGACCTGTTAACCTCGCCTGGGAGGCCGTTTACAACCGTAAACCTGATCCTTCCAAATTTGACCCTATGCCTGGAGTGAATGTGGTGAGTCCCACCTGGTTCAGTGTCATAGATAATGAGGGCACCGTACAAAGCAAAGCGGACCCTGCCTATGTCAGTTGGGCGCATCGCAAGGGGATGGAAGTATGGGGCTTGTTGAGCAACAGCTTTAATCCTGAATTAACGACAGAGGCCTTGTCTACCTTTGAACGGCGAAAGTCGATTATAGATCAGATGATTACACTTGCCGGGGAAAATGGTCTGGACGGTATCAATATTGACTTTGAAAATGTTCATACGAAGGATGGACCCAATGTCACCCAATTTCTGCGAGAGCTTAAGCCGATGGCACGTGAACATGATTTGATATTGTCTATTGATGTGACACCTAAATCTCAAAGTGAGATGTGGTCTGCTTTTCTGGATCGAAAATCATTGGGTTCCATTACGGATTATCTCATGGTTATGGCCTATGATGAGCATTGGGCAGCCAGCCCGAAGGCTGGTTCAGTCGCCTCGCTGCCGTGGGTGGAAGCGTCGATCAAGCGAATCATTCAGGAGGATGAAGTACCATCTCAAAAAGTTGTCTTGGGCATTCCGTTATACACTCGTGTATGGTCTGAAACACCTAAAGGGGACACCATCAAGGTTAGCTCCAAATCACTCGGTATGGAGTCAGCAGCAGCGATTATCGAGAAATTTAAGCTAAAGCCTAAATTCAGAGCGTCGGAAGGCCAGAATTATGTCGAGTATAATGAAGACGGCATTGTTAAAAAGATTTGGCTGGAGGATCGTGTATCGCTGGAAGCGAGGGTACAACTTGCCAAGTCATTGAAACTTGGGGGAATCGGTGTATGGAACCGGACCTTTGCGAATGAAGCCGCTTGGGATTCTTTAAAAGAAATAAGTAAATGAGGAATTTGCAAAAATCCTGAAATAAAACATAAAATTTATAGAATTGAAGAAGGAAGTTTCTTTTTTATGTAGAAATGTTCACATATATCCAAATTTAGCGGTAATGGCCGCCTTACAGGTATGGAGGGAGAAGTGCAGCTAACCAAATTAAGCTTGATGTATGATGAATTGTTGCAGGAAGATTCGATCGGCATTATTTTGTATAGAAAGCCGAGCGAATATTTTCATGGAGCCATGCTGTACGATTTTGATGAACTCATTCTAATTATTGGAGAAAGCCGGAAGCCAGCCCGTTCCATTCAGCATTTACTGATTAATGGCTTAAGGTGTCAGGTGTTGTACGCAACACTGGATTGTCTGAAAGGGTGGATTATCGCCGGTGAACATGCCATCATAATAGATTATTTACTGGAAGGCCACATCATATGGGAGCGGGATGAAAGGGTCAGTCTTTTAAGGCGGGAAATTATTGAATTCAACGGCCCGTTACGGGAGCAAAAGCAATTTCATGAGTTCGCCCGTTTTCTGGCTAATTACGTTCATGGTAAAAGAGCGATGCGAGAAGGTCGGATTATTGACGCTCATCAGAGTATTCTGAAGGCGTTGGATCATTGGGCATCCATTGAGCTTATTGAGCGGGGGATTTATCCGACGGTTCACTTGTGGGTTCAGACACAGCCGTTGGATCGAACGATCTACAAGCTGTACAACGAACTCACGTTAAGTACGGAAACTCTTGAGCAGCGGGTTGAGCTTGTGCTGCTTGCTTGCGAATTTTCAGTGATGTCTAAAATGGAGGGGTGCTCAGCACCGCTATTCCGCATTTTAGGCAGCAGACGGGAGCCCTGGTCCATAGATGAGCTTATCAATCATCCTGAGCTAAAAAATCTCCAACTGGATCTTACCGTAGTGCTACGTAAGCTCGTATACCGCTCATTGATCAGGGAATCGGCTGGCGGGAATCTCAGGAATCGCGGACACCATAGTGAATTACGTTATTCCCTTATTTAATTGATACATCGAATCAGCGGGAGGAAGGTCCGTTAAAACGGGTTTTTCTTCCTTTTTTATTCGTAATAGAGTCACATTGACGCTCAAAACATAAAAATTGTCGTTAAAGGTTGACGAGTTTATAAAAGATATGCTAAGTTATAACTCGCCCCATTAAGCAGCATGAATAATTTAGACCTGTTTACAGCAGGATAAATATGTTGCAAACAAGCATGAAAATAAATTTTAAAAAAATGCTTGACGTAAAATAAGGTTATGTGTTACATTATTTAAGTCGCCGCTGAGACGCGGTGGTGAAACGAAGCAAGACAAAATGTAGGTTTGATCTTTGAAAACTGAACAACGAGTGAGTACGGATTTTGCTTGCAAAATCCAACGCTGAGATTTTGGTACATGCCGTCAGGCTGTATAA